>NZ_JBAKFM010000002.1:4721-638963 GCF_040838495.1 Spiribacter pallidus | reverse complement strand
CGCGCGGCGGGCAACGACGCCGAGGACGATAGCGAGGAGGAAGCCTCCGAAGAGAAAGACACCGAGGAGAAATCCGAAGGCGATACCAAGGAGGAGTCCGACAGCGGCTCGAAAGACAGCAGCGAGGAGAGCGCCGCCGCGGTGAACGAGGGGGCCCAGGCCGGAGCCAACGACTCGGGCGTATCCGATAGTGGCGCCACTGACGCGCAGCCGGATCCGGAGGCGTTTGTGGTCATGCGGCCGGACATCCGTCTCGCCGGCGAGGTGGATGTGACCTCTGAGACCCTCGGCGGTGAGGTAACGCTTCGCGCTGAGCACATTCAGCTTGAGGCCGACTCGTCCATTGATGCCCGTGGCGGCACTGGCGGAGGCCAGGTGCACCTAGATGCGAGCGCGGGGGAGGCGCTGCGCCCGGAGGATTCCGACGCTCCGACGGAGACCGTGAGCCGGATTCAGGCGGCTGGCCGGATCAATGTCTCCTCGGGCGGTGGCAAGGGCGGCCGGGTTAAGATCGAGGGCGAGGACATTGAGCTTGAGGCCACCGCCGAGGTAGACGCCAGCGGCGCCACCGCCGGTGGTGAGGTGCTGGTGGGCGGTGACTGGCAGGGCGGCGCGAACGAAGCGCGTCGCGTGCTGACCAGCGCCGGCGCCATGAGAACGGCGGCACGCGTAGATGTTGCGGCTGGGGCCGAAATCGATGTCAGTGCAACGGACCAGGGTGATGGTGGAACCGCCGTTGTCTGGGCGGACGGCACCACGGCTTTTAACGGGCATGTCTCCGCGCGCGGCGCTGGTGCGCAAGGAGATGGTGGGTTTACGGAGGTCTCAGGCAAGCGGCTGCTGGATTTCAGAGGCACCGCCGATCTGTTGGCGCCAGCTGGGGAGCCCGGGGTGCTACTCCTCGATCCAACCAATCTTGAAATCCGTGACCAGCAAGCGGGCAATAACATCACGCGAGAAAACGACATCTGGGAGCCTGGCTTTCCCGGGGTCACTTCTGTTCTCACGGTCTCGCAGCTTCAGATGTCGTTGAGTACGTCCAATGTCATTGTCCGAACGATTGGTAGCGGAGGTACCGGGGAGCAGGCGGGCCACATCACGGTCGTCGACAGACTTGATGGTGTTGCCAGCGATAATCTCTTACACCTTCAGGCTGCCGGTGACATTCGGTTTGATGCCGACGTGGTGTCTGACGGGAACCTGCAGTTGTGGGCGGATGCGGATGGCGCCGTCATCCAAGGGGCCGGTCATTATCTCGGGACTTCCGCATCACCGTTAAAGGATGTCCGGCTGACGGCCGCCGGACAGACGACCGGGGGCGTGGGGATTCGCACGGATAATATCCATGCCAACCATCTGGAGCTGGAGACGCAGTTCGGGGATGTAGAGCAGAACGTCGGCTCTCGACTGGATTCGGATGAGGTCGTCCTCACCGGTTCGAACCAGGCCGCCTTCAATCTGGATGAGGACAACCGTATCGGGAAGTTCGCCGGTCAGGTGGTTGGGGGGGATGTCACGCTTCGCAACACCATTGATTTGGTGGTGGACAACACCTTGACCACTAATATCGGCCGCAATTCGCTTCGCCCTGCACTCCGGACTGCCGGGGGCAATGTGACCATCGAAGCGACTCAGAACGTGAGCGGCGTGCATATCAATACCCGGTCTAATCAAACCGATCCCAGTTCGGCGGCCGGTGACATCACGATCCGTCTTACCGCGGATGATGCTGACATGTCGCTGGGCGGTGCGGCCGGATCGGCGAGAACCATGATTTTTGGTGGACTCGACCATATCAAGGCGGAAAACGGCACCACGACATTCAGTACCACCGGTAATAACAGCGATCTGTTGGTCGGTGGCTTTTCTGCCCCAGAAAGCGCCGAGATGGGCGATATCGTGTTTTCGGCCGGCCGGGATCTGCTTTTTCAGGGTGGTGACAGCAATCTGAGCGGAGGGGTGATCACCCTCAAGGCCGGACGGGAGATTAAATTCACCAAAGACCTCACTGCAACGACGGTTGTCGCTGAGGCGAAAACGACTTACCTGGAGGAGGCGGGCATCTCGGCCGGCACGTTATCGTTCCGCGATGACCTGGCCATCACCCTGCCCGATTACGCCGACAGCGACACGCCGGCGAATGTCGATCTATCAACAACGGATAACGCCAACCCGCACATTGACCTGCGTGGGACGCTGACCGTCGATGCACCAAAAAGCGCTGTCCGCGTTCAGGCCCGTAACGCGAGCGCCGCCAGCAACACGGTCAGACTGGGTGATGTTGATGCTGCCAACCTTGAGTTCGTGATAGACGCGGGTCATGAGCTGACACAGGTCGCCGGAAAACGGATTCGCGCAGAGGAATTGATGCTGGTTGGTGCGGGCAGTGGCGGAAAATTCGAGCTGACCGGCGATAATGTCATCGATGATCTAGCCGGCAATGCGCAAGGACCGGTCACCCTGAGGCATGACGCCACTGTATCGGGCGTCGGTTCGGGATTGGTCATCAAACCTGTCACCGGGGGTGTGAGCGGAATCACCTATCGTGGCTTGACAACCAACGATCATGATTTTGCTGTCACCACCGAGAAGAATTTCAGTTTTGCGTCCCATCTCAATGAAATCCTACTCGATGCGGGTTCAGGCACGGTCACCATCAAGGATGGTACGAGTGCGACCTCGAATGGGATTGCGCTAGGCAACGACAATCGCACTAACCTCAGCATCGGTGCAGGGCTGGCGCAAATCACCGCGGCAAAGACCGTCTTTGATACGCGGGTTTCCGGGAATCCCATCTATGTCAACGGCGTCAATCATACAGGCCTTGGCGCGGTGACATTCCTCTCCGGCGGGACGCTGGATTTCATCGGTAATGTCAATAACCCGACCGTCGTGCATGGAGACCTCACCGCAGAGACGCCGGGGTTGTTGACGGTTCTCGAAAACATCGAAAGTAAAGGGTCAATGCAGCTGTCCGCCGATTCGATTTTCGTCGGCGAAAACAACCCGATCACCCTGACCGCCACCGGGACGGATAGCAACCTCACCCTTGATGCGCCGGTGACCTGGGATAGCCGAGAGCTTCAACTCAAGGCCGGACGGGATATCCGCCTGGAAGGGCGGTTGGATGGTCGCCCATCCGGGAGTGGGGCGACGGATGGGGCGCTGTCACTGCGTTATGGCCTCGCGAGTGCGGATGGCGTCGAGAACGGGCGTGATGCGCGGTTGCGTATCCACGCGCCGGTCCGGCTGCCGGCTGGCCCGAACTTCAGCGAGAAGATCGGCAGCGGTGGCAATCTCGATAATTACATCGTGATTACCACGCTCGGGAGCGCCGGCAGCACCACGGCCACCGACCTGCAGGGCATGGCCGGCAATCTCACTAGGAATTATGCGCTTGGCAGCGATATCGACGCCTCACCGACGGCCTCCTGGAATGGCGGCAAGGGATTTGACCCGATTGGTGATACCCATATTGGTTTCAGTCGCAATTTCCACGGATTGGGGAATCGGATCCACGGATTGACGATCCACCGACCCAGTGAGGCCCGCGTCGGCCTATTCGCGTTTGTATCCGGTACCAAAGGCGTGAGCCATCTCCATATGAGTGGCGTCGACGTCGCCGGTGATGAGTACGTGGGTGGCGTTGCGGGAATGATAAGACCGATATTCAGGAACAATGTCTCCACGACACCCGCCCTTGTCGATGTACATATTGACGGTATCGTTGCAGGAAGGAGGTCAGTAGGCGCACTGGCTGGTCATGTCGAGAGCGGTGGTGGGGATTTCGTCTCAATCAATCGAAGCTCATCGGCCGGCTTGGTTTCCAATGGCAGCAGAACATCCAGTGTCAGCCACGGCGGTCTTGTCGGGTACCTCGTTACAGGCGTGATCGACAATTCCTTTTCATCGACCAATGTGGTCGCAGACTCTAGCGTTGGCGGGCTTGCGGGTAGCATGACGTCGAGTGGCGAGATCGCCAATAGCTACGCCGCCGGTTTTTTGAGTGCGCGTTCAGCGGATCAGCTTGGAGCCGTGACCGCAAGTAGCTCTGGGACAGTCACCAACGCCTTCGGCCGCAATGTGGCCAATCCTTACAGCCAGTCGACCTACGGTACCCAAAGCGGCGGAACCTGGTCGGGTTTTGATTTCGACGATACCTGGACCATGGTGGACGGGGAAACGCGGCCTTTGCTGCGATCCGAGCGGAGCAGCCGTATCGCCAATGCCCGGCAGTTACAGCTCTTACGCGTGGCGCCGGCGCGCGACTATAAACTCGCGAATGACATCAACCTCACTGACAAGGTGCGGGCCAACAAGGGGATCTGGCGAGATGGTTTTGTCCCCGCCGGCGATGCGGCCGCTGAGGGGGCGTTCACCGGTGCACTCGATGGCAATTCCAAAACCCTCACCGGGCTGCTCGTCAACCGCGATAGTGACCTGACTGATGGGTTACTGGGTGACGCCAATGGGGGCAGTGTCAGTAATCTCATCCTCAACAATGTAGACCTCACCAGCGGGGATGGGCAGGGGGGTGACGATGGCGACTTGACCCTCGGTGCCGGTGTCACCCTGACCGGTAACGTCAACCTGGATGCCGGCACAGGCACCGTCTCCGTGAGCAATGCCATCGGGACCACCGGGAATCCGGCTAAGGCCGTTTCCATCGGCGGGGCTGACATCAGTCTGCCGGCCGTAACGACGGAAAGCGCGCAGACTTACAACGCATCGGGGACGATCACCGCGGCGGGCGATCTCATCAGCCAGAGCGGGGCGACGGATATTACGGCCAACCAGGTTCAGCTAAATCCGAACCAGGCATTCACGATCGATGTGGACAGTCTTACGGTGGATGCGCCCGTTCAACAGCTGGGCACCGGAGGTGTTAGCTTCACCGCTGACGCGATTGCATTCTCGGACACCATCCAGACTCGGGGTGGTTCAATTACCTTGACAGCCCGGGATGGAGGCATCACCACGCCTGCCGATGGTGACAGCAGCCCGGCGGACCTTCGCACTCGGGCGACGGCGAATAGCGGTCAGGCATCGGGTAACATAATTTTAGATGCTGAAAACGTCAACGACAGTGGGTTTATCTCAGTGGGCAGCCTTAATGCAGCCGGAGCCGACAATAACGCCGGTGCCGGCAGCCATGGCGGTGACCTCACACTGAAGTCGGACGGTGGGTTGTCTTACACCAGCTTGACGGTCGGTGGAGGAGACGGCGCCGGCGCCTCCGGCGGCGACTCTGGAGATATTATCCTGCAGACCGATGGCGCTGCGGGAATTAGCCTCCCCGCAGCCCCCCTCCGCGCGATCGGGGGGAGTGGAAGCACCGCCGGCAGTGACGGCGTCATTACGTTGGAGGCCCGGGGCAATGGCGGCATCACCCAGCCCGCGGATGGCGCCGAGATCCGGGCTCAGCGGCTCAACCTGGCCAGTCATACCACCAGCAGCCCGTTGACCAGTCTCACCGGTGAGATCGCCCTTGCCGACGCGGATAATCAGGTCGATGTGCTCGGCGTCAATACCTTCAAGGGCACAGGGGATGTCACTGGGCAGACGCTTCGCTTTGTCAATCAGGGGGACCTCACGCTCAAAGGCTGGCGCAGCAGCGGGTTCCATGCCGAGGGGCTGTTGGATATCGATGTCGGCACTGGTCATCTCACCCTTGATGCCGCAATCCAGTCAGCGGTGGGTGGCTTGACCGCGACGGGCGGCAATTTCACCGCCACGAGCAATGCCACGATCGATTATTCTGCTCCGAGTTCTGTAGATCTGAATTTCTCCGGGCAAGTTGAAATCGATGCACCGATAGAGACCGGTGGAGGGGATCTTGGCATCACCGGTTCGCGTGTCTGGCTTACCTACGAGGATGGTGACGCGATTGTCACCGACGGTGGCAATGTGACCTTGTCCGCGACCGGTAATGACCCTTTGTATGTCAGCGATACCGTCAAAACGTCCGGAGGCGACTTTACTGCGACGGGTTTTAACGTCTCTTTAGCATCCTCAGCGCCGGACATATTGGTGACTTCCGGTGGAGATGTCACGCTGACTGCTACCGATAACGGACAATCAAACGCAGAAAGCGTTTACATCGATGGTGATGTCTCGACCGGTGGTGGAAATTTCACGAGTTCCGGGCATGAATTCTTTATTCGCCAATATTTGACTGGTTCCAGTCACGATATCCATACCGCTGGCGGCGACATCGATCTTAACGGGCATGACGGTCTTGTAAGCGTGACCGATATGAATTTTTTTGACTCAAGTAGACCCGGGTTCTACACGTTCGGTGGCAGTGTCTCGGCCACGAATGCAAGCCAATTTTCGGTCAGCGACATTGATACCGGCGGCAACAGCGATGCTGGCTCAGTGAGCGTTTCAGTTGATAACTCAATATTCGTGGATCATCTGGATGCCTCCGCTACCAATGGGGATGGAGGTCCCGTAACGCTGCAAGCGGCGCAACAGATCGACATTGATACCATCGACACAAGTGGTGTCAATCAAGGTGGAGCCGTCATTCTGAACGGGCCCGTTGATATTACTGGCACGATGTCCGTGACCACTGGCGCAACCAGCGGCGACATTACTTTTAACAAACGTATCCGGAAAGCCGCGAATTCGGGCTCGACGCCAGCGGACCTTACCCTGAAAGCGGGCTCAGGATCGATTGTCTTCAAAAAGCCGGTCGGCGGGAATACTGCGCTCCGTTCGGTTTTCATAGAACAGGCAGCTGCCGTCACGGCCGAGGATCTGTTCCGCGCGGAGAGATTAGCGGTCAGGGCCAGTGGCAATCTGAATTTCACGGATAGCGCTAACGACTTCGACACACTGGCGCTGGATCTGACCGGCAACACGAGCGCCTCGATTGTCGATCAGGATGCCCTGGAGATCGGCAGCATCGGCAGTGGCTCAGACACGATAACCGGGATTACCGCCGCTGGCGCCGCTAACGACATAAGTCTCACCGTCGGAGGCGCGCTCACGCAGGCGGCCGGGGCAACGGTTATCACGCCGGGCACCCTCGCAATCGATACCACGGCTTTCGATGCCGCCGATGTGACGCTGCGTAACGACGCGGCTGGAGGAACCGTGCTTGGGGATTCACTGATCGCCGGTACCTTATCGATCGATGCCAGGCAGGATGACGTCCGGCAGGCCAGTGGGGATTTTCTGCGGGCCGGCAAACTGCTAGTCACGAATCATTCGTTTGAGTTGGATATGGCAGAGGAGCAGTTCTTTGCCAACGGCATTGTCGCCCCTGGACTTTCTTATTTTTCTGCCGCCGATTCGCTTACCGTCACGCAGGGCGGCAATGACATTACCGTCACGGAGGTGAATGGTACCGGCAGCTTGGTCTTTGATGGATCACAGGCGGGCAAGGCGTTCTTGGTTAGTGACTCGCTAGATCGAGGAATCTCCGCCGTTACGAGCGGTTCGGCCGTGCAGCTTTCCGAAGCCAACGCCATTGATGGCGAGATTCAGATCACAACGGCCGGACAGTACAGCGAAACCGCCGTTACGCAGGGTGATGGGTCCATTAGCTTGGCCGCCATAACGAGCGCGAGAGATTTCACGCTCAAGGCGCCAGGAGACATCAATATCGATGCGGGGGCCCAGCTGACCGGAGCGCTCAGCGTTGATTCGGGTCACACCGCTCGGCTCAAGGCCAATGGCAACAATACGATCGCTGTGGACGGCGACACCACGATTAAAGCCGAAGCCCAGGTGCGGGTAGGCTCGGGTGTGCGACTGACTAGTAATGGCGGCGACATTGCCCTGACGGCAACGGGCCAGGCCAGCCACTCGGGCGTGGGGGTGCGGCTCCGTGCCAACACCAGCGCTGCGGGCTTGAACGAGGCCACCGCGTTAATAACCTCCGGTGCGGGAACAATCACGATCAGCGGCCAAGGCGGCGGTGTCTCAGATACCACCAATGCGGGTGTTCGGATCGGCTCTGAGGATGCCGGTGACGTGAGCAGTGTCTTACTGCAGACGGCCGGCGGGGATCTCAGCATCACCGGCACGGGTGGCCTCTGGAACGCCGACTCGGCGACAGAACTGACCCAAGTCGCGGGCGTCGACCTGCGCTCGGGCACCTATCGTACGACCGCCGGCGGCGCCATCACGGTGAGCGGTACCGGACCCACCGGTCTCGCAGCGCCCGCTAACACCGGTTATGGCGACCGGGATGGGGTGGTGATCGAGAATCATGTCCTCATCGACACCTACGTCGCCAACGATAGCGCCCTGGCGGGGGATTACGGTGCCATTTCCATTACCGGGACGGCGTATGGAACCGGTGAGGGTATTGATGGCAACGACGACACGAGCGCAAGGACGATACGGGCCGGCAAAGGGGGCGTTACCCTCACTGGAGTGCTGAATGATCAGCCGAATGGCGGCGCCGCCGGAGGCAGAAACGGCGTTGTGTTGCGCAAATTCGAGGTGGACGCCAGAGGGGGCGCAGTCAGCCTGACTGGTGAAGGTGGGTCGCTTGGTGGAGATGGGCTGCGCGCATACGAAAACAGTACCCTCGGGAGCAGTCAGACGACAGCGCTCAGCATCACTGGCTTGGCTCGGGGCGGTACGGGTGATGGTGTGGACCTTGACCGCACGGCCGTCGTAACCAGCGGTGCGCTCACGGTGAGCGGCACGGCGGTCGATGGGCAGGGCATCGAGATATCGGATCAGGGTAGCGGATCGGGCTCAACCACCCTCACCGCCGGTGACATCACCCTGGAAGGGCGGTCGACGGGCAGCAAGGGCCTGAAAATCATAAGGATGGATGGGGCGACCGCTACCGGCGCGCTCACCCTAAAGGCCGAAAGTGCCACCGGTGACCGTGCGATCGATATCCGTGAGGCTGATTTCTCTGCTGCCAGTGCAACGTTCGGGGGGATTGATACGCCGTACGCGGCCGCGCAGGACGAAGGCATTTTCTTTGATGACTCGCGACTGATCACCACTGGCGCGATCACCCTCAAAGGTGAGGTTACCGAGAACGATGGTGTGGCGGGCATCCTGCTGGACTGGGATAAAGATGCGATTGACAGCAAGTTGCTCGTCAAGGGCCAATCAATCAGCCTGGAGGGGCAATCAGCGGTCTCAGCGCCGGGCATTGAGTTCGACCAACGGGTTGAGCTTGAGACGACGGGTGGACCAGTCACCCTTTCTGCGACGAGTGCCGCGGGGACGCCTTCCGTTTCCGTCCGCGATCTTTCAATCAACACCGCGGGCGGTGACCTGGGGGTCACCGGCAAAACCGACCTTCCCCTGACTTTCAACATCGATACCACCGGATCCGGCACCGATGGATCAGTCACGTTTGCCGATGCCGTCGACGGTGCCGGATCCATGATTGTCGATGCGGGCGGAGCGGCGGTGTCGTTCCAGGATGATTTCACGGCCGATACGCTCACGCTCACCGACGCGTCGCAAGTCGACTTGGCGGGCAGTCTTCAGGTGTCAAGGATCATCACCGCGGCACAGAATTACAGCATCGCTTTACGTGGTGCGGATAACCGTTTCGGTTTGTTGACCAATTTTCACAACACCGGTGGGGTGAACCTCGGCGACAGCGCCGCCGATGTCTTTCTTTTCAACGGCGGCATGAAGGTGACGGGGACAAGCAACCCGGTCTCCCTGCATGGGATCCTGCGTGCCTCGGCAAGTGGGGGGAGCAGTCCCGGCGAGGATCTGGATCTGTTAGGGGCGGCCGTCACACTTGCGGGTGCGTCCACGCTTGATCTGACCAATAACGGCAACACCACACCCGGCCCGGAGGACGACATTCTGATCGGGTCTGTGGTCGGCGGCGGCGGTGACTACGCCAGGGACCTGACGATGATCGCGGGTGGAGGTGACATCGTCGTCAACAACGTTGGTGATGCCACAAAGATAGGGGATGTAACGGTTGACTCCGCTCGCACCGTGGCCTTCTACAACCTCTCAACCATCGGCCGGTTTACACAGAAAGCGGGGACGGGCGCGACGATCATTTCAGGTTCACCGAGCTTCGCTGCGGACAGCGGCGCGCCCGCCTTTGATTTTTCCGGCAATCAGCTTTTCTTTACCACCGGTGGACCTCAGGCCGGTACGAGCGACATCCTGATCGACGCGGTGGATCTGCAGATTGACGGCGCGATGGACGCCAAGGGCCTGTCCCTGCAGGTCCAAAACACCCCGTTTTTGGGCGCTGCCCCGCACGCGGTCGACCGGCTTGCCGCTTCCCTCACCGGCGACGGCGCCTCGCTTGGCTTTAAGGCCGCCGGCGCGCTGACCGTCGCAAATGTGGGAGGTGTTAATGGTGTGAGCACGAACGACGGGACGGTCACCCTGCAAGCGGATGCCCTTGGGCTTGATAAAGCGGTGAACGCGGGTGCCGGCACCGTCACGCTCCGGCCTGGAACGGATGATCGCGCGGTGGCGCTCGGTAATCAGACCGGGGGTGATCGCCTGGAGCTTTCTCAGGCGGAGCTCAATCGCATCACGGCGGGTAAGTTGGTGATTGGCTCGGACAGCACTGGCGATGTCGTGGTCAATGCGCCGGACACCGGTCCGGACGGTACGGTGGTCGGGGACTGGGTGCTTTCGGGGTCAAGCCTTGCCCAGAGCCCAAGCGGTTCGCTTGGTTTTTCGGGCGGACTTCGTCTTGACGTCGATGGGCCGGTCTTCCTCGGTACCAATGCCAATGATGTGGATGCGCTTGCCGGTTCGGTGGGGACGTTTAGCTTCACGGATGCGGATGACCTCGCAATCGCAAGCGTCGATGGCACCGATGGGTTGACGGCGACGGGCGCAGTGACGTTGGTGGCCAACACCCTTAGCATCAATGAGTCGATTGATACCGCATCGGCCCCGAATGCCATGACCGCCGACATCACCCTGACGGGCCCGACGGATCTGGCGGCTGATCTCGCAACTGCCGGGGCGGACATTACCCTTGGCGAGAACGGCGCTGTGCATTCCCTCAGCGGCGGCGCGCGCACGATCAGCACGGGGTCGGGCCCTGGGGATATAACCCTTGTCGGGACACTGGATGGGGCCGAAACGCTGTCGTTGAAGGCGGGGACGGGGGATATCGCCCTGGCGGGTGACGTCGGCGGTTCGACAGCACTGACGAGCCTGAATGTGGTCGATGGCAATGATCTCGCGCTCTCAGGCGTCACCACAGCGGGGCCGCAGACTTACACCCCATCGGGAATCATCACGCTCGGTGGGATGCTCACAACAGCCGGGAGCGCCATCACCCTCAACCGGGCCATCGAGCTCAGTGGTGCGGCGGGTATCGACACCACCGATGGGGGAGCCAGGGCATCCGGGACAGCGATCAATGTCCCCCAGCCCGTTACTACCAAGACGGGCGAAACCAGCAGCTTCTCGGTTGACGTCGGCACCAGCAATCTAAGCCTTAATGCGGTTGCGACGACGGGTGCACAGCACTACACGGCTCAGGCGATCACGCTCGCCGGCGACCTGTCCACCGAAGGAGCTGGTGTCACGTTGCAAGGGCCGGTGGCCTTTGACGGGATCGAGGCGATTGACACCACGGCCGCCGGGGCGGTCCAGCCAGGTGGGGATGTGCTGTTTCACGGTGCGGCCGCCGGCAGTGCGGATATGGCCATTACCGCAACGGGTGGCCGGGTTCAGCTTCTTGACGTGACCGCCGGTTCGATCAACGTGACCGCCGATACCATCGACCTGGCCGGTGAGGACTATGTTGCCAATACCGGCGACATTGCACTGACCGGGCGCATTGAGCTTGCTGGCAGCGGTGCCATAACCACCATCGATAGTGCGGGTTCCGACGGCGACATTACCCTTGGAGCCGTCGATGATGGCGATCATCCGACTTCGTTAAAGCTCGATGCGGGCAGCGGTGATATCACCCTGACCGAGGCAGTCGGTGCGACGGCGGCGCCGTCGGGGCTCGACATGCGCGCGGCGGGCATTAACACCGGCCAGCCCATTACGGTGCATACCAATGGGAATATTCGGGTTGACAATAGCGGTTCGGCACTGCTCGGCGGGGTGATTGCGGGCAGCGGTGTTTCATTGATCAAGGAAGGAGCGGGCACCCTTAGCCTGGGTTCGGGGAATACGTTGACCGGCTCGACGGTGGTCAAGGGCGGGACTGTGTCAATCGCCGCGGATAGTGCCCTCGGGTTGGTGCCTTCCGCGGTCACCAATGGCCACCTGACCCTCGATGGCGGGTCACTGTCGGTCACGAGCGGCTTCACGCTGGCCGCTAACCGGGGCCTAAAAGTTGACAGCGGCGGCGGGGGCATCGTGATACCTGACGGTGAAACGCTTGTCTACAATGGCAACCTGCGAGGTGCTGGGCCACTAAGCAAGACCAGCCCAGGTGTCCTTCGATTGACCGGCAACAGCACGTATTCCGGGCCTGTCACCATTGCAGCGGGGTCAGTCGAGGTCGCGCCCAGGGACAACAGGTTCCGGCCACTCGGATCCGGCGCGGTGACCAACAACAGTGATCTTTTCCTCGACTTTGAGACGAATGCCGCCTTCACCCAGCCCTTGAGCGGGACCGGCACCCTGCGGATTCGATATACGCGCACCGGGAATGCGCTTTTGCTGACGAATGGCACGCATAGTGGTGGCACGGAGATAACCGGTGGCGTGCTCCTTGGCAACGGGACCGGCAGGGGCCGTCTGGGCTCTGGCGAGGTTGCACTGAAGACGGCGAACAGCCGGCTGACCTTCCAGGTGAACACGAACGGGGAGACGGTCTTTGCCAATCGCTTCACCGGTCCCGGGTCTCTGCGTAAGAAAGGCAACGACCTGATCACGCTGACCGGCGACAATGACTATCAGGGCAATACAACAATCAGCGGCGGTCGTTTGAAGATCGGTGATGGTGGAGCGACCGGATCACTGGGGCAAGGGGCAGTCAGCCTGGATCGCGGCAACCTTATTCTTGATCTCGCCGGCGATATAACATTAGCGAACCGTCTTGAGGGTGGCCGCCATCTTGTACACCGTGGTTCCGGAACGCTAACGCTCACAGGGCGGGCGGCCTACACGGGGCGTACCCACACGCCTGGGGGCGGATCCATCGTCTTTCGTCATGACGAGCTGCCTGCGACATCGGCTTTCCGGGCATCGGGGCAGATCATCCTTGAGCCCGATGGCACGGACTTCAATGGCGCCCAGGTCATTGATTACGGTTTCGAGGAGAGCATGACCGGATTCACAGTGGGCAAGCCCGGCACGGAATCGGATCTCACAGTCGCGGGTGGCATTGATATCACCGGTCCGGTCCATCTTCATGGTGGTGGGGTTGCCATCAACGCGCCGATTGACACGAGCGGCAACGCCCTCGCCCTGCATGCCAAGGGTTCTGTGACACAGACCGCAGCGGTTGCCGCCGATACGCTTGCCCTCCACGGCAATGAGTCATTCAACCTCACCCACGCGCAGAATGACCTCGCCACGCTGGCTGGCGGGTCGGCCGGTGACGAGCTGGGCTCTGTTGCTCTCACTAATGCAGGTCCTCTAACCATTGGCGCTGTAAATCCGTCCGGGGTGCATGCCACCGGCGATGTCCACATCGAGACGCTTAGCGGTGATCTCGTTATTTCCGAGGATATCGTGACGTCGAGCAACAGCGCCGAGGCGATCGTGCTCAATGCTGGCCGCAACGCCGATGCCGGCGATCCACGCGGCGGCAATCTCATTCTCCAGGGCGACCCGACCATTAGCGCCGGTGCGCAGGGGATCATCCGCTTGTACACCGGCAGCATCGATGGATCCATAGGAGTTGCGGAGAGCGGCAATGGTGCAGCCGATGGCCTCATCGGCTACGGCAGCGGTCGGTTCCGCTACGGCAGCGATGAGCAGATTCAGGCGTTCAGTTTGGCCTTGAGTGAAGGCACGCCTTTCGCCATTTATCGCGAACGACCAAGCCTTACCGGGGTCATTGCCGATCAGGCCCTGGCTTATGGTGAGACGCCGGCGGTGGTTACGGCGACGCAACTCACGGGACTGGAGAACGGTGATGGCTTTGCCGGGTCGGTGGCCAATCAATCCACTTCGACCGGGGGGTATCTCAACGCCGGCCAATATCAGGCGGTCGCTAGCGGTCCGGCGGCACGCGGGTATAACGTCAGCAACATCACCAACGGCCAAGTGGTCGTGGAGCCCAGGGCGCTTGATGTGGTGAATGTCACCGCGCCAAGCCGCACCTACAATGGCACCACCGAGGCGCCCCTGACTGAAGGTCAGATCGGCGCGGGTGTCCTCGGTGGGGATTTGGTCACCCTTGACACCAGCGGTGCGAGCGCCACATTCGCCGACGCGAACGTGGCGCAAGACATCGCCGTGATGGCATCGGGGTATACCCTTGCCGGGAGTGATGCGGGTAACTACACGCTGCAGCAGCCCGCCGGGCTCAGAGGGGAGATTCGCCCGCGCGCCCTGACGCTGAGGGCGGTCGATCGGTTCAAGACCGCCGGAGAGACGCTTGATCTTGGGCTGACCGACTTCACCATCGAGGCTGGCGAGCTCGCCGGCGGTGAACGGATTACGGCTGCGACGCTGGGTTCTGTAAGCGGTGCCGCGGTGGATCCTGACGCGGGCGTTGGGGAGTATCCGAATGAGGTGAGCATTGCCGACGCTGTCGGTGACAACGGCTTTATGGCGAGAAATTACGCGATCACCTATGAGTTCGGCGATCTCTCAATCAACCCGGCACCGCCTGCGCCGTCACGTGAAGCCGGTAGTCGGAGTGCCGTGCGTCGGGCGCTCACAGTAGTCGGTATGCTGCATGCAGGCAGGCAGGCCGATCCGGCTGGGCTTGGTCGCGCTGAACCGCAGGTGAGTGACGTGCTGACGCCCACATGGGAGTTGCCGCCGGGGCCGGAGTTCTGTGCCCAGCCGGAGTATCTGGTGTCCTGCCAATTGGATGGTGTTGCTCAGCGGCGCGGGGATTAGTCATGGCCTATGGGCTTTATGTGCATCACTGAAGCCTCGAAGGCGTGGTTCGGAGGCTTTTTTCTCGTCGCCGTGGTCGTTCTGGCGTGGCCGGCGTTTGCCGACAGCGATCAACGACCCGCACAAGAACCACCGATGACGGTTGAGTACTGGGTGGCTGATCCGGGGGAGGCGCTACCGCCAGCGGATGCGCAATGGCGGTCATTCTCCATCGGCCAGTCACTGGGCTTTCAGTCCCGGCCTGTGTGGTTGCGGGTCGACTTCCATCAACCATCCTTGCCGGAAAATCCCTGGTTGATGATTCAGCCCGTCCACCTGGACTCCATACGCGTGATCTCCGCCGGCAACCCGGATGTGGTCCTGTTCGAGGCCGGCGATCGAGTCACCCGGCGCGGGTCGATCATCCCTTACGCCTACACGCTGTCCGTTGAACGCTCGATGCTCGCGGGCGGGCTGCTGGTGCGGGTTGAGTCCGCCAATGTGATGCAGCCGATGGTCAGCATCCAGTCCCGCGCCGGGCTCCATAACCAGGGGGTCTTTTTCTACATCCTTTTCTCGGTGGCATTTGCAGTGACGCTGCTATACCTGCTCTGGGCGGCCACCGCCATTATGACCTCCTATTCGCCGCTCATTGTGGCGTTTCTGGTGCGGATGTCGCTGTATCTAGTCACGCTGATCGTTCACATGGGGCTGACCCGTCCCCTTGCCAGTGGCGAGGGCCTGCTCAGCCAGGACCTCTGGCATAACACAATGGCCCTTCTCTACATCACCGCGGCCCAGATGTTCGACTATATGCTGCTGCGAGAACTCGGCGCGCGTTGGGTTTCGCGAGTCTTTGCGGCGTTTGTCGTTATCTTCACGTTGGCGAAAGCCGCTGCCTGGGGATTGGCTGACGTCTCCCTCGCCCTTCAGCTCAACAACGCCTCGGCGCTGGGGGCGCTGTTGCTGGCGCTCGCGACCGTGCCATGGATCCGCCGTGGGAATACCTCGATCTACAGCATCACGCCGAGAGCGGTCGTGACCTATTTCCTATTGCAGGCGGCGCCTTTAAGCCTGGTGTTTATCGGTGCACAGTATGAGCGTGCCGCCTTTGCTCAATATCTGAGCATCGCTTTTATGGCGGCGGCCATCGTCCCCGGGGGGTACATCACCTATCTGCTTTTCCGTCGCCAGCGCAGTCTCCTGGAGGAGCGCTCGAGACTGGCGACTCGGGCCAAGGCGTTACAGATTCGCTCCGACGAGGAGCGGGCGAGGCGCAAAGAGATTGGTCAGCTCCTTGAGATGCTCTCCCATGAGATCCGCACCCCCCTCGCTACTCTGCGTATGGCCCATCGGCTCAACGAACTCGACGTGGAGGTCATAAGCCGGGCGACCGAGGCGATCGGGCATGCGCTTGGGCAGGCTGATCGTGTGGACGAGCTCGAGCGTGGCCGGCTTCCCGTGCGCCACAGGCGCTTCGGTCTGCGTACGCTCATGGAGGAGGTGGTGGACTCACGGCGTCTAATCCTGAAGATGACCGGGGATGATCTGCCTGTCATAGCCGACTCGGACCTCACCCGTATCCTATTGACCAACCTGCTGGAGAATGCCGATAAGTACGGTACCGAGGGGGCGCCGGTGCAGGCCAGCCTGTGCCATGGGTCGTCGGACGATGTCGTGCTGCGGATCAATAACGCGGTGGTCGAAGGTGGGGAGCCGGATCCACAGCAGGTGTTTACCAAGTACTACCGTGGCGAGACGGCAAGCGGTCAATACGGGACTGGACTCGGCCTCTACATTGCCCGTGTTTTGGCAGAACGCATGGGTCTGTCGCTGGAGATGCATGTCACTCCCGGGCAGGTAAGCGTTGTGCTTGGTTTTCCCGACGCCGATGAGGCGACGCATGGAGTTATTTCATGACGCTGCTGGCGCTAGTGGAAGATCATGCCGAGCTGCGCGACTACACGGCGCGCTTTCTGCGTGGCGAAGGGTTTCGGGTCATTGAGCTGGCCGACGCCGAGGAGCTGCGCGAAATCAATGAGATCCCCGACCTTTACATCATCGATCTTAATCTTCCGACTATCAGTGGCTACGAGCTAATCGAGCGTATTCGCGAGACCGCCGATCAGGTGGGGATCATTGTTGTGTCTGCCCGGGATCGCAGCGATGATATCTCGCGGGGTTATGGTGTGGGCGCCGATGTCTACCTCGCTAAGCCTGTCGACCCGGATGTTCTGCTGGCAGCGGTGAAGCGGATTGAGGCGCGCACGCTTGCGCCGCTGGTTAATCAATCGGCCTGTTCTGTCGATCGATCGCGGCAGGTTCTGGAATGGCAAGATAACGAGGTACGACTATCCGCCGCTGAGGTCCGATTGCTTTATCAACTCAGCCTCGCGGGCCGGTGGGGGCTGGAGCGCTGGGAGGTGATGGAGTTGTTGGACATGGATCCAGCGCGGGAGCTGAGTAATGCCTTGGAGGTGCGGATCAGTCGGCTGCGGGGGAAATTCCGCCGGCTCGGCATTGACGGCGCCTGTATCGGCGCGGTGCGTCAGCGCGGCTATTGCCTGCTCGAGGAAATCCGGTTCGTTTAGTGCCAGGTAGTTAGCGTGCAGGTGATCGGCGGTTCGAATCCTCCCACTCCGACTCAATCTCTTCCCTGCTCCAATCCTATTGGTGATGCCTCAGAGCCTCGATCAGGACGGCGCCCTGATAATCTCCGCTATCGGCATCGTTCAAACGGATTGTGCCGCCGATCGACAGATTTTTCGGCTGGTCCCGGTCCGGTAGATCCACGTCCTCTAAGGTAATGGACAGGGTGCCGTTGCCGGCTGTGGTTCGTTCGATCACCGCGCCGCCACTTCCCCCGGTATCATCCTCTTCGAAGCGGACCGCGAGGCTGACAAAGCGTATCGTCCGAGTGTCCCGATTGTTGCGGAGCGGATCGGTGCTCACCATGACGTCATACTGGTCCTCCACCGGTTGCCCCTGACCCGGAAATGTCTCGCGCACCGTAACCTGCGCGGCGGTTGCCTGGTGCCCCAATGCTCGAAGCTGTTTTGTGTCCACGGATCCATTCGGTGCAAGGGTGATTTCACCGGCGCCGTCGGGGGGTATGCGGCTGAGGTAGCGCCCGAAGCGCAGGGCGGTCTCGACGACCACTTCCGCCTCGCCGTTGGCGGGGGGGGCGCCGCTGGAGGGATTATTGCCCTGACCCTGACCTTGACCCTGCACCGTGGCGGGCACGTTCCAGAGGCAAGCGACCAGCATAATCCTGGCAATGCGTTGACCCTTTCCCGATGGCCGGAAGGCGGCGGTTCTCATGGTCTCTCCTTGGTGTGAATATGCAGGTCGCTGACAAACGGGTCATCATCGCTGACCTCGACCGTCGGCGGGCTGCCCTGTAACCGGATACCTGCCGCAAGGGTCTTTTCAACGACGGCAATGCGGTAGCGGCCGAACGGCAGCCGGTCGAGCTGGAAGTGGCCGTCCGCGCTAGTAATCAGGCGGTAGGGCGGATGATCCGTGTCAACGGGCTGGATCTGCAAACGGACATTTCCCAGCCCGTCGTTACAGTCGGGTGCGACGAGAGTACCTTGAACGGCGCCGAAGTCGTTCAGGGTGGATCGCGCCGCGACGGCAATCCGCTCCTCCGATGC
This sequence comes from Spiribacter pallidus, assembly GCF_040838495.1. Classification (NCBI taxonomy): domain Bacteria; kingdom Pseudomonadati; phylum Pseudomonadota; class Gammaproteobacteria; order Chromatiales; family Ectothiorhodospiraceae; genus Spiribacter; species Spiribacter pallidus. Next base: position 620,364 of record NZ_JBAKFM010000002.1, on the reverse strand, counting down.
ATAAGGCTGTTCGGCCGACAGATCGAGAGCGGCGTCGGGCTTATCCAGCATTCGAAAGCCGCTTTCGTTATCAACCCGCAACCAGTGCCGTTGGAAATCCAGTCCCTCGAAAGCGAAAAAGCCATTAAATCGGGTCCGTTTTCGTGCCACTGTCTCTCCGGCGCAGTTCACCAGTCGCAGCGGGATGCCTTCGGCTCCCTCGCGCTCGCCGGCAAATCGGGCGTGGCCGTAGATCGCACCGGTGGGCTCTACCGGGATATCCAGAACGGGCGTGGAACCCGGTCTAACCCAGACGCGTTGCCCGTCGGACTGGACGCGGTGTAGCGGATTGTTGAGCGACATCGGATCGAGCTGCGCCCGATAGTAACGATGCGGCCGTAACCCGGCGATCATCAGTTCACCATTCTCCCCGGTCTCGCCTTGGTTGGCGAGTGGTTGCTTGAGGCGAACGCCGGGCAGCGGGGGGTCGGCCGGATCGCGGACCCCGTTGCGGTCGCGGTCCAGAAAGACACGTAACCGCATCCTACCCTGGCCGGTCGGATTGATTTCGGTGAACAGGGGTGGTTTGCCCCGGCGATCGGCGAAATAGATCTGCCAGCTGGCTTGAATGCCATAATCCCCATCGGTAGTCAGGTTGCCAGACAGGGTCGCGCGTCCGGATGCCAGGTCATCGGCCATCGAGAGGTTGAGCCGATGGATGTCTGGGTTACGGCTCGCCGTCCAGGTCGCATCCAGATCGATCCCGGTCCGCGGTAATGGCAGGCGACCTGATAGTGAAAGGGTCTGAATGCCCGCCGCCTGGCGATAGTCCATCTGCCCTGACCAACGCAGTTGCCGTGCTTCGCCCATGGCCATCCAGTCACTGAATGCCAGAGAGCCGTCTATAACCCCGTCCCGGGAATCCCAGTCGAGCCGGTTGCGCCAGCGGATATCGCCCAATCGGCCGGCCTGTCTGATTTGTAGCGAGTCCGACGCGGTTTCCTGCTCCCGCAATGACCGGCTTGCGTTGAGGCGCAGCCTCATCGGGTAGCCGCCGATGGCGATGTCGCCGGTCGTGCGGATCTCGGCGGCCCGTCTGAGCGCATTGTCGCCAAAGCCGATTTCCTCGCTCTCCAGGCCGTTGTTGATGCGGACCTCGGCGGTCACCGGCCATTGCCGGCGTGGGTAGCGAATGGCGGCACCATAGAGCATTCCCCCATCCAGCGCCCGCTGCGCTGTCGCGCGGGTCTCAGTGGGGCCAATACCCTGGATGAGGGCGATGCGGGCATAATCCGCCCGTGTCGATGGGTCTTCGCCCTGGGCCCGGATCAGTCGCATCCCGGCCGTCGTGCGGCGACGCACCCCCCAGCCGACGCGGAGCGTGCCAACGGGTCGGTCGGCGCCTCGGCCATCGTCGTCTTCGGTTATCAGCCGGGCTCCCGGCTTCACCGCCGCGACCTGGTAGCGGAACTCGCCAGAGGGGATCTGATTACGGCCATAGACCGGTTGGTATCGCTGGACGATACGCTCGCCATTCGGTTGACGGATCACAACGCGTAATGGGTTGATGCCCGCTTGTATGGGGATATTGTCGAATCGGTACCGGCCGGTCTCATCCACCTCCGCGAAATCAATGAGCTCATCGCGGCGGTAGAGTTCGACCTCGGAGCCCGGTTCGGCATCATCCGCCAGCGTGTAGGGCTCGAATGTCTCGGTGTTGCGGAGGGGGTAGCTGCTCACCGAGACGCCGACCCCACGAGCACCGGCGGTGGTATCCGGGGCGGAGCGCAGGTTGAGATCTCCGAGTCCGATCTCCCGGACGTTGAGTGGCATGGGATCGGGGCTGGCGAACCGTCTCAATGTCAGCCTCGCCGTGTCGATGCCCGCGTCGCGGTTGGATGACCGGCTTGCCGACCCCGTCGCAAAGGCGGTTGCACCGGCGAGTTCTCCGACCGCGGTGATCCGTGCTGTTGTTCGCAAAAGCCCGCCACGGGTTTGACCAACGCCGAAACGCGCGATGCCGCTCGGTGGCTGCCACCAGGCATAGCCGGTTCCGGTCCTTGCCAGCGAACGGCGTCCGCGGCGGCCTGTGGTGCGATTCAGTCCCGCGCGCTCACGCTCCCGGGCAATCCGGCGCTGCCGCGGCAGTCGGGTGACGCCTTCGATGCGGACCTGAAGATCGCTGCGGGAGACTTCAACCTCGACCGGCCAGAGCTGTTCGAGGACCTCCGGCCGCACATGCACTTCGCTGCGCACGGGCAGACGGGGCGTGATGGCCGCCTGCGGCTGGATAGGCTCGCTTTGCGATTCGTCAAAAGCCTGGGCCTGCGATGTGTCCACGTCGAGCACCCAACGTCGCGTTCGATCGAACAGCCACCCATTCACTTTCCGGCGCCGGACATCCACGGCGATCGGGATCTCCAGCAGCAGCGCGATCTGCCGCAGTGGTAGCCAGGTGGACTGCCCATCGCTGTAGGCCTGGATACCATCGCCAATGGATTCACCGTCGAGCTGGACCAGCAAAGGGATCAACTGTCGGGGGAGCCGTTCGGTCTGGGCCGTGGCGTTGCCCATGCTCAGGGCGATACACAACAGACCGATCGCGATGCGCATGCGCTCCCTCTAACCCCGTCGCGGAGGTCAGGGTGCTTCAGAACCGGGCAGTGCGAGAGGGTTCAGGGTCCGGCGGAAAATGCGTCCGGCCGGATCGCCCGACTGGTTCAATCGCTCCAAGGTGTATTCAATCGTCCCGCCCTCAAGATCCATTTCCTCCAACGATGGCAGTCGATGAATGAGCCGGCGCTGACGAATTTCGGTGTAGGTCGCGAACCGGCGCTCGGTAAGAATGGTCTCGGGTCCATCATTACCGGCCCAGGTGAGCGTCGCCTTGGCGTTGATGCTTCGCGCCCCCTGCCGCTCGAACAGCACCCCCAGTATCGGACCGTCCGCGGCATTGCGCTCGAACCAGAACCGAGTTGGCTCGAGCGTGCCACGGAGATCGCCCTGCCGCAGTATGACGGGGATCGTCGTGCGGACCATGGTCTCGATTTCGATGGCGATCCCATCCTCGCCGCCCGGTGGGATTGGTGATGTCTCATCCATGGACGGCTCGGAGATCATCAGGTGCGACCGATATTCCCGGTCCGGCGCATCCGGCGGCAGCCGGGAGAGGATCCGGATCACCTGATAGCCACCCGGTGGCACGATGGCCTGACGCGGCCCGGAGATCAGGTAGTCACTGGCCTGTGGGGTGTCCAGCGCCGACGGATCAGTGAGCCTCAGGGTGCCGTCGCCGTCCATGGCCATGGCCCGCCATTCGATGACGTAGCGTTTCGGTCGGTCACCGTTATTGATGATCTGCAGCTGGGCCGCCCGTGTCGACTCATCCAGCACGATGCGCGTCGGGAACAGCGTCAGCGCAAGAGCCGGGGTAACGGCCACGCCGTACGTCAGCCCCATGATAACCAGTCCGGCGAGTGCCCGTGCCAGCAACCGATACGCAGCCATCGATTACTGGAAATTCGACGTGACGGTTATCTCGGCATCGTCGTAGGTGCCGGCAGTGGTGCCAGCGGACACCTCCAGGGTGGCACCGACCTGCAGGTTGCTGGTGGCGTTGGCCGGTATATCCGCGCTCGTGATATCCACCGTCGTGCCGCTTCCCGATACGCTCCCGTTAGGGCCGTAGCTAACCTGCAGTGCAGTCAGGGAGGGCGCCGTGCCGCCATTTCCGTTCTCCGAGAAATCCTGGCTCACGTCGACCGTGATGGTCTGGCCGCTCTTGGACTGTGCGTCTTCGCTCTCGACCGAAAATGTCGCGGCCTGCACAAGCTGTGTTCCATCGACGGAGTCGTTAACGCTTGACAGATCCGTCCCGCTACCGGTAAAGCTCCCATCTGCCTGAAGGGTAATTTCGTCAGTTCCGTTTTGTAACCCGTTAAGAATCGCGCCAAATTGCAGATCCTGTTCAGCGGTCACTGCAATTCCCTTCACGATCTGAACGCTGGCGGCAGCCGTGTCGGAGCCGGCGAATGCAGACGTTGATGCCGTAGACAGCGCAAGGGCGCTGGCGATAACGGCGACCCGGTTCGCTTTTCTACTATTCATGGTTTTCCTGATTTGAACGTGTTCCTGGCCGACAGTGTTCAATCGTGGGGAGTTCCTGATGGATAGGGCCAGGCGTGTCAGTCCCTCGATGAATGCGGCATACTCTGAATTCCGGGCAACTGCAGGGGAGATACGTGGAAAAGCGCTCATGCCTTCGTGGCGAATTAATCGCGGTTTTTTTCGCACTGATGATGGGGCATCCCATATGCCGGCATGGGCCGATGAGCCGGGGGGCGACCGAGCTGCCGGGCTGCGCGCCGGTGGGGGCGATGGCTTTGACGTCCTTGAGGTTTATCAGCGGCGCCCGGCCGCCTGGCTGCAGAAAAACCTGCTTGGCCCGGGCCACGCCACGCCGTGGACCGCGTGCTGGGATTTGAGCGTTGCCTACTGGGACGGGGATTACGACGACAATGGCTTTCTGGCCGTCGGTCCAGTGTTCGAGCGCCAGGGCTTACCAGCGGATCTGCGCCTGAGCCTGGGTGTCCAGCCAACCCTCATTTCTTCCCACAACGGCAATGGCAAGGATTTGGGCGGGCCCGTCCAGTTCACCAGTCACTTGTCGCTGGCCTGGGCGCCAGCAACGGCGCTATCCCTCGGGCTGCGGATACAGCACACCTCCAACGCCGGTCTCTACGACCACAACCCCGGGGTGGATATCATTGCCGCGGAAGTGGGATTTGCCTTCTAAAGCCCCTCGCTGGGTCAGCCCCCATAGAGCCAACTGATCAGCAACGAAATGGTGAGAACCCCGGCAGCGGTCGAGAAGAAAATCGCCGATGAGACCTGCGCCGGGCGCTGCTCATACCGCTTGGCAAGCACATAGACATTGGCGGCAATGGGCAGTGAGGCTTGCAAAAGCGCCGCGGCTGCCCAGACCGGTGGTAGATCCACCACCCAGAACACCATCATCGCGACCAGTGCCGGGTGGACGAAGAGTTTGAGCGTGACCACATAGGCGGTCTCACCCGCGCCTTCTCGCATGGGTCGTCCCGCCAGGGTGGCGCCCAGCGCAAACAACGCACAGGGCCCGGCGGCGTTAGCGAGCAATCCGCCATAGCGCTGGATGGGTTCCGCCACGGGCACGCTCATGAGGTTGAGCCCCAGTCCAACGACGCCGGCCATGACAATCGGGTTGCGGATGATGCCGCCGGCGGTGCGACGTAGCAGCGGCAGGATACCGCGTCCGGTCCCCAAATCGGCCTCGACCAAAGCGGTGGCCAGTCCCAGCATGACGATGGTATCCCCCATGACGATCAGCACCGCGGGCAGTGCCGCCTCGCTGCCATAGAGCAGGATGATCAGCGGCAGGCCGATAAAGCCCACGTTCGAGAAAACCGCCCCCAGTCCCTGGATCGAGGCATCGGCCATGCGAAGTTTCAGCAGTCGTTGGCCCACCCAGACGGTGGCGAAAAAAAGCACCAGGCCCGGCAGGTAGTAGGCGATGAGCAGATCCACCACCTGGCCGGTGGCCGCCGGCGCGGCGTAGGTTTTCACCAGCAGCAGGGCAGGCAGGGCAAAGTAGAAGACAAACCCGTTCAGCCCCGATACCGCGGTCTCGTTGAGGATGCGGCTGCGGGCCGCTAGATAACCGGTGAAGATAAGCGCGAAGAAGGGCAGCGCCAGATTGATTACAGCCTGCATGCTTGCCGGTGATTGCTACGGGTGTGCGGAGTCTATCGGGTTCGGGCGGTGCCGGCGACAATGACTGTCCCGGCCGGTGGCGGGCGCGTATGATTCCGCACTCATCGAGTTGGCGGATTAGACAAGGGTTTCGATGTTCAAAACCCCGGCGCTCTCGCACGCGGTGGCGCTCGTCGCGCTGTCGGGTGCGGCGGTTCTTGGCTTCGTCCCACCGGCATGGCTGCCGGCGGGCACGGGTGCAACCACGGCGATTGCTCTGGCGACGATCGCCCTCTATGCCACCGGGCTGATCCCCGAAGCGGTGACCTCGCTGTTGTTCTTCTTCGCGGCCATGCTGCTTGCCGTGGCGCCGCCAACGGTGATCTTCGCTGGTTTCTCATCGACAGCCTTCTGGATCATCTTCGGGGGTTTGATCATCGGTATGGGGATCCGCCATACCGGGTTGGGCGCCCATATCGCCGCTTTATTGCTCGCCCGGTTGCCGTCTCGCTACGGGCTGGTGATTGCGGCGACGGCGTTAACCGGGCTGGCTTTCGCTTTTCTGATGCCCGGGGCGATGGGGCGGATGGTTTTGCTCGTGCCCATCGCCGTTGCGGTGGCCGACCGGCTCGGGTTCGCCGCCGAGTCCAACGGCCGGATCGCGCTGGTGCTTGCCGCGGTCTTTGGCACCCATGTGGGGTCGTTTGCAATCCTGCCGTCGAACACCCCCAACGTCGTTTGGTCGGGTGCGATGCAGTCCATCCACGGCATCGAGATCGGCTATCTGGAATACCTGTGGTGGCATTTCCCGGTCCTTGGCGTGATGCGCTCGTTGTTGCTGGTGGTGCTGATTGTCCGGCTTTTTCCCGATGCACTGCCTACCCACGACGCGCGCAGCGAGTCGCCGGCGGCGATGGATCATCAGCAGCGGGCCATGGGCTTTGTGCTTTTTGCCGCCCTGGCGTTGTGGGTGACCGACTTCTTGCATGGCGTCGGCCCGGCGTGGATCGCGCTGGCCGCCGCGATTGTCTGTCTGCTGCAGCCCCAGCGCCTGGTGCCGCAGCGTCCATTTGCCGCGCTGGATATCGGCCCGCTGTTGCTGGTCGCGGGAGTGCTTGGGTTGGGCGCGGTGCTCGCGCATTCGGGGATTGGCGAAGCGGCCTTCGTGCAGATGCTGCCGCATCTTCCCTTCGAGGCCGGTGCGGATGCACAGAACTACGCTGTGGTCAGTCTTGGGGGCGTGGCGTTGGCAGTCCTCACGGCCATGCCGGGGGTCCCCGCCATCGGCGTACCGCTGGGAGAGACGCTCTCGCAGGCCACCGGCTGGCCACTGCAGTCGGTGCTGACCATCCTGGCGGCCTCGTATTCCACCTACCTGCTGCCGTATCAAGCACCCCCCATTCTAGTGGGCGCGCAGCTGGGGCAGGTGCCCTGGGGGGCGTTGACGCGCTTTACGCTGATTTTTGCCGGGCTGAGCATATTGCTGATCTTCCCCCTTCACTATGCCTGGCTTGCCGCGATCGGGCTGTTGGCGGGCGGATGATCATGCGCCGGGGTCGCATCCGGCGACGGGTCGATGGCATGCTTGCTGCATGATGCAGTCACGCCCATCGCTTACGGTCGGAGTGCTCTTGTGTGATGACCTCCACGAAGAGTTACTCACACGCTGGCCCTCGTATCTCTCGCTTTTTGACGAGCTGCTCGCCGGTGACCCTGTTGCATTCGAGACCCGGGGTTATCGGGTGCATGACAAGGAATGGCCCGACGGTCCCGATGCCGCCGATGCATGGCTGGTTACCGGCAGCCGTGCCAGTGTTCACGAGCGTCTGGACTGGATCGTCGAGCTGGAGGGGCTGGTTCGGGACATCGATACGCAGGGCGTGCCGCTGGTAGGCGTTTGCTTTGGGCACCAGCTGATCCACTCGGCGCTCGGGGGGCGGACGGCACCGTCACCCCATGGCTGGCACCTGGGCGTCTATCCGGTTCACACCGAGACCGCGTGGGCGGGGCTGGATGCCGGTCAACCGTTATCGCTGCTCGCGGTGCACCAGGATCAAGTGGTGGACTCGGCGCCGGGGTTCGAGCGACTGGCGACCAGCCCACAATGCCCCTGGTACGCGGCCAAACGGGGGACGACGCTGACCATTCAGGGTCATCCGGAGTTTGATGAGGCGTTTTTCCACGCGCTCATGGACCGGGTCCGGCTCAAGGCCGGGGATGAGGCGGTCGAAGCGGCGATTGCCCGGTTGCCGTCATCCAATCACCACGAACCCGTCCGCCGCTGGATACGCGGCTGGCTGGCCGGTGCCGAGTCGCAGGCCACCGCAGGTTAACGCTTCCCCATGGGTGAGGCGATTGCGGCGGGGCTGGCCCGGTATCAGTCCATCTGTCCCGACTGGCCGGCGTTCCGTGATGCCATCAGCCGACCCCAGCCAGTGACCCTCTGGGCCCATCCCGAGCGACTGGCACCCGAGACGCTGCAGCGACTGTTGGATGATGCGGGCATCGCAAGCGCACCCAGCCCCTGGGATGACATCCTGCTGCGGCTTGCCCCCGATGCCAGTCCGGCGCATCACTGGGGCTACTTTGCCGGGCTTTTTCAGATCCAGGAGGAATCCGCCCGCCTACCGGTCAAGTTGCTCGATCCCCGGCCTGGCGAACGGGTGCTGGATCTATGCGCGGCGCCGGGCAATAAAACCGCGCAGATGGCCCTGGCCATGGAGAATCACGGCCTGGTAGTGGCCAATGAACTGCAATCCGGCCGTCTGCCGGCCATCCGTCAGCTCATCCGACGTCTGGGGCTTCGCAACGTGTTGACCATCCGCGGCGCCGGCGAGTCATTGGCGGCTAATACCGGCCCCTTCGACCGGGTGCTCGTCGATGCCCCCTGCAGTGGCGAGGGCACCTGGCGAAAGTATCGAATCCATCAGCGAGATGGGGGCCGGGTGATCGACGATGTCGAACGGAATCGACTGGCCCAGCGCCAGCGACGGCTGCTGCATCATGCCGTCGGGCTTGTCCGACCGGGCGGGCGCATCGTCTATGCCACCTGCACGCTCGCCCCGGAAGAGAATGAAGCCGTGGTCGATGCGGTGCTCGGTGACTGGGGCGAGGCGCTGACCGTCGAATCCGCCAGTCAGCCGGCGCTGCCGAGTTCCCCGGGTGTGACCGAGTGGCAGGGACGGCATTTTGACCCGCGGCTTGCCGGGACCTGTCGGGTGTGGCCGGGCGATGCGGATGTCGGTGGCTTTTATGTGGCGGTGTTGAGCCGAACGGGGCCGGCTCGGGTGGGTCAGGCCCCCGGGGGAGAGTCCGTCGGATCGGCCGCGTGGCCTGATCATCCGGCGACACGGGCACTGCAGCAGCGCTTTGCAGTCAATCCCCGGGCTTTGCAGGGGTTGACCACCGGCCCCGATGGCGGGCGGTATCTGCACTACCGGATCGCCGACCAGCCATGGCCATCCGCGCCGCGGGTGGATGCGTTCGGCCTCGCCGCGATCGGGCTTCAGGTACGACCGGTTAAACCCACGACCGGTGCAGCGCTATGGCTTGCCCCCGAGATGGGGCGGAACGTCCTCGAGTTGACCCGGGCGGGGCTCGATGCCTACCGCCAACGTCGGCCGATCGCGCCCGAACACACCGAGCCACGCGGTGGCCCGGTGTCACGCGGTTTTGTCGTGCTCACCCACCAGGGCTATGGCGTGGGGGTCGGTCGGATCGGTCACGGCAAGATGATCGAGAGCCACTACCCCAAAGCCTGGGTCACCGGGTCTCCGGGGGGTCGGGCAAATCCCGACGCTGATTGAGCGTGTGCTTGATCCGGGCCAGCCGCTCGCGGCCCTCTGCACCCGATCGCAGCGCCACACCAACCGCAAGCACATCCAGTAGGGCGAGGTGCGCCAGGCGCGAGAGCATGGGCGTGTAGATGTCGGTATTTTCATCGACATCCGCGTGCAGGCTGATATCGGCCAGGCGGGCGAGGGGGGTGCCCGGTCCGGTGATGCCGATGACAACCACCGACCGGGCCCTCGCGACCTCGAGGCTGTCCAGCAAATCCCGGCTGCGGCCGGTATGGGATATGGCAATGATCACGGTATCCGGCGGCGCGATGGTCGCCGAGATCGCATGGTTGTGGGCATCGGTATAAGCGGCCACCGGCATGCCGAGCCGGAAGAATTTGTGCTGCGCATCCTGGGCCACCAGCCCCGAGGCACCATGGCCGTAGAGTTCGATGCGGCTGGCTGAGGCCAGGCACTCGATGGCCTGCTCGAGCCGCGGGTGCGAGAGCTGGTTGCGGGTGTGAATGAGCGTGGCGATCTGCCGGTCGATGACCTTGGCGGCGGTCTCCTCAAGCGGCTCGTTGCTTTTCACCCCCACCGGACTGGGCGGCAGCTCGGCGGCAAGACTGCGGGTCAGTGCCATCTTGAAGCCGTGGATCCCGGCATAACCCAGGCGTTTACAAAAGCGCACGACGGTGGGCTCGCTGACATTCGCGAGCGCGGCAAGCTGGGCGATGGGTTGATCGGCGATGGCGTGGGGTGCTTTCAGCACATGATCGGCCACTTTGCGCTCGGCGGGGGAGAGCTCGGGCATCCGGGCCCGTATCTGGGCCAGCAAGGGCGTTGTGCTAGGCGTGCCTTGTCTGGAGTGCAGGTTCATGAGCGCTGTTCCACATAGGCGGCCAGGCCGGCGAGCGCTGGCTGGCTGGCCTCGATGCTGAACACCGGAATGCCATTGAGATAGTCGCCGAAACGGCCCTTGGCGATGAATCGCTGGTGGAAAGCCTGCCAGTCGAAAAGCGCACCCAGCGCAGGAATGAGTCCACCGCCGATGTAGACCCCGCCACGCGCACCGGTGGCGAGCGCCAGATCACCCGCCGCACTGGCCAGCGCCTGGGTGAAAAGCGTCAGCGTCTCGCGGGCAGCGGGCTCGTCGGCCTTTGCGTCGGCAACGATGGCGTAGGCATCCCGCGGCTGGCCGTCCCGCCCGTCAATGGCGGCGGTTGCCGCATCGATGGTCTCAAGCCCCTTGCCCGAGGCCATCCGCTCGGCGCTGCAGTGGCCGAATCGCGCATTAATGTGGGTGACGACCGCGGCCTCGCGCGGCGTCTGCGGGCCAAAGCTGATGTGTCCGCCTTCGGTGGCAAAAACCTGCCAACGCGCATCAGCGGGGACGACCAGTGCGCTGCCGAGCCCGGTCCCCGGGCCCAGCGCGAGCTTTGGCGTCATTGGTGCGGGGACACCGTCCGATCGTTGTGCCAGTTCCGTGGGCCCGAGCCGGGTGATGGCCCAGCCCTGTGCGGCCCAGTCGTTGATGATCTCGAGGGTATCCAGTTCGCAGCGACGGCGGGTTTGTTCGACCGAAAACCGCCACCCGGCGTTGGTCAGTGCGATGTCATCCGCTTCCACCGGGCTCGCGATGGCGCAGGCGGCGTGCCGGACGTGGGCTTCGGGACACGTCTGGATTGCTGCCCGCAGCAATCCGGCCAGGTCATCAAAGTCACTGGTCGGACGGGCGAACAGCAGGTCTGGCTCGCCTTGGCCCGGGTTATACAGCCCCACACGGGCGTTGGTTCCGCCCACATCGGCTAACAGCCAGGCGCGATGCTCAGGCCGACCAGTAGACATGGGTCGGGACCTTTTTTTGTGACAGGACCGCGAGGACCGGGAAGCGCTGCGGGTCGCCGGCACGGATCCCGCTTTGCAGCGTCTGCCATTTCTCCTGACCGCTGATATGAAGGGCGATCCAGCGGCTGCTCGTCAGCGTATGCAGGGTCAGGCTCAGCCGGTCATAAGGGGCATCCGGGGCTCGGGTGGCCACACAATGCGCTTCGGTGTCCGGGTCCAGTCCCCGGACCAGTGAGGGGTCGCCCGGGAAAAGCGATGCGGTATGGCCATCCGTGCCCATGCCCAGGATCACCGCATCAAAGGGCCGGGGCAGCATGCTCAGGGCGGCCCCGCAGGCGGCCTCGTCGGCCCGGGCATCGATGCCCTCGCGATGCAGCGGATAGAAATGCGCGTCCGCTGCCTGGCCATTCAACAAGTACTCATCGACCAGTCGGGCGTTACTGGCTGGATCCGCCGGTGGCACTCGGCGTTCGTCGGTCAGGCTGACGTAAACCGATTCCCAGGGCAGATCAATGCCGCTCAGTGCCTCGAACAGGGGGACAGGGGTGCGGCCGCCGGGCACCAGCAGACTGGCGCGGCCGCGGGCCCTGACTGCATAGCGAATGACTTCGCCGACCCGCTGGGCGAGCGCGTCGGCGGCCTGACCCGGATCGGCGAAGCGCTGGGCGCTTTCCAGAACATCAGCGGCACCCATCAGCTCTCCTCATGCCAGCTGGATTCCTCGCGGCCAAGCAGCGCGCTGGAGGCGGCCGGTCCCCAGGTGCCCGCGGTGTAGGGTTTGGGCGGATCCCCCGCCTCCTGCCAGGCGGCGAGGATCGGTTCGATCCACTGCCAGGCGGCGTAGAGCTCATCGCGGCGCATGAAAAGGGTCAGCCGCCCCCGCAGGACATCCATGAGCAGCCGCTCATAGGCGTCGGCCTGACGTTGCTGGAAGGCCTCGGCAAAGTCCAGGTTGAGCGATACCGGGCGAAGGTGCATCCGGTCTCCCGGCGATTTGGCCATCATGTGCAGTCGCACGCCCTCATCGGGTTGGAGTTTGATGACCAGCCGGTTGGGGCGTCCCGCCCCGTAGGTCACATCGAAGATCGAATGCGGGACATCGCGGAAATTAACGACGATTTCGGCGGCACGCTCCTGCAGCCGCTTGCCGGTTCGCAGATAAAAGGGCACACCCGCCCATCGCCAATTGGCCAGCTCGGCGCGGATAGCGACAAACGTCTCGGTGTGGCTGTCCCCGGCCACCTCGGGCTCGTCCAGATAGCCCGCCACGGGTTGACCGGCGATGGCGCCCGCCCGGTACTGGCCGCGCACGGTATTTTTTAATGCGTATTTTCCAGAAAGCGGGTTAAGCGCCCGTAATACTTTGAGTTTTTCGTCCCGAACTGCATCGGCGGCAATGCTGGTGGGCGGTTCCATGGCGATAATGCAAAGCAGCTGCAACAAATGGTTCTGCACCATGTCGCGCAGCGCTCCGGTGCGGTCATAGAACCCGGCGCGGCCATCCACGCCGACCTGCTCGCTGACGCTGATCTGCACGTCACGGACCCAGTCGCGGCGCCAGAGCGGTTCGAAGAGCATATTGCCAAACCGCAGCGCGATGAGGTTCTGGACCGTCTCCTTGCCCAGGTAGTGGTCGATCCGGTAGATCGAGTCTTCGGGGAAGATGGCACCGATACGCTCGCTGATGGCCCTGGCCGACGCCAGGTCGTGTCCCAGGGGCTTTTCGAGCACGACCCGCGAGGCGGGCGTGACAAGCCCCTGGGCGTTGAGATGCTCGCAGATGTTGACAAAGTGGCCGGGCGCGACCGCCAGGTAGAACACCCGGCAGCAACGCTCCCGGCCGGTCAGCGCCGCGCGCAGCGCCTCGAAGCTATGCGCATCCTCGGCATCAGCCTGAAGAAACTGTACCCGCTCGACAAAGCTCTGCCAGTGCGCGTCCTCCAGCTCGGCGGCATCAAGCCGTTCGGCAAGCGCCTGGTAGACCTGTTCGAGAAAGCCCTGGGTATCCATCTCGCGGCGGGCGGTGGCGATGATCCGGCCGTCATCCGGCAGTTGTCCGGCGCAGTGGCGGCGATAGAGCGCGGGCAGCAGCTTGCGCATGGACAGATCGCCGGTTGCGCCAAACAGAACAAGATCAAAGGGCTCGAGTGAATCCACATGGCCTCCATCGGGCATTGGGCGTAGTAAAACTACAACCCAGCGTATCGAAGCGGGCCGGGCATTTGAAGTCGCACACGGGTCTTGGCAGTCTGTTCGTAGGAAAGCTACCAACACCCCATTGACTCATTGGAGACGCGCATGGCCGATCCCCAGGCAACGCTGCAGGCGGTGACCGAGCGCATCCGCCGGCGCAGTGAGGCACAACGCAGCACCTACCTGGCCCGTCTCGCCGAGGCCGCCGAGCAGGGGCCGATGCGCACGGCCCTGTCCTGTACCAATCTCGCCCATGCATTCGCCTCGGCACCGGACGCCGACAAGGCACGGCTCAAGGCACTGCAGAAGATCAATGTCGGGATCGTCTCGGCCTACAACGACATGCTCTCGGCGCATCAGCCGCTGGAGGGGTTTCCGGCCCTGCTCAAACAGGCGGTGCGTGAGGGCGGCGGCACCGCGCAGTTCGCCGGCGGCGTCCCGGCCATGTGTGATGGGGTCACCCAGGGGCAGCCGGGGATGGAGCTGTCGCTTTTCAGCCGCGATGTGATCGCCATGGCCACCGGGGTGGCGCTTTCGCATAACACCTTCGACGGCGGGCTTTGCCTGGGGGTGTGTGACAAGATTGTCCCGGGGCTTTTGATCGGGGCCTTACACTTCGGGCATCTGCCCTTTATCTTTGTGCCGGCAGGCCCGATGACCAGTGGCATGCCCAATGATGAAAAAGCCCGCATCCGGGCGCTCTACGCCGAGGGCAAGGTCGGCCGCGAGGCGCTGCTCGAATCCGAGTCGCGGTCGTATCACGGCCCGGGGACCTGCACCTTCTACGGTACCGCCAACAGCAACCAGATGCTCATGGAAATCATGGGTTTGCACATGCCCGGAGCGGCGTTTGTCAACCCCAACACGCCGCTTCGCGACGCGCTGACCATTGCCGCCGGGCACCGCATCGTCAAGCTCACCGCCCAGGGCGATGACTACACCCCCATCGGCCGGGTGATCGACGAGCGTGCCATCGTCAACGGCATCGTCGGCCTGCTCGCCACCGGCGGATCCACCAATCACACCATCCACCTGGTGGCGATCGCGCGCGCTGCCGGTATACGCATTCAGTGGGACGACTTCGATGCGTTATCCCGAGTGGTGCCGCTGCTCACCCGCATCTACCCCAATGGACAGGCGGATGTGAACCATTTCCACGCCGCCGGTGGCATGGGCTTTCTCATCCGCGAGCTGTTGCAGGCCGGTCTGCTGCACGAGGATGTCCTCACCGTTGCCGGTCGTGGCCTATCCGCCTACGCCGAGGAACCCACCCTCGCCGACGGCGGGGTGGCCTGGCAGCCGGCGCCGTCGGCAAGCGCCGATCAGTCGGTGTTGCGCCCGGTGGCCGAGCCGTTCAGCGAGGATGGCGGGCTGCGGGTGCTCGAAGGCAATCTCGGCCGGGCGGTCATCAAGGTCTCGGCGGTCAAGCCGGCCCATCGCGTGGTCGAGGCACCAGCCCGGGTCTTTGATGGTCAGCAAGGCGTGCTCGAAGCCTTTCGCGCAGGGGAGTTGAGCGGCGATTTCGTCTGTGTGGTCCGCGGGCAGGGCCCTCGGGCCAACGGCATGCCCGAGCTGCACAAGCTCACGCCCGAGCTTGGTGTGCTGCAGGCGCGCGGGCAAAAAGTGGCCCTGGTCACCGACGGGCGCATGTCCGGCGCCTCCGGCAAAGTGCCGGCCGCCATTCATTTATCGCCCGAGTGGGCGAGCGGGGGCGACATCGGGCGCATTCGCGATGGTGACCCGATTCGGGTGGATGCCGAGACCGGGCGGCTTGAGGTGTTGGTGGCGGCCAGCGAATGGCAGTCGCGCACGCTCGAACGCCCCGAGGGCGAGCCGCAGTTCGGCATGGGCCGTGAGATGTTTGCGGGCTTCCGCGCCAGTGCGGGCGACGCCGAGAACGGCGCCATCAGCTTTTGGCCGCGGGAGGAATAACGCATGTCGAGCGCGTCCGCTATTCAGTCGATCATGACCCGTGCGCCGGTGATACCGGTCCTCGCCATCGACGAAGTCGAGGTGGCGGTGGATCTGGCTCGGGCGCTGGTGGATGGCGGCCTACCGGTGCTAGAGGTGACGCTGCGCACTGACGCCGCGCTGGCAGCCGTCGAGGCCATTGCCGAGGCGCTACCGCAGGCCACGGTCGGTGTGGGCACGGTGATCTCCGCCGGCCAGGTGGCGTCCGCGCAATCGGCAGGGGCGCGCTTTGTTGTTAGTCCGGGGTTCACCGCGTCGGTGGCGGTCCGCGCCCAGCAACTGGATCTGCCCCTGCTGCCCGGGGTGATGACCCCCTCGGAGGTGATGGCAGCGGTCGAGGCCGGGTTGGATCATCTCAAGTTCTTTCCGGCCACCGCCGCCGGCGGCGCCGACATGCTCAAGGCCTTGGCCGGGCCGTTTCCGCAGGCGCGCTTCTGTCCCACCGGCGGTATCACCGCCGACAACCATCTGAGCTTTCTGCGGCTTGCCAACGTGCTTTGCGTGGGCGGCAGCTGGTTGGCGCCGGCGGACGCGGTGGCCGCCCGGGACTGGCCGCGGATCCGCGCGCTGGCGGCGGCGGTATCCGGTCAGCGCTCGCCGAGTGCGGAGGCCGGCGGGGTCGGAGATCGCTGGTATTCGGTGGCCGGCGAAGAGGACCCGGGCAGCGCGTTTGAAGATTTACGATAAATCGCCAGTTTAAAATGTACCAAAGCGGTCCTCTTTCCGTTATAATCGCGAACCATGATCAGGCTGAACCGAGAAACCGACTACGGTGTGGGCATCCTGACGCTGATGGCGCAGGAGCCGGCGGCCCGGTATAACGCCGCAGCTCTGGCCGAGGCGCGGGGGCTGCCGCAGCCGATTGTCAGCAAAATCCTAAAACACTTGGCGCGCAGCGGGCTGCTTGCCTCGTACCGTGGCGCCAAGGGCGGTTACGGGCTTGCCCGTGAACCCGAAGCCATATCTATTGCCGAAATCATTGCCGTGCTGGAGGGCCCCATCGCGCTGACCGATTGCATCGAAGAGGGGCAGGCGGCGTGCCAGTACGGCAGCCAGTGCAACATCAGCGGTGTGTGGGGGCGGATCAACGATGCCGTCCAGCAGACGCTGTCCCAGATCACCCTGGCCGAAATGGCAACGGCCGACACCGGCCAACAGGGTCAAATCCATCCCGTGGAATTTACCGGAGTGCGACATGTCCGCGAGCACTGAGACCATCGAGCGGTTTACCAACAAAGGCTATGAAGCCGGGTTTGTCACCAACGTCGAGGAAGATCGGGTTCCCCCGGGCCTCAACGAAGATGTCATCCGGACCATTTCGGCGAAGAAAAACGAGCCGGAGTGGCTGCTGGCGTGGCGGCTCGAGGCCTATCGCAACTGGCTGACCATGTCCGAGCCGGACTGGCAGTACCATCATTACGATCCCATCGACTTTCAGGCGATCTCTTACTACGCCGCGCCCAAGCGCGACGAGGATCGCCCGCAGAGCCTTGATGAGATCGACCCGGAGATCAAGGAGACCTACGACAAGCTGGGCATCCCGCTGCACGAGCAGGAGATGCTGGCGGGCGTGGCCGTTGATGCGGTCTTTGATTCGGTCTCGGTGGCCACCTCGTACAAGGACAAGCTCGCCGAGCAGGGGATCATCTTCTGCTCAATGTCCGAGGCGGTCCAGGATCATCCCGAGCTGGTGCAGAAGTACCTGGGCACGGTGATCCCGGCCAATGACAACTACTTCGCAGCGCTCAACTCGGCGGTCTTCACCGACGGGTCGTTCGTCTACATCCCCAAGGGCGTGCGCTGCCCGATGGAGCTTTCCACCTATTTCCGCATCAATGCGGCCAACACCGGGCAGTTCGAGCGCACGCTCATCATCGCCGAGGACAGCAGCTATGTCTCGTACCTCGAGGGCTGCACCGCCCCGATGCGCGATGAAAACCAGCTGCACGCCGCCGTGGTCGAGCTGGTGGCACTGGATAATGCCGAGATCAAATACTCCACGGTGCAGAACTGGTACCCGGGGGATGCCGAAGGCAAGGGTGGCATCTACAACTTCGTCACCAAGCGCGGCCTGTGCGCGGGGGATAACTCGAAAATCTCCTGGACGCAGGTCGAGACGGGTTCGGCCATCACCTGGAAATACCCCAGCGTGGTGATGCGCGGCGACAACTCGGTCGGCGAGTTCTACAGCGTTGCGGTGACCCGGCTGCGCCAACAGGCCGATACCGGCACCAAGATGATCCACATGGGCAAGAACACCCGCAGCACCATCGTCTCCAAGGGCATTTCTGCCCAGGAGGGTCAGCAGGTCTATCGCGGCCTGGTGCGGATTGCGCCGACCGCGGAGGATGCGCGCAACTACTCGCAGTGTGACTCCATGCTGATGGGCTCGGAGTGCGGTGCGCACACCTTCCCCTATCTGGATGTCAACAACAGCACCGCGCAGCTCGAGCATGAGGCCACGACCTCGAAGATCGGCGAAGACCAGATCCTCTATTGCATGTCCCGCGGCATTGCCGAGGAGGACGCCGTCTCGCTGATCGTCAATGGCTTCTGCAAGGAGGTCTTCCGCGAGCTCCCCATGGAGTTTGCCGTCGAGGCGCAGAAGCTGCTCGAGATCACGCTGGAGGACTCGGTCGGCTGACGCCGAGCCGCATACGAAAGGGCACGGCGGGCGGCAGTCGTCGCCCGTCCATTGATTAGAGATTGCAAAGAATCGGGAGTCAGAAATGGCATTGCTGGAAATTCGCAACCTGCACGTCAACGTGGAGGGCGCCGAGATCCTCAAGGGGCTGGATCTCACCATCGAGCCGGGCAAGGTCCACGCGATCATGGGCCCGAACGGCGGCGGCAAGAGCACGCTCGCCAAGGCGCTGGTGGGTGATGACGCCTACGAGATCACCGAGGGCGAGGTCCTTTTCAAGGGCGAAGACCTGCTCGAGATGGATCCCGAAGAGCGGGCCCGGGTCGGCGTGTTTCTCGGCTTCCAGTATCCGGTGGAGATCCCCGGTGTCTCGAACACGTACTTTCTCAAAGCGGCGGTCAACGCCATCCGCAAACACCGCGGCGAGGGCGAGATCGACGCCATGGAATTCCTCGAGCTGGTCAAAGAGCGCGCCAAGCGGGTCAAGCTCGATGAGGGCCTGCTCCAGCGCCCGGTCAACGAGGGCTTCTCGGGCGGCGAGAAAAAGCGCAACGAAATCTTCCACATGTCGGTCCTCGAGCCGCAGCTGGGCATTCTGGATGAGACCGATTCGGGGCTCGATATCGATGCGCTTCGGATCGTCTCGGACGGGGTCAACGCCATGCGTGACGAGAGCCGTTCCTTTCTTGTGATCACCCACTACCAGCGCCTGCTCGACTATATCGTCCCGGATGTGGTGCACGTGCTCCTGGACGGCCGGATCGTCAAGACCGGTGGCAAAGAGCTTGCCAAGGAGCTGGAGAGCAAGGGGTACGAAGGCTACAACGAAGACGCGGCCTGATCGCGCGGAGAGACGTCAATGATGGAAGCAGTTGCAAAACCGCAGAGCGTCTATCTCGAAGATTTCGAGGCTCGTCCGGACAAAGCGCCGGAGTGGCTCGAGACGTTGCACCGGCGCGGTATCGAGGCCTTCGAGCAGCGGGGTTTTCCGGGCGCTCGTGAGGAAGCCTGGCGCAAGACCAATCTGCGCCCGGTCACCGAAGCGCACTTTGGCGCCGTCACGGCGCCGGGGGCTGCGCCCCGGGTCTTGGTCGAGCGGCTCGCGGATATCGGCGAGTGCTATCGCCTGGTCTTCGTCGATGGCCGCTTTGCCCCCGATCTATCCGATCTCGACAATCTCGCCAAAGGGCTGACCGTGGCACCGCTTGGCGAGTACGCGGGCGAAGCGCCCGAGCGGCTTGTCAAGGCACTAGGTGCACGGGCGGACATCGACTGGCATCCCTTCGCCGCGCTCAACACGGCGTTTTTCCAGGATGGGGCCTATGTCCACGTCGCCGCCGGGGCGCTGGTGGAAAAACCCATCGCCGTCACTCACATCATTACCCCCGAGGCCAATCAGCAGGCCGTCTATCCGCGGCTTGTCGTCGATGCCGAGGACGGGTCCGAGGTCCGGGTGGTCGAGCGATTCATCAGCGACGATCAGACCGGCGCGCTGGTCAGTCCGGTCAGTGAGCTCTCGGCCGGCCAGAACACGATCCTCGACTACAGCCGGCTGCAGGAAGACGGCATCGCCACCATCAACATTGGCACGGTCAACCTGGCCGCTCAGCGCGATGCCTCGCTGCGCGGTGCCTTTGTCGGCGATGGCGGCCGGCTCGCGCGGCTCGATCTGATCGCCGATCTGGAAGGTGAGGGCGGTGAGATCGACTGCAATGGCATCTATCTGACCGAGGGCAAGCAGTTCACCGACTTCCATACCTGGTTCAACCACCGGGTCGAGAATTGCTTTAGCCGGCAGCGCTTCAAGGGCATCCTCCAGGGCCGGTCGGAGACGATTTTCGATGGCCTGGTGAAGGTCTTCGAAGGCGCCCAGAAAACCGACGCGGTGCAGGAAAACCGCAACCTGGTACTGGGCAAGCGGGCTCTGGCCCACTCCAACCCGCGGCTCGAGATCTTTGCCGACGATGTCAAATGCACCCACGGCTCAACGGTCGGGGAACTCGACGAGGAAGCGCTTTTCTACCTACGCACGCGCGGCATCAGCGCCGACGGCGCCAAGGGGATGCTGACCCTGGCCTTCGCCGGCGAGATAGTCGATATGTTCCGTGTCAGCGGCGTCCGCGACCACGTCCGCCGAGTGCTCATGCGCCGGCTGGGCGTAGAAGATGCGGACATTGGAGATATCCTTTGAGCGCAACGGCACCGAGTGCGGGCCCCCAGGCGGTGGAGGTGGAGCGGATCCGGGCGGATTTCCCCATCCTCCAGCGCCCCATGAACGGCAAACGCCTGGCGTTTCTCGACAGTGCGGCCAGCGCGCAGAAGCCGCAATGTGTCATTGATGCCGAGCGCGAGTGCTACGAGACCTACTACGCCAATATCCATCGTGGCGTGTATCAGCTCTCGCAGCGCTCCACACAGGCCTACGAAGGGGTACGCGCCGTCGTCCAGCGGTTCATCAACGCGCCGGATGAGCGGGAGGTGGTCTTTGTCCGCGGTGCCACCGAGGCGATCAACCTGGTGGCCCAGTCGTTTGTCCGGCCCATGCTCTCACCGGGCGATGAGATCCTGATCACCGGCATGGAGCACCATGCCAACATCGTGCCCTGGCAGCTGGTCTGCGAGGCCACCGGGGCGCAGCTGGTGGTCGCCCCGGTGCTCGATGACGGCCAGCTCGACATGGAGGGGCTGCGGGCACGGATCGGACCCCGGACGCGGTTTGTCAGCGTGGTCCATGTCTCCAATACCCTCGGGACCATCAATCCGGTCGAAGCGATCATCTCGCTGGCCCACGAGCAGGGCGTGCCAGTGTTGGTGGATGGGGCGCAGTCAGCCCCGCACATGCCGGTGGACGTCCAGGCCATGGGCGCAGACTTCTATTGCTTTTCGGCCCACAAGACCTACGGGCCAAGCGGTGCGGGTGTGCTCTGGGGGCGCTACGAGCACCTGAAAGACATGCCCCCCTACCAGGGCGGCGGGGACATGATCCGGACCGTGTCGTTCGAGAAGACCACCTATGCCGAGCCGCCGCAGCGCTTTGAAGCCGGAACCCCCAATATCGCCGGGGTGATTGCCATGGGCCGCGGGCTTGAGTACATCGAGTCGGTGGGTCGCGAAGCGATGATCGCCCATGAGCAGGGCCTGCTCGACTACGCCATGGACCGCCTGGGGCATATCCCGGGTATGCGGTTCATTGGCACCGCGCCCCACAAGGCCGGGGTGGTCTCGTTCCTCCTCGATGGCGTCCATCCCCATGACATGGGCACCATCCTGGATATGGAAGGGGTGGCCGTCCGGGTCGGACACCACTGCACCCAGCCGCTGATGGAGCGCTTCGAGGTGCCGGCCACGGTCCGGGCCTCCTTCGGGCTTTATAACGATCGAGACGACGTGGATGCCCTGGTCGATGGGCTCCACCGCGTCAAGGAATTCTTTGGCTGACCATGTCCGATCTGCGTGAGCTCTACCAGGAGGTCATCCTCGATCACAACAAACAACCCCGCAATTTTCGGGTTGTGAATCCCCACGACCACGCGGCGGATGGTTACAACCCGCTGTGTGGTGACAAGATCCACCTCGAGCTGCGGCTCGATGAAAGCGGCCGGATCGAGGACATCGCCTTTACTGGAGAAGGTTGCGCAATTTCAACGGCTTCGGCCTCAATCATGACAGAGACGTTGAAGGGTAAAACCGTGGCCGAGGCCAATGCGCTCTTCGATCGTTTTCACCATCAGGTCACCGATGAAGGCACCGAGTTGGACCCCTCGCTGGGTAAGCTCGGGGTGCTGGCGGGCGTGCGCGACTACCCGATGCGGGTGAAATGCGCAACCCTGGCCTGGCATACCCTGCAGGCCGCCCTCGAAGACCGGGGCGAGATTTCGACCGAGTAAGGTCATGGCTGAGTCCGGCGACCCACAGACCCTCCGCGAGGGCATCATCACCGCCCTGAGGGGCGTCTATGACCCGGAAATCCCGGTAGATATCTACGAGCTCGGGCTCATCTACGACGTCGAGGTGGATGAGGACGGCTTTGTCGATGTGCTGATGACCCTGACCTCGCCGGCCTGCCCGGTTGCGGGGCAGATGCCGATCCTAGTCAAGGCGGCGGTCGAGCAGGTCCCGGGAGTTCAGGCGGCCGAAGTAGAGCTGACCTGGGAGCCGCCCTGGACTCAGGAGCGGATGTCGGAAAGCGCCCGGCTGCAGTTGGGGTTTATGTAGCCAAGCCCCCGCTGGCCGGATCGCGGATGGCCGCGAACGAGGCATGCTGTCCGGTCCATTGAAACCCCGTCACGCCATCGGTGGTATTGCCCTCTCGCGCCTGATAGCGGAACAGCTCGGTCGTCAGGATCGTGGCCTGCTCGGTGCCGGCGAGTTCGGTGATATGCGTTATCCGGCGGCTGCCGTCGCTGAAGCGACTGAGCTGGACAATCAGATCCACCGCCGAGGCAATCTGATCGCGGATGGCCTGGGCCGGCAGATCCATACCCGCCATCAGACACATCACCTCCAGACGAGAAAGGGCATCGCGAGGTGAATTGGCGTGGGCGGTGGTCAGCGACCCGTCGTGTCCTGTATTCATTGCCTGGAGCATATCCAGCGCCTCGCCGCCGCGACACTCACCGACAATGATCCGATCAGGCCGCATCCGCAGGGCGTTGCGCACCAGGTCCCGGATGCTGATCGCGCCGCTTCCCTCGATATTGGCCGGACGCGATTCAAGGGATACCACATGGGATTGCTGGAGGTTGAGTTCGGCAGAATCTTCGATGGTGATGATGCGCTCGTCACCGTCAATGTAGCCGCTCAGGGCATTAAGCAATGTTGTCTTGCCCGAGCCCGTGCCGCCGGAGATGACGATATTGCGGCGCCGTTTGATGGCCTCGATGAGCAAACCCGCCATCGCCGGGGTCATCGCCCCCGCCCGGGTGAGTTCGTCGAGCGTCATGTGGCTGTTGTGCGCCTTGCGGATGGTAATCGTCGGGCCATTGAGTGCCAGCGGGGGGATGACCGCGTTGACCCGCGAGCCGTCAGGTAGACGGGCATCAACCAACGGTGAGCCTTCGTCAAGACGCCGCCCAATCGGTGAGACGATACGATCGAGGGTGTTCTGCAGGGCTGCCTCCGAGCTGAAGCGAATCCCGGCCGGGCAAAGCCGGCCTTGTCGTTCGACGTAAATGCTGGAGGCGCCGTTGACCATCACCTCGGTAACGGCGGGATCGGCCAGCAGGCGCTCAATCGGCCCGAGGCCCACGGTCTCTGCCACCACCAGCGCCACCGCCTCGGCCCGATCGATATCCTCGCCAAGCGCCAGGGCGTCGTTTTCGATGAGTTGCCAGGCGATGCGCTCGGCCTCCTGCCGGATCCGCTCCGCCGACAGGGTCTCGACGAGGTCACGCTGAAAAAGATCAAGGCTCTCCGCCACTTCATGGCGCAGACGTTCGACGAGCGCCGGTGAGGGTGCACCGATGTGGTGATACTGGTCATTGGATTGGTTGGCATCGGGATAACCAAGCGCCCCGCGTTCCGGATCCGGATCAGGTTGGCTGCGGTTAGCGCTGGCAGGATCCGACACATCAGCCGTCTGGTGTGTAGCGTTCGCCTCCGGCGTATCGATCTGCAGGGCATACGCACCAACAAGGATATGGTCGGTCGGCGTGATCGGCCCGCAGTGTCGGGTGGGGCGTCCGTTGATAACAACCCGGTTGGCGTGGCCCAGCGCCCGCAAGGTGCATCGACGTTCACGGATCTGCAATACGGCGTGGCGCCTTGCAATGCCGCCATCGGTCAGTCGCAGTTGGCATCGTCGGCTGGCCCCGATCACGAGATCGGCATCATCGGGGAGGTCTCGGGTATCACTGCTGCCCGCCGGCGAGGTGATCTGCAGAGTCATGGCTTTCATCTCACGCCCTCCTCGAGCGGCAGAAGGTCATGGTCCGGGGCGCTTTCCGCCAGCCCAGCGCGAGGGTCGGGCTTCTGCGGCCAGGGTGTCAGGCTTGGTGTGAGCATGACGATCAACTCGGTGTTCTCGGATCGATTGCGTCGCGAGCGGAAAAACTCGCCGATGACCGGCAGTTCGGCGAGGCCGGGAAAGCGGTCGATGGCCCGGGATTGCTGACTGTCAACCAGACCCGCGATGACCAGGGTCTCGCCGCTGCGCGCTTTCATCCGCGTTGTGGCATTGCGAACCGAAAATCCGGGCACCCCCATGACGGTCACCGCTTCGTCGACACTGCTGACCTCGACGGCGACATTCGCCTGAATCGTTTGATCGTCAGCGACCTCGGGGGTGATATCGAGCGAGACACCGTAGTCTTTGAACTGCACCGTGGTGGCGTCGCCGTCGCCCGGGACGGGGATGGGGATCTCACCACCGGCCAGAAACGACGCCGAGCTGCCGCTGAGCGCCGATAACATGGGCTCGGCGATGACCTCGACGCGTCCCGATTCATCCAGCAGATTGATCATGGCGGTGATATCGAGGCCCAGGCCGAGATAGCTGTTGCTCTGGCCGATATCGAGGGGGAGCTTTCCGGCCGGAAGTGATTGGCCAAGGTCGGCCCGGAACACATCGTTGGTGTGTAGATCCGACGCGTAGGCGAAGGTGATTCCCGGACTCTGATCGGACCACTCGAGCCCGAGGTCCTGGAGCGTTGAGCGCTTGATCTCGACAAAGCGGGCCTTGAAATGCACCGTCGCTCGATCCGGATTGGCGGCAGGCCGTGTCAGGTCAGTGATGTCGGCGTGCATCGTTTTGAGCTTTTCGAGCCGTTGCTTCGCATCAATATCCTGGGGCTGGCCGGTCAGAACCGGTTGACCCTCAAGCCACGACAATGACACTCCGGGAATGAGCTCGACTAGCTGTGTGAGTGCCGGGTTCTGGTCGGCTGTCGGGGCCGCGACGACTTCAACGCGTGTGCGGTGTTGACCATCGGATTGCCAGACTCTCAGGTCGGTGGATCCGGTGCTCAGACCGATGACAAGGAGTTGTTCTGTCGGCTCGATGACCCGTACCTCGGCCACCTTCGGGTCGGCGATCGCCACCCGCTCGATACCGGCGGTCTCCAGCAAGCGGGAATGTCCGATGGTCAGTTCCATGGAAACGGGCAGCTCTGCCACGGCGGGCAAGGGCAGAAGACAAGCGACCAGCAATACCTGCGAGATTTTTGCTTTAATGTGATTCACAGAGCGCCTCCGCGAATGACTTCGACAGGTCGGTGTTTGCCCTCGCGTGCGGATCGGTTGTCGAGCAGTTGGTCCTCGCCGATGGCCATGTGCGGCATGGGGCGGTCATCCTTATCACTCCGCAGGACGACCGATATCTCGCCAACCGCGAGGGCCTGCGTGATTCGCACTGCCTCGGCGTGGGAGACCGCGACGGTCAGCTCCGAGTACCGCCATTGATTCTGCTCGGTGCCTGCGAGACTTCCTTGCAGATGGGGTCCTGCCGCCAAGATGACGACATCGGACAAAAGGGTGGTTGTGGTCTGTTGCCCATCCCGGCGGTAGGTCATGAGCAGATCAACCCGATCGCCGGGTCGCAGCAGACCAGCGATTGCCTGCTCCCCGGGTACGGGGATGGTCAGGGCCCGGTCGCCGGTTCGTACCAGCTCCGATAGCCTCGTGCGGTCGTCCTCCCGCAGCATGGCGGGCAGGATCGGATCACCGCGCTCGAGAGGATGTTGCAGAATGCGACCGGCGATCCGCGACCAGCCCTGGCGGCCGAGTGCATGGGCATGCACATAGGCCTTGGGCATCGACCGCACCGCAACATCCTCGGCGGATAACGTCTCGCCGGCGGCCAGTGCCGTTTTGGCAACCAGCACAGGCCGCTTCGTATAAGGCTCGGATAGATCGGCTTCGACCGCCTCGGCCAGATGGTCGATATGGCGCGCGGCGAGCCACGCGGCAGCCAGACCGCACAGCAGAGCGATCGAAAGCACGATGAGATGCCTCTGGAGCGCCGTCATGGACGTCTCTTCATCCTTCCTTGTTAAAAAGGGACACTCAGCCCCCACTGGAATTGATTCGCATGCCGGAGCAGCAATGACTCGATCTCATCGAGCATCCCCCAGACAACGGCTAACCCCGCTGCGACCGCGATGTACTCCGAGCTACTCATGATTACCGGCGGGATGCTCGATCCGGTGGATGACTGCTACCGTCCGGGCGCTGCGGCGCTTGAATTCAACTTCGATAGCACCCAGCCGGGGGTGGCTCATGGAAAGGCCGTGGCCCGTATCGGTCGGTGCCGTTGTCTCGACCCATCCCCGACGTGCCAGATAGCGTCCGAGTCGCTCGCGTGCCCGGGGAATCGGGTAGTGGCCTTCGATGACGGTCGTATCGCCGTGACGGTTGCTTTGATGGTAGAGCCGTTCCATGGCCGGCGGGATCAGCCCCGCGCTGGCTTGACTCTGGCGACGGTCAGCGTCGAGGGCATCACTCAGCCGCATGACACTCAACATCACCGTCGTGCCTTCGGGCGTGGATCGGGCGCTGACATGGCGAGTCGCCTGACGACTGTAGAACAGTGTCTCGATCGCTGATTCGCCGTCGTTGGCTGCATCGTCCAGTGCTTGAGGGAAAACTTCACGATAGGCGGTCCCGGCCCACTCGTGGCGATAGTGCGCGATAATCTGTTCAGGGCTTTGGTCGGTGAGATAACTCGCAACACACAGGGGCAGCCCATTGATGCTGACCCGGGGGTCACGCATGACCGCCTCAGCCCCCGAGGGCAAATGCTTCTGAGCAATCACCGGAGCGCAGACATCCGGCATGGCCTGGCTGGCCGATGCAAAACCAATCAACAGCAGGGCAAGTCGAGGCAAAAGCCGGCTAATGGGGGCTTTTGGGCTGAACACCGGACGGTGGGATGAAGTCGGTGGCATCTGCATCGCGTCCCTCCCTGAACAACACAAAACGGGCAAGCCCGCGGCCCGGACGGGTGGCCGCGTCCAGAGGCTCGCTTGCCACCACGCCTTCGGTGCGGGATTGATATTGCCGGTCACGCCGGGCTCGCCAATCGACCGAGACAACCGATGCCGACGCCTCCACGCTCAGGGTGGATGCATGCTCATCCAGCTTGGTTGTGGGCTTGATGGCCCGCTCGGCGTGGTGGGATTGCAAAGCGGGTTGAGGCAATCGGAGCATCTGAGGGTGCAAACCCCCGATTCGTGCAATCCCCGGCACATAGTCACCATGCGCAAGCGCACGTACCGCGGCGCTTGCCTCCAGATTGCTCTGTTGATCGCTTTTCATCGGCCGGCGTTGTACCGGGATGGCCGGGTCGTTTGCTCGATAGTGCTCGAGTTCGACACCTGCAAGTGCCTGACCCCAGCTGCTGATGCGCACAGCATGCTGGGTGCCAAGCTGTGCGCCGTGTAGATCGGCAAGCCAGTCAACCGCCCATAGCGCTGGCAGCAGCGCCATCAGGCAGAGTATCGCCTCGGTCAGCGCGGCTCCGCCCTGGCGATTCATGGCCAAACGCCTCCTGGTTGCGTGCTCAGCCGTGGCTTCCAGAAAGGCCCGAACAAGGTCGGGTCATTGCCGGCATCGCCTGGACATGGCTGACCGCAGCCCTGGGGCGGCCGGTAGACCACCCGCGCGATCGTCAAGTGATTGATGCGGCGGGATAGCCGCCCTTCGGCCAGCGTGGCGATGGCTGGTACTGTGAATCCTCCAGGATGATCGCCCCGGGTCTTGAGCCGGGTGTAGCGTCGAACACCGCGGTAGTTACCGGCGATGCGATCGGCATCAGCGCGTCCCCGCGCCAATGTATCCCAGCCGCTCCACTCGCCCTTGCCCAGCTTGTATTCCGCCTTTTGAAACCGATCGAGCGAGCGCCAACCGTCGGCATCGGCGTGGTCGGCCCGCGACGTGGCGCCTTGCTTGCGAATTTTGATAATCAGCGGGATTTTGACATCCCATTCCCGGTGGCCACTGCCATAACCGGGCCAGCCACGACCCTCGCGACCGGCAAGCCAGCGTCGCAGCCGTCGGTCATGATCGATTGTCGCCGCGACCCATTCGCCGAAGCGGCGGCGATCATCGCCGGGCCGGGCGCTTTGGATACGGCTTAGCGTCTCCGCATACCGGCTCGCCAGATACCCCTGGACGACCGCCCGATAGGGCTGGGGTAGCGCGTTTGTCGCATCGGTCTGGTTGATGGCAATCGATGGGTCATGGCTCTGTGCGACTGCCGCCATAATCCGGTCGATCTCTGGCGGCTGAATCGCCAGCCGGGCTCTGGCCTGCGTGCTCATCATCAGGCCGTGGAGTCCGTCGATGCCATTGATATAGCCGCGACCGAAAAGTTCGGTGCCCTTCAATGCGGCATCCGCAATACGCGCGGCGGCGCTGGTTGCCTGATTGACGTAGGGGATGTAGCGCGTGACGCTGGCCAGCCCGTCACTGGCGTCTTCGACGTATCGCAGCCAGCTGAGGTAGGCAGTGAAATGGCCGACGGCGATGTGGTTGGCCACCAGTGCCCGATTGGTATAAGCAATCAGGTTGAGGTGACGCGCCATCCAGCTGGCGCCGCTGTAGGCGGCCGCATCGGCGGCGTTGACCACGACGCTGCGGTCATTGGCCCCGTCAGCGGTGCGATGCGAAATGGTGATCGCCAGTCCGATTGCCGCGATGATGAAAAGCATCAACGGGAGTATCTGACCAGCGGTCCGATTAATTCTGTGAGTCAAAGTTCTGCAGGGTATCCGCCTGCTCCGAGCGCTGTGCGGCGCGCTCCGAGTCCTCGGCCGCCTGCTCGATTTGTTCGCTGCCATCTTCACCCGCCATCTCCCGGGCCAATGCGGCAGCCTGGCTGGCGATCGTATCGCCAAAAGCCGAGAAAATCCCGATGCCAGCCACTGCGATAAGTGCGGTCACAATAATGTACTCGGACATCCCCTGTCCGGCCTGGCGGTGTCCCTTGCCGGGGCGCTCCGTGACTGCTTTATCCATCCTGCTCCTCCCTGAGCGTGGTTAGCCTGATCAACGCTTCCAGCCTAGCGCCATGACCCCTTGCCCATAAGGGCCGTTGATCTTTTGCAGATCACCACTCGGCAGACCCGCTGCAGGCCCGATGGGGTGGCATCTCGCGCAGCCAGAGCGTGTCGGGTGGGGGGCGTTCGAGGATCTGGAATACACCGGCCACTGGGTCGAACGCGATCGGTCGGCCACCCTGGCTCCAGCGAATCACCAGCGGCCTCTCGTTTGCGGTCACAAATCCAAGCGCCGGCGGCTCGATTAACGGCACCGGTGATGGATCCAGCCCCATGTGGATTTGCTGACATAGCCAGCGCCATGCGTGATCGCGATCGGCGGGGATATCGGCGACGGTGATGGGGATCGCAAAGCTCCGGGCTAAGGCGGCAACGACCGCCGAATCGGGTTGCTCGGGCGCTGTTATCGCCTCATAGGACAGCGAGGCGGTGCCGCCGTCCGGCGTCTTTGACGGCGTTGAGCTTGGTTGATGTTCGATCACAAGCCGAAAGGCGATCAGAGCGAGCACCCCGATGGTGACGGTCGGTCGGCAACCGGGGCGCCAGCGCGGGGCGGGAAGTCGATGACTTACGGTGCCCGCAGTCGCCGCCGGCAGAGACACAAAAGCGACCCAGATACCAACACCGAGCAATGGGTGGGGGGCATGGGTCTGGCGAGGGACCGGGAGGGTCGCGATATGGGGCTGCGCGCCGGTACCCGCGCCCAACCGGTTGAGGGCACCGGTCGCACTCACCCAAAAGGCGGCGCTGCCGTTGGTGGGGACGACCACCGGGCGGCCAAGCGCCGCGGCCTGGATCTGAACCGCCCTTTGATGCAACAACGGCAGCCACCGTCCGCCAAGATAGCCAATGCTGGTGGGGTTGATGATCACCGCGGTGTCGGAACGCGCGACGTCAAACAGACTGGGTGTGTGGAAAATATCCGAGCAGATCAACACTGTCACCGGTGTCGCACCGAGCATTGTGGCCGCGGAGGATTGGCGTGGATCGGCGATCGACGACTCGGCGATGGGTAATGGACGTCTTTTATCGATTTGGGCAATGGGCTGTCCCCGGACTGTACGAAGCACCGCCGTGCTTGAGAGTTGGCCGGGCCGTTGATACCGATAGACATGCCGGATCTCTGCGGGTGGACCGGATACGGGCCTGGCGGGATCCGGACGCGGCGGCGGGCTGCCCAGTCCGGGTGTGCTGCCTTCAGGCCAGACAATCCAGTCGGGGTCGGCCTGGAGGGCCTGTTGCCGAAGCCTGCGGTGACGGGCAACCACCGTCTCAAGTTGGTTGTCAGCGATCAGACGCGCTTTTTGATGAGGGGGCAGGGCGGTTTCAATCACCGCCACCCGCTTGGCCGTTGGCTCTGCCGATTCGCCAGTATTTGTCGTGGTCAAGACGATGATCGCCAGCAGCAACCCGGATGCACTACTCCACCGGGCGAGGCGTTGCAGACGGTCCGAGTGTGCCCCCGATCGGCACAGCGCAGCGGCCATCGCCGCCTGAGCGCCGATTAGCGCGACATCCAGTGTGATCACACCACCGCCAGCCAGTACCTCGGCGAGGGGTTGCCTTATCCCGCTCGGGCCGGGCAAGCCCGTGACAGCAGCCACAGAGACCGGCAAGCCGAGGTATCGCAGACCGCCCATGGCAAGGGCGACAGTGACGATGATCAGCCCGCATCGCACCCCCCAAAAGCGATGCGATGCGAGCCCGATCAACGCGCCGGCCATCATCGGCCCGAGCGCCAGTGCCAGAGCGACAAAAGCCATGGCCGGGTAGGCCTCGACGATGCCGAGGATGACGTGCAAAGCGGGCAGCCCTGCGGCCAGCGCGGTGTGGAGGCAACGTTGCTTGATGGGAAACCGCAGCGCAATAAACCAGGGCACAAGCCATACAAGCCCCAAGCCATCGAGCCCGATCGGTGGCAGGCTCGCCCAGCCGAGCAATCCGGCCAAAAGCCCCATCAACGGGTCTCGGGTGTTTGCTTTTCGCCTTTCAGTCGCTCGAGCGCCTTTCTGACATCAACGAGGGCAGGCCGTGAGGCGCTGACGGGCGCAAGCTGCTCGTGCCGGTCAAGTAATGTCCGCGCTCTTTGCAGATGCGTCACCGCCAGGTTGTAAGTGGCAACGACATGATCGGGATTGCGTTGAAGCACCGCTTCGAAATGCCCGGCGGCGCCCTTGGGCCGCCCTTGGCGGTAGTCGATGATACCCAGGCGTAGATGCGGCGAGATCAGCCGTGGTTGTGCTTCGGCAACGGCGCCATAGAGTTCATTGGCGGTGTCCCACTCGCCGTCGCGGAAAGCCTTGTCGGCTTTCTCGAGTTTTTCATAACCGGCGGCGGGCGGTTGTAGCGACACGGTGCTGCAGCCGCTCGCCAGTGCTGTGATGACCAGCACGAGCGATAGCCTTGTGAGATGCTGCCACACAACTAACCTCCGGGTCCGAGTTCGGGTTGGATACGGCCGCGGGGGAGACGCCCGGCGACCACTTCGATGACCGCCCGGGTGCCTGCCGGTGCAAAGACAAAACGGTTTGGCATGACCCAGTCCTGGCGGCGAATGAGCCGTTGATGGCGATCAACAAAGAGCACATCCAGTGAAAAGCCCATGCCGAGGGTGTGAACGCTGCCGCCGGGCTCGAGGATGAGCCCATCGAAATCCGCCGGCGGCTGGCGGCAGGGCAGGAACCCGAGCAGACGGCCCAGTGGATGGGTTATCACCCCGAGCCAGAGCGGGCGGGACGAGGCATCAGACTCGAGGATCATCCAACCCGATCGCCATCGCTCGATTAAAGCCATCCCGCCTCCAGGATGTTGAAGACAATGGGTGCGGCAATCACGGCGAATGTCAGCGGGAAGAGCAGTGTCATCAACGGCAGAAGCAAACGCACGGGCGCCTCATTGGCCGCCTTTTCGGCCTGGGCAAATCGCCGGTCACGCTGTTGTTCGGCCTGGTGCTGTAACAGATCGGCAAGCCCCGCCCCCGAGATCTGCGATTGGGCGATGGCCGCAGCGAATTGCTCGACTGCCTGTACCCCAGAGCGTCGCGCCATGGCCTGTACCGCCGCACTCATACGGGCACCCGCGCGGATCTCGGCATTGACCTGGCTGAGTTCGTTCTGCAAAGCGCCCGACGGTATGCGGGCACTGCATTGCGCAAGTGCAGCGCTAAAGCCCAGACCCGCCCGAATCGAGAGCTGGAGCAGATCAAGCAGCAGGGGCAGCTGACGGGCGAGTTGATTCTGGCGTTTTTGAATGGTGTCCCGAAGCCAGACCCAGGGATAGACAAGCCCGCAGGTGGACGCGACTACCACCAGGAGCACAGAGTGCGACGACGACTGGCTGTACGGCGTGGTCGCAAGCATCGTGGAGACAATCAGCAGGCAGGCCGTACAGGCACCAAGGACATAGAACTCGACCGGGGTGAGGATTTGTTGCAAACCGGCGCGTTCGAGCTGCAGCGAGATCCGGCGGTCAAACGTCGAGCGACCGATTGGCAGTTGCGCGGCGATGACACGGGCGAGGGGTAATGTCAGCCGAAGCAAAGCCGGCAGTCGCTGACCATGCCGGCGGCGCACCGCGCCTTTCGGGACGCGGGCGGCAAGCCCGGCCACCGCGACTACGGCGAGTGCGACGCTGACCCCGACAAGCCCGGAAGCGAAAAACGCCATGGCTAGATCTCAATATCGACAATCCGTCGGATCCACAGGGTGGCGATGACCATCAGCACCGCGGCGACGGCGATACCGATCCAGCCAACCGGGTGAGTGAACAGACGGCTCATGGTGGCCGGCTGCTGGAGGTAGATCACACCGGCGATGCCGATGGGGAGCAGGGTCATCAGACGTCCCTGCATGCGCCCCATCGCCGTGAGCGATCGAATGCGCCGTTGCATGTCGTTGCGGGTTCGCAAGGTCCTGCCCAGGTTCTCGAGGGTATAGGCCAGATCGCCGCCAACCTGGTCGGCCATGGCCACGGCGCTTTGGAAAAGCGCAATATCATCGCTTTTGTTGCGCTCGCAGAACTCGCTGAGCACCTCGTTGAGGTCACCGCCCAACGTCCGGCGGGTGACCATGAGCGCGAACTCATCGCGAATTGGCCGTGGTTGATGGGTGGCCAGCAGTTCAAGGCCACGGTTGAGGTTAGCCCCACCGCGCAGGCAGCCGGCAAGGGCCTCGATCGCCTCGGGCATCTGCTGCGCAATCGCGCTTTGGCGGTGCGATCGGACCACTTGGACCGCAAACCTGGGAATGAACAGGGCGGTTGCCCCCAGGGCGGCAGCGATGGGTGGCGGCACAAATGCAAGGCCAAGCAGACCCACCAGGGTGGCCAATAGCCCGGCAATCAACATCATCTGCCGTGCGGAGAGCTCGATGAATTGTTGATGAAGGCTCACGGTGGTCGTTCGGTGTACATGGCTTGTGTATGCGCGCGAAGCCGCCTGTACGAGTCCGAGTATCGCCAAAGCGGCAGCGCCGCCCGCAATCCCGGTCAATGTCACGGCCGCCATTTCGCCCGTCACGCCATAACACTCCCTGTCTGGTGACGGTTTTATTAAAAAGCGATGGCTTTGCCTTGCTCAATAGCCGTTGGTCGGAGCCTGGGCAAAGTAGCTTTGCAGAAATTCTTCGAACGGCGGCTCGGGTGCGGCCTCCAGCCGTGACCGCTCGGCCAGTGAGGCCGCTGCGGCGTTCTGCAGCCTGGAAAGCGCAGCGGGCGAGATGGGGGCCTGGCGCAGTGTCTCGGCGTGGGTTTGCGAGACCCGCAGGGCAAATTCGACGAATTCCTCGCCGTTGTCGCGCATCTCACGTAGCACCCGAGCGGATGGGGTGTCATCCGCATTCTCCACACGCGCCCGGTAATGGGCGAGGATCTCGCGATAGCGGCCATCGTCATACACCTCGTCGAGGAGCTCCGCCGGTCCGGCCATGGCATCAAAAAGCTCCCGCGCCCACTGCCGCAGGCCCACCCGCTCACCGTTGCCCCGATACAGGGTCAGGGCGGGGTCGCGGCCCGCCCTCGCCACCAGGCCCTGGTTGGCATTGATCTGGTTTTGTTCGGCGGCATCGATGGGCGGGCTGTCCTCGAGCAGGCAGAAAAGCAGCAGGATCTCGAGAAAGGCGATCTGCTCGTCCTCGATGCCGATGGGGCTGAACGGATCGAGATCGAGGGCGCGGATCTCGACGTACTCGACGCCGGCACGGTGCAGCGCGCAGGTGGGCTGCTCGCCGGACCGGGCCCGGGCCTTGGGCCGGACGAAGCTGTAGTACTCGTTTTCGATCTGCAGCACGTTGGTGTTCAACTGGCGCCACTCGCCATTCACGCGGGTGCCGATGCGGCTGTACTCCGGGTCGGGCGTGTTGATTGCCGCACGCAGGCTCGCCACATAGCTTTCAAGATCGTTGTAGCTGACCTCCAGTGCGGCCTGGGCGTTGTTCTTATAGCCGATGTCACTCATGCGCAACGAGGTCGCATAGGGGGTGTAGAAGGTATGGGTGGAGAACGCGTCGAAATCGATGTTCCGCCCGCCGGTGAATGACTTGCAGATGGCAGGCGAGGCGCCCATGAGATAGGGCAGCAACCAGCCATAGCGCTGAAAATTGCGGATCAGCCGAAAGTAGATATCCGAGCGAAAGCTTGCGAAGTCGCGACGATCCGCCGACTGGGCCTGTACCGCGCGCAGGAACTCTTCGCTAAACGAGTAGTTGAAATGGATCCCGGCGATCGCCTGCATGCTGCGGCCGTAGCGCCAGTCCAGGCCGCGGCGGTAGACATGTTTCATCCAGCCGATGTTGGAGTGGCCATAATCGGCGATGGGGATACTGGCATCACCCCCGACAATACAGGGCATGCTTGTTGCCCACAGCAGCTCATCGCCGATCTGGCGATAGGTGTAGCGATGCAGTTCCGAGAGCCGCTGCAATGCGGCGGCTGGGTCATCGAACGCCGGGGTGACGAACTCGAGCAATGCCTCGGAATAATCCGTGGTGATCTCGTCATGGGTCAGCGCCGAGCCAAGGCCCTCGGGATGTGGTGTCTGGGCGATCCGTCCATCGCGGCTGACGCGCAGGCTTTCTTTCTCCAGCCCCACACGGCGTCCGGCGATCAAGCCACGCTCGCCGGCAGCCTGCAGCGCCCGGGTTCGCCGATCGGCACTTTCTCTCATGCTTCTCTCATTGCCGGATCATGGAAAGGCGCGATTGTGCCCGCCCCGACGGCGATTTGGAATGCCTATGTTGCGCTGCCGCTGGTATTCGCACCCGGATCATCGTTAGGGTCGAGTTGCAAGCTGGAAAACCACACACGGCCCAACAGGAGGAGTGGGACGATGACAAAAACAGCATTGGTAACCGGCGGGACCCGTGGCATCGGCGCCGCCATCGCCCGGGGCCTGGGCGAGGCGGGTTATCAGGTCGTAGTCACCTATAACGGCAATGACGAGGCTGCGGCGGACTTCACCCGCGAGACGGGCATCCCGGCGCGCAAGTGGGATGTCGGCGATTATGGGGCGTGTGAGGCCGGTGTGGAGTCGGTGAGCAGCGAATACGGGGCCGTTGATGTGCTCGTCAACAACGCCGGGATCACCCGCGATGGCATGCTCCATAAAATGGGCATCGAGGATTGGGATGCGGTCATTCGCACCAACCTGACCTCGGCATTCAACATGACCCGGGCGGTGATCAACGGCATGCGCGAACGGGGTTTTGGCCGGATCATCCAGATCTCTTCGATCAATGGCCAGAAAGGCCAGATGGGCCAGGCGAACTACGCGGCGGCCAAGGCCGGACTCCTCGGGTTTACCAAGTCGGTGGCCCAGGAGAACGCCCGCAAGGGCATTACCGCCAACGTTATCGCGCCCGGGTATATCGGCACGGACATGGTGGCCGGCGTCCCGGACAAGGTGCTCGAGCAGATCATCGGCCAGATCCCGGTCGGCCGGCTCGGCGAGGTCGACGAGATCGCCCAGGCCGTGGTTTATCTAGCAAGCGATGCCGCGGGATTTGTCACCGGCTCGACGCTATCGATCAACGGCGGCCAGTACATGACCTGACCGCAGGCGCTCAGCGCCGGGCCGAGAAAAGCGCTGAACCCTGCTCATCGACGAGGCGCTCGCCTTTGAGCAGGGTCATTTCTACGGCCACCTCATGGCTGCCGTAGACATCCGCCCGGACGAATTCAACAGGGCCTGGCTCGGCGTCGGCGTGCGGCGATGGGGCACGCGTGATCGTGCCGGCTACCCGATAACCGCCCGACTCCTTTCGTGGATGGGCGGCAATCCGGTATTCGCCGTAGTCACGGGTCACCGCCGCAGATGCGTTCTGCTCGGCGGTCTGTCCGAAAAGTCGTTTCAACCATTGCATGGCCACCGAGATTGCCCGAGGGGGGCTGGG
The DNA here is from genome assembly GCF_040838495.1 of Spiribacter pallidus. Taxonomy (NCBI): domain Bacteria; kingdom Pseudomonadati; phylum Pseudomonadota; class Gammaproteobacteria; order Chromatiales; family Ectothiorhodospiraceae; genus Spiribacter; species Spiribacter pallidus. The sequence goes on along the minus strand of NZ_JBAKFM010000002.1, from coordinate 583,844 downwards.
GCTGCAAGCCAGCCGGTCGGTTCAAGCGGTTTGGGCAGCAGCGGTGGCCGGGTCGGGGAGTCGGCGGGCCAGAGGGGCTGCGATAAGGCCATAAACAAAAATGGGGATCAGCGCATAGACGACATTGTCGCGGTAGTCGGCCACCACGCCGCCCAGTAAGGGGACAAGAAAATTGTTGACCGCACCGATGGCGAACATACCGGCAGCCAGCGCTGCGGTGCGGTTGCCGCGGGTGTAGAGCGGCGGCAAGGCAACGATGAGGATCAGCGTAATGCCAGCGGCAAGGCCGGCCGGGAACAGGGCGATGATCCCCGAGATGCCGGGCAAAAGCACAAACCCGCCCAGGCCGGACAGCCCAATGAGCAGCATGGCGAACAACGGCATGGGCCGGCCGATCCAGCGACGCCCGAGCCAGAACATCAATGCCGATGCGAGTAGTTGGGTGCCATTGAAAAGCCCCAGTGCCAGATCCAGAAGGCCATCCTCACCCCGGCCCTCGAGCACCGGCCCGAGATAGGCATTGACGCCAAAGAAAAGCGAACCGCTGGCCCCGAGCAGGATGCCCAGGCGCCAGACCAGGCCCTCGCGCCAGGCCGGCATCCACCCGCCGGTATCCGGGGCGCGCGAGTCCCGGTCGCGGGTCAGCCCGAAGACCAGCATTGCCGGGATCAGTGCCGGCATCGACCACATGACAAGTGCCAGCCGCCAGTCGCCGTCGGCCAGGGGCAGGACCAACGGCAGGGTGAGTGTTGAGCCAAGGACTTCACCCATGAGCATGCCGTTCATGTACACCGCTGTCCCCAGCGCGATGCGTTGGGGTGACCAGATGGTCAGCAGGGTCGGCAACGAGGGTTGGATCCCGGCAATCGCCACCCCCATGAGCGCGGTTGCCCCGAAAAGCGCTGCCACACCGCCGACGCCCCGGGCCGCGGAACTGAACGCCACCAGGATGAGCGCAATCACCAGCGTGCGGCGGGCGCCAATCCGGCTGATCAGCCACGACGCCGCCAGGCCGGCGATGGCGAGCATGAGGATCGGAAAGGTGGTCAGCGCCCCGGTGGCGGCCTGGCCAAGGCCCAGGTCGGCGGCGATGGTGGGCGCCAGCGGCGGCGCCACCATCACGGTCAAGCGCAGATACACGCCCGCACTCCAGAGAAGGAGCATCACCACCCGGGTTGATGGACCTTCACTCAAAGCAGTGCGCATGCAGGCCTCCGGCGATGGGCGCTACACTGTAACACCAGTGACGCGGCAGTAACGGCGTGAGCGATGCAACGCAGCCAGAGCCCCGGGCCCATTGTCGGCAGTGGCAACACCATCGACCTGCGTCTCCACCAGCCACGAGAGCGGCTGGACTGGGTGGTCTACGCCATCGGCGCACTGGCCCCCGGAGACGATCTGGCCTTTCTCACCAGTGACTCACCGGATCGGCTGCGGAATTATCTGCATGATCAATACAACGGTGCGCTCGAGCTTGCGATCCTCGAGCGCGGCACCGATCTCTGGGCGCTGCATGTGCGTCGCAAGCCATCGGCCAACAGCACGAGAGATGCCAAAAACCCATGAGCGAGCTTGAACACAGTCATCACCCCGAGGCCATCGCCGAGCGCCTCGAAGCAGGCCATCAACCGAGTTATCTGCGAGATGCCATTCTCGGTGGCATCGACGGATGCGTGACCACCTTCGCCGTGGTCGCAAGTGTCGTCGGTGCCGGACTGCCGGGCCTTGTGGCCTTCGGCCTCGGCCTGGCCAGCCTCATCGCCGATGGCTTTAGCATGGGCGTGAGCAACTACCAGGGGGTGAAAAGCGAGCACGACACCCTGGCTCGGGCCCGCGCCACCGAGAACCGACATATCCACCACGCCCCCGATGGCGAGCGCGAGGAAATCCGTCAGATCTTCGCCCGCAAGGGGTTCAAGGGCGATACGCTCGAGTCCATCGTCAAGACCATCTCGGCCGATGAATCGTTGTGGGTGGACACCATGTTGCGCGAAGAACACGGGCTGGAAATTGCGGCCTCAAGCCCGCTCAAGGCGGGGCTCTGGACATTCGGTGCCTTTGTGGTGGTCGGTGCCATCCCGTTGCTGCCGTTCATGCTGCCAGCGCTCGGCGTTGATATTGCCTTTGTCGTGAGCAGTCTCATGACGGCGGTGACATTTTTCGGCATCGGGTTTGTCAAAGGCGTACTGGTCGGCGAGCGGCGTATCCGCTCGGGTGTCGAGACGCTGCTCATGGGCGGTGGCGCTGCGCTGATCGCCTATTTTGTGGGCGGGGTGTTTGAACCCATGATGACCGAAATGGGTCTTGCCCTGCAGAACTGAATCCGATGCCAACCCAATCGAGGAGATGCTCATGAGTCAAAGCCCTGCCATTCTGCTTGTCCCGGTCGATGGATCGGAGGGCGCAAGCAAAGCGGTCCGCTACGCCGGTGGACTGGCGCAGCGGCTGGATCTGCCGTTGCGGTTTTTGTTCGTGTTTCCGGACGACCCGGTGGATATGTTCGGCATCCCCACCGAGGATCCGCGGGCCGAGGAGCTCGAGTACTTCTCGCCGGATGCGTTCAACAAGCTGCGCAATCGCACCGCCGAGAAAAACTTCGCCGCCGCCCGCGAGGCCCTGGGGCGCATGGATGTGACCATCGAGGAGGTCACCCTGTCGGGCGCTCCGGCCGAGGCCATTGTCGAGCACGCCCGCGAGACCGAAGATCCGATGATCATCATCGGCAGCCGTGGCATGGGGGGGCTTAAAAGCCTTCTCATCGGTAGTGTCAGCCAGCGTGTGCTCCACCACGCGCCCTGTCCGGTGACAGTGGTTTGACAACCGCCGATACGGGGCGTGACCCGGCCGAGCGCATCGCCGCTGCGCTCGAGTTGGTGATCGACGAGCTGGTGCGCCGGGACTGGGCGCTCATTTGCGCCGAGTCCTGCACCGGCGGCTGGGTGGCCAAGGTATGTACCGATCGCGCCGGCAGCTCGCGCTGGTTCGACCGCGGCCTTGTGACCTATTCCAACGAGGCCAAGCAAGAGCTGCTCGGGGTGGCGCCGACGATTCTGGCGGCGGCCGGCGCGGTCAGCCAGCCCTGTGCCGAGGCCATGGCCGAGGGCGCCCGCGGCGGTCGGGATGATCGGGTCAGCGTTGCGGTGACCGGAATCGCCGGCCCCGATGGGGGCAGCGCCGAGAAACCGGTGGGCCTTGTCTGGTTTGCCTGGGCGCTGCCGCAACAAACGCTGAGCAGCGAGCCGGTGCATCTGCCCGGCGATCGTGAGGCCATACGGCTTGGCAGCGTGGCCCATGCGCTGGATGGCCTGGCCCGCCGGCTCGCCGCCTGACGGCTGTCGTCAACGGACAATCGGGCTGGGCGCTGTCCCACCGCTGTGGGATACTCCACGGGTTATCCATTTCACCGAAAGGTTGTAGGTAAGGCATGGACGAAGATCGTAAAAAGGCACTGGGCGCGGCACTCGGGCAGATCGAAAAGCAGTTCGGTAAAGGGGCGGTCATGCGCATGGGCGATGCCCGTGCCGTGGGCAATGTGCCGGTGATCTCCACCGGGTCGCTGACGCTCGATGTGGCGCTCGGTGTCGGTGGCATCCCCCGCGGGCGCGTCATCGAGATCTATGGCCCCGAGTCCTCGGGCAAGACCACGCTCACCCTGCAGGCGATCGCCGAGGCGCAGCGCGCCGGCGGCACAGCGGCCTTCGTGGACGCCGAGCACGCCCTCGATCCGGAGTATGCCGGCAAGCTCGGTGTCGATGTCGACGAGCTGCTCGTCTCGCAGCCGGATACCGGCGAGCAGGCGCTGGAGATCGCCGATATGCTGGTGCGCTCCAGTGCCGTCGATATTGTCGTGGTGGACTCGGTCGCGGCACTCACGCCCAAAGCCGAAATCGAAGGCGAGATGGGAGATTCGCACGTCGGGCTGCAGGCCCGGCTGATGTCCCAGGCGTTGCGCAAACTCACCGCCAATATCAAACGCTCCAACACCACAGTGATTTTTATCAACCAGATCCGCATGAAAATCGGGGTCATGTTCGGCAGTCCGGAGACCACTACCGGTGGCAATGCACTGAAGTTCTACTCTTCGGTCCGCATGGACATCCGCCGGATTGGCGCGATCAAAAAGGGCGATGAGGTGGTCGGTAACGAAACCCGGGTCAAGGTGGTCAAAAACAAAATGGCCCCGCCGTTCCGGCAGGCCGAGTTCGAGATCCTCTATGGCGAGGGCATCTCCCATGAGGGCGAGCTCATTGATCTTGGCGTCAAGCACGGGCTCATCGATAAATCCGGGGCCTGGTACAGCTACAACGGCGATCGCATCGGTCAGGGCAAGGAAAACGTCCGCCAGTACTTGAAGGACAACCCGGACACCGCGCAGGCCATCGACCAGGCGCTGCGCGGCCAACTGCTGACGACCGCGACGCCCCAGGAAGATGAGCCGGCCGCCGAGAACAGTGAACCTTAGCCCCCATGGATGAACCGGACAGCGATCCGGAAGCGGCGGCGCGGGAGAAGGCCATCCGCCACCTGGGGCGCCGCGAGCACAGCCGTCGGGAGCTTTACCGAAAGCTCTTGGCGCGCTTTGATGACCCGGTGCTGATCAACGGCGTGCTCGATGCGCTGGCGTCGGAGGGGCTGCTCAGTGAGGAGCGTTTCACCGAGGTCTTTATCCGTCAACGGGTGGCCGCCGGCTATGGACCGCTGCGGATCCGCGCCGAGCTGAGCGAGCGTGGGGTCGATGGCGGCATTGTTGACGCCCATCTCCAACTTTATGACGATGAGTGGACTGAACGCTGTCACGAGGCCTGGCACAAGCGCTTCGGCGAAGCGCCGCAGAACCGGCGCGAGTGGGCAAGGCAGATGCGGTTTCTGACCAACCGAGGCTTTCCGAGCGGGTTGGCGCAGTCCATCATCGGCGACAGCCAATAACCGACAATACCAACGAAGGGCGCATGAGCACGATTACCACCAGCGCGGAAATCCGTGAGGCATTCCATCGTTTCTTTGCCGAGCGTGGCCACGAGATCGTGCCTAGCGCCTCGCTCGTGCCCGCCAACGATCCAACACTTCTTTTTACTAACGCCGGCATGGTTCCGTTCAAGGATGTATTCCTCGGCCGCGAGCGCCGTGGCTACGACCGGGCGGTGTCCTCGCAGCGCTGTGTCCGGGCCGGCGGCAAGCATAACGATCTCGAGAACGTCGGTTACACCGCCCGCCATCACACCTTCTTCGAGATGCTTGGCAACTTCAGTTTCGGCGATTACTTCAAGCGCGATGCCATTCGGTACGCCTGGGCTTTTCTCACCGAGGTGCTCGAACTGCCGCCCGAGAAGCTGTGGGTGACCGTCTACGAGGAAGACGATGAGGCGGCTGCCATCTGGCTCGATGAGGTGGGTGTCAATCCGCAACGATTCGGCCGCATCGGCGCGGCGGATAACTTCTGGTCGATGGGCGATACCGGGCCCTGCGGGCCGTGTTCCGAGATTTTCTATGACCACGGCCCAGGAGTGCCGGGCGGGCCGCCGGGCTCGCCGGATGAGGACGGTGATCGGTTTGTCGAGATCTGGAACCTGGTGTTCATGCAGTACGACCGGGGCGGTGACGGGGCGCTGACCCCACTGCCCAAGCCCTCCATCGATACCGGCATGGGCCTCGAGCGGGTTGCTGCGGTGGTCCAGGGGGTCACCAACAACTTTGATATCGACCTTTTCCGGCGACTGATCGCCGCAGCGGCAACGCTTGCCAATACCTCGGATCACGAAAACAGCTCGCTGCGTGTGATCGCCGATCACATCCGTGCCTGCGCGTTTCTGGTGGTGGACGGCGTCTTGCCCAGCAACGAAGGCCGGGGCTATGTGCTGCGGCGGATCATTCGTCGTGCGGTCCGCCACGGCTACAAGCTGGGGATCGACGAGCCCTTTTTCTATCGCTTGGTCGAGCCGCTGATCGCCGAGATGGGCGAAGCCTTCCCGGAATTGCCGGCCAACCGGGCGCTGGTCGAGCGGGTCCTCAAACAGGAGGAGGAGCGCTTTCGCGAGACACTGGCCCAGGGACTTCGGCTTCTTGCCGACGATCTCCAGTCGCTCGAGGGCGAAACGGTGCCCGGTGAGACGGTCTTCAAGCTCTACGATACGTTTGGGTTCCCGGTCGATCTGACCGCCGATGTGGCCCGCGAACAGGGGCTTTATCTGGACATGGAGGGGTTCGAGTCGGCGATGGAGGCCCAGCGTGAACGCGCCAGGGCCGCCAGCACCTTCCGCGCCGAGTACGGCGGTCTGGCCGACTTTGGCGGGCGCACCGAATTCAGCGGCTACGACGTCAGTGAGGATGCCGCCCAGGTCATCGGCCTGTACCGCGATGGGGCCGCGGTTGATCGGCTCAAGGCTGGCGAAGCCGGCATGGTGGTGCTTGATCGCACGCCTTTTTACGCCGAGGCCGGTGGTCAGGTCGGCGACAGTGGTTGGCTGCTGGCCTCGAGCATGCAGTTCGATGTCGATGACACCCAGCGCTATGGTGAGGCGCGCGGGCATCTCGGGACCGTCGCGGTTGGCGAGTTGGCCCTGGGGGATGCGGTGGATGCCCGTATCGATGTCGCTCGCCGCGATCGCACGCGGCTCAACCACACCGCGACCCATCTTCTGCATGCCGCACTGCGCCAGGTCCTCGGCGAGCACATCCACCAGAAGGGCTCATTGGTCAGCCCGGAGCGGTTGCGATTCGACTTTGCCCACTTCGAGCCCATCAGCGACGAGGCGCTCCGTCGCATTGAGGGGCTTGTCAATGCATGGGTGCGGCAGAACGAGCCGGCGGATATCTTCGAGACCGGCTATGACGAGGCCGTCGCAATGGGGGCAATGGCCCTTTTTGGCGAGAAGTACGGCGATCGGGTGCGGGTGGTTCGGTTTGGTGATTTCTCCACCGAGCTCTGCGGCGGTTGCCATGTCGATCGCACCGGCCGGATCGGGGTGGTGGTGATAACCGCCGAAGGCGGTGTGTCCGCCGGTGTGCGACGCATCGAGGCGGTCACCGGTGACGCGGCCATCGAGTTGATCCAGCAGCAGAATCAACGCCTGGCCGCGGCAGCGGATCAATTGCGGGTATCGCCCGACAATCTGCTGCCGCGGCTCGAGTCCGAACTGGGCCGGATCCGCGAACTCGAGCGCGAGGTGGGGCGTTTGCAGCAACGGCTGGCCAGTCAGGCCGGCGATGAGCTTGCGGGCAAGGCGGTCGACATCGATGGGGTGAAGGTGCTCGCCGTGCGGATGGACGAGGCGGCCGATTCGCTTCGTGAGACGGTGGATCAACTCAAGAACAAGCTCGGGACCGCGGTGGTTGTGGTCGGCGCGGTCAGCGGCGAGAAGGTTAAACTGGTCGCCGGCGTGACCAAGGACGCGACCGATCGGGTCGCAGCCGGCGATCTGGTCAATGCAGCGGCTGCCCCGGTGGGTGGCCGTGGGGGCGGCCGGCCGGATTTTGCCCAGGCGGGTGGCTCGGATGTGGCGGCAATCGGCGAGGCGCTCGCGGTTGTCGAGCCCTGGGTCAGGGAACGAATCGAACAACAATAGGATCGAGCATGGCGCTGATTGTCCAGAAATTCGGGGGCTCTTCGGTCGGCAGTATCGAGCGCATCGAGAACGTCGCCCGCAAGGTCATTGCCACCCAACAGGCCGGCCACGAAGTGGTGGTGGTGGTCTCGGCGATGAAAGGCGAGACCGATCGACTCACCGATCTGGCCCATGCCGCGGCGCAGAGCAACAGTCCGCGCCCACGCGAGCTGGATCTATTGCTCTCTACCGGCGAGACGGTGACGATTGCGCTGCTCACCATGGTGCTCGAGCGACTCGGCGCCGGGGCGCGGTGTTACACCGGCGCACAGGTCAACATCCTCACCGACAGCGCGTTTAGCAAGGCGCGCATTCAGGATATCGACGCCGAGGTCATTCGGGACGATCTGAGCTCGGGGCGGATCGTGGTTGTCGCCGGGTTCCAGGGCGTGGACGAGAATGGCTCGATCACCACACTGGGCCGGGGCGGGTCGGATACCACCGCGGTGGCACTGGCCGCGGCCCTTGGCGCCGATGAATGCCAGATCTACACCGACGTCGACGGTGTCTACACAACCGACCCGCGGGTCGTGCCCACCGCCCGGCGGCTTGATCGGATCACTTTCGAGGAGATGCTCGAGCTCGCCAGTCTCGGCTCGAAGGTCCTACAGATCCGGGCGGTGGAGTTTGCCGGCAAATACCAGGTTCCCCTGCGTGTGCTCTCCTCATTCGAGGATGGGCCGGGCACACTGATTACGATGGAAGGAGATGCAATGCAGCAGGGCAGTATGGAAGAGCCGCTGATCGCCGGAATCGCGTTCAGTCGGGATGAGTCCAAGGTCACCATCCTGGGGGTCCCTGACACCCCGGGGATTGCCGCACAGATTCTCGGGCCGGTCGCCTCGGCGAACATCGAGGTGGACATGATCGTCCAGAACATCAGCAACGACGGGCTCACTGACTTTACCTTTACCGTGCACAAGCGCGACTACGACCGGACACTCGAAATCCTCAAGGACAGGGCGCAGACGCTTGGCGCGCGTGAGGTGTTTGGCGACAGCGATATCGTCAAGCTCTCGCTGGTCGGTGTTGGCATGCGCTCGCATGCCGGTGTGGCCAGTCGTATGTTCGACACCCTGGCGGCCGAGGGCATCAACATCCAGATGATCTCGACGTCCGAGATCAAGATCTCGGTGGTGATTGCCGAGAAATATCTTGAACTCGGGACCCGGGCGCTGCACAAGGCCTTTGATCTGGATGAGGCGAGTGGCAAAACCGTCGCGGTGGAAGGAGAAAATACCTGACCCCCTCATATGGAGGGGTAGTTTTCGTGTAAACTGTATACAGTTTTGGTGGGGGTGTCGGATGAACCCCGCAGCCAGTCGCCCATGGGGGGAGATGACCAAGGGCAGGGCGGCATTTGAACAGACCGCAGGATCATTTACGTGTCAATGTGGTCTGACCGGGCAGGCAGATAACGATTAGGAGAAGTCGGAATGCTCATTCTGACGCGCAGGGTCGGCGAAACCCTGATGATAGGCGATGAAATCGAAGTCACGGTTCTGGGTGTCAAGGGCAATCAGGTGCGGGTCGGTGTCAAGGCGCCGAAGGATGTTTCGGTGCATCGCGAGGAAATCTATGACCGCATCCGTGAGGAGGGCGATCCACCAAAAGATTCAACCGACGGGGGCGCGGCCTGACCGGATCCAAATGCCGGCCCCGGTTTACGTGAAACCGTCCTTGCCGTATTCTTGCCTCTTCAACGGAGAGGTGGCCGAGCGGCTGAAGGCGCTCCCCTGCTAAGGGAGTAAGGGCTTAATCGCCCTTCGTGGGTTCGAATCCCACCCTCTCCGCCAGACACAAAACAGGGGCCATCGGCCCCTTTTTTGTGTCTGTTAGCTGCGTTGGGGTTCGAACCCACGAAGGGGCAAACGACGGGTTCGACCAACGGCCTGCGGCCGTTGGGACGCCGAGCAGACGCGAGGCGCCCGAAGGGCGAGCCCCGTGAGGGGCGAGTCAATCCCACCCTCTCCGCCAAATTTAAAAAAAGGCCCCGCAGGGGCCTTTTTTGTGTCTGGCAATCTCGTTGGGTGCGAATGCTCGGGGAATACACAACCGGGCAGAGTAACTGCGATCGGGCAGTTGGCGCACAGACGGTTAAAACCGGTACTCGATCCCGGCCGAAAAACTGGGCGTGTAGCGAAAGCTCTCGAATGCGGTGCCCAGTGAGGCGTCATCGGAGGGGGCCGCGTCGTTGACCGTCGGGTCGTCTGGCAGGGACGTGTCGTTGAGCCCCTCGAAGGCCAGGCCCATGTCCAGCGACAGGCCAAAGCGGCCCTGGGTGCCGAAATCGTTATCCCAGCCCACGCCCAGGTAGGTCTGCATATCCGGGTTGTCGAGACGGGGTGTCGTGATGCTCTTGGTCGTCAGCCAGTCCTCGCCGACCATCGCGCCCCCGGTCATGCGCAGGCCGCTTTCGTGAATCGAATAGTCGATGAGCGTGGAGAACTGCAATGACCCATCGTCCAGCCCAAAGCCTTCATCCCGGGGTCGGACAGCCACGGGATCGCGCTGATTGACCCCAAATCGAATATCAAGCCGCTCACTTAAGTGCGAGGTCAACTCAAGCTCTGGCTGCAGAACATCACTCCACGCACCATCCTGGGCAAACGCCGCCCCGCTGGCGATCAGGGTGATCGTCAGCAAAGATCCGCGCAGCAATGCGTGCTGTCCTCTCGTCATGGCTTTATTATTGCGCATCCACGGGCAAAAGCGAAGAGGCGTTGTGGGATTTAAGCCATTGTTATTGCTGGTAGCGATCTTTCCATTCTTCGTAAGGCATGCCATAGACGATCTCGCGGGCGGTCTCCTTGTCCATGTCGATGCCCTGGGCCTGGGCGGCCTCCATGTACCAGCGCGACAGGCAGTTGCGGCAGAACCCGGCAAGCTCCATGAGGTCGATATTCTGGACATCGGTGCGTTGGCGTAGGTGGGTGACAAGGGTGCGAAAGGCCGCTGCCTCGAGGGATTCCCGGGTCTGATCATCCATCGCGTATTCTCCTGCGCATCGATTGGGTATTGATTAAGGTACATTACGAGACGTGATGCGGTGTTCCAAATCCCAACAGCACTGTCCGTCCCGGCGACGCGGGGCTTTGCGGGCTGGTGCGCGAGTCGCGCCCATGACGCTGCTCCGGGCGGTCTGGATATCACTTGGATGCCTCACCGCGGGGGCCGCTCAGGCGCTAACCTATCCGCTGCCACCACCGGGAAGCGATGTGGTGGGAGCGGTCCAACAGATCGAGGCCCGTGAGTCCGACACGCTGCTCGCGCTGGGACGAGAATACGGGATTGGCTACGAGGAGATGCGCCGCGCCAATCCCGGTGTGGATGTCTGGCTCCCGGGCGAGGGGACGTCAATCACCATTCCCTCGCGGTTTGTCCTGCCCAATGCGCCCCGCGAAGGGGTAGTGATCAACATCCCCGAAATGCGGCTTTATCACTACCCAGAACCCAAGAAAAATCAAAGGCCTGTCGTCGAAACCTATCCCATCAGTGTCGGTCGGATGGACTGGTCGACCCCCCTTGGCGTATCGCGGATTACCGAGAAAACCCGCAACCCTTACTGGTTTCCGCCCGACTCGATCCTCGAAGAGCGGGCCGCTCAGGGGCGCCCGCTGCCCGAGGCCGTGCCGCCGGGGCCGGACAACCCCCTGGGCCGGCACAAAATGCGCCTTTCCATTCCGGGCGGGGCGTATCTCATCCATGGCACCAACGAGCCACGGGGGATTGGGATGCGGGTCACCCATGGGTGCATCCGGATGTTTCCGGAAGACGTGGAATCGCTTTTCGAGCGGCTGCCAGAGGGCACCCAGGTGCGGATCGTCAATCAGCCGGTCAAGGCCGGGTGGCTGGGCGGTAATCTGGCCATCGAGGCGCATCCGGTGCTGCCGGCGGACGCCGAGAATGCCTATGACCCGTTAAGCCCGCCGCCCCTCGAAGCGGCGGTGCTAGCCATCGCCGGTGTGCTTGACCGTGGCACCGGGCGGGTGGACAACGAGCGGCTGGTTGATGTGGTGGATCAGGCAAGCGGCATGCCGGCGCTGGTGTCCCGGGATGACACCCGGCCACTCGCGCTCGAGGCGATGACCGCCCGATCGGGGCCATAAAAAAACCCCGCCGGGGCGGGGTTTGCATGCCAACCGGGGGTTGGCTTACTTGTACATCGAGCGCTCGAACATGCGATCGATCTTCTCGCTGTTGTCATCGGCGGTGCGCTGAGCGCCCTTGGCCAGCGCATCGGCACCTTCGGCGGTGACCATTGCGGTGCTTGCCTCGTCCATGGCGGCCTCGGCCATGGCCCGCACGTCTTCCAGCTCCGCCTGCAGCTCCTGGGTGGAGGCCTGCGTGGCACACCCAACCAAAAGCCCTATCGAGGCGGTGGCGGCGCTCAGCTTGAGCAGCGTTTTGAGCGACTGGGACATTCGTTTAACTCCTGTATTGCGTTCGCGATTGCCATCGTTTGACTTTGCGGCGGATAAAACCCCGCGGATGTCGCGGGAATGATTGCGCGGGACGATGCCACTTGCAACCCCCTTTTGGACCTACTCAATGACAACAGGGGTGCCAATTTCGACGAATTCATCGAATTGTTCGATCTGTTCATTGGTCATCGCGATACAACCCTCGGTCCAGTGGAAATCCTCGTGGATCGCCGGGTCACCATCACCAATGCCGTGAAACCCGATGTGGCCGCCGAGCGGGCCATCCTGAGGCAGATAGCCGCGCTCGCCGGCATGGTCAAGCGCTCGGGTGTATTCTTCGTGGCCCACGATTCCGTCCCGCCGGGCGGCGTCGAGATGCTCGACGGTCGGGTAATTGATGGCAAAAAATAAGTGAAAACGGCTGTCGCGGTTGATGCGGTTGATCCGAAAGCGCCCGGTGGGGGTGGTGTTATCACCCCGGATGTGAAGATCCGATATGCCGCCGCGACCAAAAGCGACATGTTCGAGGACCGTGACGAGCCGCTCGCCATGACGGATCTCAGCCACCGACGCCTCGGTATCGACGCGTATCCAGGTCCCCGGGTAGGGCATCGCAGCGGCGCCTGTCAGCGCGGCAAGCAGCATCAGGGCCGCAAGGGCGCCGGCGATTGTCTGCCGACAGCGCCTCGGCGTCATGGCAGATACCGATAGAGTCGGCCGCGGTCGAAGGGCCAGCAAAGCGCCTCGTCGCGATCATCCCGGGCGACGACCGGGATGGATTCGGCGTACCGGTGTTCCGCCCAGGGATCATCCAAAACGTCAATCGTCTCGATGGTCAGGCCGCGCCGCCGGGCAACCGGCGTCAGCATGGCGAGTGCCTCATCACAAAGATGGCAGCCTGCGGTTGTGTAGAACCGGATCCTCGGTGACCGCGAGGGCGTCGTGCTAGCCTTTGCGTTCATGACTGGATCATACCCCGGGCTCAACCCCAATGCGTAGTGCCATGGACCTTCGACTGAGCGTCGCCCCCATGATGGACTGGACGGACCCGGCCTTTCGTTGGCTGCTGCGCCAGATCACCACCCGAACCCGTCTGTATACCGAGATGGTCCCGGCGCAGGCGCTCTGGCACGGTCGCGCCGAGCGCTTCCTGGCCCGCTCGGATGTCGAGCACCCGGTGGCGCTGCAGCTCGGAGGCAGCGACCCCGCGCAACTCGCCTATGGGGCCAGGCTGGGGGCGCGCTGGGGGTATGACGAGATCAATCTCAACGTCGGCTGCCCCAGTGATCGGGTGCAGTCGGGCCGCTTTGGCGCCTGTCTGATGCGCGAGCCTGAACTGGTCCGGACACTCGTCACCGCGATGGCAGAGGCAAGCGATCGGCCGGTGACCGTTAAATGCCGTATTGGCGTTGATGAGCTCGACGACTTTGCCTCGTTGTGCCGATTCACCGAGGCGGTGGTTGCTGCTGGGGCGCAGGCATTGATTGTTCATGCCCGAAAGGCCTGGCTAAAGGGGCTTTCGCCCAAGCAAAACCGTGAGATACCGCCGCTGCGATACGATCGGGTCGAAGCGCTGAAAGACGCCTTTCCGGCGCTTCCGATCGTTCTCAACGGGGGCATCGAGACGCTCGATCAAGGCATGCCGTGGATCGAACGGCTTGACGGGGTGATGATCGGACGGGCGGCGTACCACGACCCCTGGCTGTTCGCACAGGCCGATGCGCGGGTCTTTGGCGATGCACCGGCCAGCGGGCATTCGCGGGCGTCGGTGGCGCTGGCTTATCGGGATTATGTGGCCGCCCGGCTTCGCCCGGATGTCCCGGTGTCGCGGTATACCCGGCATTTGACCGGGCTTTTTCAGGGCCAGCCCGGCGCCCGGGTCTGGCGACGGGCGCTGAGCCGGGGCGCGGCGGATAAAAGCGCCGGTGCCGAGATTATCGATCAGGCCCTTGCCGCCCGCCGCGCGGCCATCGAACGTCACGCGGCCTCGACGGCAGAATCGGCCTGATCACTCGCCCTCGAGCGAGAAAAACCGTGCCGCCACCCGGGTCGTGCTGGCAGCCAGGTCGGCTGCCGACTCATCCCGCAGCGCCGCGACGGTCTCTAGTACATGGCCCAGATAGGCTGGCTCATTGCGCCGGTTGGCCGGCTTTTGGGCGATGTCCCGGGGCAACAGAAAAGGCGCATCGGTTTCGATCATCAGCCGCTCGGCGGGGATGTCGGCCACGCAGTCGCGCAGCGCACCGCCGCGACGCTCGTCGCAGATCCACCCGGTCACCCCGATATGCAGATCCAGATCGAGACAGGCATGTAACAGCGACCGCGGCCCGGTAAAACAGTGAAGCACCGCGCCAGGCAATGCGTCGCGGTGCTGGCGGAGGATCGCCAGGAAATCCGCCTCGGCATCGCGTTGATGCAAAAATGCCGGCAGGCCCTGGGTGGCGGCGAGGTCGAGCTGGGCGGCAAAGCAGGCCTGTTGGTCCGTTCGCGGCGAGAAATCGCGGCAGTAATCCAGGCCGGTCTCGCCGATGGCAACGGTCGGCTCGCGACTGGCCAGATCGACGATGACCTCGCGCGTCGCCTGGGACCAGGTGGATGCTTCGTGGGGGTGGACGCCGGCGGTTGAGGTCATGCAACGGGGATGGGCGGCGGCCAGTCGGGCGGCCGCCTGCGACTCGGCGGCGCTCGTGCCAGTGAGCACCATGCGTGTCACGCCGGCGGCCCGGGCGCGCTCGATGACCGCTGCGCGATCACCATCAAAGCGTCGATGCGTGAGGTTGACGCCGATATCCGTGAGATTGCTGTACCCCATGGGCGTATTCTGCTGCAATCATTGTCATGAAAAACAGGGGCGATGAATTCTCGAACGCGTCTGAGCCGCCCATGGACTGGGTGGGGGACTGGAGTGGCCGGCGACGGACGCTGACCCCCGATCGCACGGCGGTGATCGAACCGCACACTCAGACCACGCTTACGTATCGCGCGCTGGATGATCGGGCCTGTGCGCTGGCAGCCCGCTTGGCTGACGACTACGGGCTCGGCCCCGGCGATCGTCTGGCGCTTGTTGCTCGCAACCGGCTCGAGGCGCTGGTGCTGTTTCTCGCTTGTGGCAAGATCGGCGCGGTGCTTGCACCGGTCAGTCATCGGCTGGCGCCCGCCGAAATCGAGGCGCTTTTACAGCGACTGGCGCCGGCCGTGGTGGCCACCGACTCGCCGGTGATGGAGGGCCTTGGCGATGTTTTGCCGCCGACAACGCCGGTCTACGATCTGGATATCCCGCTCACCCAGCCGGCAGATGGCGCCGCGTCGGTCAACCGGCCACTGTCGCCGGGGGCGCTTGCCATGCTCATCCACACCGGCGGGAGCACCGGATTGCCCAAGATCTGTCGCGTCAGCCATCGGCAGATGATCTGGAATGCCATCGAGTTGCTGGTCTCAGCGCCCGAGTCCATGGCCCGGCGTCGCGAGCTTTTGTTGTTTCCGCTCTTCCACATTGGTGGCTGGAATACTGCTATCCCCGTGCTCTACGCCGGTGGCACGGTGATCCTGCAGCCGGCGTTTGAAGCCGAGACCGTGCTCGCCAACATCGATCGGTACGACGTCAATCACTTGGGTGCGGTCGAGGCCATGCTGCAGGCGCTGCGTGCGGCGCCCAACTTCGAGCGTGCCTCTCTGCGGTCACTCGAGGGGATTACCGTGGCCGGCGGGCCATGCAGTCAAAAAACCATGGAGGCTTTCTTTGACCGCGGCGTGGCGGTCAATCAGGCCTACGGTCTGACCGAGGCGGGCCCCTCTAACCTGGTGGATGCCGCCGACGATGTCGGCCTCGACGAGCAGCGGGCCCGGGCAGGCAGTGTCGGCACCAGCTTCTATCACTGCGACTATCGCATCATCGACCCCGACACCGGCCAACGGGTTGGCACCGGGGAAGTCGGTGAGCTGCAGTTGCGAAGCCCGCATTCGTTTGACGGCTATTGGGATGATCCGTCGGCCAGTGCGGCGCGCTGGGCCGAGGCGGGCTGGCTTCGCAGTGGCGATCTGGCGCGCGAGGCGGCCGATGGCCGGGTGCGCATCGTCGGCCGGCTGGATAATGTCATCATCAGCGGTGGCGAGAAGGTCGCCGCCGAAGAGATCGAGGCGGCGCTGGCTGCGCATCCGGCGGTCAATGCGGCGCTTGTTTTTGCCATGTCGGATCCACGCTGGGGGCAACGGCCGGTGGCGGTTTTCACCAGCGATGCACCCATCACCATGGATGCGCTCCGGGACTGGCTGAGACCAAGGCTGGCGTCGTACAAACAACCGGCCGATGTCATGCAGGTGACGTCGCTGCCATTGACCGGCAGCGGCAAGCCGGATCGGCAGCAAGCCCGGGCGGATTATCAAAACGCGCTCAGGGGGCGTTCATGAAACCAGCACGTATTTGCATTATCGCCGGATCGGACTCGGGCGGTGGGGCCGGGATCCAGGCGGATATCAAAACGGTCACCGCCCTGGGCGGCTACGCGATGACCGCGGTCACCGCACTGACCGCGCAGAATACCCTTGGCGTCCAGGGCGTTGAGGGGGTGGCACCGGGTTTCATCCGCGCGCAAATGGAATCGGTGTTACGCGATATCGGCGCCGATGCGCTCAAGACCGGCATGCTGCACTCGCCGGCGGTCATCGAGGTGGTAGCCGAGACGCTGGCACGCGAGGCTGCGGACGTGCCGCTGATCGTCGATCCGGTGATGGTGGCCCAAAGCGGTGATCGGCTGGTCAGCGACGAGGCCATGGCCATGCTCCGGGCGGTGCTCATCCCGCGGGCCCAACTGATCACCCCCAATCTGCCCGAGGCAGAGGCCCTGTTGGGCTGTAAGTTGGATCGCGAGGAGACGATGGCCGAGGCGGCCGAGGCATTGCGGGCCCTGGGCTGCGAGGCGGTGCTTTTAAAAGGCGGCCACCTGGGGGGCGAGTCACTGGTGGATATCCTCGCCGGCCCAGAGGGCATGTTGCGCTTTGAACACAAGCGTATCGACACCCGGGCCGATCACGGCACCGGTTGTACACTGGCCTCGGCGGTTGCCGAGGGCATTGGCCGGGGCCTGACCCGATCGACGGCCGTTGACCGCGGACGCCGCTATCTGCGCCGCGCGCTGGAGACCGCGGTGCCATTGGGCAGTGGCCACGGCCCGGTCAATCATGGCCACACGGTGACGCCATTTGCCCTCCCGTCCACCGGCGGTGAACTGTCATAATGCGCCTATGATTCGCTTGTCTGCCAAAAGCCGTTATGCTGTCAGCGCGTTGCTGCATCTGGCCATCCACAATCCGGTCGGCGCCGTACCGCTGGCGGAGGTATCGGACTGTCAAGGCATTTCCATGTCCTATGTCGATCAGATTTTCTGGCGGCTTCGCCGGGCAGGGCTTGTCAAGGGCACGCCCGGGCCGGGTGGTGGCTATCGCTTGGGGCGGCCGCCTGAGGGCATCTCCATCGGCGAGGTCATCACCCTGATGGATGGCGAAGGCTTGCCCCGACGGCTTGGCTCGGATCTTGACGAGGCAGTCTGGACCACCCTGTCGCAGCGCATCGGGGCATTTCTGGATGGCATTACGCTGGCTGACTTTGCTGCGAGACCCGATATCCGCGAGGCGCTGGATCGGCAGTACAGCGGCCGACAGTGGCGATGCGATGTCTGTGGCGCGCTGTCGAGCCGCCGTGGCCAATCCCTGGCAGGGGCGCCATGACCTACGTCGTCACCGAGCCCTGTATACGCTGTCGGTATACCGACTGCGTCGAAGTCTGTCCGGTGGATTGTTTCCACGGTGGGCCCAATTTTCTGGTGATCGACCCGCAAACCTGCATCGACTGTGCCGTTTGCGTGCCGGAATGCCCGGTGGAGGCCATCTACCCGGATGACGAGGTCCCGGCCGATCAGCAAGGGTTCATCGAGCTCAACGCACAGCTGGCAGCGCGATGGCCGGTCATCAAACGGGCCGAGCCACCGCCGGCGGATGCCGATGAGTGGATGGCCGTTCCCGACAAACGGGACCTGCTCGAGGACTAGGGCGGATCAGGCTTCGCCGGCCGCCGGATCGGCCCGGCCGTATCGTCGCGCCACATAGGCCTCGACGATGTCTTTGAAGTCATCGGCGATCGTCTCACCCTTTAAGGTGACGGTTTTCTCGCCGTCCTCATAGACCGGCGCCACGGGTTTCTCTCCCGTCCCCGGCAGGCTGATCCCGATATCCGCCTGACGGCTCTCACCTGGGCCGTTGACCACGCAGCCCATCACCGCCAGGGTCATGGATTCGACCCCGGGATACTGCTCCCGCCATACCGGCATGCGGTCACGGACATGGGTCTGGATCTCGTCGGCCAGTTCCTGGAAAAAGGTGCTGGTGGTCCGCCCGCACCCGGGGCAGGCCGCCACCATGGGGGTGAAGCTGCGAAGCCCCATGGACTGGAGGATCTCCTGGGCGACGATCACCTCTTGTGTGCGATCACCCCCCGGCTCCGGTGTCAGCGAGATGCGAATGGTATCGCCGATGCCCTGCTGCAACAGCACGGCCAGCGCGGCGGTGGACGAGACAATCCCCTTCGAGCCCATGCCGGCCTCGGTCAGGCCCAGGTGCAGCGGGTACTCGCAGCGCCCGGCGAGATCCTGGTAGACGCTGATGAGATCCTGCACCCGCGACATCTTGCACGAGATGATGATCCGGTCATGGGGCAGGCCAAGCGACTCGGCCCGCTCGGCACTGTCAAGCGACGAGGTCACCACCGCATCGCGCATCACGGCATCCGGACTCCGGGGCTCGGGACGACGGGCATTTTCATCCATCATCCGCGCCAGCAGATCCTGATCGAGGCTGCCCCAGTTAACGCCGATGCGAATGGGGCGGTCGAGATCGCGTGCGATCTCGATGACTTCGGCAAACTGCGGGTCACGACGCGAGCCCTTGCCGACGTTGCCCGGGTTGATGCGCAGTTTGCCCAGCGCCTCGCCACAGGCGGGCACCGCACGAAGCAGCTTGTGTCCGTTGAAATGAAAATCGCCGACCAGCGGGACATCCACCCCCATGTCGTCGAGCCGCTGCCGGATACCGGGCACCGCGCGGGCCGCTTCCTCGCTGTTGACGGTAATCCGCACCAGCTCGGACCCCGCCCGGGCCAGGTCGGCCACCTGGATGGCCGTTCGCACCTCATCGACGGTGTCGGTGTTGGTCATCGACTGCACCACCACCGGCGCGTCGCCGCCGACCGTGACGTGGCCTATCCGAACGGGCACACTGTAGCGCCGCTGATAACCGGGAATATCTTCCATACCCCCAATCATAAAGGATGGAGGCAGCATGATCGATCTCTACACCTGGCCCACCCCCAACGGACACAAGGTGCATATCGCACTCGAAGAGCTCGGCCTCGACTATCGGGTCCAGCCTATTAACATCGGCCAGGGCGATCAGTTTGGCGAAGCATTCCTCAGGATCAGCCCCAACAACAAGATCCCGGCGATCATCGACCACGACGGCCCGGGTGGTGAACCGGTGTCGCTTTTCGAATCCGGTGCCATTCTCCTGTATCTCGCCGAGAAGACCGGCGAGCTGATGCCGGCCGACCCCCGCGCACGCCTCGAGACCCTGGAGTGGTTGATGTTTCAGATGGGCGGGCTCGGGCCGATGCTTGGCCAGGCGCATCACTTTCGTCAGTACGCACCCGAGTCGATTGACTATGCCATCGACCGCTACACCAACGAGGCCTCGCGTTTGTACGGCGTACTGGACCGTCGCCTGGCGGATCGCGAGTGGCTGGCCGGTGAGATGTACACCATCGCCGATATCGCCTGCTTCCCCTGGATCCGCCCCTACGAAAACCAGGGCCAGTCCCTGGGCGACTACCCGCACCTCAAACGCTGGTTCGATGCCATTGCCGAGCGGCCGGCGGTCGAGCGCGGGGTGGCGGTGCTCGCCGATGCCCGGCCGCCGCAGCTCGATGACAAGGCCAAAGAGCAACTCTTTGGTGCCAGTCAGTACCAGAAACGATGACGGCGCTGGATGAGCTGCTTGGCGTCATGACCCGGCTGCGGGACCCCGAGCGGGGCTGTCCCTGGGACGGACAGCAGGATTTTCGCAGTATCGTGCCGCACACCCTTGAGGAAGCCTATGAGGTCGCGGATGCCATCGAACGTGGCGATCGCGCCGCGATGCGCGATGAACTCGGCGATCTGCTCTTTCAGGTGGTGTTCTACGCCCAGATGGGTCGCGAGGAGGGCGCCTTTGATTTCGAGTCCATCGCCCGCGGCGTCACCGACAAACTGATCCGTCGTCATCCCCACGTCTTCGGTGCCCATCAAGAGACCACCGCGGCGGGGCAGCGTGCCACCTGGGAGGCCATCAAGGCCGAAGAGCGACGCAATGCCCGGGGCGGCACTCAACCTGACAGCGCGCTCGATGACATCCCCCTGGCACTCCCGGCGCTGACCCGCTCGCGAAAGCTCCAGTCCCGGGCGGCCCGGGTGGGGTTCGACTGGCCGGATGACGCGCCGGTGGTCGAGAAAATCCGCGAGGAGTTGGCCGAGGTCGAAGCGGCCATGGCGATGACTCCCGCGGACGACGCGGGGGTTGCCGAAGAGATCGGGGATCTGCTGCTTGCCTGTGTCAATCTGGCTCGTCGTCGCGGCGTCGACCCGGAGCAGGCCCTCCGTGCCGGCAACGCCAAGTTCGAGCGCCGGTTTCGCGGCCTCGAGGCGATCCTGCGGGAGACCGGTCAACGGCCGGAGGATGTGGACTTCGATACGCTGGAGGCGGCCTATCAGCGTGCCAAAGCCGCCGAGGCCGGCGATGACGCGGCCGAGCCGACCGATAACGGCTAGTCCTGTAAAAGCAGCACGTGCAGCTGTCGTGGGCCGTGGGCGCCAAGCTGCAGGGTCTGTTCCACATCCGCCGTGCGGGATGGGCCGGTGATCACGTTAACGGTCCGCGGCAGCGGGCCGTCGGCAAGCAGCCGATCCCAGACCGATTCCATGTAATCGACGATGTCGCCGACCGAAAGCACCACGATATGCCGGTCGGGCAGAAAGTTGGGGGTGGTCGGCCGACTCGGCCCCGAGGGCAGGACAATCGAGCCTGTCTCGGCGATCCCCGCGTAGGCCACGGTGATGGCGGTATGCCAGTGGCGGGCGTTGTCCAGATCGGTCTGTGGCGTGGTCAGCGGCGACCAGTCCAGCCCGGTGAGCAATGGGTGGGGGGCCATGCCAAGGGGGTGCTCACCGGCTTCGCCCAGCCACGCGGCGATCATCGATGGGAGCGCTTCACGCTCGGCGACACTGGCCCAGCTGCCGGCGGCGGCCTCCAGTCGCTCGGTAAAGCGCTCAACCCGGGTGGCCTCCCACTGCGGCCGCGGGGGTGTATCGTCCAGCCGTGCCGCCAGATCGGCCCGGGCGGCTTCTCGGCTGGGTGTCTCGGTCCGGCCCAAGGACCCGCGGATCCGCGTCAATACCCGATCGCGATCATCCATCCTGGCCACTCCTCTGACGCGCCTGCCATTGCTGCTGAAAGGTGCCGCCCCGGCCGGGCAATGGCAGGTCACGGCCGGCGGTCCAGGCACCGGCCAATGGCGCCCGCCGGACCGAGCCACGTCCCAGCCGGCTCATGAGCCGTTGCGCCAGTCCGGTCACCGCGGTGTAGAGGCGCGGGCGTCGAGCCAACCAGGCCCAGCCACGGATCCCCCAGCGGGTGGTTGCGGGGGTGATCTGCTGTTCAAAGGCATCATCCCGGAGCTGGCGGATCAGGTGGGGCAGGCGGATCTTGACCGGGCAGACGGTCTGGCAGCGGCCATTGAGGGTGCAGGCCTGGGGCAGGTCGCTGGATTTGTCCAGACCCCGGAACATTGGCGTGAGCACCGCACCCATTGGCCCCGGGTAGACCCAGCCGTAGGCATGCCCGCCGATGGCGCTGTAGACCGGGCAGTGATTCATGCAGGCCCCACAGCGAATGCAGCGCAGCATCTCGCGGTAGTCATTGCCAAGCATGCGGCTGCGGCCGTTGTCGATGAGAACGACATGAAGCTCTTCGGGGCCGTCGAGCTCATCCTCGCGGCGCGCGCCGGTGATGAACGTGGTATACGCGGTGATCTGCTGGCCTGTGGCGCTGCGAGCGAGCAGCCGCAGCATGGACGAGGCCTCCTGCATTGACGGGACAAGCTTCTCGACCCCGGCGATGGCAATGTGCACCCGGGGCAGACTGGTCGAGAGATCGGCATTGCCCTCGTTGGTCACCAGGGTGATGGTCCCGGTGTCGGCCACTAGAAAGTTGGCGCCGCTGATGCCGATATCGGCGCCGAGGAACTTCTCCCGCAGCACGCCCCGGGCCTCGTTGACCAGATCGGGGGTCTCGCGAAGCGGCCCGCCGCTTCGGCCGTGGTGATGGGTGTCAAAAAGCTCGGTGATCTCGCCGCGGGTTTTATGCACCGCCGGGGCGATGATGTGGCTAGGGGGTTCTTTGGCCAGCTGAATGATGTACTCGCCAAGGTCACTTTCGACCGTTTCGAATTCGGCCTCGAGGGCTTCGTTGAGGCCCACTTCCTCGCCGGCCATGGTTTTGGCCTTGATGATCTGCCGGGCGTGGGCCTCGCGACAGATTCGAAGCACGGCCTCGCGGGCCGATTCGGCATCGGCGGCGTAGTGGAGCTGGCCGCCGGCGCTATTGAGGTTTTGCTCGAACTCATCCAGGTAAGTATCTAAATATTCTAGGGTATGATCCTTGATCTGACGGCCGCGCTCACGGAGCTGCTCAAAGGCAGGCAGATCAAGAATGGCATCGGCGCGTTTGTCGACAAACCCGCCTTTGGCCTGCGCGAGCGCCGCCTGGAGGTTATCGTCATCGAGGGCTTTCCGGGCCCTTGCCCGAAAGTCAGCTTCGCTTACCGCCATTACTATTCCTCCTCGCCGATGGCCGGCTCGTCGGCCATGCCGGCAAGCACTTCAACGGCATGGCGTACCTTGACAGGTTGTCCGCGCCGGTGCATCCGCCCGGCGATATTCATCAAACACCCCAGATCGCCGCCCAGCAGCGTCTCCGCGCCGGTGCGCTCAATACTCTCGGCCTTTTGATCAACCATGCGGGTCGAGATATCCGGGTATTTGACGCAGAACGTGCCGCCGAACCCGCAGCAGGTATCCCGTTCGTCCATCTCGACCATCTCCAGCCCGGCGTTGCCGCCCAGCAGCTGCCGGGGCTGTTCGCGAATGCCCAGTTGCCGAAGCCCCGAGCAGCTATCGTGGTAGGTCACCCGCCCGGTAAAGCCCTGCTCGGGCGGTGTGATGCCGAGCACATCGTTGATGAACGCCATGATCTCGTAACTCCGTCCGGCCAGCTCGTCGGCGCGGCGCCGCCATTCGCTGCCCTCATCGAAAAGCGTCGGGTACTGCCGGATCTGACCCAGGCACGAGCCCGATGGCGCAACCAGATAGTCAAAGCCGGCAAAGGCCTCGATGACGCGGCGGGCGATATCGCGGGTGTCACCCAGATCGCCGGTGTTGTAGGCGGGTTGGCCGCAACAGGTCTGCCCGGCCGGCACCTCGACATCACAGCCCGCCGACTCGAGCAGTCGGACGCTGGCAAAGCCAACGCGAGGCCGGAAGAAATCAACCAGGCAGGTGACAAAAAGCCCCACCCGTGGCGTTGGACTGGCCGCGTCGGTCATTGCAGCACCCCTTGGTTAGATGATTAGCTGACCGCATTGGTCTGACCGCACTTTAACCCCGGCGCCATTGCCGGGACAACGAAAGGGAGAATGCGATGAGCCTGACCGACAAGCGCTGCACGCCATGCCAGGGGGGCATCCCGCCGCTCAGCCGCGAGGATGCCGAAGCCAGGATGCCCGAGGTTCCCGGTTGGTCATTAAGCGACGATGCCCGGGTGCTGACCCGGCGGTTCAAGACGCCCAACTTCGCCGAGGCCCAGGCCATTGCCAATCAAGCCGGGGATGTGGCCGAAGATCAGGACCACCACCCCGAGATTCGGTTCGGGTATGGGTTCTGCGAGGTCGAAATCTACACCCATGCCATCAACGGGCTGCATGAAAATGACTTCATCTATGCCGCCCACGTCAACGCCGCGGTGGACGGCTAACGGTTCCACTCGCCGGAACGGCCCCCGGATTTGTGTACAAGCTGCACGCCCTCGATCCGCATGCCGCGATCGAGGGCCTTGCACATGTCATAAACCGTCAACAGAGCCGCCTGCACACCATTGAGCGCCTCCATCTCGACCCCGGTCGCCCCCCGGGTTTCTGCCCGGACCTGACAGTGCATGGCCATCGGTTCGTCGAGCGCCGTCAATTCGACATCCAGGTGACTCAATGGCAGGGGATGGCAGAGGGGAATCACCTCGGCGGTGCGCTTTGCCGCCATGATGCCGGCGATCCGGGCGGTGGCAAGCGCATCCCCTTTGGCCAGGTTGCCGGCCAGCAAGGCCTCGCGGGTGGAGGCTTCCATGACGATCCGGCCCTCGGCGATGGCCATGCGGTGGGTGGCCTGTTTCTCGCCAATATCCACCATGTGGGCCTCGCCGCGGGTGTTCAGATGGGTGAGGTCACTCATGAGCGCTCCCGCAACGAATACTTGCGCTCCACCGACAGCCCGTCGTCGAGCTCGTAGACCAGCGGATCGCCGGTGGCGATCTCCACGCCGGTGATGGCCTCATCGGACAGCCCTTCAAGGTGTTTGACCAGCGCCCGCAGGCTGTTGCCATGGGCGGCGATCAGCATGGTGCTGCAGTCGGCGAGCGCCGGAGCAAGCTGGCTCTGCCAGTAGGGCAGCACGCGATCGAGTGTGTCTTCGAGCGACTCCGTGGCCGGGAGGCTGGCCGGGTCGAGTCCCGCGTAGCGGGGGTCATTGCAGGGGTGGCGGGCGTCATCGCGGTCAAGCGGGGGCGGTGGCGTAGCGAAGCTCCGCCGCCAGATGTGCACCTGCTCGTCGCCATATTGCTCGGCCGTCTCGGCCTTGTTGAGTCCGGTCAGCGCGCCGTAGTGGCGCTCATTGAGTCGCCAGTCCTTGATCAGCGGAATCCAGAGCCGACCAAGGCTATCCAAACCCATGAACGCGGTGCGAATGGCGCGGGTCAACACCGATGTGTAGGCGATATCGGGCTTTAATCCGGCATCGGCCATCAGTTGCCCGGCGGCCACGGCCTCGGTTCGGCCCTGATCGCTGAGATCGACGTCATGCCAGCCTGTGAAACGGTTTTCCAGATTCCAGATGCTCTGGCCATGGCGCAGCAGGATGAGTTTTTTCATCGAAACCGGTGCCCCCTGATAAGCTTTGATTGACTGATCGGTAGGATACCATCGGCGCTCACCGCCGCGGAGGCAGCAACGCAGTGCAAAACGGAATCCGGGTGTCCCTGTCGATGCAGCGCCTTACGCTGGCAATCGATGGCCGGGTGGTCGGGCAGTGGGCCTGTTCCACCGCCGCCGCGGGCCCGGGCGAGCAAAACGGCCAGGGCGGCACCCCCCGCGGCGCTCATCGGATTCGCATGGTCATCGGCCGTAACGCGCCGGCCGGAGCAGTCTTTGTCGGCCGGCGCCCGACCGGCGAGATCTACACCCCAAGCCTCGGCGCTCAGGCCCCGGCGCGGGACTGGATCCTGTCGCGCGTCCTCTGGTTGACCGGAATCGAGCTCGGGTTCAACCGGGGGGGTGCGGTGGATACGCTCCGGCGGTTGATTTACATCCATGGCACGCCGGATACCGAGCCCATGGGCGTGCCCCGGTCGCATGGCTGTATCCGGATGCGCAACGAGGCCGTTATCGAGCTTGCCGACCAGTGCTGGCCGGGGATGGCGGTTGTCATCGACGATGACACCGACAAGGAGAGGTTCCCTTGCTCGGGCCATTGATGATCGGTATCGAGGGCATCGAGCTGCTTGGCGAAGAAAAGGAGCGGCTTTGTCATCCTTCGGTGGGCGGGGTGATCCTTTTTGCCCGTAACTATCACGACCCCGAACAATTACTGGCGCTGACCCGATCGATTCGTGGGCTCCGATCGCCGCCGTTGCTGATCGCCACGGATCAGGAGGGCGGCCGCGTCCAGCGCATCCGTGACGGCGTGACGACCTTGCCGCCTGCCGGGCGGCTGGGACAGGCAGCGCGTCTGACCCCGGCACTTGCCCGCGAAACCGCGCGTCAGGCCGGCTGGCTGATGGCCAGCGAACTCCGCAGCCTCGGTGTCGACTTCAGCTTCGCGCCGGTCCTGGATATCGACTACGGGGTCAGCCAGGTGATCGGCGATCGGGCCTTCTCGGAACGGCCCGATGATGTGGCGGCACTGGCGCTTGAGTGGCAGCGCGGCTGCGCCACCGCCGGGATGGCCTGTGTGGGCAAGCACTTCCCGGGCCACGGCGGGGTCGCTCCCGACTCGCACCTGAGCGCCGCCGAAGACCCCCGGGCCATTGCCGATCTCGAGCATGCCGATCTGCTGCCCTTTCGACGGCTGATCGACAATGGTCTTGCAGCGGTCATGCTGGCACATCTGGTTTTTCCGGCGGTGGATTCGCAACCGGTGGGGTTCTCGGCGCCATGGGTGAGGTATTTGCGCGGCGCACTCGGCTTTGGCGGGGCGATTTTCAGTGACGATCTCGAGATGGCAGCGGCTGCCGTGGCGGGTGATCTGCAAGCGCGCATCCTGGCCGCCCTCCGGGCAGGCTGCGATATGGCCATCGTCGGCAACGCCGGCCGGGCGATCGACCCGGTGCTCGAGCATCTGCCCGCGCCGGATCCGCGCGCAGCACTGCGCCTGGCGCGTATGCACGGACGGGGCGGCGAGACACTGTCAGCGTTGTACGCCCGGCCCGAGTATCAGACCGCCCGGGCGATGCTGGGAGAAATCTAGCGCCGCCGCTATACTGCGCCGGTCAATCGATGAACGGGCAAGGGGGCAGAATGACCCAGGGTGTGGCGCTGACCGCCGATGAGCTGGCGGGGGTGATGGATCGGGCGGTGTGTCTGCATGACGCAGCCGCAGTCAACGACGCGCTCGATCGTCTGGCGCGCGATATCACCGGGCAGATGGCAGACCTGCGGCCGTTGATTTTGGGGGTCATGACCGGCGCTATCGTCCCGTTGGGCCGTTTGCTACCGCGCCTCGACTTCCCCCTTGAGGTCGACTATATCCACGCGACCCGCTATCACAAGACCACCACCGGTCGTGATCTGGTCTGGCTGGCCAGGCCGCAGACCCCTCTTCGTGGCCGCCATGTCCTTTTGGTGGACGATATCCTCGATGAAGGGCATACCTTCCGGGGGTTGCTCGAGCACTGTCGCGAGGAGGGGGCGATGTCGGTGCGCACCGCGGTGCTCGCGGACAAACCCAATGCCGGCCGGGTACCGGGCCTGGCAGCGGACTTTGTCGGACTGACAGTACCCGAGCGTTACGTCTTCGGGGTTGGCATGGATTACAAGGGGTATCTGCGCAACGCCGATGCCATCTATGCCGCCGATCCGGTCGACGAGGATTAATCCGCGGGGGCGTCGCCCGGATCGGTTGATTGAGGGCGCTCGTCGACCCGGACGATGACGCCAAGGGCCGGGTGGTCGAGGTAGTGCGACTCGCCGCTTCGCATGCGACGGCTCTGATCCATGATCCAGTACGCAGATGGCGCCTGCTGCCATTGCAGCCGGGTCTCGGCATGGAGGAAGCGCTCGCGGTAGACCCGCAGATCGCCACGGAGCCCCACGGCGGTCAAGGCCGGGGGCAGGGCGACTGCCTGGGCACGGTCCGCGCCGAGCCCCGGCTGAATCCAGCCGACGTGCCAGAGCACCTCGAAATCCGGCCGGGCATCGATGCGCGCTGCGGTTCGGTTCAACCGCCGCTCGGCGGCCGGCAGGCGCTCATAACCCAGCCCGTCGGTGCCGACCGGCCGCAGTGGCCAGGCCATGCGCGGGCGAAAATCGGCGGGCCGATCGCTGGGTGACTCCTCGACCGTGGTGCCCATGGGCGGTTGCCGAAACACCACCACTTCCACCGTATACCGGGGCGTGGCATCGGGTTGCCCGTCCGGCTGGGCGTGGGCGACCCCAAGACCTGCCCAGACGGCGAGCACCCAGGGGATGATAAGGCGCCGGCATATGGTCACGGGTAATGTCTCAAGCCGCTTCTCGCATCCGCATGGCATCCAGCAGTTGATCGATTAACGCCAACCGCGCCTCGGCGGTCTCGGTCTCATAACGAAAGCGCAACCGCTCCTGACCTTCCAGACGATACACCGCCGGCTGCTCCTGGACCATGCGCACCAGCGCGGCCGGGTCGACTCGTGGCGTCTCCGAGAATTGCACCACCCCTCCGCCGGGGCCGATATCGATGCGCTCGATGCCCATTGCCTCGGCCCGCTGGCGCAGCCGTGCCACGGCAAAGAGGTTCTGTGCCGGGGTGGGCAGCAGACCGAACCGGTCGACCATCTCCACTTGCAGTTCACGCAGTGCCTCATCGCCCCGGGCGCCGGCGATGCGCTTGTACATCACAAGGCGGGTATGGACATCCGGCAGATAGTCCTCGGGCAAAAGCGCCGGGATGTGCAGGTCGATATCCGTGCTCTGCTCGAGTGGTTGATCGAGGGCCGGCTCTCGCCCGGATTTGAGGGCCTGGACAGCGCGGTCGAGCAACTCGTTGTAGAGGCTGAACCCGACCTCGTGGATCTGCCCGCTTTGCCCCTCACCCAGCAGCTCACCGGCGCCGCGAATCTCCAGATCGTGGCTTGCAAGGGCAAAGCCAATGCCAAGGTCCTCGAGTGAAGCGATGGCATCGAGCCGCTTGGCCGCGTCAGCGGTTCGGCTGCGGGGCGGTGGCGCGAGCAGATAGGCGTAGGCGCGGTGGTGCGAGCGACCCACGCGACCGCGGAGCTGGTGCAGCTGCGCGAGCCCTAGCCGATCGGCGCGATTGATCACGATGGTGTTTGCCGTGGGCACGTCGATGCCGCTTTCGATGATCGTGGTACACACCAGGATGTTGAAGCGCTGGTGATAGAAATCCAGCATCACCCGCTCGAGTTCACGCTCGGGCATCTGGCCGTGGGCGGTGCGGATCCGCGCCTCGGGGATGAGCTCGGCCAATGCCTCGGCGGTGCGATCGATGGTCTCGACGTCGTTGTGCAGAAAATAGACCTGACCGCCGCGGTGCAGCTCGCGCAGGCAGGCCTCACGGATCATGGGATCGTCCCATTCGCTGACAAAGGTCTTGACCGCCAGCCGGCGCGCGGGCGGTGTCGCGATGATGGACAGATCGCGCATGCCCGCCAGTGACATGTTAAGGGTCCGCGGAATCGGCGTGGCGGTCAGCGTGAGCACATCGACATTGGCGCGCATCTTCTTGAGGGCTTCCTTTTGCCGCACGCCGAACCGATGCTCCTCGTCGATGATCATCAGCCCCAGATTGCGAAACTTCACCGAGCGCTGCAGCAGCTTGTGGGTGCCGATGACGATATCCACCTTGCCGGCTTCAAGATCGGCAATGGTTCTGGCCTGCTCGCTGGCGCTTTCGAAACGCGACAGCTGTTCGATGCGGACCGGCCAATCGGCAAACCGATCCTTGAAGTTCTGGTAGTGCTGCTGACAGAGCAATGTGGTGGGCACCAGGACCGCCACCTGGCGGCCGGACTGGATCCCGGCAAAGGCCGCTCGCATGGCGACCTCGGTTTTGCCGAATCCGACATCGCCACAGACTACCCGGTCCATGGGGCGGGTCTGTTTGAGATCCTGGATGACCGCGTGGATCGCCGCTTCCTGATCGGGGGTTTCTTCGAACGGAAACTGGCTGGCGAACCGGGCATAGTCGGCCGCCTCGACCTCATGGGGCTGGCCCTGCTGGGCCTCGCGGCGGGCGTAGATGTCGAGCAGTTCCGCGGCGACATCCCGGGCCTTTTCGGCCGCCCGGCGCCGGGCCTTTTCCCACTGACCGCTGCCCAGCCGGTGCAATGGCGCGGTGTCCTCTTCGGCGCCGGTGTAGCGGCTGATCAAATGCAGCGATGACACCGGGACGTAGAGCTTGTCGCCGCCGGCGTATTCGAGGGTGAGAAACTCTGTGGCGACCCCATCCACATGCAGTGTCTGCAGCCCGCAGTAACGGCCAATGCCATGGTGTTCGTGGACCACGGGCGCGCCCTCGCGCAGATCGGTGAGGTCGCGGATGATCGCCTCGGGATCGCGCTCGGCCGATGACTGCCGGCGACGACGCTGCTCGACACGCTCGACAAAAAGGGCATTCTCCGGGACCAGGGCGAGTGTGTCGTCACCAAGGCGGAACCCCGTCTCTACCGGGGCGGCGGTAATGGCAAGTGGTGTATCGCCATCGACAAACGCCGCCCAGCCCGAGACTTCCACCGGTCGGATACCCGCGGCCTGCAGGCGCTCGCGAAGGGCCTCGCGGCGGCCGGCGGTCTCGGCGGTGATCAACACCCGGCCGGTAAATCCATCGAGCATGGCCGCCAGCGGGGCGAGTCCCTCGCTGCCGGGATCGTCAACCGCCAGCGGCGGTAGCGGTTTGACCGGAAATTCGCGGTCGCGGTTGCGCGCCGCCAGTTGACGCGGATCGGCGGCAATGGTGACAGCCGGCAGCGTGTTCAGGTGCTGGCGTAGTCCATCCGGGTCGAGATAAAGCTCATCGGGCCGGAGGATCGGGCGCTCCCGGTCGTGCCGGCGTTGCTCGTAGCGGCTCTGGATCTGCTCCCACTCCCGCTCGAGGGCCGGGTCGCTTTGCTCCAGCCGCACAACCAGACAATCCGGTGCGAGGTAGTCGAACAGCGTGGCCGTTTGCTCGAAGAACAATGGCAGGTATGCCTCGATGCCATTGGGGATCTGGCCGTCGCTGATGCCGCGGTATACGGCGCTGGCGGTCGGATCCCCCTCGAAGCGGGCGCGGTACTGCTGGCGAAAGCGGGCAATCCCGGTCTCATCGGTGGGGAATTCATGGGCGGGTAGCAATTCCACCGCTTCGAGTCGGTCGATGCCTCGCTGCGTCTCCGGGTCGAAGGTACGGATGCTGTCGATTTCCTCATCAAACAGATCGAGCCGGTACGGCACGGCCGAGCCCATCGGGAAAAGATCCAGAATGCCGCCTCGCACGGCGAATTCGCCATGCTCTAGGACCTGAGAGACACAGCGGTAGCCGGCCGATTCGAGTTGTCGCTGCATCGCCTGGCGGTCCAGCGCTTCGCCCTGAGCGAGGCGGATCACCGAGCCGGCCAGAAACGAGGGCGGGGCGATGCGTTGCATAAGTGTCGCCACCGGCACGATGAGCACGCCGGTGGGCTGCTCACGGAGCCGGTGGAGGGCACGCAGACGCTCCGAGATGATCGTCTGGTGTGGCGAGAAGACGTCGTAGGGCAGGACTTCCCAGTCGGGCAACACATCCACCGGCGATGCACCAAAAAACTGCAACGAGCGGCGGAGCTGTTCGGCCTCGAAGGTGCCGGGGGTGACGATCAGCATCGGGCCGTCATGCTGCTGGCTGGCCTGGCTGATCATCAGCGCGGCGCTGTCGCCATGCAGCCCAAGCCAGTCCTGTCGTTCACCGGGTCGTTGCGGCAGTTCGGGGCGTGGAAAATTCATCTTCGGGCAGTGCCTGCGTATCGCGTTGGTCGAAGCGGCTGGAGAGTCTACCCAATGCACCACCCCGGGGAAACGGGATGAAGGCCCGCCGCCGCCGGGGTAGACTGCGCGCATGCACTACGACGTCGCGCTCCAGCCGGGTGTTCTCGAGCGCCGCTACAAGCGGTTTCTCGCCGATGTGGCCCTCGATAATGGCCAACGCATCACCGCCCACTGTCCCAACACCGGCTCGATGCTCGGCTGTGCCGAGCCGGGACAACGGGTCTGGTTGTCGCGCAGCGACAACCCGCGTCGTAAATACGCGCATACCTGGGA
Organism: Spiribacter pallidus; assembly: GCF_040838495.1. Lineage (NCBI taxonomy): Bacteria > Pseudomonadati > Pseudomonadota > Gammaproteobacteria > Chromatiales > Ectothiorhodospiraceae > Spiribacter > Spiribacter pallidus. The sequence goes on along the minus strand of NZ_JBAKFM010000002.1, from coordinate 551,928 downwards.
GCAGGTTGCTATGGCCTCGGGCGTGCGGGTGGGCATCCATACCGGCCGGACCAATGCCCTGGTCTTCGAGGCGATCGCCGCCGGCGAGCTGATCCCCGAGGCCGATGGCAGTGGCGGCATCCAGACCGAGGTCAACGTCCCGAATGCCCCGATGCGGGCCGATTTCTGGCTGCCTGCCAGCGGGGCTTATGTCGAGGTTAAAAACGTCACCGCAGCGGTCAGCAATGGCGTTGCGGTGTTCCCGGATGCGCCCAGCGAACGGGGCGTGAGGCATCTCGATGTCCTCGAGCAGCTGGTGCAATCGGGGACGCCGGGGGTGCTGGTGTTCTGTGCCCAGCGCGCGGATGTCGAAGCCATCCGCCCCGCGGATGATATCGACCCGACTTATGGACGGACCCTGCGCCGGGTCATGGACGCCGGCGTCGAGGTCATCGGCCTGGGCGCCCGGGTCCACGAACGCGGCATCGAAGTGGACCGCCGTGTGCCGGTGGTGACGTGATCCGGCCGCTGCCGCTTTTCATCGGCCTGCGCTACACCCGCGCCCGGCGGCGCAACGGGTTTGTGTCGTTCATCTCGGCGAGTTCCATGCTTGGCATCGCCATTGGCGTGATGGCGTTGATTACCGTGTTGTCGGTCATGAATGGTTTCGAAAAGGAGCTGCGCGAGCGCATCCTTGGAATGGTCGCGCATGGCACGGTGCAGGGAGCCGAGGCGGGGCTCGAGGACTGGCAGTCGTTGCTGCCCGCCCTCGATGACCGCGATGACGTCGCCGCAGCGGCGCCTTTTATCAACGGCGAGGTCATGCTCACCCGCGGTGGTGCGGTCACCGGTGCACTGGTGAGGGGCGTTGACCCGCAGCGCGAGGCGCGGGTCTCGCGCGTTGCCGCCAACCTGATCAGCGGCGCCATGGAAAACCTTGCCGATGGCGGCTACGGCGTTGTGCTTGGCAGCCGACTGGCCGCCGAACTGGGCGTCGCCACCGGGGATACGGTCAATCTGATCACCCCGCAGGTGCGCGCCTCGGCGGTGGGTATCCTGCCGCGGCTGCGGCGCTTTGAGGTGGTCGGGGTTTTTGACGTCGATATGGCGCAGTACGACGGATCGCTTGCCTTGATCCATCTGGCCGACGCGCAGCGCTTGTTCCGTATGGATGAGGCGGTCACCGGTATCCGACTGGCCTTTGACGATCTGATGCAGGCACCCGGGCGGGTGCGTGAAATCGCTCGTGCACTGCCAGGCCGCTACCGGGTCAGCGACTGGACCATGCAGCATCAAAACTTTTTTCGGGCGGTAGCCATGGAGAAAACGGTGATGTTCATCATCCTGATGCTCATCGTGGGTGTGGCGGCCTTTAACATTGTCTCTACGCTGGTGATGGCGGTGCAGGACAAGCAATCGGATATCGCCATTCTGCGGACCCTGGGCGCCCGGCCGGCCACCGTCATGGCAGTGTTCATCATCCAGGGCAGCCTCCTGGGGGTTGTGGGCACATTGCTCGGCACCGGTGCGGGGGTTGCGCTCTCGCTCAATGTCGAGAGTATCGTCCCGGCCATCGAGCGGTTGTTCGACACCCAGTTCATCTCGGGCGAGGTCTATTTCATCAGCCAGCTCCCGTCGGATCTACGCGGCAGCGATGTGATCCGCATCGTGGTGGCGGCCATTGCCTTGAGTCTGTTGGCCACGATCTATCCGGCCTGGAAAGCAGCGCGGGTCGCACCGGCGGAGGCCCTGCGCCATGAATGAGCGCCCGGCCGTGCTGCAGTGTGAGTCGGTGAGCAAGGCCTTTTACGAGGGGGGGCTGGCAGTGGATGTACTCCAGGGCGTTGACCTGCAGGTGCGCGCCGGTGAGCAGATCGCCATCCTGGGGCGCTCGGGCAGCGGCAAAAGCACATTGATGCATCTGCTCGGTGGGCTCGAGGATCCCGACACGGGCGACGTCCGGGTGGACGGCCAGTCGCTTGCCGGGCTGGGGGCGGCCGCGCGCGGACGATTGCGCAATCGATCGCTGGGGTTTGTCTATCAATTCCATCACCTGCTTGGTGAGTTCACCGCGCTCGAGAACATCGCCATGCCATTGCTCATTGCCGGGACGTCGCCGGCGGCGGCACGCCAGCAGGCCATGGCCATGCTCGAGGCGGTTGGTCTGCAACGCCGGGCTGCACACAAACCCGGCGAGCTCTCGGGTGGTGAGCGTCAACGGGTCGCGATCGGCCGGGCGCTGGTCACCCGACCGGCTTGTCTGTTGGCCGACGAGCCGACCGGCAACCTCGACAATCAGACCGCCGAGTCAGTGATGGCGCTTTTCCAGTCATTGAATCGCGACAACGACACCAGCGTGGTGCTTGTCACCCACGATCTGGATATTGCCGGTCGGATGGACCGTCGTTACAACCTCGCCGACGGAAGGCTCCAGCCGCTCTAGCGGATGCTGCTAGGTTGCCGCCATGGCGGTGACGACAACCCGTTGGTGGGCAGCGACCGATTCGACGCAACCGCTCGGGCCGGCCCTCGCCGGGATGGCGACTGCCGTGCTGATCCCGGTGGTCCATGCGGGCTGGTTGCTGCCGACCATTGCCGGGTTGCCGCTGCTGGCAACCTCGGCGCGCAGGCTCGGGGCCTTCGCGCTCGGGGTTTGGGTGGCGCTGGTGCTGCAGGGTCAGGCCATCGATCATCGCCCCGAGGTTTCACCCCGGGCGGTCTGGACGGTCACCGCCCGGGTGGTCTCACTGCCCGAGACCGGCGATGGGATGCAGCGGGTGATCGTCGAACCCGTCGCCATTGACGGCTGGCAGCAACGCCTGCCGCGCCGGATACGGGTATCCCACTACGATGAACAGCCTGAGCTTGCCGCCGGCGAGGTCTGGCAGCTGCCGCTGCGGCTGCGTCGGCCTCGGGGCTTTTCCAACCCAACCGGCTTTGACTACGAGCACTGGTTGGCCGGCCAGCGGGTTGATGCCCTGGGGGTGGTCGCGGATGGCCGGCGGTGTCAGCGTTTGCGCGCCGCCGGCGGTTTGCCGGCCTGGCGCGCAGCGCTTGTCGCACGACTCGATGCGATGCTTGAGGGCGCCGGCCAGGGCGGGGCATTGATCAAGGGGCTTGTGGCCGGCGACCGACGAGATTTCAGTGACCGGACCTGGGGGGTGTTACGTGCCTCGGGGACCAGCCATCTGGTCGCCATATCGGGGCTGCACATCGGGCTGCTCGCCACCCTGGGATATGCCCTTGGCCGGGGCATTGCAGGCTTTGCCCCCACGCGGATCGATCGACGGGCAGCCGCACTGGTCATGGCCATGGCCGCGGCGGCCGGCTATGCCGCATTATCGGGTTTTGCGCTTCCCACCCAGCGGGCGCTGATGATGGTTGTGCTGGCCGGCGGGGTGGCGCTACTCGGCATTCGACTGCGTGCCGCAAGCCTTCTGGCACTGGTGGCCGCCGTGGTGGTGGCACTCGACCCGGCGGTGCTGCTCGGCGCCGGCTTCTGGCTGTCGTTTGGCGCCGTTGTGCTGATCAGCGCCGCAGTCAGGGGATATCAGCGCGGGGTGGTCGCCGCGATACGCCTGCAGTGGGTACTGACCCTGGGGTTGATGCCGTTGACCGGGGTGTTTTTCGGGCACTGGTCGCCGGCAGGGTGGGTGGTCAACCTACTGGTCCTGCCGGTTTTTACACTGGTGCTGGTGCCGCTGATCCTCGCGGCAACCGCGCTGCTGCCGGTCATGCCATCGCTATCGACGCCAGTGTTGCAACAACTCGCCGGGGTGCTCGGGGCCATGATCGAGGGCGGTGCCTGGCTGCAGGCCCATGGCATGAATGTATTGCCGCTTGCCTCCCCCGGTTTGATCGGGTGGGTCGCGGCGATCGTTGCCATCCTTCTGCTCGTCGCGCCGGCCGGGACGCCCGGGCGCGGCCTGGCCTTTGCGCTTTTGGCGATGCTTGTCATCGCACAGCCCGAGCCACCGTCGCGCGGGGCGCTGCGGGTGACCTGGCTTGAAGTGGGGCAGGGCAATGCGGCGGTGATCGAGACTCGCAGTCGCGTCACGGTGGTGGATACCGGGCCGGCATGGGGGCGGGGCGCGGCGGCGGCCGACTTCACCCTGGTGCCTTTTCTCGAATCGAAGGGCATCGAGCGGATCGATCATCTGATCGTCACCCATGGTGATCGCGACCACCGCGGGGGCGTGAGGGCCCTGCAAGGGCGCTTTGAAATCGATCGGGTCGAGGCGGGTGATCCGCTTGCCGATCTGCCCGGCGCGCAGCGCTGTCGGGCCGGCCGCCAGTGGCGGCAGGATGGCGTGTCGTATCGCTATCTCTGGCCGCCGGCCGGGTTCTCTTTGTCGGGTAACAAAGCCTCCTGTGTGCTGCTGGTCGAGGCGGCGGGGCGACGACTGCTCTTTGTCGGCGATATTGATCGCACCATCGAACTGGAGTTGCTCGATGAAGGGATTGGCCCGATTGATGTAATCGAAGCGGCCCACCATGGCAGTCGCACCAGCACATCCGCCGCCTGGATCGACGCCCTGCAGCCGGCTCATGCGATTATCTCGGCGGGTTTCCGCAACAGCCACGGCATGCCTCACCCGGCTGTGCTCAAGCGGCTTGGGTGCGAGAACGTGCACTGGCATGACATTGGTCGGGTCGGTGCGGTCACGGTGGGCGTTGACCCATCGGGTCAGTTGCAGCTCTCGCGGCATCGGGTCGCCGAACGGCGTATCCTCAACGCCCGCCCTGGACGGCCTCGGTTTCGGGACAACACGCCGATCCCGTATTATCGCGGCATCGCAGAGATTTCGCCCACGGAGGCATATCAGGCGCTGTGCAGCAAATAACCCATCAAGGGGCCGCCCATGGCCATGGGTGGCTGATTTACCGTCGACTGCTTGGTTATGTCCTCGAGCACTGGCGAATCGCGATCGTCGCCGTGGTGGGCATGCTCGTGACCGGGGCGACCGAGGCGGGGTTCGCCTGGCTGGTCCGGCCCATGCTCGATTCCGGCTTTGTCGAGCGTGACCCCACGGTCTTGCGGCTCATCCCGCTGGGCGTGCTGGGCATTTTCATTGTCCGTGGCGTCAGCAGCTTTGCCGCGCAGTACGGCACCGCCTGGATCAGCCGACGGGTCATTGCCCGACTGCGGGCACAGGTCTTTGACCAGTTGCTCACCCTGCCGCGGCGTTACTTTGATGATGCCTCCTCGGGCATGTTGCTCTCGCGGCTTACTTACAATGTCGAGCAGGTGGCGCAGGCCGGCACCAATGCCATGGTCATCGTCATTCGCGATACCGCCACGGTGGTCTTTCTGCTCGGTTACATGGCCTGGCTGAGTTGGCAGCTGACGCTGATCTTCGTGGTGCTCGGACCGGTGGTGATCGGCGTGGTGTTGTATGTCAGCAAGCGCTTTCGTCGGCTCAGTCATCGCATCCAGCATTCGGTTGGCAGTATCGCCTATGTCGCAGAAGAGGCCATCGAGGGCAGCGACGAGGTCCGCATATTCGGCGCCCAGGCTCAGGAGCGTGCGCGGTTTGACGAGGCCAACCAGCGCAACACCCGGCAGTTCATGAAATTCGCCGCCACACAGGCGCTCAGCACACCCATTGTCCAGTTCTGTGCGGCGCTGGCGCTGTCGATCGTGGTCTGGCTGGCGACCCTGCAGGGGAGCATGACCACCGTCAGCGTCGGGACCTTCGTGTCGTTCATCACCGCGATGCTGTTGTTACTCCAGCCGCTCAAACGACTGACCAAGGTGCACGCCGAGATACAGCGCGGGATTGCCGCCGGCGAGAGCATTTTCGAGATCCTCGACGAGTCGGGCGAGCCCGATCGCGGTCGGTATGCGCCCGAACGGGTGGCGGGGGCGCTGAGCTTTCGTGGCGTGGGCTTTCACTACGGGGATGCCAGCGAGAGGGTGCTGGATGACATTGACCTGGAGATTGCCGCCGGCGAGACCGTCGCCATTGTCGGGCGTTCGGGCAGCGGCAAGAGCACCCTGGTCAATCTTCTGCCGCGCTTTTATGAGCCCGTCGCCGGCGAGGTCCGCCTCGATGACCGGCCGTTGCCCGAGTATCGACTCGATGCGCTTCGCCGGCAGCTTGCGCTGGTGGGACAGCAAGTGGTGCTTTTCAACGCCTCGGTGGCCGAGAACATCGCCTACGGCCAGGATCCCATGCCGGCGCGCGAGACCATCGAGGCCGCTGCCGAGGCGGCCAACGCAAAAGATTTCATCAACGCCCTTCCGCAGGGGTTTGACACGCCCATTGGCGAGAATGGCGTGCTGCTATCCGGCGGTCAGCGTCAACGCCTGGCGATTGCCCGGGCGATTTTAAAAGACGCACCGGTGCTCATCCTCGACGAGGCAACCTCGGCGCTGGATTCGGAATCCGAACGCCACATCCAGGGGGCGTTGGAGCATCTCATGGCCGGCCGGACCACACTGGTCATCGCCCACCGGCTCTCGACCATCGAGCGGGCCGATCGCATCGTGGTCCTGGATGGCGGGCGGATCATCGAAACCGGCCGGCACGCCGATCTGCTGGCCCGGGACGGGGCCTACGCCGCCTTGCACCGGCTTCAGTTCCAGGGTGATGTGGCCGGACATGGCAGCTAGGCGGTACCCCCGAGCGTGGCAGGACGACCGTTTGGCCGCAAAGCTGCTCTCGCCGTTGGGTCATGGCGTGGCGATGCTGGCCCGGTGGCGTTACCAGAGGGCGATTGCGGGACGAACGGCGATTGTCTGGCCCGCCGCCCCGGTGATTGTTGTGGGCAACATCAGTGTCGGGGGGACGGGCAAAACGCCACTCACCATCTGGCTGGTCGAGCGGGCGAGGGCGCTCGGTTATCACCCGGGGGTGGTGCTGCGTGGCTATGGCGGGCGCGACAACGGGCCAACGGCGGTGGCTGCGGACAGCCGCCCGGGGCAGGTGGGTGATGAGGCGGTGCTGATTGCCCGTCGTACCCGAGCCCCGGTATGGGTGGGCAAGGACCGGCCCGCGGCCGCGGAGGGATTGCTTGGTGATGGACGCGTCAACATGATCTTCAGCGATGATGGGCTGCAGCATTATCGCCTTGGCCGGGATGTGGAGCTGGCGGTCGTGGATGCTCGACGCGGGTATGGCAACCAACGCTGCCTGCCTGCCGGTCCATTGCGCGAGCCGGTCGAACGGCTGGCAACGGTGGATCTGGTATTGGCCAACGGCGGTCGGTTGGATGGCGCAACCGGCAGATTTGACATCAAGCCGGCCCGGCTTTTGCCGTTGGACGGCGATGATGACCGACCAGTGCCACGCCCGGGTCAAACGGTCGACGCGCTGGCCGGCATCGGCGATCCGGCACGGTTTTTCGGCCAGCTCGAGGCCCTGGGGTTTGTCGTACGGCGTCATCCATTGCCTGACCACCATGACTTCTCGGCCGCCGATTTTCAGTCCATTGGGGACGATCCGGTCATCATGACCGAAAAAGATGCCGTGAAATGCCAGGACCTAGCGCCGGCCAATGCATGGTATCTGCCGGTCGCCGCCGAGCCGGATGCAGCCACCACGGCTCACTGCGATGCCCTGCTGCATGAGGCGGTCCGGCGGTTCGAGCAACGATCCAGGCCAGGGAGAGCGCCATGACCGCCTTTCGTATCATTATCCCGGCCCGCTACGGGGCGAGCCGGTTGCCGGGTAAGCCGCTGCTGGCCCTTGCCAGCCGGCCGGTCATCGAGCATGTCTATGACCGCGCTGTCCAGACCGGTGCCGAGCAGGTCATTGTGGCAACCGATGACCCGCGAATCGCGGACGTGGCCGAAGGCTTCGGGGCGACGGTCAGCATGACCCGCAGCGACCATGCCAGCGGCACCGATCGTCTGGTGGAAGTGGTGGATGGCCTTGATCTGCCGGCCGATGCGGTCATCGTCAATCTCCAGGGCGACGAACCGCTCATGCCCCCGGCGCTGGTGGTACAGGTGGCCGGTTTGCTGTCGGCCTCACCCCGGGCGACGATGGCCACGCTGAGCACGCCCTTGCGGGATGCGGATGAATGGCATGACCCCCATGTGGTGAAAGTCGTCACCGATCATCAGGGCCGCGCGCTTTATTTCTCGCGTGCCCCCATCCCCTGGGACCGCGCGGGCGCCGGCGGCGAGGCGGTGGCCCTTGCGCGACGCCACATCGGGCTTTACGCCTATCGTGCCGGTTTTCTGCGAGACTATCCGCAATTGCCGGTCAGCCGGCTTGAGCAGCTTGAACAGCTCGAGCAGTTGCGTGCCCTCGAGGCGGGGGTGACCATCCAGGTCGCCGATGCCATCGAGGTGCCCGGGCCAGGCATTGATACCGCGGAAGACCTCCTGGCGGCAGAAGCACGACTCTCGGAGGAAGGGGCATGACGGATCAGGTGAAGGTGTTATTTGTTTGCATGGGCAACATCTGCCGCTCGCCGACGGCCGAGGGGGTGTTTCGCCACAAACTGATGCAGGCCGGGCTCGACGGGTATATCCACACCGACTCGGCTGGCACCCACGACTATCACATCGGCCGGCCGCCGGATGCCCGCTCGGTTGAGGAGGCCCGCTCGCGGGGGATCAATATCTCGGATCTCAGGGCACGGCAGGTCGATCGGTTTGATTTCGAGTTCTTCGACCACATCCTCGCCATGGATGCAGCGAACCTTGAGTACCTGACCGCCATGGCACCCGCCGCCCACCGAGAGCGCCTGGACCCTTTGCTGGGCTATGCCCCGCAGCTCGGTACTCAATGGGTGCCGGACCCCTATTTCGGGGGCCGGCACGGGTTTCGACAGGTCTACGACCTCATCGACCCGGCCGCCGAGGGGCTGCTCGAGTCGATTCGCTCGCGCTACTCGCTACCGGTCCCGGCTTCCTGATCCAGAGCCGGGCCCTCGGCCTGTCCGTCGTCGGTGTTGGCGGCATCGGCCGGCAGGCGGGGTCGACCGGACCAGCGCCGCGGGTCATCGGTTCTGGCCCTGTTTCTGGCCGCTGGTTTCGGGGCTTTCTTCGCCTCGTCATCGGTATCGGCATTTTGGGATTTACGCCGTGCCGGCGCCGCTTTCTCGCCATCCTCGCCGCCGCTTTTGTCGCTGCGTTTGCGCGATGTACGCGAGCCACCGGACTTGGCGGCCGGCTTGGCGGCTGGCTTGGCGGCTTCGTCCGACGCGCCTTCCACCGCGGCCGCGCCGTCCGCGGTTTCGCCCGCGGCGTCCGACTGATTTGCGGCATCCGTTGTCGTGTTGTCCTCGCCCGAGCCGCCCCGACGCCGGCGCCGACCACCACGGCGACCCCGCCGACTGCGGCTACCACTGCCGCTGCCCGAGGCGTTAGCGCTTTGCGCTTCGGCCGGGTTGGCGTCGCCTGTCTGCGGGGACGATTCCGTTTTCGCTTCGGCGATTGCGCTGTCGCCGGATTCATCGGCGGCTGCGGCCTGGTTGCGGCGCTGCTGGCCGCTTCGACGGCCCCCGCGGGCGCTGTTGCCGCCGCTACTGCGATTACCGGACTGACTCCGCCGCCGTCGCTCGCCCTGATTGCGGCCGCCGGACTGACCGTCGCCACGGTCTTTTTCTTCGCTCTGCTGAGCCGGCGATTCCGAGGCATTCTCGCCGGTTTCGGTCTCGCTTCCGGTGACCAGCCGTTTCAACCAGCCCATCAACCCAGGCCCGGTATCGCCAGCCTCGGCGGTCTGGGGCTCGGCAGGGGCGCTTTGTGGCCTGGCGGGTTGCCGGCTCGGGGTTGGTGCCGGGGTGCTGGGGCTCACGCCACTGACCGCAGGTTTCTCGGCCTTGGGTCGTTCGGCGGTGAGCAATTCTTCGCCCTTGTCGGGTTCGGGGCGTTCGTCGGCCATCCGATAGCTGAGTGACTCTTCCGGCGTTTCGTCACTGCGCAGTCGCTGCAACTCGTAGTGCGGTGTCTCCAGATGCCGGTTGGGAATCAGCAGGATCTCGATGCCGTTGCGCTGTTCGATGGTGGCGATGATCTCGCGCTTTTCATTGAGCAAGAAGGTGGCTACATCCACTGGCAGCTGCGCGAGCACCTTGCCGGTTTTCTCCTTCATCGCCTCTTCTTCGAGGATGCGAAGGATGGAAAGCGCCAGGGATTCGACGCTGCGAATACTGCCCTGGCCGCTGCAGCGGCTGCAGAGCTCCAGCGAGGACTCGCCAAGCGAGGATCGCAGCCGCTGACGCGACATCTCCAGCAGCCCGAAACGCGAGATGCGACCCACCTGCACCCGCGCCCGGTCCTGTTTGACCGCATCACGCAGACGATTTTCTACCTCACGCTGATTGCGGTTCGGGCCCATGTCGATGAAGTCAATGACGATCAGCCCACCCAGATCACGCAGGCGAAGCTGGCGGGCGATTTCCTCAGCCGCCTCGACATTGGTCTTCAGCGCCGTCTCTTCGATATCGGCGCCTTTGGTGGCCCGTGCCGAGTTGATATCGATCGAGATCAACGCCTCGGTATGGTCGATCACGATGACCCCACCGCTGGGCAGCCGCACTTCGCGCTGGAAAGCCGATTCGATCTGGCTTTCGATCTGGTAGCGGCTGAAAAGTGGCACCGCATCGTCGTAGTACTTGAGCTTTTGCAGGTTATGGGGCATGACCTGCTGGATGAACTCGCGGGCGCGTTCGTAGACGTCCCGATCGTCGATGAGAATCTCGCCAATGTCCGAGCGCAGATAATCGCGCAGCGCCCGGATGATGACATTGCTCTCCTGGTAGACGAGAAACGGCGCGGGTTTTTCTTCGCCGGCTTTGCCCACCGCACTCCAGAGGTTGCGCAGGTAATCGAGATCCCACTGCAGTTCCTCGGTATTGCGGCCCACCCCGGCGGTGCGCACGATCAACCCCATGCCATCGGGGACTTCGAGCTCGCGAAGCGCATCGCGGATTTCGTTGCGTTCGGTCCCCTCGATACGACGCGAGACCCCGCCGGCCCGCGGGTTGTTGGGCATCAACACCAGATAGCGGCCGGCGAGGCTGATGAACGTGGTCAACGCGGCACCCTTGTTGCCACGCTCTTCCTTTTCGACCTGGACGAGGACTTCCTGGCCTTCCTTGATCACATCAGCGATCGAGGCCTTGGCCGGATCCACATCCTTGTTGCCCTGGAAGAACTCGCGGGCGATTTCCTTGAACGGAAGAAACCCGTGGCGCTCGGCGCCGTAGTTGACGAAAGCCGCCTCGAGGCTGGGTTCAACCCGGGTGATGCGGCCTTTGTAGATGTTGGCCTTTTTCCGCTCGCGGGCTGGGGTTTCGATATCGAGATCGTAGAGCGACTGGCCATCGACCAGCGCAACGCGCAGCTCTTCGGGCTGGGTTGCATTGACGAGCATTCTTTTCATGCCGAATGATTCTCCGGCGCATCCCCGTGCCGTCCGAATAGCATCGCTTTGAGCCGGCGCTCGCATCCCGCACGGGGCTGAGCGACAACGGCCAGATCATTCCGATAATCAGCGGGTCTGTCAGGCGATGGATTGGAAGGGCAACAAGACCCATCATGGTGTGTTGGTTCCAGACGCCGGGGAGGCGCATTGTTGGTTTGAATTGGTTTGTCTCAATGGGATGGCCTCTGCCACCCCTGCGAAGCATTCTTCCACTGCCATCGGCGAGCGCGGATACCGCGGCATCGCATCGATGTAGCAGAGCAAGAATAGCAACCAGCGCCGGTTTCGTCCAAAAATCCGGTAGGATTTGGCCATGGCTCAACCGATCATGCCCCGTCGCCCATGAACTCAGCGGTCCGCACCGAGACCGTGCCCGAGGCGCTCGCCGGCCAGCGGGTGGATAATTTCTTGCTGCGCCACTTGAAAGGCGTCCCGCGGACCCGTGTCTACCGGCTCTTGCGTCGCGGCGAGGTCCGCGTCAACGGGGGGCGCGTCAAACCCACCCGACGGCTTGCCGCCGGCGACCGGGTCCGCATTCCACCGGTGCGCGCCAGCGACAATCGCCCGACAACGCCCTCGGCATCGGTCGCCAAGCGGCTCGAGGCGGCGATCCTGCACGAGGACGAGCGCCTTTTGATCATCGACAAGCCCTCAGGCCTTGCCGTCCATGGCGGGTCGGGGATTGCCTACGGGATAGTCGAAGCGCTGCGCACGCTGCGGCCGCAGTGCCAGTTCCTTGACCTCGCCCATCGCCTCGATCGGGATACCAGCGGCTGTCTGGTGCTTGCCAAACGGCGCTCGACGCTTCGGGCGGTCCACGCGGCTTTTCGCGATGGCGGCGTTGATAAGCGCTACACCGCTTTGCTGCATGGTGACCCCGGGGGGCAGCGGCGGCGGGTGACCCGGCCATTGGCGGCGGCGACCGGCAAGGGCGGCGAGCGCATGATGCGGGTTGACCCGAACGGGCAGCGGGCCGAGACGGCGTTCAAGCGCCTGGCGCAGTATCCGGACTGTGCCTTGGTCGAGGCCGATCTCTACACCGGGCGCACCCATCAGATTCGCGTCCACGCCGCTTCGATCGGCCATCCGGTTGCCATGGACGATCGCTACGGCGATGCGGCGGCGGATCGGCGGCTGCGGGCATTGGGCCTGCGCCGTCTTTTTCTCCATGCCACAAGCCTTGCCTTTGATACGCCCCAGGGGCGTGTCTGTGTATCGGCGCCGCTGCCCGCGTCACTGACCACGGTTCTGGAACGGCTGCAGTCAGGATCGGTCTCAACCGACAGTCAATAATAAGAAGGGATGAGCACACCATGACTGAGGACGAGCACTGGGCGCGGGAGAGTCTTCGGGACATTGCCCTCGCCGGCATCCGCGAACAACGGCGAGCGAGACGTTGGAACATCTTCTTCCGGTTGTTGACGATTGCGCTGCTTGTCACCGCGGTGACGGTCCTCGTCATCCCGGGGATCGGCGGTGGCGGCTTGGTGGATGGGCCGCACACGGCGGTCGTGCGAATCGACGGGCCCATCGCCGCTGGCCGTGATGCCGACCCCGAGCGTGTCATCCGTGGGCTCGAGGCCGCGTTTTCGGCGCCCGCCGCCCGGGCGGTCATGCTCGAGATCAACAGTCCCGGGGGCACGCCGGTAGCGGCCAGCCGCATTTATCAGGCCATTGAGCGACTCCGTGCGCAGCATCCGGCCAAGTCGGTCTATGCGGTAGCCGGCGATACCATGGCTTCGGGGGCCTATTACGTGGCGGCAGCCGCCGATGAAATCTATGTCGACGGGGCGTCCGTTGTCGGGTCGATTGGTGTGGTCAGCCGTGGCTTTGGCTTCACCGACGCCATCGACGCGCTTGGCATCGACCGGCGCGTCTATACCGCCGGCGAGAGCAAGGCCGATCTCGATCCGTTCGCCCCGGCAAGCCCCGAGGCCGAGGCCCGGATCGAGGCCATTCTCGATTCGGTCCATGCGCAGTTCATCGAGGCGGTTCGGGCTGGCCGGGGCGAGCGGCTGCGTGGCGAGCCGGATGCGCTATTCAGTGGGCGGATCTGGAGCGGTCAGGCGAGTATCGAGCTGGGGCTGACCGATGGCATCGGCACGCCGCGCCAGGTTGCCCGCGAGGTGATCGGGGCGGCCAACCGGGTCGACTACACCCCGCGCCGTCGTTTCATCGACCAAGCGCTTAATCGCCTGGGCAGCCGAATCGCGAACAGCCTCATGGACGCGGTGCGGTGGCCGGCGCTGCAGCACTGATTTGATTACGGGCGCTTGATCCCGAGTTGGCCAAGCAAATCGGTTAGCGCGATTAAAGGCAGCCCAATCAATGCGTTGGGGTCGTCTCCTAGAATTTTTTCGAAAAGCGTGACGCCTAGCCCCTCAGCCTTGAAAGCGCCGGCACAGTCCAGTGGGGATTCGGCATCCACATAGCGTTCGACAGCGCTTCGCTCGAGCCGGCGAAAGTAGACATCCGTGGGTACGTAGGCCGATCGGGTGCGGGCGGACTCCGGGTCGTACACAGCCACAGCGGTTGCGATGCGAACCCGCCGGCCGCCAAACCCGAGCAGCTGTTCGATGGCGCGCTCTCGGGTGTGGGGTTTACCCAGGATGTCGCCATCGCGGCTGCTGCACTGGTCCGACCCAATGACCACCCGACCGGGCACCCGGGCGGCGACCGCCTGTGCTTTTTCGCGGGCCAGCCGGCAGACATAGACTTCGGGGTCCTCGCCGGGTTGATGTGACTCGTCGATGGCAGGCGAGTGCTGCTCGTAGTCGAGGCCGAGCCGGTCAAGGAGCATTGCGCGGTAACGCGAGCTGGATGCAAGGATCACTGGGGTCATGGTTTCTCCATTGTCATCTTCGGGCAGGCTCGCCGACCGGCGATCGCACTGCAACTTTGTTTTGACAGCTTTTGCCCGCGCCGAATATCATCCGTGGGTTATGCAAGCGCCGCTGTTACCCCGGCAGGTCGAACTCAAGCGCCTGGGATCAGGCCGGCATGCTTACGAGGGCCAGGTGCCAGTCGAGGCACTGGCCGAGCTCGAGGGTGCCGGCGAGCGACCCGGCCCGGTCCAGGCGTCCATTATGCTGGACCTGAGCGGTTCGATGCCGAGGGTGACCGGGCGATGTGAGGGCAGCATACAGCTGCAATGCCAGCGCTGTCTCGAGCCGGTGGACGTGGCGCTTGAGAGCGAATTCGAACTGGTCGTGGTTGACCGGGCGAGTGATGCCGACGGCCTGGATGAGGGTCAGACATGGGTTGAGGCCCCGAGAGGGATCCTGGATCTGGCAAGACTCGCCGAAGAAGAAATGTTGCTGGCGTTGCCGGTTGTCGCGCGCCATGAAAACGCGGACTGTGATGGTGGTCAGCGCCATTTCGGCCCGCCGGGTGAACCACAGCCGGAGCGCGACAACCCGTTCGCGGCATTGAAGGCGCTGCGCGAGAAGGGCAGCCCGTCTGATGAATAGACAACATTGAAATCAAGCAGGATTGGAAATGGCCGTACAAAAATCGAAAAAGACCCCTTCCCGCCGCGGCATGCGGCGTAGCCACGACGCGCTCAAGGGGCCGGCGCTCAGCGTCGAGTCCACCACCGGTGAGACCCATCGCCGGCACCACATCTCTGCCGATGGCTTCTATCGCGGCCGCAAGGTCATCGAAGGCAAGGACGACTGATCCGATCAGCCGCGCCGACCGGCTGCGTCCAGGCGATGCCGGGACGTGGCCTTTTGTGCATGGGGCTAGGTATGGCACAGGATGTCTAGACGCTGTCGCTTGGCAATCGATGCCATGAGCGGCGATGCCGGTGTGACCGCCACTGTTCCGGCGGCCGCATCGGTGATGGCCTCGGATCCGGATCTTGAGCTCATTCTCGTCGGCCAGCCGGATGTGCTGCACCCGGCGCTACAGCAGGCCGGTTTGTCCGACCACCCGCGACTGCGCGTCCAGGCCGCCAGCGAGGTGGTCGAGATGGACGAATCGCCCTCCCAGGCCTTGCGCTATAAAAAAGACTCATCAATGCGACGGGCCATCGATCAGGTGCGCCAGGGCGAGGCGGATGCCTGTGTCAGTGCCGGCAATACCGGTGCGCTGATGGCCACCGCGCGTTATGTCCTCAAGACCCTGCCCGGCATCGATCGGCCGGCGATCTGTACCACCATCCCCTGTCGCGGGGGCGAGTTCCGCATGCTCGATCTCGGGGCCAATATCGACTGTTCTGCCGAGCATCTGTTTCAGTTTGCCGTGATGGGGGCCGAGCTGGCCGAAGCGGTGAGCGCGGGGCAGCGTCCGCGTATCGGGCTGCTCAACCTGGGCGAGGAAGAGATCAAGGGCAATGACCAGGTCAAACAGGCGGCGCAGCTGCTGCAGGCGAGCGACATGGATTATGTCGGCTATGTCGAGGGTGATCGGATGTTCGCCAATGTGGCCGATGTGGTTGTCTGTGACGGGTTTACCGGTAATGTGGCGTTAAAGAGCAGCGAAGGTGTCGCCGCCATGATCTCGCACTACCTGCGCGAGGAGTTTCAGCGCAATCTATTCTCGCGACTGGCGGGCCTGGTGGCGCTGCCGGTGTTGCGTTCGCTGCGCCGTCGACTCGATCCCCGGCGTTACAACGGCGCGAGCCTTTTGGGGCTGCGTGGTGTGGTGGTCAAAAGCCATGGCGGCGCCGATGAGGTGGCCTTTGCCCAGGCAATCCGGACTGGCCGGGTCGAAGCAATGCAGGCGATCCCCAACCGCATCGATGCCCGACTGGGGCAGATTTTTGGCAAGGAGATGGCACGTTGAGCCAGGCGCGCATAGCCGGAACCGGCAGCTACCTGCCCCGGCGGGTCATGACCAATGCCGAGCTCGAGTGTCTTGTCGATACCAGCGATGAGTGGATCCTTGAGCGCACAGGGATCGCGCAACGGCACATTGCCGCCGATGGCGAGACCTGTGCGGATCTTGCCGAGCAGGCTGCCCGGGCCGCCATGGCCGCCGCCGGGCCGGATAACGGGTCGATCGATCTTGTCATCGTCGCCACTTCGACGCCGGAACATGTCTTCCCGAGTACCGCCTGCCGGCTGGTGGAGCGGCTCGGACTGCCGGGGGGGGTCATCGCCTTCGATGTCGCGGCGGCCTGCTCGGGGTTTGTCTATGCGCTGGATATCGCCAACCGCTTTATTCGCACCGGCGGCGCCCACCGGGCACTGGTCATCGGCGCCGAGGTCTTCTCGCGCATCCTTGACTGGAGCGACCGCAGCACCTGTGTGCTCTTTGGTGACGGCAGCGGCGCGGTTGTCCTCGAAGCCAGTGATCAGGCCGGCATTCTCTCGACTCACCTGCACGCCGATGGCCGTCAGACCAGCCTTTTGAACGTCCCCTGGGGCGTGGGGCAGGGGTATGAGGCGCTCGAAGCCGAGCGGGGGACGGTGAGCATGCGTGGCAACGAGGTTTTCCGGGTCGCCGTCCGCACGCTCGGGGGGTTGGTGGATGAAACGCTCAAGGCCAATGGCCTGGAGCGCGGGGATGTCGACTGGCTCGTTCCCCACCAGGCGAACATCCGGATCATGGATGCGACGGCCCGCAAGCTTGGGCTGCCTGCCGAACGAATGGTCAGCACGGTGGCCCGGCACGGCAACACCTCAGCGGCGTCCATCCCGCTGGCGCTTGACGAGGCGGTTCGCGATGGCCGGATCCAGCGCGGCGAGTTGCTGTTGCTAGAGGCGTTTGGTGCCGGGTTTACCTGGGGATCGGCATTGATTCGTTACTAATCGGACAGGATGATGATACAGCGACCCAATCTGGCATTTCTCTTCCCCGGGCAAGGTTCCCAGTCGATCGGCATGCTGGCCGCACTGGCCGATCGGCATGCACTGGTTCAGAAAACCTTCATCGAGGCCTCGGCGGCCATGGGAACCGATCTGTGGCAGCTCATCCAGGCCGGGCCCGAATCGCAGCTCAACCGCACCGATTATACCCAACCCGCGATGCTGACCGCCGGTGTTGCGGTGTGGCGGGCATGGCGTGAGGGCGGCGGCCCGATGCCGGGGTGGATGGCCGGCCACAGCCTGGGCGAATACACCGCGCTGGTGGCCGCCGGGGCGCTGGATTTTGCCGAGGCGGTCGCGCTGGTGCGGGATCGCGGCCGCTATATGCAGGAGGCGGTTGCCGAGGGCGAGGGCGCCATCGCTGCGGTATTGGGGCTGGATGACAGCGCCGTCGAGGCGGTCTGCGAACAGGCCGCCGAAGGCCAGTGTGTCGAGCCAGTCAATTACAACGCGCCCAACCAGGTGGTGATTGCCGGCCACCAAGCGGCGGTGGAACGGGCGTTGGTGGCCGCTAAGGAGGCCGGCGCGAAGCGCGCGGTCCCGCTGCCAATGAGTGTGCCGGCGCATTGTTCGCTCATGGCGCCGGCAGCGGACCGTCTCGCCGAACGACTCGCCGGGGTGGCGATCAACCCGCCGGAGATCCCCATCGTCCATAACGTGGATGTCTCGCGCAGTGCCGATCCAGCCACCATCCGCGAGCGGCTGGTCGCGCAGGTCCGCTCACCGGTCCGGTGGGTGGGCTGTGTGCAACGACTCCAGGCCGAAGGGATCAGCGAGTGTATTGAATGCGGACCCGGCAAGGTCCTCGCCGGTCTGAATCGCCGTATCGACCGGCAATTAACGACAAGGCCAATCGATGACCCGGATTCACTGGCCGAAGGGCTCAATGCAATGGAGGAGCGATGAACGGGCAACTGGATAACGAAATCGCATTGGTGACCGGCGCGAGCCGCGGCATTGGTGCTGCGATCGCAACGGCCCTGGGCTCGGCCGGCGCGACGGTCATCGGGACGGCCACCAGTGCCCAGGGCGCCGAGGCGATCAGCGCGACCCTGGCCGAGGCGGGGGTCAGCGGCCGTGGCATGGTCCTTGATGTGCGCGACGCCGAGGCCGTTAACCACGTGGTCGCCGAAATCGGCAAGACCGAAGGCAACCCCGGGATACTCGTCAACAACGCCGGTGTGACCCGGGATAACCTTGCTATGCGCATGTCCAACGAGGAATTCGACTCGGTCATCGATACCAATCTCAGCGCGGTCTTTCGCGTCTCGCGGGCGGTCCTGCGCGGCATGATGAAAGCAAGACGGGGCCGGATCATCCACATCAGCTCGGTGGTCGGGCTCATGGGCAATGCCGGGCAGGTCAACTACGCCGCGGCCAAAGCCGGACTCGGCGGGCTGACCCGCTCGCTGGCGCGCGAAGTCGCCCCGAGGGGGATTACCGTCAATGCCGTGGCACCGGGGTTTATCGAGACCGACATGACCGCCGCGCTGGAGCCGGCGCAGCGGGATGCACTGACCGGGCAGATTCCGTTGCAGCGTCTAGGTCAACCCGCCGATGTCGCCGGGACCGTAGTGTTTCTGGCCTCGCCGGCGGCCGGTTACATTACCGGCGAGACCATTAGCGTGAACGGCGGGCTGTATATGTCCTGACAGGACGCTGGCGGATCGTGACAGGATTCCCTAGAATACGCCCGCATTGGCCGGGCGCTGGCCTTTATACCGCAATCCGAGAGGTAGGAGCGAGATGAGCAGCATCGAGGAACGAGTCAAGAAGATCGTCGTTGAACAGTTGGGGGTCAAAGAAGAAGAGGTGACCGCCGAGGCTTCGTTTGTCGACGATCTGGGGGCAGACTCTCTGGACACTGTCGAGTTGGTGATGGCACTCGAGGAAGAGTTCGAGTGTGAGATTCCGGACGAGGAAGCCGAGAAGATCACCACCGTTCAACAAGCCATGGACTACATTAATACTCACCTCGAGTCCTGACCGCCTTGCGCCCTGCGGGGGCAGGCGTCGAACCGACGTGAGTCGCAACAGGGCCGGCCTCGACCGGCCCTGTTGTTGTGGGCAGAACAAGCGGACGAGGTAGCACGCGTGAACGGAAGACGGGTGGTCGTGACAGGGCTTGGCATTGTCTCGCCGGTCGGCAACCGGGTCGATACGGCATGGCAAGCAATCTGTAACGGCGAAAGCGGCATCGGCCCCATCGAGCGCTTTGACACCGAGGGCTTTCCGGTGCGTTTCGGGGGCGAGATCCGCGGCTTTGACGTCGAGGCGTATCTGCCCCGTAAGGATGCCCGAAAAATGGATCCGTTCATCCACTACGGCGTTGCCGCGGCCATGGATGCCAAGGCCGATGCCGGGCTGGAGATCACCGCAGAGAATGCCGAGCGAGTCGGGGTATCGGTGGGCTCGGGCATTGGCGGCATCCATTCGATCGAGGAAGGCCACAAGAGCTATCTGCAGTCCGGCCCGCGCAAGATTTCACCGTTTTTCATCCCCAGCGCGATCATCAACATGGTATCCGGCAATCTCTCCATTCTGCTCGGTGCCAAGGGCCCCAATCTGGCGACGGTGACCGCCTGTACATCGGCGACCCACAATCTGGGGCTCAGTGCGCGGCTGATCGCCTATGGCGATGCGGATGTCATGTTCGCCGGAGGTGCCGAGTTCGGCACCACCCCCACCGGTTTGGGCGGCTTTGCCGCGGCACGGGCGCTTTCCACCCGCAACGATGATCCAGCGGCGGCGAGCCGACCGTGGGATCAGGACCGGGACGGGTTTGTGCTGGGCGATGGGGCCGGGGTGTTGATTCTCGAAGAACTGGAACACGCCCGACGGCGCGGTGCGACGATCTATGCCGAGTTGGCGGGGTTTGGCATGAGTGGTGACGCCAACCACATGACTCTGCCCGCCGATGATGGTGAGGGCGCCCGACGCTGCATGGATGCTGCGCTCAATGATGCGGCCATGAACCCCGATGAGATCGACTACATCAATGCCCACGGGACCTCGACAAAGGCCGGCGATCGCGCCGAGGTCCAGGCGGTGGTTGGGAGTTTTGGCGAACGGGCCCATCAACTGCCCATGAGCTCGACAAAGTCGATGACCGGCCATCTGCTTGGCGCCGCCGGGGGGATCGAGGCCCTTTTTACCGTGCTGGCGCTGCGGGATGGCGTGGTGCCGCCGACGATCAACCTCGACGCACCGGATGAAGACCTGCAGATGGAATTCGTGGCCAAAACGGCCCAGGAGCGTCCGATCCGCGCGGCGTTGTCCAATTCCTTTGGCTTTGGCGGCACCAACGGGACGGTGATCTTCCGCGCCGTCGAGGGGTGAGCGGATGACGGTCGACTGCCTTGTCAACGGGCAGCCGACCGGTGCCTTGGGCGCCTCGGACCGGGGGCTTCGCTATGGCGATGGGGTGTTCGAGACCATTGCGGTCGTCGACCATCAACCCGCGCTTTATCCCCGTCACCTCGCGCGACTGCGGCGTGGCTGCCGGCAACTGGGTATTGATCCAGCCGTCGCCGACCAGCTGTCCGACGACGTGGACCGGCTTGCGTTGCCGGCCGTCGGGGTGCTCCGTTTGACGGTCACCCGGGGTGAGGGTGGACAGGGCTACGCGCCACCGGCCAACCCCCGACCCACGCGGATCGTGCAACGCGACCCGGCGCCCAACCGACCGTCGTCGTGGTGGCGCGATGGCATCCGGTGTCGTTGGTGCCAGACCCGGCTGGCCCGTCAGCCCCGCCTGGCCGGGATCAAGCATCTCAACCGTCTCGAGCAGGTGCTCGCCCGCGCCGAGTGGGATGATCCGGCCATCCACGAGGGGTTGATGCTCGATACCGAGGGTTATCTGGCCGAAGCCACTGCCGCCAACCTCATGATCGAGCAGGGCGGGGTGGTGATCGTGCCCACCGCCACCGAGGCGGGGGTGGAGGGCGTGATGCAGGGCTTTTTGGTCGAGCAGATGAAAGCGCATGGTATCCCCTGTGAGCAGCGCCCCGTGACGGCTGATGCCCTTGACCCGGATACATCGGTGATGCTCTGTAACAGCCTCTTGGGTATCGTCGCGGTGACACAACTCGAAGACCGGTGGCTGCCTCCGGGGCAATGGCTGGGGTGGCTGCAACAACGCATTGATGATCACCGGGTGGCATTGACTCCAAAGGTGCGTGGGTGAGGATAAGGACAACGCGAAGCCAAGTATTCGCCGGCCTGATCCTGCTGGGGCTTTTTGGCCTGGCGGCGGTTTTGTTGGCCTGGCAAAACGTTGTCGAGCGCCCGCTGGGCGACGGGCCGCAGACCGTGATCCGGGTCGAGTCGGGTAGTAGTTTTGCCGAGGTGGCAACCGCGCTCGCTGACCGGCGGCGCGGGGTCAATGCCACGCTACTGCGGGTCTATGGTCGGCTCAGCGGTATCGCTGGACGAATCCAGGTGGGGGAATACCGTATCCGCGCCGAGGAATCCGCCGCCGATCTGCTGCAGCGCATGGCCGAGGGCGATGTGATCGAATATCGGTTCACCATCATCGAGGGGTGGCGGTTTACCGAGATGATGGCAGCGCTTGAGCGCGAAGCGGCCATTGACCACACGATGGGCGCCGATGTCTCCGGCGCCGAGGTCATGGAGGCCATTGACCGACCCGGTGTCCATCCGGAGGGGCGGTTTTTGCCCGAGACTTATCATTACACCCGCGGGACCACGGATGTCGCACTGCTGCGGCGGGCCAACCGCGCGCTGGAGGAGGCGCTGGCGGCGGCCTGGCAGGATCGTCATGACCCCCTGCCGCTGAACGATCCGGACGAGGCGCTGGTGCTCGCCTCGATTATCGAAAAAGAGACGGGGCTTGCGGCCGAGCGTCGACGGATTGCCGGGGTTTTTACCCGGCGTCTGCGAAAGGGCATGCGCCTGCAGACCGACCCGACCGTGATCTACGGCATCGGCCGGTCATTTGATGGCAATCTCACCCGCGAGCATCTGCGCACCGATACCCCCTATAACACCTATACCCGTCACGGCCTGCCCCCCACCCCCATCGCGCTACCGGGAGCGGCGGCCATTGCCGCGGCCACGCAACCACTGCCCGGCGAGAGCCTGTATTTTGTCTCCCGGGGGGATGGCAGCCACGTCTTCTCGAAAACGCTAGAAGCGCACAATGCGGCGGTTCGACGTTATCAACTCGGATCCGGGAGCGAGTGATGCGCGGGGCTTTTATCACCATTGAAGGCACCGAGGGTGCGGGGAAGAGCTCGGCGGTGGAGACCGCCCGTGGGTGGTTGCAAGCCGCCGGTCACCGGGTGGTGTGCACCCGCGAGCCGGGTGGCACCGGCCTGGGTGAAGAGCTGCGCGAGGTGCTGCTGTCGCACCGTGATGGCGGGATGACGCCTGCTGCCGAGGTGTTGTTGATGTTCGCCGCCCGCGCCGAGCATATCGAGCGGGTGATCCGGCCGGCCCTTGATGCCGGTGACTGGGTGATCTGCGATCGATTCAGCGACGCCAGTATCGCCTACCAGGGCAGTGGCCGGGGCCTGGGCGTGGACCAGGTCCAGGCCCTCGCCGCGTGGCTGCATCCCGATCTACAACCCGACCTGACGCTCTGGCTGGATCTGCCCGTCGAGACCGGGCTGGCCCGGGCGGCCGAGCGCAGCGCGCCGGATCGGTTCGAGCGCGAGAAAACCGCATTCTTCGAGCGGGTGAGGGCGGGGTATCAGACCATCGCCGAGCGGGCACCGGATCGTGTCCGGCGGATCGATGCCGCGCAGTCCCCGGCTGAGGTCAGCGCGGCGATCATTGACGCGCTTCAGAGGTTCGCTCATGTCGATTGATCAAGCGACGCCGCTGCCCTGGCAGGCGCCCATCTGGTCGCGATTTATCGCCAACCGCCGCGATGGCCGGATTGCGCATGCCTATCTGCTCGCCGGCCCTTCGGGGGTGGGCAAACGGCAGCTGGCGTTGACGATGGCCGCCGGGTTGCTGTGCCAGTCACCCGAGGCGGGCCTGGCCTGCGGCCATTGCCGGAGCTGTCGGCTGCGTATTGCAGGCAGCCATCCGGATTGGCGGCTCGTCGAACCCGAAGCGCGGGGCGGTGTCCTTAAAATCGACGCCATCCGTGATTTGATCGACTACAGCCATCTGACCAGCCAGTATGGCGATCATCGGGTTGTCATTCTCCACCCCGCCGAGGCAATGAACCGGGCCTCGGCCAATGCGCTTTTGAAAACCCTCGAAGAGCCGCCGCCCGGCGTGGTGCTGATTCTGGTTAGCCACGACGTGGCCGGGCTGCCAGTGACCATCCGCAGCCGCTGTCGTATCGAGCGATGCCCGCTGCCCGATTCGGCGCAAGCGGCGGACTGGCTCGGCGAGCAGGGCATTACCGATGCCGGGCGCGCCCTGGCGGCGGCCGGCGGTGCGCCCCTGGCAGCCCGGGAGATGGCCGAAGCCGGGCACATCGAGATGCTCGAGTCCCTGGCGGGGGATCTCGGCGAGTTGCTCGAGGGGGGGCGCAACCCGGTGGAGCTCGCCAGCACTTGGCAGTCGAGTGGCAGCCTGATGGTGCTCACCTGGATGCAGCGGTTGCTCACCACCGCTCGGCGGCTGCAGTGCAATGCCCGCGATGGGCTTGCCATGACCCTGGCGCCGGGGTTTGCCAAGGCGGTGGGAGGGTTGCCACCGCGCCGGCTGCATGCCGTCGACCGACAGCTGCAACAGCTGCGCTCGGCCGATCGTCAGCCCCTTGCCAGGGAGCTCGCCATGGAAGCGCTATTTCTTGCCTGGTTAATCCCGGAGGCCGATATCGAATGATTGTTGACTCGCACTGCCACTTCCACCTGCTCGAATCGACCCCCAGTGCCGAGAGTGCGCTCGCCGAGGCCCGGGCCGCCGGCGTCGATTACTTTCTCAATGTGGCCGTCGATGTCGAATCCCGCGACCGGCTGGTGGCCTTCAGTGAGGCCCACCCCAGGGTGCTGACCTCGGTCGGGGTGCATCCCTGCGGTAAGGAGACAGACCCCGCGCCCGAGGTGCTGGCCGAACTTGCCGATCATCCGGCGGTGGTGGCCATCGGTGAGACCGGTCTGGACTACGGCGCCGGCCCCGGGGATTACAGCTGGCAGCAGGCGCGTTTTCGACGCCATATCGAAGCCGCTCGACGGGCGCAGCGGCCGATCATCGTCCACAGTCGTCTGGCGCCCGAGGACACGGTGCGTCTTCTCAAAGAAGAGCGGGCAGAGGAGGTGGGTGGTGTGATCCACTGTTTCGTCGAGGATCAGCGCACTGCCGCGGCCATGCTGGATCTTGGCTTCTACCTCTCGTTATCGGGAATATTGACCTTCGGCAACGCCCGCGCCCTGCGCGAGACCGCCCGTGAATTGCCGCTGGATCGTTTGCTTGTCGAGACCGACTGCCCGTATCTCGCGCCGGTACCGCACCGCGGATCAGAAAACCGACCGGGCTGGGTTTGCGAGGTTATTCAGTGCCTTGCCGATACCAAATCAACTTCGTTCGAGGCCATTAGCGAGCAGACAGCAAAGAACTTCTTTGACTGTTTTCCCGCCGCGGCCAATGCGCTCGGTGCTAGATGAGCCGCTCGAAGATCCGAAACCCGGCAAGGTAAGTCCCCACCGCCGAGCCCAGCGAGGCAAACAAAAACACAAGCAGTGTCCGGGCGACACGGTTATGCCACCAGCCCCGCCAGTGGATGACCGCATCGCGCAGGGCACGAAAGTCCTCTACGCGGGGACGTCGCGCGAAAAGCTCGATCGCCGCGGCCACGAATCCCGCGCCAATGGTGGGATTGAGCGATGTCAGCGGCGCCGCCAGAAACGATCCCCCCACGGTCAACGGATGCCCACGGGCGAGCAGTGCGCCGAGGGCGCAGAGACTGCCGTTGATCACCACCCAGTCCATCACCAGTTGCAGCCCCAGGGCCGTGCTGCGAGAAAAACCCATGACAAAGCCAATCAGAATGACCGCCGCGACGACCCAGGGCAGCAGCCGGGGCCAGCGCGCCGGCGGCGGCACCTGATCGAGGTTTTCGCGTTCGTCGGCCGGGGCCAGCGACGGGTCGGCCAGCGCGTCGGCCAGGCCGCTCAAATGCCCGGCGCCGATAACGACCAGCACCCGGGCCGGCGGTGTGCCGGCCGCGTCGACGGATTCGCGCAATCGAGCGGCCATATAACGGTCCCGCTCGGCGATGAGCGGCGCATAGAGCGCCGATGAACCGGTGGCGAACTCGCTGAAGGTGGCCTCGAGCATATCGCCTTGCTTGAGCCGTTCGATGTCCTCGGTGCCAATATCCTGCCGCGACAGGAGGCTGCCAATGAGCCCGGTGAACAAACCCGGGCGTTGCCACCAGGGAACGTTGCGATAGACGCGCTTGAGCGTGGTGCCGATCTCGCGGTCGATGCACCAAAGCGGCAGCCCCAGCCGGCGGGCGCCCGCGATACCGGCTTCGAGTTCGGCGCCCGGGCGGATATCGAATTGCTCGGCCAGCCTCTGCTGGTAGGCACCCAGCGCCAGACTTGCCATGACCATACCGGCCTTGCTAGTGCGCAGAATCTCGAATAAGTCCATCCGCTCGAGGGCATGCGGGTCGGTCATGCTCTGGTAGCGAGTCGCGCAGAGTTCGACGGCCACGGCGTCGTAGGCCTCGCTATCGATCGCGCGACGGACATCCGCGACGCTTTCCGGCGAGACATGGGCCGTGCCGAGGAGCACGAAGCGGGTGGCGCCCACCTGGACCTCGCGTGTCAGGTGGCTTGGCTGGTGCGTTGACATGGGCGGGGATTATCCCTGAGCGCGGTGACAAGAGCCAGCGACGGATCCAATAGGTCGCATAATATATATTATGTTAAATGATGTTGGCGCAGGGATAAGGCCGTCATTAACCATCGCCCCGTCAATCGCACACCGAATGCCAATCCTCGCGGATGTCCCACTCCCGCTCGGTAAAGGGTGCCGCATCGGTCTCGAGCAAGACGGCAGCGATGAACCGCGCACAATCGTGCGGCGTCGTGAGCTGATGATTGGCCTTCATCGCCCGGAACTGATCCACCGCAGGAAAATCCTCAGAGGTTTGTTGGCGTATCAGCGCCTGCATGGGTGTATCCACCACACCCGGTCGCAGGCTGCCGATGACCACACCGCGATTGCTAAGCTCAGCTTTTAACACCTCGTAGACCATATAAAGCGCCGCCTTGCTGGTGCAGTATGCGCCCCACCCTGCAAGCGCCCGGTGTGCGGCGCCGGATGAGATATGCAGGATGCGTGCGCCCGTCGCCATGTGATCAAAGAGTGCCTGGCTGAGGGCAATCGGCGCTTCGACGTTGACGGCAAGGCTCTGGCGGATGGCATCAGTAGATTGCTCGAGCAGCGGGCCCACCGGCTCGAGCGTGCCAGCGTTATGAATCAGATAGCCCACGCGCCGGTTGCCCACCGCCGCAGCAATCCGTGCGCGATCGGCCGGGTCCGCGACATCGGCGATGCAGGGCTCAATGCCCGGCTGACCCGTGGCCAATTGCTCGAGGGCGCCCTGCCGTCGTGCCACGGCGATCACCGTATGCGAGGCGGCCAGTCGTATGGCGAGGGCGTGACCGATGCCGCTGCTCGCGCCGGTCAGAACGACAACCGGTTCTGCCTCGCTCATCCGGTCACGACCCGGACCGGCGCCTGGTCCTTCCAGGCGGTGATGTTCTCGCAGGTCTGGCTGACAATGCACTGTCGAGCGGTGCGACTGCCCCAGGCGCTATGCGGGGTCATGATGAGGTTGGGGATATCCGCGGCCAGCAACGGGTTGCCGTTTTTGGGTGGCTCTTCGGTGAGCACGTCCATCCCCGCACCGGCAATGGTGCCGCGACGCAGCGCGTCGGCCAGATCGGATTCGTTGACGATCCCGCCCCGGGCGGTGTTGATGATCATTGCATCGGGTTTCATCCGCCCGAACACCCGCGCATTGAAAAGGTCATGGGTGGCCTGGGTCAGTGGGCAGTGGATGGTTGCCACATCGGTCTCGGCGATGGCCTTTTCAAATGCCACCCGCCCCGGCCGGACGATTTCTGCCCCTGGCCGTTCGGCGATCTGCACGCGCATGCCCAGGCATTCGGCCTTGTGGGCCACAGCGGCCCCCAACTCGCCATGGCCAACCACCAGCAGCATCCGGCCGGCAAGCTCACGGATGGGATAGTCGAGAAAGCAAAAATGCGGGGCCTGCTCCCAGCGCCCTGCCCTGACGGCCTGGTGATAGTCCACCAGACGGGTATGGAGCGCCAGCATCATGGCAATGGCATGCTGGCTGACCGCCTCGGTCCCGTAGCCCCGGCAGTTCACCACCGTGACTCCGCAACGCTGGGCGGCCTCGAGGTCGATGTTGTTGACCCCGGTCGCGAGTACACAGATGAGTTCAAGCGCGGGACAGGCCTCGATGACATCGGCGCTCAGCACCACCTTGTTGACGATCGCCACCCGGGCATCACCGATGCGCGCGGCGGCATCATGGGCGCTGGTTTGATCATAGGTCACGAGTTCGTCGACCGACGACTCAAGCTCGGTGAAATCCAGATCGCCGATATCCAGCGTCTCGCGATCGAGTAATACTGCCCGTGTCATGCCCATCTCTTCCCCCTTGACTGATCAAGTCGCCCGGCGTCGGGTTATGCACAGTAATCGTGGACGTGGCGCTCCGTCCCCCAGCGCGAGAGCCAGGATGAACGGGTTGGGCGAATTTGACAATGCAAATTATGCGGAAAACTGTGTAAATACCTGAATAAAAACAAAAAAGCCCGAACTGGTGAAAGTTCCATCATCTTAACGTAAATGCGCATCGGGCAAGGGTTTGGACCACCCATCGGTAGAGCTGTCCACAAACTTATCCACAGCTTTTGTGGACAAGTAACCACCGGTCCATCAACGCAGCAGGCGTCGCTGGGGTTTGATGGGGAGCTGGCCGCGCCAGTAAGTGATCACCAGAAACCCGAACGCCATGCCGCCCAGATGGGCAAAGTGGGCCACCCCCGACATCGAGCCGGTGACACCGGCATACAGCTCGAACGCGCCGTAGAGCACAACAAAGTACTTTGCCTTGATGGGAATGGGCGGGAACAGCAGCATCAGGCGCTGTTCCGGAAACATCATCGCAAACCCGAGCAGGATCCCGAAAATCGCGCCCGATGCGCCAACGGTCGGATAGATGCTCCCGCTATCCGCCGCCATGGTCGCCACCACAAGCTGAATTACCCCCGCGCCAATCAGGCAGATAAAATAGAAACGCGCAAACGGGCGGGACCCCCAGAATTGCTCCAGCGCAGTGCCGAACATCCAGAGCGCGAACATATTGACGAATAGATGAAACAGCCCGCCGTGCAAAAATCCGTAGGTAAGCAGCTGCCAGAACGCAAATCCGGGGATGCCGCCGAAGCGATCGGTCATGCCCTCGGTGCCAAGCGGCCATAGCCCAAACCCCATGATGACCGCCGGGCCCAGGAGCATGTAGGCGAGAAAGGCCAGGCCGTTGACCACGAGCAGGCTCATGACCACGGGCGTGTCGCTGGCGCTAAGGGGTGTCATTGGACGCATGCCCGCCATCATACGGGCAGCCTGTGGGCGGACGCCACTTGTCCGTCCGCACCGCCGGGGGTAGCGTGCCGATGAGCTCAACGAAGGATCACCCAACATGGCCGACCCAACCGGCATCACCACTCATCCGCTGCGCGAAGCGCTGATCCAAGAGGCGCATGCGCGGCCATTCCAGAGTCTGGAAACCCCGCTCCGCGTCTCGCAACTGGTGCTGCACACCGGCACCCGTGGCCGAAGCGCCGAGGTCAGCCACATGCAGGCGCTGTGTGAACGGCTTGATCACGCCCCACCGCCGGCGGATGCCGGGAATTTTGTCGTGCAGGGACGCGGGTTTCGTCTGCGCTGGGAGCGCCACACCGAGTTTTCGACCTACACGGTATTCGCCGACGGCATGGGTGCGGATCCTTTCGATCAACCCGCCGTGGGAGCGTTGCCCGATGATTGGCTGGGCGCCCTCCCCGGCGACCTGCTCGCGGCCATGCACGTTGCGGTCACCGACGGCGGTCAGACGCCGCTGGACAGCGACACCCTGGGCCGGCAGTTTCATCAGGAGAGCCTTGCCGGCAGCAGCTGTGCCGGCGGTGCGGCCAGCGTCTGGACCGACTTTCTTGCCGACGAACAGGGTTTTGTGCGCTTTTTGGTGGTCAACGACCGGCTCAACCCGATGCAGGCGGGCCGGTTGGTGCAACGACTCCTCGAGCTCGAGACCTATCGGATCATGGCATTGCTCGGCTTTCCGCTCGCGCGGGAGCTCTCACCGGATATTTCTGATATGGAAACCCGACTCGGCACGCTGATGGACCGTCTCTCGACGGTGTCTGATCTGGCCGACGAGCGAGAGTTGCTCACCGCGTTGTCAGAGCTCTCGGCCCGGGTCGAGCGGCTCATGGCCCGGACCAATTTTCGCTTCAGCGCCACCGCCGCCTACGGCACGCTGGTCCGGCGCCGCCTCAATGCGCTACGTGAACAACGCATCGAAGGGGTCAGTACGCTTGATGAGTTCATGGAACGGCGGCTGGCGCCGGCGCTCGATACCTGCGTACACATGGGCGAGCGCCTGGAGCGGGTTTCAAAGCGCCTCAGCCGGGCGGCCAATCTGCTGCGGACCCGGGTGGATGTGGCACTCGAGGCACAGAACCGGGACCTGCTTGAGTCGATGAACCGACGCGCGAGACTGCAACTGCGGCTCCAGGAGACCGTTGAAGGGCTGTCGGTGGTCATCCTGAGCTACTACACGGTCTCGCTCATAAGCTTTGCCTTCAAAGGCCTCGGCGCCGCCGGCCGCATCCCCAACCCGGACGTGGCCACGGCACTGAGCATTCCGGTGGTCGTGACGGTGGTCACACTGGGTGTGCGTTTTGTCAGGCGACGTGTCATCCGTGACGATGCTGACGCCGGCTGAGTGGCGGGCCTCACTGCGCCGGCGCTGGCCCCTGCTCTGGCGGGGCGCCGTTGCCGTGGCCGTGGTGATCGGCTTGAGCGTTGCCTGGGAGGTCTACAACCTGGGGGCGTACGCCGAGCTCTCGCGGCTGCTCGAGCTGGGGGCTGGCCTGCGTCAGCAACCCTGGGCGGTCCCTACCATCCTGCTCGGCTACGTTGCCGCCGGGCTGGCCTTCTTGCCCCTGACCGTGGTCGTTGTCGCCACCATCCTCGTCTACGGGCCGTTGGGCGGATTCACGCTGGCCACGGCGGGTACCCTGGCAACCGCGGTCAGCGGATTCATCCTCGGCCGGGCCCTGGGCACAGAGCCTCTGCGTCGCCTCGGCGGCCCGACCCTGCATCGGCTCAACGCCCAGGCCGAGCGGCACGGGGTGATGATCATCACGGCGCTGCGGATCATGCCGGTGGCCCATTTCCATGCGGTCAGCGTGCTGGCGGGGGCCTCACGCATCCGGCCCGGCGCCTATATCACCGGGACATTGGCCGGGACCGTTCCGGGCATTGCCGCGATTGCCGCGGTGGGCAATCAGGCCAAACGGTTTCTGGTCGACCCGAATATAGCCGGGCTGCTCGTGCTCGCCGCGCTGGCTGGATTGAGTCTGGCGGTGTTCTACGGGCTCAGACGCTGGCTGGGTCGCTACACCGGTGAGGATTGACTGGTCTCGGGCAGCAAAGGCCATTAGAATCCGCAGCCAAAATCCAATCAACACGGGAGGTTCCGGAGACCATGGACAGAATCGGACAAATGGAGCGCACCATCGCGCGTCTTACCAGCCCCGGCCGGGGCATTCTCGCCGCCGACGAGAGCTACCCCACCATCACCAAACGCTTGTCCGACCATGGCATCGAATCCACCGAGGAGAACCGGCGCTTCTATCGCAGCCTGCTGGCCACCACCCCGGGCGTCGAGGCGTACGTCAGCGGGATCATCTTCTTTGAAGAGACCCTCGGGCAGAAAACCGATGAGGGGGTCCGGATTCCGGAGGCATGCGACCGCCAGGGCATCGTCCCGGGCATCAAGGTCGACAAGGGCCTGACCGAGTTGCCGGGCACCGACGGCGAGAAGATTACCCAGGGGCTGGATAACCTCGGCGACCGGCTCGACGGCTATCTGGAACAGGGCGCGCTCTTTACCAAATGGCGCAATGTCTACGCGATCACTCCGAGCACACCCAGCCGCCAGGCACTCGAGACCAACGCCGAGGTGCTGGCGCGCTATGCCGCGATCGCCCAGTCCCGGGGCATGGTACCCATCGTCGAGCCCGAGGTGCTCATGGACGGCGACCACGACATGGCGCGCTGTGCCGAGGTGACCGAGGCAGCGCAGGGCGCGGTCTTCGAGGCGCTGCGTCGCCATCGGGTCACCCTCGAGTGCATGATTCTCAAGCCCAACATGGTCTTGCCGGGCAAATCGCAGCCACGCCCCAGTGTCGAAGCCTGCGCCGAAGCCACCCTCAAGGTTCTGCGACGGACGGTCCCGGCGGCGGTGCCAAGCATCAACTTCCTCTCCGGCGGTCAGACCAGCGAGGAAGCGACCGCGCATCTCAACGCCATGAACCGCGCGGACGGCCCTCGGCCCTGGGTGCTGAGCTTTTCCTACAGCCGGGCGCTGCAGAATCCGGTCCAGGCCGCGTGGCAGGGCGACCCAGCCAACCAGGGAGCCGCCCAGAAGGCGTTTCTCAAACGTGCCCGGCTGAACTCGCTGGCGCGCAACGGCCAGTATGAACCGGCCATGGAGCAGGAATCGGCCTGACGATCCAGGACCTGGCCCGATGCCCGATCGACCTTGGGCGTCGGGCCGTCACAGCGCGACGCCGCTATACCCGGCGTTAGCGCACCAGCACAAAGAACGCGCCATTGTCCCGGCGGATATTCAAAAGCAGTTGATCCTGCGCCGCGGCATGGGCACGCAGATCATCCAGGCTTTCCACGGCCTTTCGGTTGACCGAAGTGATGACATCCCCGGGCTGGAGAAACTCCGCTGCCGGACTGCCGGGCTTGACGCTTGCCACCAGAACCCCGCGGACCTTGCCGAACAGCGGCAAGCGCTCGTTGAGCTCGCTAAACGTGGCACCGGCCAACCGCGGATGAACCGTGGCGGCGTTATCGATGTTGCCCGTCTGCGGGTCGGCAATGGTGGCACGGACCCGGGTGGTGTCGCCGTCGCGGAAATAGGTGATCGAGATCTCCTCGCCGATCTGCCGGAGCCCGATGATATTGGCCATGGCGTTGGCATCGGCCACCGGCTCGCCATTGATGCGGACGATGACATCACCGGCCTGCAGCCCCGCCGAAGCCGCCGGTGAGTTCGGGGTGATCTGGGCGATCAGGGCGCCGGCGGTGCGACCGATATCAAAGGCCTCGGCAATCTCTGCGGTGAGGTCCTGAACCCGAACCCCCAGTATCCCGCGGCGCACCTCACCGTATTCAACAATCTGCTCCATGACGGATCGCGCCATATTGGCCGGGACGGCGAAACCGATCCCGATATTACCCCCACCCCGCGAGAGGATGGCGGTGTTGATGCCCACCAGTTCACCGCGAAGATTGATCAGCGCACCGCCGGAGTTGCCGGGATTGATTGAGGCATCGGTCTGGATGAAGCTCTGCAGACGGATGTCACGGTTACCGGGCAGGGTGCGATCGAGCCCGCTGACCACACCCGTGGTGACTGTATGATCCAGCCCGAACGGATTCCCGATGGCGATGGTGTAGTCGCCGACACGCAGCTCACCCGAGTCCGCCATGGGCAAAGCGGTCAGGTCATCGGCCTGAACCCGTAACACGGCAATATCCGTCGCCGGATCCGAGCCCACCACCTGGGCATCGAGTTCGCGGCCGTCGTTGAACGCGACTTTCACCCGATCGGCATTGGCGATGACATGGTGATTGGTCAGGATGGTACCGGCGCTGGCATCCACCACCACCCCCGAGCCCAGGGACTGCACCGCCCGCTGCCTGGGCTGTTCCGGGACATCGAAAAAGCGACGGAAGAACGGGTCGTTGAAAAGCGGATTGGATTCTGCCTCGACCATCCCGGATGTCGCGATATTGACCACCGCCGGTGAGACCTCCTCGATGAGCGGCGCCAGGCTCGGGACGCTGCCATCATCGGGGTCGATGATCTGTGCGCCAGCCAACGCCGGTGCCATGACGGCGAGGACAACGAGCATCCAGGCGGCGAGCCGTTGTGATATGCCGGACGAACCCGCTCGATCCATACAAGCCTCCTCGATTCATTTATCAGGTAGATGGTGGTCGGGCGGTTTTTTTTCAAGCCCGGACCCAGCCCTTGCACCCATTTACAAAACCGGCCGCCTGCCCGCAGGCTGCAAGGGCCAATTGCCGACGGGAGGTCTCAATGGCAGAGGGCAATCGCCGAACCGCATTGATCGTTGTCGATATGCAGCCGGATTTCATGGAGGGCGGTCCGCTCGCCACCGAGGATGGCAGCGCGATCATCCCTGATATCCGGGCACTGATGTTGAGCGGGCAATATACCGATATTGTCGCCACACAGGACTGGCACCCTGCCGGCCATGTCTCGTTTGCCAACAGCCACGACGCCGAGCCTTTCACGCTCACCCAGCTCTACGGCCATGACCAGGTGCTCTGGCCCGATCATTGCGTCCAGACCACACCGGGCGCCCAGCTCCATGCCGACCTGCCCTGGGAGATGGCCAGCGTGATCATCCGCAAGGGCGAGGACCCCTGGGTCGATAGCTACAGTGGTTTTGCCAACAATTGGGACGCCGCCGGCGAGCGCCCGGCCACCGGACTTGCCGGGTGGTTGCGCGAGCGCGGCATCACCGCGGTGGACTGCTGCGGGCTGGCGCGGGATTACTGTGTCAAATGGACCGCCGAAGACGCGGTTGCGATGGGCTTTGAAACCCGGTTTCTCTGGGATCTGACCCGACCGGTGGACAGTAACGCCGATACCGATGTGCGTACCGCGCTGGATCAGGCCGGCGTTGGCGTTATCCGGGGCGATGGGCGGAGCCAGCCGTCCTGAGCGACGACCGCCACCCGCAGAGGCTAATGCTCGCGGGTGGCGCTGAACTCGATATCCGGCCAGCGCTCTTCGGTGAGCTGCAGATTGACCCGCGATGGGGCGATGTAGGTCAGCGCGCCAGAGACATCCTCGGCCAGATTCTCCGCCTGCCGATCCCGGAATCGCGCCAGCATCTTCTCATCCGTGCAATACACCCAACGCGCGGTGGAGACGGCCACCGGTTCAAACAGGCACTCCACCCCGTATTCATGTCTGAGCCGAAAGGCGACGACATCAAACTGCAATGCCCCGACGGCGCCGACGATGAGGTCATTGCCGGTCAACGGCCGGAAAAGCTGCGAAGCGCCCTCCTCGCATAATTCCACCAGGCCTTTTTGCAGCGCTTTCATGCGCATCGGATCCTTGAGCACCGCCCGGCGGAAAAGCTCCGGGGCAAAGTTGGGAATACCGGCAAACTTCAGCGCCTCGCCCTGGCTGAACGTATCCCCGATCTGAATGGTGCCGTGGTTATGCAGCCCGATGATATCGCCCGGATAGGCCGTCTCGACATGATCACGGTCCGAGGCCAAGAAGGTGATGGCGTTGGCGATTTTGACATCCTTGCCAATCCGAACATGCCGGATTTTCATGCCCTTTTCGAACGCACCCGAGCACACCCGCATGAACGCGATCCGATCGCGATGATTGGGATCCATATTGGCCTGGATCTTGAATACGAAACCGGTGAATGTGCCCTCTGACGCCTCGACCGTGCGGGTCGCCGTCTCCCGTGGCTGGGGAGGTGGCGCGTGCTCGACAAACCGATCGAGCAGCTCCTGCAGCCCGAAGTTGTTGATCGCCGAGCCAAAAAACACCGGTGTGAGCGCTCCGCGGCGGTAAGCCGCGACATCGAAGGCGTTGCCCGCCGCCTGCAAAAGCTCGATTTCGCCGCGCAGCTCGTCGGCCTGATCACCCAGCACCTCATCCAGCCGGGGATTGTCCAGGCCCTGGATAATCTCGCCCTGTGCAATGGCTCCCTGGTGGTTGGCATCGTAGAGATGGACCTGGTCATCGAGCAGATTGAACACCCCGCGAAAGCGCTTGCCCATGCCGATGGGCCAGGTCACCGGTGCACACCGGATCTGCAGGATGCGCTCGACCTCGTCCATCAGATCCATGGGGTCGCGGCCCTCGCGGTCGAGCTTGTTCATGAAGGTCATGATCGGCGTCGACCGCAGCCGGCAGACTTCCATGAGCTTAATGGTTCGCTCTTCGACGCCCTTGGCCGCATCGATGACCATCAACGCCGAGTCCACCGCCGTCAGTGTCCGGTAGGTATCTTCCGAGAAATCCTCATGCCCCGGTGTATCGAGCAGGTTGACCATCCGGTCGCGGTAGGGGAACTGCATGACCGACGAGGTCACCGATATGCCGCGCTCTTTTTCCAGCTCCATCCAGTCCGAGGTGGCGTGGCGGTTGGATTTACGCCCCTTGACCGTGCCGGCCAGCTGGATGGCGCCGCCAAAGAGCAGCAGTTTTTCGGTCACCGTTGTCTTACCCGCATCGGGGTGGGAGATGATGGCAAAGGTGCGGCGGCGTTGGGCTTGGGTCGGCGCGTCGTCGCGGGCTGTCACAAAAGTTCCTGATCGTTGATGAATGAAAACTGAAAAAGGCCGTTATTGCTTTGATCCCGACGAGCCAGAACGGCCCCGCGATCGCCGGCGGCCGCCCTGTTTTGGCGAATCAGGTGCCTCCCCTTCGACCCGGGGAGGCTGTGCGGTGTCGTTCGAGGCGAGATCAGCCGCGGTATCCGACTCTGTCTCACAAAAGCCGCAAGGGGCAGGACCAGACGCCCCGTCCGCTCGATGGCGGTGGTCACGCCGGCCTCATTGATCTCTCGGCGGACACAGTCGACATTAACCTGATCCATGATTTTGATATCGCCGATGTCTTCGATGTAGTAATCCATTGCGCCCCAGGAGATTTTGATCGATCCAGACCGCCATATGGCCGCCTGGGAGCGGGCCGCCCTCGACAGCCCGATGTTGGTGTTGCGGTATGATAACGCGTCGGCGTGCCGGGTCGAGGCTGTGTAATGCACACACAAGGCCGCAGCGCCTATAATCGGCGGAATGGATCGCGCTGATACGCCATTCTGGCAACGCAAAACCCTCGCCGAGATGTCCGCGCCGGAGTGGGAGGCACTTTGTGATGGCTGCGGACAATGCTGCCGGCACAAGCTCGAAGACGCCGATACCGGCGCGGTCTACCCGATCCGGGTGGGCTGTCAGTTGCTCGACACCCACGGCTGCCACTGCACGGATTACCCCAATCGGCACGCCACGGTCCCCGATTGCATCCAGTTGACCGTCGAGGCCATCCCCGAAATGCCCTGGCTTCCGCAGAGCTGCGCCTATCGGCGGCTCTACGAAGGCCGGGGGCTTGCGTGGTGGCATCCGCTTGTCTCGGGCGATCCCGAGACCGTGCATACCGCCGGGATCTCGGTTCGCGGTAGACTGGTCAATGAAAGGCAGCTGCCGGCCGACGCCGCGCTTGAGGATTACGTGGAGGAGACCCCATGGACATGAGCGCCTACCCACTGCTCGAGGGAATCGATGCCCCGGCGCATCTTCGTGAGCTCCCCAAAAGCCAGTTGCCCCGGCTCTCGGATCAATTGCGTGATTACCTGCTCGAGAGCGTCGCCCGCTCGGGCGGGCATCTCGCCGCCGGACTCGGCGCCGTCGAGCTGACGGTCGCGCTGCATTATGTATTCAACACCCCGGAAGACCGCCTGGTCTGGGATGTCGGCCACCAGTGCTATCCACATAAAATCCTCACCGGCCGGCGGCGCGAAATCGGCCGGATCCGCAAGATCGACGGGCCGGCGGGCTTTCCGGTGCGTGACGAAAGCCCCTACGACACGTTCGGCGTCGGCCACTCAAGTACCGCGATCAGCGCCGCGTTGGGCATGGCGCTGGCGAGCCGCAACCGCGGCGACGGGCGTAAGACCTGCGCGGTCATCGGTGACGGGGGGCTGACCGCCGGGGAGGCCTTCGAGGGCCTCAACCACGCCGGTGACGTGCGCCCGGATCTGCTGGTCGTACTCAACGACAACGAGATGTCCATCTCGGAGAACGTCGGCGCGCTCAACAAGACCTTCGCCGGTTTTCTCTCGGGCGGGGTCTACAGCAACCTGCGCGAAGAGGCCAAGCAGGTCATCGAGCGCATGCCAACGCCCATGCGCGAATTCGCCAAGCGCGCCGAAGAGCATGTCAAAGGCATGATGGTGCCCGGCACGTTCTTCGAAGAGCTGGGTTTTCAGTACTTTGGCCCGGTGGACGGGCACGATGTCGATGCCCTGGTGGATGTACTCGAGCGGCTGCGCGGCCTTGAGGGCCCGCGGATCCTGCATTGTGTCACCCGCAAGGGCAAAGGCTATGCCAAGGCCGAGGCCAACCCCATTGCCTATCATGGCGTCAAGGCCTTCGACCCGGCCGCCGGACTCAAGGCGGCCAGCGAGCCGGCACCGAAGACCTATACCGATGTCTTCAGCGACTGGCTGTGCGATGCCGCCGAGCAGGAGCCACGCCTCTGGGGCATCACCCCGGCCATGCGCGAAGGCTCGGGGCTGGTGGCGTTTGCCAAGCGTTTCCCCGATCGGTACCTCGACACCGCGATCGCCGAGCAGCATGCCGTTACCCTCGCCGGCGGGCTCGCCTGCGAGGGCGAAAAGCCGGTGCTCGCCATCTACTCGACCTTTCTGCAGCGCGGGTATGACCAGCTCGTTCACGACATCGCGCTGCAGAACCTGCCGGTGCTCTTCGCCCTCGACCGGGCCGGTCTGGTCGGCGCCGATGGCGCGACCCACCACGGCGCCTTTGATTTCAGCTACATGCGCTGTCTGCCCAACATGACCATCATGGCCCCGGCGGACGAGCGTGAATGCCGCAAGATGCTCTCCACCGGCCTGACCATTGATGGGCCCAGCTCGGTGCGCTACCCCCGCGGCAAGGGCCCCGGCGTGGTCCCGGATGATGACCTCGAAGGCCTGCCCATCGGCCAGGCCGAGATCCGCCGCGAAGGCAGCGATACCGCCATTCTCGCCTTTGGCACCATGGTCCCGGCAGTGGCGCCGGTGGCCGAGGCGCTGGATGCCACCCTGGTCAACATGCGATTCGTCAAACCACTCGATCGCGCCTGTATCCACCGCATCGCGGCGACCCACCCGCGCATCATTACCGTCGAGGAAAACGCCATCCCGGGCGGTGCCGGTGCCGGGGTGGCCGAGGTGCTGGCCGAGCAGGGCCATCGGCCCGAGCTTTTGCACATCGGCCTGCCCGACAGCTTTGTGCACCATGGCGAGCGGGACGAGCAACTGGCCCTCGTGGGCCTGGATGGCGATGGCCTGGCGCAGCGGATCAGCGAGTGGCTGGGCCGCGAGGTTGCCAGCCCCGCGCCCACCCAGTAGGGTTTGCGCCACCAGATGACGCCCTTCCCCAATGCAATCGGCGACCGGACGTGCCAGGGCCACGTCGATCGGCTCGCGCACAGCGGTAATCCATGAACAGACAATCCAGTTATAACTACGACGAACTGCTTGCCTGCGGCCACGGCGAGCTCTTCGGAGACGGCAATCCGCAACTGCCGGTCCCGAACATGCTCATGTTCGATGCCATCACCCATATAGATGACACCGGGGGTGACTTCGACAAGGGACTGATCCAGGCGGAACTCGCGGTCAAACCCGAGCTGTGGTTTTTTGGCTGCCACTTCCCCGGCGACCCGGTCATGCCCGGTTGCCTGGGGCTGGATGCGCTGTGGCAGTTGTTGGGCTTTTACCTGGGCTGGATTGGTGGGACCGGCAAAGGCCGGGCGCTTGGCTGCGGCGAGGTCAAGTTTACCGGCCAGATCCTGCCGGATAATGCCGAGGTCAAGTACCGGCTCGACGTCAAACGCGTGATCAAACGCCGGCTCTACATGGGCATCGCCGATGGTCAGGTCAGTGTCGACGGCGATATCATCTACCGGGCGATGGACCTGCGCGTGGGTCTGTTCCAGAATCCTCAGACCAGTCTTTAGGAGGGGCACGTCGTGCGGCGAGTGGTGGTCACAGGCATGGGCATCGTCTCCTGCCTCGGCAATGATCGGGCAAGCGTTACCGACGCCCTGCGTCAGGGACGCTCCGGCATCCGTCATAGCGAAGACTATGCCGACTATGGCCTGCGAAGCCAGGTGGCAGGCCAGGTCGATATCGATCTCGATGAGCGCGTCCCTCGCCGGGCCCGTCGCTTCATGGGGGATGCGGCCGGGTTCGCCTATGTCGCCATGGACCAGGCCATTGCCCAGTCGGGACTGACCGACGCACAGGTCTCCAACCCCCGGACCGGGCTGATCGTCGGCTCGGGGGGCGCGTCGACCGAGCATGTGGTCAAGGCCGCGGATATCCTGCGTGAGCGGGGCGTGCGCAAGATCGGGGCCTTCGCGGTGCCCAAAGTGATGGGCAGCACCACCTCGGCCTGCCTGGCTACGCCGTTCGCCATCAAGGGGGTCAACTACAGCATTTCCTCGGCCTGCGCGACCAGTGCGCATTGCATTGGCGCGGCCATGGAGCAGATCCAGCTGGGCAAACAGGATGTGGTCTTTGCCGGTGGCGGCGAGGAAGAGCACTGGTCACTGACGATGCTCTTCGATGCCATGGGGGCGCTGTCGACGGGCTACAACGAAACACCGGCCCGCGCATCGCGGCCATTCGACCGGGATCGGGATGGCTTTGTCATCGCCGGCGGTGGCGGCATGCTGGTATTGGAAAGCCTCGAACATGCCCAGGCCCGGGGCGCCAAAATCCTTGCCGAGCTGATCGGCTATGGCGCCACCTCGGATGGCTACGACATGGTCGCGCCCTCGGGCGAAGGGGCCGAGCGTTGCATTCAGATCGCCCTTGAGATGGCGGGCGACCGATCGGTTGACTACATCAATGCCCATGGCACCAGCACCCCTGCCGGCGATATCACCGAGCTTAAAGCGCTGCAGAACGTCTTTGGTGACGATCTGCCGCCGGTGAGCTCGACCAAATCGCTGACCGGGCACTCCCTCGGCGCCGCCGGGGTCCAGGAGGCGATTTACGCGCTGCTAATGATGCAAAACGACTTCATCGCCGGGACCGCCAACGTCGACAACCTGGATGAAGCCGCCCAGGGGTTGCCGGTGGTCACCGAGACCCGGAACTGCCAGACGCTGGATCTTGTGCTGAGTAACAGCTTTGGCTTTGGCGGGACTAACGCCACCCTCGCCTTCAAGCGCTACATAGGCTAAGGCCTAGACCAGGTGCCGTCCGCCGTCCAGGCCGATCCGCCGGCCAGTAACATACGGGTTATCCAGCAGAAACTGTAGCGCCTCCACCGCCGCGCCCTCGCCCGGCGCGATCCCCAAAAGGGATTTCTTTAAGGTTTTCTCGCGATAGGCCTCGCTGTCGCCGTCGTTGAACATCACAAGCGACGGGGCGATGCTGTTGACCTTGATACTGGGCGCAAGCAGCCGGGCAAAGGACAGGGTCAGGTTCTCGAGGGCGGCTTTGCTCGCGGCATAGGCGATGTGCTTGGCGCTGCCCTTCTCCACGACATAATCGGTCATATGCACGATATCCGCGCCGTGGTCGCTTTGCTCGAGCAAATCGCGACAGGCGAGGTTGATCCGGTATGGCGTCATGGTGTGGATCTGGAGCATTGCCGTCATGACCTCGGCCGGATCGGTCTCCGGCCGCTCGGGCATCCAGTCCGAGGCGTTGTGTATGATCGCCCGCAGGGTGTCAGTCTCTTCGCGGACCTGATCGATGAACGTGGTAATCCCCGTATCGGTGGCAAAATCGGCATGCAAACAGCAGGCGCCGGCGTTTTCCAGCGCATCCACCGCCGGTCGACGGGTGCGGTAGCTGACGATGATCGGCTGGTTGCGCGCCAGACAATGCCGGGCAAACGCCAGGCCGATCCGCTGTCCGCCACCGGTCACAAGAATGGGAGCGCTCATGAAAAACCCCGCTTAAACCATTGATTTAATTAGCATGCCCGGCCGCGCAGACGCCAGGCCGCCCAAGCGTTGTAGGCCCGATTGGCCAGTGCATAAATCCCGGGCAGACGCATCACCGCCGCCAGCAGCCGAAACCCGCCACCGGCCAGGCGCCAGTAGACAAGCGATGCGGGCAGGCCCACATGCATGCGCTCGCCATCGTCCAGATGGATACGCTCCATCATCGCCGCCAGGGTATAGCCGGCGGGCGGCTCGAACGCCGGCGCGCTGATATCCACCAGTTCGAGGTTGGGCTCGAGGCGGCCGCGCAGATGTTCGATCTCGCGCCGGCACAGCCCGCAGCTGCCGTCGTAGAAGAGTCGTTGCTGAGTCATACCCTGTATGGTGGCACGGACAGGCGACCGAGCGGTATCCGGTCGGGCGCGGTCCGCGCCTCGCGGCCGACCACACAGTCGTCCGGTCGCTCCTGCGCCCCGCAGTGCGTCCCAGCCACCCACGACGTTGAGGAGCTGATGTCACCCGAGCTTTCGATCATCGTCCCGGCATGGAACGAGGCTGACTACCTCGCCGATACCCTCAAGGCCGCGAGGCAAAGCGCAGGCCAGGCCAACATCCCGGTGGAGATCATCGTCGTGGATAACGCCTCGACGGATGCCACTCGGGCCATCGCCCATGATCATGGCGCCCGGGTGGTCGACGAACCCGAACGGCGTAT
The DNA here is from genome assembly GCF_040838495.1 of Spiribacter pallidus. Classification (NCBI taxonomy): domain Bacteria; kingdom Pseudomonadati; phylum Pseudomonadota; class Gammaproteobacteria; order Chromatiales; family Ectothiorhodospiraceae; genus Spiribacter; species Spiribacter pallidus. The sequence continues at coordinate 510,006 of NZ_JBAKFM010000002.1, read as the reverse complement.
CGCCCGGGTGCGCAACACCGGTGCGCGGGCGGCACAGGCACCCGGGCTGGTGTTCGTGGATGCCGATACCCGGGTGCAGGCCATCCACCTCGAGGCGGTCAAAAGCCGGCTCGATGCCGACTGGGCCGGCGGCGGCGCGCCGATCGCATTCTACCGGATCGATGGCCTGCTGCAGCGCCGCGGGCTGGCGGCATGGAATGCCCTCGCCCGCCGGCTGCATCTGGCCGCGGGCTGCTTTGTCTTTGTCCGCGCCGATCTGCACGCAATGGCAGGCGGCTTCAGCGAAAAGGTCTATGCCGGCGAAGAGATCGACTACTCACGCCGGCTGCGACGTCTGGCCCGGCATCGTGGATTGCGTTTTGCGGTGCTCGACACCCCGCCGGTCGTCAGCTCGGCGCGCAAGCTAGAGTGGTTTCGGCCGTGGCAGCATGGGTTGGTGCTGCTGACTTTTGTGCTTTTCCCCTGGGCGGGCCGTTTCCGGCGCTTGACCTGGTTCTGGTATCGACGACCGACGCGGGCGTCGAGCAACCGCCAGAAGGACTGATCCAGCGCAACACAGCGGCGGTCAAGCTTGTCTACCCTCGTCGCACACATGCCAACGAGAGAGGACTGTCATGAAAGCACTCGTCTATCACGGCCCGGGAAAACGCCAATGGCAAGATAAACCCGACCCGGCGATCGAGCAGCCCACCGATGCGGTGGTCCGGATCAGTCACACAACCATTTGCGGCACGGATCTGCACATCCTCAAGGGCGATGTGCCGACCTGCGAACCCGGCCGGACCCTCGGCCACGAGGGCGTCGGCGTGATCGAGTCCGTCGGCGATGGCGTGGCCACACTCAGTCCCGGTGACCAGGTATTGATTTCGTGTATCACCTCCTGCGGTCGCTGTGACTACTGCAAGCAGGGGATGTATTCCCATTGCCGGGATGGTGGCTGGATCCTCGGCCATCGGATCGACGGCACCCAAGCCGAGGGGGTGCGTATCCCCCATGCGGACAACAGCCTCTATAAGTTGCCCGATGGTCTGGATAATGAGTCGGCGGTGATGCTCAGCGACATCCTGCCCACCGGCCATGAGATTGGGGCGCTCAATGGCGAGGTCGGACTGGGGGATACCGTGGCCATCGTCGGGGCCGGACCCATCGGCCTTGCCGCTTTGCTCACGGCACGCTTTTATTCTCCGGCGCGTATCATTGTCATCGACCCGGATGAAAACCGCCTCGAGACGGCGCGGCAGCTGGGTGCCACCGACACCCTCACGGCCGATCCGGTGGACGCGGTCATGGAGATGACCGACGGTGAAGGGGTCGATGTCGCCATGGAGGCCGTGGGCATTCCCGAGACATTCGACACCTGTCAGCGCATCGTCCGCGCCGGCGGCCACATCGCCAATATCGGCGTGCATGGCACCAGCGTGGATCTGCAAATCCAGAACCTGTGGATCCAGAACGTGACCATCCGCACCGGGCTGGTGAATACCAACACCATCCCGGTGCTGATGCGCATCCTCGAATCCGGTGGGGTCGATGCAAAAAGCCTGATCACCCATCACTTCAAACTTGATGAGATCGAGACCGCCTATGATGTGTTCGGCGATGCCGCCAGAAAGAAAGCGATCAAGATGATCCTGACCGCGTAGGCGATTGGTGATGCCCGGGGGTGGGATCGATGGTGCCCGGAGTGGGACTCGAACCCACACGGCCAAGGCCTCGGGATTTTAAGTCCCGTGCGTCTACCAGTTCCGCCATCCGGGCATTGATGGAGGCTAGGGCCGGAATCGAACCGGCGTACACGGCTTTGCAGGCCGCTGCATCACCACTCTGCCACCTAGCCAACGAGGCCCGATCATAGCAACCGGCACACCAGCTGGCGATGCCCGGGCTGACATCCCCGAAACAAAAAACCCCGACCGGATCCGGTCGGGGTGATGTCTTGGAGCGGGAAACGAGACTCGAACTCGCGACCCCAACCTTGGCAAGGTTGTGCTCTACCAACTGAGCTATTCCCGCAACAGAGCCGTCATTCTAGTGCGCACCGCTTTTCTGTCAACCCTGTGACAGCCCGTCCAGGGTCCGGATCGCGCCGCGCAGATAGAGCACCATCGAATACAGGGTCAGCCCGGCAGCGGCGTACAAAAGCACCAGCCCCACCGGCCAGGCGGGTATCCCCCAGAGCTCGTTGCGATAGAGCAACAGCACAATGGCGATCATCTGCGCTGCGGTCTTGATCTTGCCGGTCATGCCCACCGCCACACTCGATCGCTGGCCGAGCTCGGCCATCCATTCGCGCAAGGCGGATACCGCGATCTCACGGCCAATGATGACCGCCGCCGGGATCGCCGTGAGCGCACCGGGTGTCTCGACTACCACAATGATCAATGCCACCGCGACGATGAGCTTATCGGCCACCGGATCGAGAAACGCCCCAAACGGCGAGGTCTGGTTCCAGCGCCGCGCCAGATAGCCATCCAGCCAATCGGTCACGCTGGCAAGCGCAAAAACCACCGCTGCCGCCGCGTTGGCCCAGGGCGTGGGCAAGAGAAAAAGCAGCCCAAGCACCGGAATCAACACAATCCGCAGCCAGGTGAGGATATTGGGCAGCGTCGGTTTCATGCCCGGCAGATTATCATGCAAAAGCCGCCATGCAGTGACCGGCGGCTAGCCATTGAGATGGGCATGAATGCGCTCGGCAAGCGCCTTGCTCACGCCATTGACCCGGACGAGGTCTTCCACGCCGGCGCGTTTCATCCCTTTCAACCCACCGAATTGCTTCATCAACGCCTGGCGTCGTTTGGGGCCAAGCCCCGGGATTTCCTCAAGCGTCGAAGCCTGACGGGATTTGCCGCGCCGCGAGCGATGCCCGGTAATCGCAAACCGATGCGCCTCGTCGCGGGCCTGCTGCAGTACATGCAATGCCGGCGACTCGGGGGGCAGACGGATCGTGCCATCACGACCGGCGATCATCAGGACCTCCTCGCCGGGTCGCCGGCGAGGCCCCTTGGCGATGCCCACCGCCGTGACCCCTTCGATCTGCAGATCCTCGAGGATGCCTTCGGCCTGGGCCAGCTGCCCGGCACCGCCATCAATCAAAAGCAGATCGGGCAGCTCGCCCGCCTCTTCTTTGAGCCGCCGATAGCGCCGCTCGAGCGCCTGACGCATCGCTGCGTAGTCATCACCGCCGGTGATCCCGTCGATGTTAAAGCGCCGATAGTCCTCTTTGATCGGCCCCTCCCGGCCAAAGACCACACAGGAGGCCACGGTGGCCTCGCCTCGGGTGTGGGAGATATCAAAACACTCGATCCGGTCGGGAATGGTCTCGAGATCGAGCGCGGCCTGCAGGTCTTCAAAGCGCCGCTCCATGGCCTGCTCGTTGCTCATCCGGGCGCTGAGCGCGTGTTCGGCATTGCGCTCGGCCAGGGTCATCCAGCGTCGCCGCTCACCCCGCAGCCGCGCCGAGATGCGCACCCGATGGCCGGCGTCATTGCCGAGGGCTTCCTCGAGCAGCTCGCTGTCGGGCAGCTCGTGGCTGACCAATAGCTCCCCCGGGGTCTCCTGGCCGAGGTAGTGACGGGCGATAAAAGCGCCCAGTACCTCCTCGGGCGTGGTCTCTGGCGGGGCCTTCGGAAAGTAGCTGCGATTGCCCAGATTCTGGCCATCGCGGATGACAAAGACCTGCACGCAGGCAGTCTGCTCGCGGATGCGGCAGGCCAGCACATCCACATCCCCTCGGGCGCCGGAGACGTACTGTCGCTCCTGGATGCGCCGAAGGCTGGTGATGCGATCCCGCAGCCGGGCGGCGGTCTCGAAATCCAGCGACTCCGCTGCCGCTTCCATGCGCCCGACCAGCTCGTCGATGACCTCGTTGCTCTGACCCGAGAGAAACATCTCGACATGGCGGACATCCCGGGCGTAGTCCTGCTGGTTGATCAGGCCCACGCAGGGGGCAGTACAGCGTCCGATCTGGTGTTGAAGACACGGCCGCGAGCGGTGCCGGTAGTAGCTGTCCCGACACTGACGGACCGGAAAGACGCGTTGCAGGTGGTTGAGGGTTTCACGCACCGCGCCGGCCGACGGAAACGGGCCGAAATAGCGGCCCTCGCCGCGGCGCTGTCCACGGTGAAAGGACAGCCGCGGAAAGTCTTGCTGGGTCGATAGGTGGATGTACGGGTAGGTCTTGTCGTCACGCAGCAGCACGTTGTAGCGCGGCCGGTGTTCCTTGATCAGATTGTTCTCGAGGATCAGCGCCTCGGCCTCGGTGTGGGTGACGGTGACCTGCAGATCGGCCACCTGCCCGACCAGCGCCTGGGTCTTGGCATTGTGGGCGCCCTTGCGAAAGTAACTACTGACCCGGCGTTTGAGATTTCGGGCCTTGCCCACGTAGATGACCGTGCCATCGGCCCCGAACATGCGATAGACGCCCGGCCCGGTGGGCAGAGTTTTGAGGATAGGGTCCGGGTCGAATGCCGCTGCCGTAGTCATGGCCTCATTGTAGCGCGCCCCGGATGGCTTTCGATCCATCCGGGGCGGCTTGACCGCCTACTCGGCGCCGGGAATGCCCCCCTCGGTCAGCGCCCGGGGGTCGAGCAGCCGCTCGAGATCGGCATCAGAGAGGTCGGTCATCTCGCGGGCGAGCTCCATCAGCGGGCGGCCCTCGGCGTAAGCCCGCTTGGCGATGGTCGCGCCCAGCTCATAGCCGATCACGGTATTGAGCGCCGTCACCAGGATGGGATTGCGGCCCAACGCAGCCTCGAGGCGGTCCTGGTTGACCGTAAACCCGGCCACCGCCCGGTCGGCCAGGGCCCGGGCCCCGCCGGCGAGGACATGAATGCTCTGTAGTAGGTTCTGTGCCACCACCGGCAGCATCACATTGAGCTGGAAGTTGCCCGACTGTCCGGCCACGGTGATGGTGGTGTCGTTGCCGATCACCTGGGCGGCCACCTGGGCCACCGCCTCGGGGATGACCGGATTGACCTTGCCCGGCATGATGCTGCTCCCCGGCTGAAGCGCCGGCAGGGCGATCTCACCGAGACCGGCCAGTGGCCCGGAGTTCATCCAGCGAAGGTCGTTGCTGATTTTCATCAGACTGACGGCGACCACCTTGAGCTGGCCCGAGAGCTCAACGGCGGCATCCTGGCTGGAGAGGCTCTCGAAGCGATTATCGCTTTCACGAAAGGCGACTCCTGTACGGCGTGACAGGGCATCGGCCACCTGGCGGCCAAAGGCCGGCCGGGCATTGATGCCGGTGCCGACCGCCGTGCCCCCCTGGGCAAGGGCCTGCACCCGGTTGAGGGCGTCGCGCACCCGCGCTTCACCCAGACGAATCTGCTGTGCCCAGCCGCCGACTTCCTGGCCCAGCGAAACCGGCATGGCGTCCATCAAATGGGTCCGCCCGGTGGTGGTCACATCAACCAACTCCGCCGCCCGGGCCTCCAGCGTGCCGGCCAGGTGGTCCAGTGCCGGGAGCAGTTCTTCGGCGCAGGCCACCGCTGCGGCCACATGGATCGCCGTCGGGATGACATCGTTGCTGCTCTGGCTCATGTTGACGTGGTCATTGGGGTGGACATCCCGGCCCAGCGACTGGGTGGCCAGATGGGCGATCACCTCGTTGGCATTCATGTTGCTGCTGGTGCCCGAGCCGGTCTGGAACACATCCACCGGAAAATGCGCATCATGATCACCGGCGGCGACGGCGTCGGCGGCCCCGATGATGGCCCTGGCGATATCGGCATCCAGATCCCCCAGCGTCTGGTTGGCCTCGGCGGTGCTGGCCTTGATCAACCCCAGTGCCTGAATGAACCGTCGCGGCATGGGCATGCCGCTGATGCCAAAGTTGTCCACCGCGCGCTGGGTCTGGGCGCCATAGAGGGCCTCGGCGGGCACCTGCAGCTCGCCCATGCTGTCCTTTTCGATCCGGAATCCTTTATCGCTCATCATCCTCTCCAGGCTTTTAGTAAACTGTTGTTTTCATCAATGACGGATCGGTGCCCATGGAGCTCTGTCAACTCACCGCCATCTCTCCCATCGACGGTCGCTATGGTCGCAAGACCGAGGCGCTGCAGCCACTGGTCAGCGAATACGGCCTCATCCGCCACCGGGTAATGGTGGAGGTGGAATGGCTCAAGGCCCTCGCCGCCGAACCCGGCATTGCCGAGGTGCCGCCCCTAAGCGACGGCGCCGCGCGGGCGCTCACCGCCATCGCCACTGGATTCGACGAGACCGCCGCGGCGCGCATCAAGGCCATCGAATCGACCACCAATCATGACGTCAAGGCGGTCGAGTACTACATCAAAGAGTCCATGGCCGACTACCCCGAACTGGCGGCCATCCGCGAATTCGTCCACTTCGCCTGCACCTCCGAGGACATCAACAACCTCGCCTATGCACTGATGCTGCGCAGCGCGCGGAATGATGTACTGCTTCCGGCCATCGATCAAATCATCCACCATCTTAAAGACCGGGTGGTCGAATACGCCGATCTGCCCATGCTCGCCCGCACCCACGGCCAGCCCGCCTCGCCCACCACCCTGGGCAAGGAATTCGCCAACGTCCTGGCCCGACTGCAACGTCAGCGCGACCAACTCGCCGCAACACCGATCCTTGGCAAGATCAACGGCGCCGTAGGCAATTTCAATGCCCATATCAGCGCCTACCCCGAGATCGATTGGGTCGCTTTTTCAAGGCGTTACATCGAAAACCTGGGGCTCGACTGGAACGCCTATACCACACAGATCGAACCCCATGACGGGATCGCCGAGCTCTTCGATGCGCTGGGGCGAATCAACACCATTGGTATCGATCTGGTCCGCGACCTCTGGGGCTACATCGCGTTCGGGTATTTCCGCCAGCGCCTGGTGGAGGGCGAAGTGGGCTCGTCGACCATGCCCCACAAGGTCAATCCCATCGATTTTGAAAACGCCGAGGGCAACTTCGGCATCGCCAATGCGCTGCTTGATCACCTGGCGCGCAAGCTGCCGGTCTCGCGTTACCAGCGCGATCTCACCGACTCGACCGTGCTGCGGAATATCGGCGTTGGCCTTGCCCACAGCGTGATCGGCTACGAGGCGATGATGCGCGGGCTGGGCAAGCTTGCCGTGGATGAGGCCCGACTCGCCGAAGATCTCGACGCCAACTGGGAAGTCCTCGCCGAGGCCATTCAAACGGTCATGCGCCGCCATGGCATCGACGCCCCTTACGAAAAGCTCAAGGCACTGACCCGTGGCAAACGGGTGGATCAGGCCGCGCTCAAGGCCTTTGTTGACGAGCTGCCGCTGCCCGAGGCCGTACGCGCCGGGCTTCGAGAGCTTACTCCGGCCCGTTATACGGGGCTGGCGGCGCGGCTTGCCAACGATCTCGCAGGCGATCGCGGTTGAGCGCCAACCACTGCAGCGCGATGATCGGCATGGCCGCCTCGATGCCGCCGTGATCGAGCATGGCGATCGCCTCGTCCGCCGGTAGCACATGCAGACGGATGTCCTCGGCCTCGTCGTCGTTGCCGTGGCCGTCGCGCTGCAGGTCGCGACTGTCCACCGGGGCGGCGAACAGATGCACGGTCTGCGAGCTGCCGCCGGGGCTGACCAGATAGCGGGCGATTAGCTCGAGCTCGCCAAGGCGGCAATTGGCCTCCTCGCGGGTTTCCCGGCGCGCCACCTGCTCGGCCGACTCACCGGGCTCGACCATCCCGGCGACGGTCTCCAGCAACCATGGCCCCATTCCCGTATCCAGTGCACCGATACGGAACTGCTCGACCAGTACCACCCGGTCATGCCAGGGGTCATAGGGCAACACCCCGACAGCATGGCCGCGTTCGAAGCGCTCGCGCACGATCGGCGGGGTCTGGCCGCCGGCGAAAAGCGCGTGGCGCAGCGTAAAGCGACTGATACGGAAATAGCCGTCATAGGCAATTTCGCGTTTGAGGATCTCGTAGTCGCGACTCATCATCGGCCCCGGGAGAAAACGGCCATCGCTTCGGCGTGGCCGGTGTGCGGAAACATATCCATCAGGCCCACCTGTTCCAGCCGGTAGCCATGCTCATGCACCAGGATGCCGGCATCCCGGGCGAGGGTGGCCGGCCCGCAGGAGACATAGACAATACGCTGCGGCGCCAGCCGAGCGATGCCGGGCAGCACTTCCAGTGCGCCGGACCGGGGCGGGTCGAGCAGCACCCGATCCACCGGCCCACCCAGCCACTCGGCGCTGGGGCTGAGTTGGGTCAGATCCGCCGCGGCGAAACGGGTATTGGCCATACCATTGGCGGCCGCGTTTTCCTGGCCGCGGGCGACCAGGGCCTCTTCACCCTCGAGACCGATCACCTCACCGGCCCGTGTCGCCAACGGCAGGGTAAAGTTGCCAAGCCCACAGAAAAGGTCCAGGACACGACTGTCCGGCACCGGGGCCAGCAGCTCCACCGCCTGGTTGACCATCGCCCGGTTGATCGCCGCATTGACCTGGGTGAAGTCGGTGGGGGCAAAAGCAAACGTCAACTCGAACGCCGGCAGCGCGTAGTGCAGCCGTTCATGCCCATGACCGATGGGGGCGACGGTCTGCTCGTTGCCGGGTTGCTCATAGACCCGCACGCCGTGCGTCTTCCCGAAGGCAATCAGCGCCTCCCGGTCGCCGGCGGATAGCGTCCGCAGGTTACGAAAGACAAGGCCGACGGCATCATCGCCGGCGGCGACTTCGATCTGCGCAATCCGGTCCGGAATGCTCAGGCCGCGAATCAATGTGGATAGCGCCGGCAACAGCGCGCCGACCCGCTCGTCGAGCACATCGCAGCTGTCGATATCGGCGATAAAGGGGCTGAAGCGCTCGCGAAACCCCACCAGGACCCGGTCGCCCTTGCGCGGGACATATTTGACCCCCAGGCGTGCCCGACGCCGATAACCCTGGACCGGGCCGGTGATCGGCGCCAGCCAGCGCTCGGGTGTCACGCCGCCGGTGCGCGTCAGCAGACTCTCCAGGCTTTGCGCCTTGTGCCGGATCTGCGCCTCGGGGTCGAGATGCTGCAGGCTGCAACCGCCGCAGACACCGGCATGGGGACAAGGTGGGTCGACGCGCTCGGCCGCCGGCTCGTGTACCGAGAGGGCCTGGCCTTCATCCTGCTGCCGGCGGCGCTTGTGGATCTTTGCATCGACCGTCTCCCCCGGCAGCGCGCCCTGGATAAACGCCACACGCCCATTGTGATGCGCAATCCCCCGGCCCTCATGACTGAGCGTCTCAATATCGAACGTCACGGGCTCTTTGGGCAGCCGCCGACCACGCCGTCCGCCCATCGTTCAGCGGTCCCAGGCTTCGAGAAAACGGTTCAAATGCGGCTTGTCGGCCTCGGTCAGTGCATCGCGGAGTCGCCGGCACTCGGTCTCATAGCCACTGGCGTCCAGGCCGCCGCGCATCCACTCGAAGCGCAACCACAGCAGATAGGTATTGAGCACATCGTGTTCGCAATAATCACGCACCGCGGCAAAGTCGCCTTGCTCGATATGTTCGCGCACCGCCGCGCCGCTCATGCCCAGCTTGCCCGGGAATCCGCACAGCGTGGCGACCTGATCGAGCGGTGCCACCGCCCGGGCCGAAAACCCCGCCAGGACATCCATTAAATCGGTATGCCGGTCGTGGAAGCGATTGTGGTAGTTGTTGTACCGAAAGCTCCGGTCCTGGTCGCCGGTGTCCCAGTAGCGCGGCGCGCTGATGCCATGCATCAACGCCCGGTAATGCAATACCGGCAGGTCAAACCCGCCGCCATTCCAGCTCACCAGACGCGGGACGTAGCGCTCGATGCCGTCAAAGAAACGCTCGATGAGTGAGGCCTCGTCATTGCCGCCCTCCCCCAGCGAGAAGACGGTGAATTTCTCGCCGATTTTCGCCGCCACCGAAATCACCACGATCCGGTGTAGGGGCAGACGCAGGAAATCGTTGCCGGCCTCTTCGCGCCGCAGCGCGAGCATGGCCTCGGCGGCATCATGATCGTCCAGCCCATCGAGTCCGTGGAGCCGCCGGCCGCCGGCGACATCGGGGACGGTCTCGATGTCAAAGGCGAAGATGTTCATCGATCCGGAAAGACGCCGCTTGAGAGATAGCGATCGCCCCGGTCGCAGACAATGCTCACGATGGTGGCATTCTCGAGCTCGCGGGCGATCTGCAGCGCCGCCCAGAGGGTCCCGCCACTGGAGATGCCGGCAAGAATCCCTTCCTCGGCGGCAAGCCGCCGGGTCATCTCCTCGGCCTCGTGCTGGGCAACCTCCACGACACGGTCTACCCGGTGCGATTCATAGATGGCCGGCAGGTAGGCCTCGGGCCATTTGCGAATCCCCGGAATGCTGGCGCCCTCACGGGGCTGGGCACCGATGATCTGGATGGCGGGGTTCTGCGCTTTGAGATAGCGCGAGACGCCCATGGTGGTGCCGGTCGTCCCCATCGAGGCCACAAAATGGGTGACCGTCCCGGCGGTGTCGCGCCAGACCTCGGGGCCGGTCCCGTTGTAGTGGGCGCCCCAGTTATCGGGGTTGGCGAACTGATCCAGCACCCGGCCGCGGCCTTCGGCCTGCAGGCGCATGGCCAGATCCCGGGCGCCCTCCATGCCCTCGTCCTTGGTGACCAGCATCAGCTCGGCGCCGTAGGCACGCATCGAGGCACGGCGTTCCATGGTCATGTTCTCGGGCATGATCAGCACCATGCGGTAGCCCTTGACCGCCGCCGCCATCGCCAGCGCGATGCCCGTATTGCCGCTGGTCGCCTCGATGAGGGTATCACCGGGGCGGATTTCACCGCGGGCTTCGGCCTGGGTGATCATGTTAAGCGCCGGGCGATCCTTGACCGAACCGGCCGGGTTGTTGCCCTCGAGCTTGAGCAACACCGTGTTGGATCCGGTATCCGCCAGTCGCTGGAGCTGCACCAGGGGGGTATTGCCGACGCACTGATCAACGGTTGGATAAGTCATGTAGGAATTGTAAATCATTATACTTTAGCCATGCAGATCGAGCCGATTGCCACCATCCGCAGTGACTTCGAGGCCCGTTTCGGGACACCTCGCCAGCCGGGCCTGGTGCCCGAGGCCCGAGCCGAAGTGGTGCTCACACCGCCCTATGCCCACCCTGAGGCGCTGCGCGGTCTGGAAGCCTGCAGCGATATCTGGCTTGTCTTTGGCTTTCACGCCATGCCCGCCGGTGACTGGCGACCAACCGTCCGCCCGCCCCGGCTGGGTGGCAATCAGCGTCTGGGGGTTTTTGCCACCCGCTCGCCCTATCGGCCCAATCGGCTGGGATTGTCACTGGTCCGGCTCGAGGGCCGCCTCAGCGGACCATCCGTGGGCCTGGCCATTTCGGGCCAGGACCTGATGGATGGCACCCCGGTTTACGATATCAAGCCCTATCTGCCCGCCATTGAATCCCGCCCGGCGGCCATCCCACCCAGCGGGTTCGAGAAAACACCGGACGAACTGCCGGTGACCTGGGAGACGGCCGCCCGTCAGAGCGCCATGCGCCACGGTGCGTCGCTGGTGCGACTGATCGAGCAGACCATCGCCGCCGACCCGCGCCCGGCCTATCACCGACGTCGGGCCGACGAGCGCTACGGCATGATCCTGCTCGGCCACGAGGTGCGCTGGCGGGTACGCGATGAAACTGCCCGGGTCACCGGGGTCTTCCCCCGGGATCCGGCCCGCGAGGCCTAGCGCCGTGGCTCAGACATCGGCTCGTGGGATGCGCTGCTGCCAGTTGCGTGAAAACACTCGGTCCTCCCCCTCCCAGGCATCCAGCTCGGCGACCACGTAAAACGCCTGCGCATCAGACCGCAGCAAGGTCCGGGTGCGTGTGCGAATGCGCCAGTCATCGCGGTGGAATTCGCGATTGGCGATGACCTCACCCTCGATGCTGTCAAACTCATCGGCGACCGATCGGTAAGACTCCCAGGTATGATGACGCAGGGTCAGATCCACATCGGGCAGATACTTCTCGCCCTCGTCCATGATGACCTCGAGTTCCGAGGCCGATGTCTCGAGGTCGCGATGAACCCGCCACCGGTACTCGGGCTCTTGGTGCTGGGTGAGCACCGCCGAGCCATCCGCGGGGGGGGAGGCAAAGCGCACCGGCTGGAGTCCCCTGGATGGATCACACACCGGCAGCGCGAGCGCGGTCCCGGACCCGATGACGCTGAGATTGACTGGCTCTGGCGGCGGCCAGGCCAGCGGCCAGTAAGAGGTCGACAGTGACAGCCGCAGCCGATGCTCTGCGAAGAAACGATGGCCCAAATGGTTGAGGTCGACCTCGACGGTGTAGGTCGTCCCCGGCGTCAGAGCCTCTGAGTCGGCATGATCGGTGGTGTGGTTGAGGTTCCGCACCCCGTAGGTCACCCGGGTGGCCTTGCCGTCCGGGGCCACATCCGAGAGCCGCGCCGCCACCTGGGCGACCGGCCGGTCGACCTGAAAACACAGCCTTAGCCGGGGGGCGCCGAGCAGTTCCATGGCCTCGGTGAGTGGCGCGGTCTCGAATACCAGCGCGCCACCGTCCTCCTCGCGTTGATCATAGGGCAGATCCGGGCCCACCGAGTAACTGCACCATTTACCGGCGAAAAGCCCGAGGCTTAGCGGTGACTGGAGGCTGAATGGCTGTTCATCGGGCGCCATGGGCTGGTCTGCGAGATACCCTCCGCGCGCTGGAAAGAGCCAGCGCTCGGTAATGCCGTCGGATGGCCAGGTGTCTACGCCCACCCAACGCCCCGGCCGGCGACGGTAACGGGTGGCCGGCTCGGCCGCCTCCTGGATCCAGGCGCGCAGCATCGGCTCGTCCATAATCCCGGTATCCCGGCCTTTCAGCCAGCGGTCCCACCACCGCAGGGTCTCGCCCTGGAAGTCTATCGCCGGGCCAGGCACGCCCTGGTGGGGGTATTTGTGGCTCCACGGGCCGATCAGTCCCTGGCGCGGGACGTGCAGATGCTCGAGCAGCCGGAACACCGCGTCGGTGTATCCATCCGCCCAGCCACTGACCGCCATCACCGGGCATTCAATGGCCTTGTAGTCCTCGCAGACCGAACCGTGTTGCCAGTAGGCATCCCGATGCTGGTGCGACAACCACTCGATCAGCCACGGCTCGTTGGCCTCAAGCCGCTGATGCCACTGGGCCCGCCAGTCCGCGCCCCGCAGCGCCGGGTCAGGGGGGAGGCTGTTGTAAGCAAACATCACCGACGCCCACGAGAGGTTGTCGCCGAGCAGGCATCCACCCATGTAGTGAACGTCATCGGCGTAGCGATCATCGCTCGAGCAGACGGTGACGATGGCCTTGAGTGCCGGCGGACGCATGGCGGCAATCTGCAGGCCGTTGAACCCGCCCCACGAGATACCGATCATCCCGACACGGCCGTCACACCAGGGTTGATCGGCGAGCCATTGCACCACGGCATAGCCATCGTCGAGTTCCTGCTGACAGTACTCATCACCAAGGATGCCGCCGGATTCGCCGCTGCCGCGCAGATCGACCCGCACGCTGACATAACCATGCCCGGCGAAATGGCGATGGAGCGTCTCATCGCGGGCGCGTGTGTGGTCGCGCTTTCGGTAGGGAATGTATTCGACAATCGCTGGCACCGGCGATCGCACTGCATCGGCAGGGCGCCACAGCCGTGCCGAGAGCGTCACTCCATCGGCCATGGGTATGCGCAGATCCTCATCGATGTGGATGGTCATTCATCCTCCGCCGCCGGCTTGCCTCCTTGTGTCAGGGCAACACGGGCCGCCGGTGCGTTCCCCGTCTTGTCTTCGCCAAAGTAAAGCGTCATATGCGGATAAGGGATTTCGATGCCCGCCTCGTCAAAGACCTCCTTGACCAGCCGGTTGTAAGCACGCCCCACCGCCCACTGCATGCCGGCGGCGGTGCGGATGCGCACGCGGATGTTCACCGAGCTGTCGGCCAGCGCCGTCACCCCGTCGACCTCGAGCGCGCCGGTGACCGCATCACCCACCGCCTCATCGGCTTTCAGCCGCTCGTAGGCCTTGTGCAGATGGTTCACCACCTCGCCGATGTTCTCGCGATAGGCGACCCCGTACTCGCCCAGGTGGTAGCCAAAATCCCGGGTGTAATTGGAGACCGTATCCACCGACGAGAAAGGCACCACATGCAGGGTGCCGGTCAGATCCCTGAGCCCCAGCGAGCGAATGCTCAACCGCTCAACGGTCCCGCTGATACCCGCTGCGGTGATGAAATCATCGGTGTGAATGGCATCCTCGAGCTGGATGAACACCCCGGTGATGATGTCCTGGACAAGCTTCTGGGCGCCGAAGCCGACCGCCAGGCCGATGACACCGGCGCCGGCAAGCAGCGGACCGATATCGATCCCCAGCTCGGAGAGCGCCACCATCACACCCAGGGTGACAATGACAATGGCAAGCGCATTACGGAAAAGCGCCAGCAACGTCTTCTCGCGCGCCCCGGGCGCACCGCTTCCAGTGTCGGGGTTGAGCCGATCCTCGATCCAGCTGGCCGCCGCTAGCCAGGCCGCGAGCGACAGGATGGCCACCCCCAAAAGCCCCGCCAGGGCCCCGACCACCGACTGGCCGGCGGGACTCGCCAGCCAGGCCCAGAGGTTCCAGACGCCCCAGACATGGCCAATCAACCCAACAGCTGCCGCGGTGATCAGCGCATTGGCGGTGCGCTGGATCAGCGGGATCCAATGCCTCAGCCGCTGCTCGAGCATCGGCAGTCGTGCCCGGGCGGGCGGCGGGACATGCATGGGCGAGCGTGCAAAAAGCCCCACCCAGTGCCCCAGCAGACCGGCAAGGAGCCCGATGGCAATGGTCGCGCCGATCGCAAGCCCGGTATCAATCAGCGCCGAGGGCGGGCCCAGCAGCGCAACGGCGGCAAGGATCAGCGCGGCCAGCCCCACCCCCCAATGCCAGGCAATCCCCAGGACAAAGAGCAGCCCTCGCGACAACATGCCCGGCGTGCGGGCGCGCTGTGTGCGGATGACTGTCGATACCGGTGGGTGGGCCGATGCGAGCAAACGCTTTAACTGCAGCAACACCAAAGCCAGCACGATGGCCTCGAGCAGCTGCCCTGTCGCCGGCAGCACGACGGCGATGGACGGGACCACCAGCACTAGGCCGAACACCGCCAATGGCAACAATGCCTTGATGCTCGCCTGCCAGCTTGCTGCCGGCGCATCGGCGAGGGGCACCATCCGAAGCCCCGGGTAGTCCGGCGCCAGCGCCACCCGCGTTGCCATCGACAGAGAGCGCAGCATCGCCAGCGCTAATAGATAATGCAGGGCGGCCACCCGCGGCACCTCGCCGGTGACAAGGCCAAGCATCAGCAACGCATAGCCAACGCCCAGCATCAGGGCAATGCCCAGCGTCTCTATACCCAAGCGGCCCAACAACCCCAACAGGCGGCGGATCGAAGCCATGGCCCCCTGGCTTGCCAGCGCCCAGTGTTCGAGCCCCGCCAAGGCGCGGCCCGGGCGCCGGGCCGTCAGCTGGCTGACCGCGGTCACCAGGGCGAGAAAAACCACCAGACGCCCGGCGGCGACAGCGCTTTCCATCGATACTGTCGCGGCGATGAGTCGATCCAGGCCGCTGAGCTCGGCAATCAGCATGTTGGCCCACTGCGTCAGACCCTCGCGTCCCGCACTGATGAAAGAAGCGATATCCATGGATTCGATACTCATTGACTGCTCTGGCCCGAGAGAGGATAGCAGAGCCCGCCAACCCCGCCTTCCTGGCGGGTTCATAAAAATTTCACATGATCAGGCATTTTTCTGTTGCACTGCACAAACCCGTGGGTTATGATGCAGCGCAACAAGGTCGAATAGACCTTGGAACCAACCCGACAAGAGGATTCAGCGATGATGAATGAGAACTTTGACAAGATGACCGAGCAGGCCGAGAAGATGTTCATGGGCCCGAGCCGTGATTACGCCAAGCTGGCCGTGGACTACACCGAGCGTATGATCGAAGCGCAGATGGCGGCGGCCAAGGCCTACACCGAGATCGGTATGAAGCAGGCCCGTGCCGCCCTCGAGATCAAGGATCCCGAGGCGCTCAAGGCCTACGCCGAAGAGCAGCAGAAAGTGGCCAAGGACCTCTCGGAGAAGGTCAAGAGTGATGCCGAGAAGGTTGTCGCCATGAACCAGGACTTCGTCAACGAAGCCCGCAAGCTCGTCGAGAGCAACGTCAAAACGGCCACCGACACCGCCACCGAGGCGGCGAAGGCCACCAAATCCAACTGATCAGGTCACCCGATCAGGCCTCGAAGGCCGCCGGCGCAAGCCGGCGGCTTTTTTTTGTCCTACGCGGTGAGCGCCAGCACGCCGATCATCGCCGGCAGCGCCATGAAATGGCTGAGCAGGATGATGCTTGCGATCAGCGGGACATCCCCGTCCATCTGTGCGACAAGCACATACGAGGCGGCCGCCGATGGGCAGGCTAGCAACGTCAGCGCAACGCGCATCTCGGCATCACCCAGCCCGACCCACTGACCGATCAACCAACCCACCGCCGGCCCCAGGGCGGTTTTCATCAGCGCCGCCACCCATGCCCACGGATATTGCCCTCGTCCCATGCGACTGGCGTAGAGTCCGCCACCGATGCCGATGAGCGCCAATGGCAGGGCCATCTGCCCGAGCGCGGCCAATGTGCGGTCAACCGCGGTGGGCATCCTCACGCCGGCCAGCGCAAGCGCCAATCCCAGGAGGGTGGCAAGCAGAATGGGGTTGCTGACAAGCCCCCGCCCCACCCGTTGCAGCGCGGCCAGGGGATCACCCCGCCCGGGGACCTGCATGAGCGTCACCGCCAGGGTGTTGTAGGCGATCACCACCGGGACAATGGCCACCAATACCGAGGCCTCGATGGCCGCGGCCTGCGGGGTATTGGCGAAGGCGTAAACCACCACCGGCAGCCCGACAAAGACCAGATTGCCGCGAAATGCGCCATGGACAAACGTCACCGCCGATCGATCTGGCAACCGCCCCCACCAGGCGACCACCGAGGCAAGCGCGATGACCGCCGCCGTGGCACCAAAGAGCACCACCAAAAGCCCGCCGAGGCGCTCGAACGAGGGGGTCGCATCGCTGATGCGCACCACCAGCAGGGCCGGCAGCCCGACCCAATAGGTCAGGCGGTTGATCTCGCCCATGGCTGTGCTCGAGAGAAATCCGAGCCGGACCAGGCTCCAGCCCAGCGCAATCACCAGGACAACCGGCGCGAGGATCTGCGCGATGATGACCAGTGCCGGCGCCCCCTAGCGGTGATGCTCGTCGCGACGCTCGTACTCGCCCTCGATGACATGAGGGTCGTCACCCGCCCCCGGCGACTGCGGCCCGCCTCCGCCCGACGGGCCGACGCGGACACTCAGTCGGGCGAGCACCAGACGGACCAGCCACAAGCGGGTAAACGGCAAAAGGCAGACGAATCCGACCCCGTCCGTGACCAGACCGGGGGTGAGCAACAACACCCCGCCGATGACGAGCGCCACGCCCTCGAGCAGTTCGATGGCAGGCAAAGCGCCCTGATCCAGGTTGCCCCGGGCCCGGGCGAGCGTCTGTAGTCCTTGCTGTCGCAACAACGCCGCCCCGAGCATCGCGGTCAAAAGGCACAGCGCGATGGTTGGCAGCGCCCCAATCACTTGCCCGACCTCGATGAGCAGGAAAAGCTCAGCCAGGGGAACCGTCACAAAAAGCACAAGCAGTGTCGGCACATCGCCTCCGGTCTGGGATTGTCAGAGTGTCAAGGGTAACATTGCCTCGACCGGAACACGGATCGAGGGCGTGCCATGCGCAGGCTTTGCGGACAACGACTCTCAGTGCTCATCACCGCGGCGTTGCTATCCACCCAGGCCGTCGGCGCAGAGTTCGGGCGTTGTCTAGAGACGATCCGCAGCGATGCCATCGCCTCGGGCGTGCAGTCCACCACCGCCGATCGTCTGTTGACCGGTGTGACACCCAATCCGCGGGTCATCGAGCTGGATCGTCGTCAGCCCGAATTCGTCAGCACCCTGGGGGGATACCTTAAAAACAGGGTCAGTGCGTCGCGGATCCGCACCGGTCAAAAGCGGCTGAAAACCCATCAGGACCTACTCGCGCGGATCCAGCGCGACTACGGGGTGCCGGCCCGGTATCTGGTGGCGTTCTGGGGGCTTGAGACCAATTACGGACGTTTTGTCGGGACGATGAACACCGTCCAGTCCCTCGCAACACTGGCCTGTGACCGACGCCGCGGGGAGTTTTTCCGCGGCGAGTTGATCGCCGCCATGCAGCTGGTGGATCAGGGTACGCTCGAGCCCGACCAGCTGGCTGGCTCGTGGGCCGGCGCCCTTGGCAACTTTCAGTTTCTCCCGAGCGTCTACCGCGACCACGCGGTAGATGCGGATGGCGACGGTCGCCGCGATCTCTGGCAGAGTCTGCCGGATGCCATGGAATCGGCCGCGGCCTTTCTGCGTGAGCGGGGCTGGCAGCCCGGCGAGCGCTGGGGTCGCGAGGTGCTGCTGCCCGATGGTTTCGACTTCGCGCGCCTCGAAGACCAGCAGTCCGTCGCTGACTGGTCGGATCTGGGGGTGACAAAAGCCAGCGGCAATCCTCTGCCCGCGGTGGACATCCCCGCGCGGCTGCTGCTGCCAGCCGGCGTCGAGGGCCCGGCCTTTCTCGTCTATCCCAACTTCGATGTCATCATGCGCTGGAACCCATCCCGGCTCTATGCCCTTTCGGTCGGGCTTCTGGCCGATCGGCTGGCGGGTGCCGGAGCGCTGCGCAACCCGCCGCCGGCACAGCCTGCCATGCCGATCCCCACCGTGCGGGCACTGCAGCGGCGTTTGAATGCCCTGGGTCATGACGCCGGGCCGGTTGACGGCCGGGTGGGCCCGCAGACACGCGCGGCACTGCGCACCTATCAAAAGGCCGCCGGCCTCATCGCCGATGGCTACCCGGATACCGAGACGTTGCGCGCGCTGGGTGTCAGAGCGAATACAATTGACGGTTGAATCAAACGGCAAAGCAGCAGGGAGATGGCAAGCATGTGGAGTGATTTGATCAAACGCTGGATGGATATGGCGCTGTGGTGGGTGCCTGGCCGTAATGGGGACGCTGCCGATCCCACCGGCCCGGCGGACACCCGGCAGGCAACCCCCCGGCCGCAACAGCCCAAGCCGGCGTCCGAGCCGGCCGGTGAAGCCGTGTCCGCGGGCTCAGATCCGACCACTGCGCCGGAGGATCTGACCACCATCAAGGGGATCGGCCCGGCGATGGAAAAACGACTCAACAAACTGGGCATCCACACCCGTGCCGAGCTTGCCGCGGCGAATCCTTCCGGGCTGACGGCAAAGCTCAAAGCCGACAAGGCCGTGGTGTCGGAGTCGCAGGTCTCGGCCTGGGTCACGGCCGCGGGTCAGCCCTAGCGCGGTAACACCGGCCGGCGGCTACTTCGCGGCGCTGGCTGGCTGAGGCTCGGCGGTCTCGCGTTGGATGTGTTCGGCGCTGGCCGGTCCGGCGGCCTGAACGGCCGCGTCGGCCACGTCGGTATAGGCGGCGAAGTTTTGGTGGAATAACGCGGCCAGCTCGGCAGCGGCTTCGAGATAGCCGCGACGGCTGGGCCAGCCACTCATGGGGTCAAGCACCTCGTTGGGTACGCCCGGACAATGATCCGGCACCGACAGACCAAAGACGGGGTCCGTCCAGAAGCCCACCGACTCGAGCGCGTTGTCGTGGATGGCATCGATCATGGCGCGTGTATACCCCAGCGGGATGCGCCGGCCGATGCCGTAAGGCCCGCCCGTCCAGCCGGTGTTGATCATCCACACGCGCGAGCCCGTCTGCTCGATGCGCTCGGCAAGCATCCGAGCGTAGACGGCGGGATGCCGGACCAGAAACGGTGCCCCGAAACAGGCCGAAAAGGTGGCCTGAGGCTCGGTCACGCCCATCTCAGTGCCGGCGACCTTGGCCGTATAGCCGCTGATGAAGTGATACATCGCCTGCTCGGCAGTCAACCGACTGACCGGTGGCAGCACGCTGAAGGCATCACAGGTCAGCAGGATGATATCCCGCGGATGCCCGCCTACACCCGGCAATTGCGCGTTGTCGACATGCTCGATGGGGTAGGCACAGCGCGTGTTCTGGGTGATCCGGTCGTCGCTGTAATCGATGGCACCGTTGTCCGGGTCGCGGACCACGTTCTCAAGAACGGCGCCGAAGCGGATCGCCGCGCTGATCTGCGGCTCGGCCTCGGGCGAGAGGTCGATCACCTTGGCATAGCAGCCACCCTCGATATTGGCGATGCCCTGATCGCTCCAGCAATGTTCGTCATCGCCGATGAGCCGTCGGCGTGGATCGGCCGACAAGGTGGTCTTACCGGTACCCGAGAGCCCGAAGAAAAGCGACACCTGGCCATCCACACTGGCATTGGCCGAGCAGTGCATCGATAAGATCCCCCGCGCCGGCATGAGGTGGTTCATTAAGGTGAAAACGCCCTTTTTCATCTCACCGGCATACTCGGTGCCAAGAATGACCAACTCGCCGCGAGCAAAGCTAAGGGCGATACTCGTCGGGCTGTCTACGCCGTCAATGCCGGTGTCCGCCGGGTGGCGGCCCGCGTTAATGATGGTGACATCAGGCGTATCGAAGCCAGGCTGACCCCCGGCATCCGGCATGATCAGCATATTGCGCATGAAAAGCGCATGATACGGACGTTCACAGATTACCCGAACGGCCACCCGGCTGCCGGCATCGGCACCGGCCCAGCCGTCGACCACATAGACCCGTTCGGCCCGATCCAGATGCCCCACCGCCTGTTGCCGCAGCGCCGCAAAGGCCTCACCCGTCAAGGCCCGGTTGACCGGACCCCACCAGATATCGTTTTCGCTTTGTGCCTCCCGAACAATGCGTTTATCCCCCGGGCTGCGCCCGGTCTTCTCGCCGGAGAGGGCCACCAGTGCGCCGCTGTCCGCCAGGGTGGCGGCGGGGTCATGGCGCAGGGCATGTTCGTAGAGAATGGCGGTGGTGGGGTCCTTGTGTACGACCGGGCCGGTCAGGCCCAGTGGGCCGTTGTCCATGGCAGGCATCGGGGGTGATCTCCTCGGCATTCCCCGCGCTTTTCGCGCGATGTTCGTGTGAAAACAGTTTGCCAATCTTGCCCGGGGGTGACAACGTTGCAAGTCGCCACGACCATGCCGGGCCGCTATAATCTGCGGCCCAAAAAACGGCCGGGAATCGGGAGCGATAACGACATGGACGCCCACAATGCGGGCCTGGCCCAGCAGTTGGCCCCTTTTTTTGAACAACGCGATGACTGGGTAAATATCAGCGCCCCCCAGGGCAGTGGCTTCGCCAAACAGATCGCCGGCGACCATAACCCCATTCACGATATCGATGCGCCCCGGTTCTGCGTCCCCGGTGACCTGCTGTTCGCCCTGGTGGTGAGCCATTACGGGTTGAGTCACCGCATGCAGCTTGCTTTCAAGGGCATGCTCCGGGCCGACACGCCCCTGAAATTCCCGCCACTCCAGACCAACGCGCCCTTTGGCGTCGCGGATGAAAGCGGCAAGGCGTATGTCGAGGTCTCACACCAGGGTCGGCTGGACGTCACCGGGCCCGGCGTCTGGGCATTGGTCGCCGCCTATGTGGGATGGTCGGGGCAGACCTTTCCGGATCTGCTGCAGCCGCTGCTGGCCCGCCACGGGGTAATGTTCAATCCGCGCCGGCCTTTCGTGGTCTACGACCGCATGACACTGGCTTTGGACGAGCCACCTGATCGGGATGTCAGCCTCGAGCTCGAGGGCACCACGCTGGAGGTCAGCGGCAAGCGCGGCGATGCGGCGTTCCGGTTTGTCATCCGCAACCGCCAGACGGCCATTGGCGAGTGCGAAAAGCGCATGGTGATCAGTGGCTTGCGCGACTATGATGACGTCGAGATGACGGCAATGATCGAAGCCTATCGCCGCCGTCGCACTGAGGCGATGAACGGCTCATAGCCCATCATGCAAAAAGGCGGTGCCCACCGCCGCGGCCAGCATGATGGCAAGCAGCGCCCAGCCGGCCCAGGCCTGAGGGGTGAGCCCGGCCCGGGTCTCCCGGGATTGATCCACCCGGGCGCGACGCCGGCGGGCCTGGACCACCAGAACCACGATCAACGTGATCAGCGCCGTTAACAGTATCTGCCTGAACAATAGCGGCTCCCCTACTCGACCCGGCAGGCATAGACATCGCCCGAACCCGCATCATCGGCGTTGTGATCCATCCAAGCAAGCAGATCGGCTTCATCCACCCATCGATCGAACTCGAGCCGCCGGCGCTCGCCACGGGTGACATTAAACCGGTAGGGGCCGAGCCGATCGAGGTGATGCAGGCATTGTTCCATCGCGGCGCGATGGCCGGCGAGATATTCGAACGAAAGCATCGGCACCGCCTGGTCCAGACCCGCAAGCACTGAGGGCTCAGCGCCCTCGACGTCGATTTTGCAAAAACCCGGCATCCCGTAGCGCCCGATCAGTTGCGAGAGCGTGACGACCTCGACCGTCTCTTGCTGATTCCACCGCACGTGAGAAAACCCGCCGCCGGCCCGACTCGCACGATCGCGCCAGGCGCTCGAGAGGGTTGCCAGCGTCGGATGCCGATCACTGACCGCCAGGCTGGCCTCACCGGCATGCTCGGCAACGGCCAGCTGCAACACCTCGGCGTCGGGATGGCGCCGAAGCCGCCAACGCAGATAGCCCTGGCAAGCGCTCTGGGGTTCACAGGCAACCACGCGCCCGCCAAGGGCGGCAAACGCCAAACTGCGGTCACCCAGGTGGGCGCCGATATCAAACACCCGATCGCCGGGCTGGATGAACGGTCGATAAAACCGCCTCAGACCGGGTTGGCGCCAGAACGCCCCATAGATCAGAAACGAGCGTAGCCAACCCATCCGTGCAGCCGGATTCATCGCAACCCTCCCGACACAACCCACAGCGCGCCGGCGACGATCACCGCGCCCAGTCCCAGGCCGACCCGCAGGGCCAGCCCCCGTCCGCCAAGACCAATGGCCAGTCCCATTTTGACCAGTGTATTGGCCATCGCGGCAATGAGGATGCCTTGTAGCGCCACCGCCGCGCCCAATTGCTCGCCGGCCATATTGCCCAGCGACAGGGTGATGGCATCCACATCCGTGAGGCCCGAGAGCAAGGCCATCAAATAGACGCCCGCATCCCCGGCAAGCCGTCGAAGCGCCTCGGCACCGAGCATGACCACCACCAGGATGACACCAAAACGCAACGCCGTGCCCAGTTCGAAGGGCGTTTGCAGTGCCGGCGACCGGGCGTTGTCCTGACCGTGGCCCGACTCGATGACCAGCCCCGCCGTCGCGGTCAGGCCCACGGCGGTGAGAATGGCCACCGGCAGATAAAGCCCGGCCAGAAGCCCCGGCGCCACGGCGGCCACCAGCACCAGTAGCCGGGGAAACATGGTCGTGCAGGCCAGCACGATCGCCGCGGCAAATAGTGGCTGTAGTGATCGTTGCTGACGGGCCGCCCGCGAGAGCGTGAGGGTGAGCGCCGTCGATGAGGCGAGCCCGGCAAACAGACCGGTAAAGAGCACGCCCCGCCGCGAGCCGACGATGCGCACGGCAAAATGCCCGACAAACCCGATGGCACTGATTAGCACCACCATCAGCCAGATCTGGTAGGGGTTGAGCACGTTCCAGGGGCCATAGCCACTGCGCGGCAGCAGCGGCAGCAATACCGCCGATATCAACGCCAGTTGGAGGATCGCGCGGATTTCGGGGCCGTCCAGCCAGACCAAAAAGGCATGGAGACGGGGTTTGAAGCCAAGCACGACCGCCGTGACCACACCCCCGGCGAGCGCCAGCAGCGCCTGACCGGCGGTGGCAAGGACCCCCAGAAGGAACACCAGCACGCCGGCCACTTCGGTGGTAATGCCCATATCGTCTTGCCGCCAGGCCGACCGGCGATAGCCCAGCACCAAAAGCGCGATCACGCCGGCAAGGGCCACGGGCACAACCCACGCCCCCGCCCGCTCACCGACGAGCCCCGCTACACCGCCTGCCAGCCCCATCAACGCAAAGGTCCGCAACCCGGCGACACGTCGCCCCTCGCCGTACTGGCGCAGGCGCCAGCCACGCTCCAGGCCCACCACCGCACCGATCATCAGCGCCACCAGCAGGCCGAGCGCATGTCCGGAGTCCATCATTGCGTTACCCTAGCGGTTTTATCTGCAGTGAAAGAAGCCATGCGCCGACTCTGGCTGATCGATGCAAGCTATATCCACGCCAACAATATCGCGCTTTTCGGCGCGAACCGGCGGATCGATTATCTGCGACTGCGCCAGCTGATCGAACAAGCGCTTGGCCCGCTGTGGCGAGGGTATTTCCTGAACGGCATCCAGGATGAGCCCAACGAGGGCCGGGACCGGTTCCACAACTGGCTGCAGACCGCCCTCCCACAGGGGCCCAATCTCATCGTCCAGCTCTACGGGCTCAAAAGCGAGCGGGTGCGACACGCCTGGTGTGCCGATTGCGGCACCCGCGTCGAACTCGCCTGCCCCCATGGCAACGGGCAGCATCGCCTGCACAACCAACGCCAGATGGGCGTTGATGTGGGGCTGGCGACACTGGCGCTGATCCATCAGGCCCGCTATGACAGCCTTGTGCTGTCCTCGGGCGACGGGGATCTGATCGATGCCATCACCCACATCACCGAGGCCGGCAAGGATCTGGAGCTGGCGGTTTTCAGCACCGGTGTCTCCACCGAGCTCCAGTCCCGTGCGGCCCGGGTGTTGTGGCTGGATGATCACGTCCCGGCACTCACCGGCGAAGCCGGCGGGCCGGGCACCGATCACCGCCCGTAGCCGCGGGATACGGACCGGGGCGGCGGACTAGTCCGATTCAGGCAAACCCTGATGGCCCATGGGCCGGGCCTGGTCCAAACGGGGGTGCTGGCTGCAGAACGCCTCATGCAGCGCCCCGGTTTGCGACTCTTCGGCGTCCATGGCCAGCAGCGTCTCGGCAACGGCATGGGTGCAGGCGAGCACATCCCTGGTGCAGCCACTCTCGGAGATGGTGTGCATGTTGCGGATCGGCATGCCCACCGAGGTGGCCGCACAGTCGACGTTGCCAAGCACACCGGCCATGCCGTCGGTACCGGTATCCGCGCCGACCACATCGCGCTGCATGGGAATGCCCTTGTCCTTGGCCACCGTCTCGATGCGGCGGTTGAGCTGCTCGCTGACGATCGCCCCGACGCTCATGGTAAAGCCTTTGCCCATTTCCACCGGCGCCATGCGCTTCTCGCCGATGCCCGGCGCGGCGACATAGTCGTGATTGACATCCACCCCGATGATGGCATCGGGCCGCATCTCACCGACCAGCACCCGGCTGCCGAACCGGCCGATCTCCTCATAGGTGGCCGCGGCAAAGAGCATGCGGATGTTCCGGGCCCCTTCCGCTTCGGCCACCAGTCGGGCGGCCTCGGCGGCGACAAAGCAGCCTAGTCCGTTATCCAGATAGGCACCGTAGAAGGTATCCGGCGAGAAACCATGGCGAATGGGCCGGTTCATGATGATGCTGTCGCCGGGGCGGATGCCCAGGGCCTCGACCTGCTTTTTCTTGTCGCTGCCATGGATCTGGAGCTCGACGTAGAGCTGCTCCTTGCGCACGCCCTTCTCGCCTGCCCGCAGCTTGGGGTCAGCAAAGTGAATGGCCCCCAGCGCCTCGACAGTCCCGCCGTCGAGACGGCGGTACTCGCCCGGCGCCTCGGGGGCTTCGCTGAAGATGCTCACCTCGTGGCCCAGCAGCGTCGTGGGCAGGAACGAATCGCTGTTGATCCAGACCTTGCCGTCGCTGCCAATGCTGCGCACCTGCATCCGGATCTTATCGGCGTGGCCGATGACCATCACGGTAAAAAGATCATCCCGACCGGGATGGGTATCAAGGACGATGCCGGCATGCCCTTTGAAGGTTTTCACGCCCCAGCCGTCGGGGGCGATCCGTTCGAAGTGTGGCCGCAGCACCCCCTCGGTCATTGCCGCTTCGAGGCCAATGGGGCTTGGCGCCGCCAGGATGTCGTGCATGAGCTGAAACTGCGCCTCGGGCATGGCACTGGACCAGGGCGTGGCTTGATTGGACATGGGATGCTCCCTTGTGCTGCGTCGCTACCGTGTGTGTCGATCAACCCGTAGGATAACGCGACATCACCAATCGGAGCAGCCATGTCGCGTTTCATCTGGCAGGGGCCATGGGGTGGGCTCGAGGTCAAAGCACGTGATGGGGCCATCGTCGCAAGCCGCTTTATCGCATCATCACCCCGGCCTGCCCCGGCGCCGCTGCCGGCGCCCTGGCGGCGCATGGACAACCTCCCCGTTGCGCTGACCGGGACTGGCTTTCAGCACGCGGTCTGGCAGGCATTGGCCGCGCTCGGGTGGGGGGCAACCACCAGCTACGGGGAACTGGCCCACCAGCTGGGGTGTCCGAGCGCGGCGCGGGCAGTCGCCGGCGCGGTGGCCCGCAACCCCGTGCCGGTGCTGCTACCCTGCCACCGGGTGGTACGCCGGGACGGCCGTTTAGGCGGCTATCTGGGCGGACTGCACCGAAAAAAACGACTCCTTGCCTGGGAACAGGCATCGATGCCCGAGCTGCCCACAATACGGATCATCCAATGCGAGTGACCCCACAGCCCGATCGTGAAACCGCCCTGGCCCGGCTTGCGGACTTCCTCCCCCATGCCGGCGAAGACTACGAGCGCTGGCGCAACCACGACTTTGGCCCCGGCGGCGGCAACCGGGTCTCCGGTCTATCGCCATGGCTGCGACATCGCCTGATCGGCGAGGACGAGGTCGTTGACGCGGTGCTCCGGCATCATGGCCTGGCGGCGGCGGAGAAGTTCATCCAGGAGGTCTGCTGGCGGACCTACTGGAAGGGGTTTCTCGAGCGTCGCCCCGTGCACTGGCGGGAATATCGCGATCACCTCGCCACCGGCCGGGCGCGTTTCTGTCGCGGCCGGGACAGTCGAGCGGCACTGGAAGCGGCCACGACCGGTCGCACGGGTATCGACTGTTTCGACGCCTGGGCCCGAGAGCTATGTGAG
Organism: Spiribacter pallidus; assembly: GCF_040838495.1. NCBI lineage: Bacteria > Pseudomonadati > Pseudomonadota > Gammaproteobacteria > Chromatiales > Ectothiorhodospiraceae > Spiribacter > Spiribacter pallidus. Next base: position 482,965 of record NZ_JBAKFM010000002.1, on the reverse strand, counting down.
ACCGGCTATCTCCACAATCACGCGCGGATGTGGTTTGCCAGTATCTGGGTATTTACACTCGAGCTGCCCTGGGCGCTTGGCGCGGATTTTTTCCTGCGTCATCTACTCGATGGCGACCCGGCTTCCAACACGCTGTCCTGGCGCTGGGTGGCCGGGCTGCATACCCCGGGCAAGACCTATCTGGCACGGCCACGAAACATCCGCAAATACAGCAACGACCGCTTCACCCCCGGCCCGGAGCTTGCCAGTGAGGCGCCGGCGCCGGAGGGCATCGAACGCCCGCCGCTGGGCCCGGTGCCCGCGCCGGTGGAACTGACGCCGGGCCCGGGGGATGCGCTTTTGATCACCGAAGAAGACCTCACCCCGGAGCGCCTGTTTCCGGCGGTGCAATGGCCACTGGCCGTTGCATTACAGACCACCGACTGGCGCAGCGATGCGCCGGTCAGCGACCAGGTCCGCGGGTTTGCCAACGCCGCGCTGGCCGATGCGTTGCAGCGTACCCATGCCGAACAGCGGCTGGGCCCGGTTCGTGAGGGCGATGGCGTGGGTGATTCACCGATCGTCGAGGCCTGCACCCATGCCGGCATCCGCCGGCTGATCACCCCCTATGTGCCCAACGGGCCGACCGCCGATGGCCTCGAGCCGCTGCGAGCGCGGCTGCAGGCCGCCGACATCGAGCTTGTCGGCGTCCCCCGGTACTGGGACCTGGACCACTGGCCAGCGGCCACCCATGGCTTTTTCCGCTTCTGGAAAGCCGCGCGGCCGCTGATCGAGGCCCGTCAGGCCGCGGCCGCCGAGTGATCGACCTCGAAGCCGAGCATTTCACAGGCGATGCCATAGCGTTGCAGCAGATCCTGGCGGTTGCGGCCGCCGAGGAAAAGCTCGGCGAGCTCATAACTGTAGCTGTCCTGAAAACGCAAATCGGACAGATCCTGCCCGCGCTCGACCTGGACCTTTAGAAGCGCCTCGGGGAATCGCGCCTTCAACCGCGCAATGTCCGCGGCATCCGGCACACGGGTGACCTGCCCGGGGCGGAATACGCGCAGCATGAATTTTGCCGCCATCGGGAAGCCGCCCTGGCGGTGGGGAAAATCCGGCGCGTCGCCCAGCCCCAGGTTGACCATGACCTGCAGGTGCGAGGCCCCATCGACCATGTGGAATAACGGCGAATGGGACTTCGAGCAGCGGGCATTGACCTCGAGCAACGCGATGGTGTCCGCATCACGGTGCCAGAAGAACTCCATGTTGAACGGCGCATTGTCATAGCCGGTCTGCGCCATCACCCGCCGCGCGGCATCGATCATGCGGGCCTGCACCCGCCGGGGCAGACGCGAGGGATACTGATAGCGCTGAAACGAAGACCGGTGCCGTCCCTCGCGGATGGAGTCGACAACGCCATAGACCTGGACTTGACCGTGGTGGACAAAACCCTCGAGGGTGCACTGCCGGCCGGCGCTGATGATCCCCTCGGCAATGCAGTGATAGCCGCCGATGCCCTCAATGGGCGCCGGGGCCCGAACCTTTGCCATGACCTCATCGAACGGCTCGCCGAACTGATGGATCCCTTCACGGATCCGGTCGATGGCCCGGCGAAACGCCTGACGATTGTGGATCCGGAAGCCCAGATAGGATGAGTGGGCCTTGATTGGCTTGAGCCAGAAGGGAAAATCCAGCTGCAGCGAAGCGGCCGGGTCGTCGGCGAACGGGTCAACGCAATCGAATGCCGGAATCAGCCCCGGCACCACCGCCTGTTGTTCGAGACGTGCCCAGTATTTGTGCTCCAGACGCAGCACCGCATCCAGTCCCGCACCGGCCAGGTTGCGGCGCTCGCGCAAAATGGGGACCAGAGCGCTGGTCGGAAAATCCCAATAGGTACAGACCGCATCGGCCCCTGGGCCAAACGCATCGAGGATGCGCTCGCTTTTGGCAAGCATCTCATCGACCGGAAAGCGCTCGGGGTGGATGGCCTCGTCGTGCTCGAGCAGCTGATGAAAGCCAAGCCGCTGTGACCCGGCAATGGTCGCGAGTTGCTGGCGGTGGAAATCATCCAGCCCGTAGATAAAGACATGGCGCTGCGCGGCCAAGCGACCTCCCTGCCCCGGCATCCGGGTCCTGCGGTGTTCACCGCATCGGGCCCTGCAAGCCACCGGGGAGTTCCTGCATTCAGTCGAATATCGGCCGCGGGTTGGCCATTACCCGGGGGATCGGCTCAGAGCAGCACCTTTTGCACCCCGCCATCGCGGGCTTTGTCGACAAACTGCCGGGACCAGTCCTCGCCGAGCAGATGACGTGCCATCTCGGTGACGATGTAGTCGGCCTCGACCCCCGTATCGGCCTGATAGCGCGACAGCCCCTGCAGACAGGCCGGACACGAAGTGAGCATCTTGGTGGTGCCTTTCTCGGCCACCGGCTGGCCGCTCAGCGCCTCGACGCCGGCATTGATCTCTTCTTCCTTGCGAAAGCGCACCTGGCTGGCGATATCGGGTCGGGCCACGGCAAACGTGCCGGCTTCGCCGCAGCAACGGTCGTTGAGCGACACCGGCTGGCCCATCAGTTGGCTGGCCACCGACTCACCCGCCTGGGTTTTCATCGGCGTGTGGCAGGGCTCGTGGTACATGTACTGCACGCCATCGACCCCGTCGAGTTTGTAGCCCTTCTCGAGCAGATATTCGTGGATGTCGAGCAACCGGCAGTCCGGGAAGATCTGCTGGAATTCGTATCGAAGCAGCTGGTCCATGCACGTCCCGCACGAGACCACCACCGTGCGGATGTCGAGATAGTTGAGCGTGTTCGCCACGCGGTGGAACAGCACCCGGTTTTCGGTGGTGATGGCCTCGCCTTTTTCGATATCGCCGGACGAGGTCTGCGGATAGCCGCAGCACAGATACCCCGGGGGCAACACCGTCCGGGCGCCGGCGTCATAGAGCATCGCCAGCGTCGCCAGACCGATCTGGCTGAACAACCGCTCCGAGCCGCAGCCGGGAAAGTAGAACACCGCCTCGGCCTCGTCGTCGGCCTTGTCCGGATCGGCGAGGATGGGCACGTAGCGCGGGTCCTCGGCGCCGAGCAACTGGCGCATGGTCTGGTTGGGCAGCCCCCCCGGCATGGGCTTTTTGACAAAGTGGATCACCTGCGCCGGGACGCCGGAGAGATCCCGGGTCGGTCGGGGCCGGCGTTTGACATCGCTATCGGGAACCGTGTCGCGGGTACCGGCGAGCTTGACCTGACGGGCAAGATAGTGGCTCAAGCGCTGCGCCCCGTAGCCCCATTCGATTAGCCCCTTGCGCATGACCTTGATGCGCTGGGCGTCCTGGATGTTGAGAAAGGCCATCGATGCCTTCGAGGCGATGCTCTCGCGCCGTTTGCCCTGCTTTTTGAGTGCATGGCGCATCTTGATGGTGACATCACCGTAGTCGATGTTCACCGGACAGGGGGTCACGCACCGGTGGCAGATCGTGCAGTGATCGGCGATGTCATTCATCTCGGCCCAGTGCTGGAGCGACAGCCCGCGCCGGGTCTGTTCCTCGTAGAGGAATGCCTCGATGAGCAGATTGGTCCCCAGGATCTTGTCCCGCGGCGAGTACCGAAGATTGGCCCGGGGGATATGGGTGGTGCAGACCGGCTTGCACTTGCCACAGCGCAGGCAGTCCTTGATATCGTCATTGAGCTCGCCAAGCTCGCTTTGCTCGAGGATCAACGCCTCCTGTTGGACCAGCCGCAGCGACGGGGTATAGGCACGGGCAAGCCCGCTACCACGAACGAGTTTGCCGCGATTGAATACCCCGTCGGGGTCGACTTCGGCTTTGTACTCGCTGAATCGCGCGACCTGCGCATCCTCCAGGTACTGGAACTTGGTCAAACCGATCCCGTGCTCGCCCGAGATGACGCCATCCAGCCGACGCGCCAGCGCCATGACCTCATCCACAATGTCATCCGCTTCTCGCATCATCTTGTAATCATTGGAATTAACAGGAATGTTGGTATGCACATTCCCGTCACCGGCGTGCATATGCAGCGCCACAAAAAGCCGTGACTGGCGGCCCGCCTGATGGATGGCCTCAAGCCGCCGTCGGACCGGCTCCAGGTCCCGGCCGTCGTAGATTTCGCCAAGCTTGGCCGCCACCTCGCGGTGATACGAGACCACCAGATCGCGTCTTAACAGCAGCTGCATCAGGGTATCGGCCTCGCCGATCACGTCGGCGGGCACGTCGGCCAGGCACTCCGGATGCCGCTTGGCCGGTTCATCAAGGGCCTCGCGCAGACGCAGCCAGCGGGCCTTGACCGCGTCGAGATGCGCCAGCGCCGCGCGGCGTTTTCGCTCCAGGATGCTGTCACCCTCGGCGCTTGCCGAGAAATCCTCGCGCGCCTGGTAGTCGGAGCGATCCTGGAGTTCGGTCATCGGCCCGCTCAAGTACGCCCGCACGGCATCGAGGATGTCGAGCTTGTTATCAAGGCTGCGACGGATATTGATGCGCTCGACCCCCTCGCTGTAGTCCGCGAGCCGGTCGATGGGGATGACCACATCCTCGTTGATCTTGAATGCATTGGTATGCGCGGCGATGGCGGCGGTGCGGCCGCGATCGGCCCAGAATGTGCGCCTTGCCTGCGCCGAGGCCGCAATAAAGCCATCGGCATCGCGCCGTTCGACCCGCTCGACCATGGCCTCGGCCGCCGCCTGACAGGCCTGCTCGTCGTCACTTGCGAGATCGGCCAGCAGCAACATCCGCGGTTTCTGCCCCCGATCCCCCTTGGGCGCATAATCCACCGCCCGGATATAGCGCTCGTCCAGGTGCTCGAGCCCGGCAAGCGCCACCGTGGCGTTGGCCCGCATATCGTCGATGATCTCGACAATCGCTGGCACCGCCTCGTGGAGATCACGGCCGTAGAATTCCATGCAGACCGTACGCATGTGCGCCGGCATCACATGGAGGATGAACCGGGCCGAGGTGATCAGCCCGTCGCAGCCTTCCTTTTGCACACCCGGCAAACCGCCAAGAAACTTATCGGTCACATCCTTGCCAAGCCCGGTGTGGCGCAGGCTGGCCCCCGGCATCGCAAGCACCCGGGGTTCGCCCACTGGCGTGCGGCCATCGGCGGCAAAGCGTGTGATCCTAAAACGCACTTCTTCCTGCTCGTGGATACGGCCCAGGTTGTGATCGAGCCGCTCGACCTCGACCCAGTGCGCGTCGGGCGTCACCATCCGCCAGCTCGCCAGATTATCCAGCGTCGTGCCCCAGAGCACCGCCTTTTTGCCGCCGGCATTCATCGCTACGTTGCCGCCGATGGTGCTGGCATCGCGCGAGGTCGGATCGACAGCAAAGACATAGCCGCTGGCATCGGCACGGTCCTCGACTCGCCGGGTCACCACGCCGGCCTCGGCCCGGATGGTCGCCACCGGGTCGGCCACCCCGGGGAGCTCGCGCATCTCCACGGCGCCGAGCCCCTCGAGTTTTTCGGTGTTGATGATCGCGCTGTGCTCTTCCAGGGGCACCGCCCCGCCCGTATAGCCGGTCCCGCCCCCCCGGGGGATGACCGTCAGCCCCAGCTCGACAGCGGCGGCCACCAGTCCGGCCATCTCGGCCTCGCTGTCCGGCGTGAGCACGACAAAGGGCACCGCCACCCGCCAGTCGGTGGCATCGGTCTGATGGGCGACTCGGCTGAGGCCATCAAAAGCGATATTGTGTTCGGCCGTGTGACGGGCAAAGCGCTTGCGGGCGGTACTGCGAAGCGCGGCGATGCGCGGGAACCACTCCTCGAATTCGTCCACCGCCTCGCGGCAGCGCTCGGCAAGCGCCAGCGCCTGTGTATTACCCTCGGCGCGCGCCTCGATCTGCTCGAGTCGATGTCGCATGGCCGCCACCAGCGCCTCGCGGCGCGCGCGGTTTTCGAGCAGATCTTCCTGGATGTAGGGGTTTCGATCCACCACCCATAGATCGCCGAGAACCTCGAAGAGCATGCGCGCCGAAATGCCGGTCCGGCGTTGGCCGCGCAGGGCCTCGATGATCGACCAGCCATCATCACCGAGATAGCGCTCGATGATCTCGCGATCCGAAAACGAGGTGTAGTTGTACGGGATCTCCCGTACCCGGGGCGTGGCGTTGGTCGCCATTGTCTGGGCTCCGTTGATCAGTCCAACCCCGATGGTACGGCAAATGCCCGGCGCTTACGCCATGATCGAGATCATGATCCGGTTGGTCGGGCGGCCGGATACTGTTATCCACAGCCCGAATATGAAACAATCCCGCGCGATTTCGGACCACCGAACCGCGATACAGATAAAGAGAGTAAAGCCCATGAGCACCATCCAGGTTCCCGCCGACGGCGCCCCTATCACCCTTGAAAACGGCGTCCTCAACGTCCCGGATAACCCGATCATCACCTACATCGAAGGCGATGGCATTGGCATCGACATCACCCCGGTCATGCACCGCGTGGTGGATGCCGCGGTTGAAAAGGCCTACGGCGGGCAGCGGAAGATCCACTGGATGGAAGTGCTCGCCGGCGAGAAGGCCAACAACGAGGTGGGGGCCTGGCTGCCCGATGAGACCGTCGAGGCCATCCGCCAGTATCTGATCTCGATCAAAGGGCCGATGACCACGCCCGTGGGCGGCGGCATCCGGTCACTCAACGTCGCACTGCGGCAGGTGCTGGATCTGTATGTCTGCCTGCGACCGGTGCGCTGGTTCAACGGTGTGCCCTCCCCGGTCAAGCACCCCGACCAGGTCGATATGGCGATCTTCCGCGAGAACACCGAGGATATCTACGCGGGCATTGAGTTCGAGGCGGGATCGGCCGAGAACGAACAGTTCAAGGCCATGCTGGCCGAGCAGTTCCCTTCGGCGTTCGCCAACATCCGTTTCCCGGATGAATGTGGCATCGGGATCAAGCCGATCTCCCGGGAAGGCACCGAACGTCTGGTCCGGGCCGCGATCCGCTATGCCATCGACAACAAGCGCCCCTCGGTGACCATTGTCCACAAGGGCAACATCATGAAATACACCGAAGGCGCATTCCGGACATGGGCCTATGAGCTTGCCGAGCGCGAATTCGCCGCCGAGACCTATACCTGGGCGGAATGGGAGCGCACCGTCGCCGAGAAAGGCCAGGAAGCGGCCAATGCCGAACAGGACGCGGCGGTCGCCGCCGGCAAGATCCTGGTCAAGGACTCGATTGCCGATATCACGCTGCAGCAGGTCCTCACCCGGCCCACGGACTTTGATGTCATCGCCACTATGAACCTCAACGGTGACTACCTCTCCGATGCGCTGGCAGCACAGGTCGGCGGCATCGGCATCGCCCCGGGCGGCAACATCAACGAGCAATCCGGCCATGCCGTTTTCGAGGCCACCCACGGCACCGCCCCCAAGTATGCCGGCAAGGACATGGTCAACCCCGGCTCGTTGGTGCTGTCCGCCGAGATGATGCTGCGGCATATCGGCTGGACCGAGGCCGCCGATCTGGTACTTGAAGGCATGGACGCGGCGATCGCCAGCAAGCATGTGACCTATGACTTTGCCCGCCTGATGGACGGCGCCACCAAGGTGAGCTGCTCGCAGTTCGGCGAGGCGATGATCAAGCGCATGCAGGGCTGAGCGGTCCGGGCTGGAGGCTGAACCCGTGCGCCGTAGTTTGCGCCCATCCCATCGGGGGGCCGCCGCTGCGGCGCAGTGCATTCATGATGGGTTCAGCCGTTACAACCAGCAGTTCCGACGGGTGACAAGCCGCGCCCGACGGCGCTTCGAGCAACGCGACTGGAAAGGCCAGATGGCGGACATTGCCGCCCGGGTCGAGCTCTACGAGACCTGGGCGCGTCGGACCGTTGGCCAGCTGCGCCGCGATCTGGGCGACGATTTCGCCGATCACGACTTCTGGCCGGCGGTTCGAGAGGCCTTTGGCCTGCGCGTCGAGGCCATGCCCGATGCGGGCTTTATGAAAACCTTTTTCAACTCCATCACCCGGCGTGTGTTCGGCACCCGCGGCGTGGATGCCACGGTGGAGTTCGTCCAGCCGCCGCCCGAAGAGGGCATCGAGTCGTTAACGATGCGCCGCTACCCCTGCTGGGGCGATCTGGATGAGGCCTGCAGCCGAATGCTCCGGGATTTTCGCTTTCGCATCGGCTATGCCGACCGCGACGGCGATGCCGCGGCAATCGCCGGCGAAATCCGTGGCCATTTCAGCGACGCCGATGCCCAGTGTCTGCGCCTTGAGTTCATCGACACGCATTTTTTCCAGGGCACCCGCGCCTACCTCGTCGGCCGACTGCGGATGCCCCGGGGCACCCAGCCCATTGTCATCGCGCTGCGCAACGACGATGCAGGCATCCGGGTGGATGCCACGCTCATCACCGAAGAGCAGATCGGGGTGGTGTTCTCCTACACCCGCTCCTACTACTTTGCCGACCCCACCTCGGTGGTGGCGGCCGTGCAGTTTTTGCATGACATACTGCCGGATAAGCCCATTGACGAGCTCTACACAGTGCTGGGGCGTTTACGCCAGGGCAAGACCGAGCGTTATCGATCGCTCACCCGGCACCTGCGGGCCACCGAGGATGCGTTCGTCCACGCCGCCGGTGAAGCCGGGTTGGTGATGATCGTCTTCACGCTGCCTTCGTTCAATCTGGTTTTCAAAGTGATGCGCGATGTTTTTCGCCCCCCGAAGACCACCACGCACGAAGACGTGCACCAGAGCTATCGACTGGTCTCACGCCATGATCATGCCGGCCGGCTGATCGATACCCAGCATTTTCGCAACCTGGAGCTGCCCCGGGCGCGCTTCAGCGAGGCCCTGCAGGAAGAGCTGTTCAGCCAGGCGCCGCGCACCGTCGGTGTAGACGGCGACCAGCTGGTGCTCAGTCATGTCTATGTCGAGCGACGGGTGCGGCCGCTGAATCTCTACGTCCGCGAGGTGGACGAGACCGAGGCCCGACGGGTGATCCTCGATTATGGCCGCTGCATTAAGGATCTCGCCGAAACCAACATATTTGCCGGTGATCTTTTGCTGAAAAATTTTGGTGTCACCAGCTCGGGCCGCGTGGTGTTCTACGACTACGACGAGGTGTTGCTGGTCACCGATTGCAATTTCTACGAACTGCCCGAGCCGGATGAGGATTTTCCACTCATGGATCATCCCACCACCCGGTTTGTCGGCGCCAACGACATCTTTCCCGAGGAGTTCATCCGCTTTCTGGCCATGCCCACGCATCTGCGCAGTCACTTCCTCGATGCCCACGCCGATCTGCTGACCCCCGACTACTGGCGAGATGTAAAACGTCGCCGCCAGGCCGGCGAGGTTGCCGAGATCGTACCCTATGCCCGGCAGTCCGTTGCGCCCCACCGCATCCGCTTGTAGTCGTTCGTTATAACCGAACGATTGCCACGAAAACTTCTATTTTTAATTCGCCAATCTTCCCGGCATGCTCCCGGTCAATCGCGGCACAGGCCGCGTTGTGGGCTGCAACAACCAGGAGAACGAAATGCGAAACGCTGCTGCCACCGCCCTTTCTGCTCAGGCCGAGCCCATTGCCGAGCCGGCTCCGGTCACCGTTGCCATGGGCGACGGCATTGGTCCCGAGATCATGGAGGCCTGCCTGCGGATCCTCGAGGCCGCCGGCGCCTCCCTGGCCATCGACGAGATCGACATCGGCGAGTCGGTCTACCGCGCCGGGCACAGTGCCGGCATTACCGACAGTACCTGGCAAAGCCTGCGCCACAACGGTGTTTTCTACAAAGCCCCCATCACCACACCGCAGGGCGGCGGCTACAAAAGCCTCAACGTGACGGTGCGCAAAAGCCTGGGACTGTTTGCCAATATCCGTCCCTGCCGGGCCTATCCGGCCTGTATCCCGACGCGCCATCCGGCCATGGACCTGGTGGTGGTACGCGAAAACGAAGAGGACCTCTACGCCGGCATCGAGCATCGCCAGACCGATCAGGTTTATCAGTGCCTGAAACTGGTCTCGCGCCCGGGCTGCGAGAAGATCATCCGCTATGCCTTCGAATATGCACGGGCCCACGGGCGTCGCAAGGTCAGCTGTTTTACCAAGGACAACATCATGAAAATGACCGATGGGCTTTTTCATGAGGTGTTCGATCAAATCGCCCCGGAATACCCGGAAATCGAGACCGATCACTGGATCATCGATATTGCCGCCGCCCGACTCGCGGACACGCCAGAGATATTCGACGTAGTGGTCATGCCCAACCTCTACGGCGACATCCTCTCGGATATTGCCGCGCAGATCACCGGATCGGTGGGCATTGCACCATCCGCGAATATCGGATCAAACGGGGCCATGTTTGAGGCCATCCACGGGTCTGCGCCACCGCTGGCGGGTCGCGACATCGCCAACCCATCCGGTCTGCTCCTAGCCGGCGTCATGATGCTTGTCCATCTACGCCAGCCCGAGGTGGCAGAACGCATCCACAACGCCTGGCTCGCGACCATCGAGCAGGGCATCCACACCGACGACATCCACCGTGCCGAGACCTCCCGCCATCGGGTCGGGACCCGGGGCTTCGCCGATGCAGTGATCGAGCGGCTCGGCACCGAGCCCGAGACGATGACGCCGGTCCGCTACAACGCCGATGCCGCCCCGGTGATCGCCCCGGAACCGCTGCCCCAGCGGGTCGCGGCGAAGACCCTGGTGGGGGTGGATGTCTTTGTCCATGCCACCGACACCGCCGAGGCGCTGGCCGGGACGCTGCGGCGCAATGCTGGCGACATCCTGGATTTGCAGATGATCACCAACCGCGGCGTCAAGGTCTGGCCCGACGGCCTACCCGAGACCTTCTGTACCGACCACTGGCGCTGCCGTTTCATGCCGGCCGACAGTTGCCCGGTCAACCAGTCGGATGTTGTCGCGCTGCTCGCAAGCCTGACGGAGGCCGGTGTGGATTTCATCAAATCCGAACAGCTCTACGACTTCGACGGCAAGCGTGGCTACTCGCTCGGTCAGGGGCAGTAGATCCGCGAGATGGGATTCGAATCCCGACGCTATTAGATACAAAAACGGCCCCGATCGGGGCCGCTTTTGTATCTGGCGGAGAGGGAGGGATTCGAACCCCCGGAGCCCGTGAGGACTCAACGGATTTCAAGTCCGCCGCATTCGACCACTCTGCCACCTCTCCACACCCTCTATTGTCGCCGCGCAGGTCCCCACGGACAAGGGCGGTGAGATCAGCCTCTCCGGTGGTCACGGAGTGCGCACGCTGCTTCCCGGACAAGCCCCGGGCCACGGTAGATAAAGCCGGTGTAGAGCTGGACCAGATCGGCGCCGGCCTCGATCTTCTCGAGTGCGTCATCGCCGCTCAAGATACCGCCGACGCCGATGATCGGCAGCCCGGGACCCGCGCGCCTTCGTATATCGGCAACCACGCGGGTGGATGGCTCGCGAAGCGGTGCACCACTCAGCCCCCCGCTCTCCTCGGCGTGGCGGGCACCCTCGACACCCTCGCGGGAGAGAGTCGTGTTGGTGGCAATGACCCCATCGACCCGGCATTCAAGCAGCGTATCCACCAACCCGGCGAGGGCCTCGGTTGCGAGATCCGGTGCGATCTTGACCAGTATTGGCAGTGGCTTGTCACGGTGGGCCAACAGTTCATCGCGCTCGGCCAGCAACCGCTCGAGCAGCCGCATCAACTCCTGGCCTGCCTGCAGCGAACGCAACCCGGGCGTGTTGGGCGACGAGATGTTCACCGTGATGTAGTCCGCGACGCCGTGGACGGCATTCAAGGCACGACAGTAGTCATCCGCCGCCTGCTCGAGAGGGGTGTCGCGGTTTTTGCCAATGTTCACGCCAAGCGGTGTGGACAACCGGCCGCGGGTTTGCTGGACGCGGCCGACCAGGTGGTCGACCCCGTTGTTGTTAAATCCCAGCCGGTTGATCAATGCCCGATGGCTGGGCAGGCGGAACAAACGCGGTTTGTCGTTACCCGGCTGCGGCCGCGGGGTCACCGTCCCGAGCTCAAGAAAACCGAACCCGGCCGCGGCTAGTCCTTGAAGATGATCGGCGTTTTTATCAAGCCCCGCTGACAGCCCCACCCGGTTCGGGAATCGAAGCCCCAGAACGCTGCAGGGGTCCGCGACACGGGCCGGCATAAGCCGGGCAAGCCCCAGCCGCGCGGCCAGGTCAAGCCCACCGAGGGCGATATCATGGGCGACCTCGGGCGGCAGGGCAAAAAGCAGTTGTCTTGCCAATGCATACATGGGGCCTCGACCTTCTCGGCACAGCTGCCTAGACTGCAGGAACAGGTGGATTCTAGCAGGAGGAACACCATGCGCCGGGTGGTTTTCAACCAAAAAGGCGGCGTCGGCAAGTCCACTATCACCGCCAACCTGGCTGCGATGGCCGCCGCGCGGGGGTTGGAGACCCTGGTTCTCGATCTCGACGCGCAGGCCAATGCCAGTCATTACCTGCTGGGCAAAGTCCCCGCCGCGGCGGATGAGACGATCGCCGGCTATTTCGAGGACACCCTCAGCCACCGCATCTACCCGCGCGAACTGGATACCGTCGCCCGGCCGACGCCCTACGCCGGCCTATCGGTGATCGCCGCCCATCCAGAGCTCGAGTACCTGCAGGGTCGGCTCGAGTCGCGCTACAAGATCTACAAGCTCCGTCAGTCCCTGGACGCGCTGGCGGGCTACGACCGGGTCTACATCGATACCCCACCAGCGATGAACTTCTACACACGTTCGGCGCTGATTGCCGCCGATCGATGCCTCATCCCGTTTGACTGTGACACCTTCGCGCGCCAGGCGCTGGACGATCTCATGCAGAGCGTCGTTGAACTGCGCGCCGATCACAACGACGGCCTGACCGTCGAAGGCATCATCATCAACCAGTTCCAGGCCCGTGCCCGTCTCCCCGCCGAGCTGGTCCGCTCGCTCGAGGATGCCGGTTATCCGGTCCGCACACCCTATCTGCCCGCATCGGTCAAGGTCCGCGAGTCGCATGAAAAAGCCCGCCCCCTCTGCCACCATGCACCGCGACATAAACTGACCGGCGCATTCAGCGCGCTCCATGACACGCTGGAGGCCCAGTGACCGATACCCTGCCGGCAACTGATGAGCGCCTCGCCGAGGCCATCGATACCTTTAATCCGCAACGGCTTTTGCTGATCACCGACCACCCACCGGCCCTGCCTCAGACGCGCCTGGATCACTGGGCGTATACCGGCCAACAGGCAAGCGATGCCATTGATGCCCTGCCATCGGTGGATTTGGCGATCATCGACGGGGATGCCGGCTTTCCCAGCGCCGCCGCCGCCATTCAGCTGGTGGGGCGACTGCGCGATGTCACCGCGACGCGCACACTGGTCATTGCCTCCTCTGCCCGGACAGGCGCGCTGCCCCGGGCCGAGCTCATTGGGCTGGGGCTGCACCGCTGGCAGGACAGCCGCGATCCGGACCGCCGGCGTCGGTGGTTTCATTTCGCGCTACAGGACTACAAAACCACACCCGACTGGCTGAATGCCCGTCACTGGGCCAACCCCGAACTCTGGGACAAGTTCCGTTGGTAACCCGCTTAATCGATGCCCAGGCCGTCCAGCCAGCCAAGCATCGCATCCGCCGGCGCCTGCCAGTCCGGCTCCAGCATCATGGCATGGCCCATCCCATCGAGGCAGCGATAGTCGGCATCCCAGCGTTCGGCCACCGAGCGGATTTCTGAGCGGCGAAAAAGCTGATCATCGCCGGCAGCGAGCACCTGAACGGGCACCGAAGGGTCGACGCGCCACGGCCGAGCATCGGCATAGAGGTGCATGTCAAAAAGAGCGCGCTGCGACTCGCGCTGGACCTTGCGTGTCAACGCGGCGACCTCGGTATCCGGCAACTGGTCCGAGAAGACCGCCCGCCGCGCCATATCGGCGTCGACCAGCCCGCTCCCGAATGTCTGCATCAACCCGAACTGCGCAAACATCAACGGCTCTGCCACCATCATTCGCAGGGTCGATCCGGCCAGCCCCTCCCGCGGAATGGGCGCCATGAGGACCGCCGCCGCGGCCGGGTGTTGCTCGAGATAGCGCTGCACCACCAGCGCCCCCATGGAGTGGCCGACCAGGACGGGGGCTGGCCCGGGGAGTGTCTCAACAACCGCGCGCAGATCGGCCACGTATTCACGAATGCCCGCGTGATCCAGCCGATCGCCGCCTTCGCTGTGGCCGTGGCCGCGAAGACTCGGAGCCACCACCGGATACCCCTGCCCGGCGAGATAGTCCATCCAGTGCCGCTGCCAGCACCAGGCCGCGACGAAGGCGCCATGGACCAGCACCACTGGTGTCCGTTTCGTTGACACGCCCCCGCGCGGGCGTTGTTCGCGCATTTCGAGCTTTGGACCGACCCGGGCGCCGGTTCGTGGTTCAGCGGTCGTCGTTGCCATTAGTTTCCCTAGCCTTGTCTTCCCGATAGGCTAGCAACTTCGTCCGGGATTTTCCGGCGCCGATCGATGTCATAGCCGTATGAACATGACAACCACGGCATACTCACAGCAGTCCGCAGGTGCAGTGGCGTTGCCTCGGTTGGTGGGCTGGCTGGCCGCGGCGCTGCTGCTGGCGGTCTCTCTGGGGGCCAGCGCGGCGGTCGAACCCGCACCCACCCATGCCAAGGCAAGCCAGGTGGTCGGCGAGCTGCTCTCGCGCTACCACTATCGCGACCAAGCCATCGACGATGCCACCTCGGCGCAGGTCTACACCGACTATTTCGACGCCCTTGACCCACAACGCTATTACTTTCTGGCCTCGGATATCACCGAGTTTGCCGAGCGTCGCCGGCGGCTCGACAACGAATTGTCAGCCGGCCGGCTGAATACCGCGTTTGTCATCTTTGAGCGCTACCGCCAGCGCGTTCGCGAGCGCACCGACCATGCCCTGTCGGTGCTCGAGGACGGACTCGACTTTGACACCGATGCCACCGTGGACCTGGATCGTGAAAACGCCGACTGGGCGGGCAGCACCCGCGCCCTCGACCGACTCTGGCGAAAAAGGGTCATCAACGATGCGCTCAGCCAGAAGCTTAACGGTCGTGAGCTCGACGCGATCCGCGAGTCCCTACGCAGCCGCTACGAGCGCCTGGCACGAACCCTGGATCAATACAGTGCCGAGGACATCTTCCAGGTGTTCATGAGCACCTGGGCGGCGGCCTTCGACCCCCACAGCAGCTATATGTCGCCACGCTCGTCCGAGAATTTCGACATCAACATGCGCCTGTCGCTCGAGGGCATCGGCGCACTTTTGAGCAGTGAAGGCGATTTTGTCGAAATCGTCGAGCTCATCGCCGGCGGGCCGGCCGAGGGCAGCGGCGAGCTCGAGGCCGGTGACCGGATTGTTGGTGTCGGGCAGCGCGCCGACGATATCCAGGACGTGGTCGGTTGGCGGCTTGGCGATGTGGTGGACCTGATCCGCGGGCCCAAGGGCTCGGAGGTGCACCTGCGCATCCTGCCGGCCGACGGCAGTGGCCGTGAACAGATGGTCACCCTGACCCGCAACACCATCGAGCTCGAGGAGCAGGCGGCCCAGGCCGAGGTGCGTGACGTCGAACGCGACGGTAAAACACTGCAGGTGGGTGTGATCGAGGTGCCGGCCTTCTATGCCGATTTCAGCGCCGCCAACGCCGGCGAAGAGGACTACCGCAGCACCACCCGGGATGTCCGCCGTTTGCTCGAGTCCGAGCAACTCGCCGGGATCGACGGGCTGGTCATCGATCTGCGCGGTAACGCCGGCGGATCGCTTGAAGAGGCAGTGCGCATGACCGGGCTTTTTATCGACGAAGGCCCGGTGGTGCAGGTGCATCGCAGCAACGGCCGGCGCGAGGTCCTGGGCGATACGGATGATCAGCCGGCGGTTTATGACGGGCCGATGGGGGTGCTGGTCAACGGCGCCAGCGCCTCGGCCTCCGAGATCTTTGCCGCGGCGGTCCAGGATTACGGCCGCGGTGTCGTCATGGGCGAACAAACCTTCGGCAAGGGCACCGTTCAGACCCTGATCGGTCTCGACCGCTTCGGGGTGGGCAGCGAGGCATACCCCAGCGGCCGGCTCAAGCTGACCATCGCCAAGTTCTACCGGATCAACGGGGCGAGCACCCAGCTCGAGGGGGTAACCCCGGATCTCTACATGCCCTCACCGACCCGCGACCATGCCATGGGCGAGCGCGCCGCAGACAACCCCCTGCCTTGGGATACCATTCAGTCGGCGGAGTTTGAGCGGTTGAGCCGTCTCGATGGCGTGATTAACGAACTGCGCCGGCGCCACCAGCGCCGGCTCGACACCGATCCCGCCCTGCGAAGCGTCGCCGCTGAGGCACAGCGGCTCTCCGAGCAGCGCGAACAAACCGAAGTCTCGCTCAATCGCGAGGTTCGGCGCGCCGAGATCGAGGCCAATGAGGCGGCGCGGCTGGACGCCATCAACGAACAGCTCGCCGCCTACGACCGTCCCCGCGTTGACTCGCTGGATGCGATCTCCGCTACCGAGCTGCCGGATGTCATTCGCGACGAGGCCGTGGCGGTGGTGGGTGATCTGATCCGCTTGAAGGCGGATGGCCAACGCGTGGCAAGCGACGGGTTGGTCGATCAGGCGGCCAGGTAGTCGATGATCAGTTGCAGGCGCTCCTCGCCGCGATAGCGATTGACATCGAGTCGGTAGACCGCCTCGATGTCGCCGGCCGGCAGCCGCTCATGGGTTTCGGCGGCGCCAAAGGCGATGGCATCGATCACCTGCCCCGGGCATTGCCGGGGGCGCAGGCGCATCTTGATATGGCGCTCACCGACGATCCGGGCGTCAACCACCGCGAATTGATCATAAAAGCACGGCTCGGGAAACTCTGCGCCCCACGGGCCGGCGCGCCGCAGGTGCTGTGCCTGGGCGAGGCTGAACTCATCGGCGGCTAACGGCCCGTCGGTGGTGATGACCGTCTGGGGCGGTACCGCCCCCAACCATTCACTGGCAATGGACTCGACCAGCCGGGTGAATGCATCGAGCTGCCCGGGTTTGAGCGTCATGCCCGCGGCCATGGCATGCCCACCGAAGCGTTCCATGAGCTGGCCATCGCTACGGGTATGGACGGCCTCGAGCAGATCCCGGATGTGCAGGCCATCCACCGACCGGGCCGAGCCTTTCAAGCGGCCCTCCTGATCCGGTGCCAGCGCAATCACCGCACGCCGGTAGCGCTCTTTCAGCCGCCCGGCGACGATACCGACCAGCCCCTGGTGCCAGCGCTCGTCGTAGACACACAGAATCGGCCCCAGATGGCGCTCGTCGCCAACCTCGCCGGGTTCCAGCGCATCCACCGCCTGCTCGCGCATGCCCTGCTCCAGCGCCCGACGCTCGCGGTTGAACGCCTCAAGGCGCTGGGCCCGCTCGGCCGCGGTATCCGGCGCCCGGGCCAGCAGCGTCTCGATACCGATCGCCATATCATCCAGTCGGCCGGCGGCGTTCAGGCGGGGCGCCACACCAAAACCCAAATCCGCGGCGTTGGCCCGGTCCCTGTCCCGTCCGGCGGCATCCATCAATGCCGCCACGCCCGCCGAGGCCTTGCCCGCGCGAATGCGACGCAGCCCCTGCTCGACCAAAAGCCGGTTGCAGTAATCAAGCGCCACCACATCGGCGACGGTGCCGATTGCCACCAGATCCAACAGCTCGGCCAGGGCCGGTTCCGGCCTTTGCGGCCCGAACCAGTCGCGCTCGCGGAGGACCGCCCGGGTGGCGAGCATCAAATAAAAGCAAACCCCCACACCAGCCAGATTGGGGGCGCCAAAATCGGGGGCATTCACGCGGGGATTGACGATGGCATCGGCGTTAGGCAGCTGTGGGCCCGGGAGATGATGATCGGTCACCAGCACCCCGACACCGGCCGCCTGCAACGCCGCCACGCCCTCGATGGCGCTGATCCCGTTGTCCACCGTCACCACAACTGCCGGGCGGCGCGCCATGATCGGTTCGACCAGCCCGGCCGAGAGCCCGTACCCATCGGCGAAGCGATTGGGCACTAAATAATCCACCTGGCCGGCGCCCATTGACGCCATCCCGCGTATCGCCACAGCACAACTCGTTGCGCCGTCGGCATCGAAATCACCCACCACCAGGATGCGCTCGTCGCGCTGAATCGCCTCGGCGAGCCGCTGTGCGGCGGCCTCCAGCTGGCCTAACCCCTCGGGCCGAGGCAGGCATTGAAGGCGGTAATCAAGCTCGGCCCGGTCCCGGATGCCCCGAGCGCGGTAGAGACGGTCGAGCAGCGGCGGCAGATCGGCATCCAGCGGGCCTTCAACGCCTGGATCGCGCTGGATGATCTCGACGGCGTCGTCGGTGGTGGTCATTGTTCGACCAACTGATCGGCAAGACGGGGTGGACGATGCCAGAAGCGCCAGCGATTGGCCCGGTGGATGCGGTACGCCCGGCCATTGCCCGTGTGCAGCAGAATCTCGGCATCATGCCGGCGCACCCAGGTTGTCAGAAGCGGAGCGAGATCGCGCTCGACCCATTGCAACGCCTCAAGCCAGCCAGCAATATCGCCGCCCAGCAGGGCCTTTTCGCTGCCATCAGCCACCACCAGATCGCGCATGCCCGGCATCGGCGGGCCGGCCTCGAGCGCCGTCAACGGCTGGTGCCCGATACCGCTCAGCCCGCCGATCGCCTCGAGCAGCGGGTTGTCGCCGATCAGCCGGTCAAAAGCCGCTGACAGTGGACCGGCAACCGCCCCGCCGTCCCAGAACCACAATCCGTTAATGGCAAGCCCGCCACGCCGGGCACGTTGCGTGTTGGTCGGATGATCGAAGAGCATCATTTGCGTTTCGTTCAATATCTGCCGCCAGCGCCGGAATTCGGACCCGCCCGGCAAGGCGGTATCCAGATACCGTCCGGTCACCTCGGCAAGCGCCGGCAGATTGGGCCCGGGCGGCGTCTCGGCGGTCAGCAACCACTCATCACCCGCCGGGGTTAGCCAAAGCCCGTCGTCGCCATACAACGCGTTGAATCGCTCGGCGATCCCCTGCCGATCGGCCGCATCCGGGCGGACCAGCTCTCCGGCGAAAAGCAGTAGCCGATCCCGATCCGGCTGCAAATGGGCCGGCGAGGCGCGGTAGTGAATCGCATCCCGGCTGCCCGGCCGCTCGGCCAGCATCGAGGCCAACAACCCCCCGGTTGGCTCGTTGATGCCCCCGACCCGGGCAATCAATGCCTCACTCGAGGGTGCGCTATGGGCCGGGCGATGTCGGCCCAGCGCGATGAGCCGCTGGAGATTGGGATACGGCCCGGTGTCCTGCACCGCGCCCGACGCACCGGCCGGGACCGGGCCGAAAAGCCCGGGGAGCAGGCAGGTGACCACCGGACGCGGCGCCATCGGCACCCTAGGCCATTTTGCCGAGGATCGCCTCACGCACGGCGCCATCGGTGGCATCCACCGTGCTGACCGCCGCCTCGGCATGGCGCTTGGCCACATCCGGATCCTTCAGACCGTGGCCGGTGAGCGTGCACACCACCGTGCTCCCTGGCTCAATATGCCCAGCCCGGATGTCACGAAGCGCGCCGGCGACAGACACCGCCGAGGCCGGCTCGCAGAAGATGCCTTCACGGCTTGCCAGCAACCATTGCGCCTCGAGGATCGCCTCATCATCGAATTCATCAAACCACCCCCCCGACTCACGGGAGGCGGTCAACGCATATTCCCAGCTCTGCGGGGCACCAATGCGAATGGCCGTAGCGATAGTCTCGGGCTGTTCCACCGGCCCACCGCGCAGAAACGGGGCTGAGCCGCTCGCCTGATAACCCAGCATCACCGGGCGATGGGCGACGGCATTCTGGTGATAGACACAATCGCCGTTGCAAAAGCCACAGGCCGCAGTCCCCGCAGCGCCCGGGGCGAGCGCCATTTCGCTGTAGCCCATCCAGTAGGCGGTGATGTTGCCGGCATTGCCCACCGGCAGACAGTGGTAGTCCGGCGCCCGGCCCAGCGACTCGCAGATCTCGAACGCTGCGGTTTTCTGCCCTTGCAGCCGATAGGGGTTGACCGAGTTGACCAGGCTGACCGGCGCCTGCTCGGCCATGGCCTTCACAATGCGCATGCCGTCGTCAAAATTGCCACGAATCTGCAGCACTTCGGCGCCGTGCATGATGGCCTGGGCAAGCTTGCCCATGGCGATCTTGCCATCGGGGATCAGCACGAAGGCCTTGATTCCGGCTCGTGCCGCATAGGCCGCCGCCGAAGCCGAGGTATTGCCCGTCGAGGCGCAGATGATCGCCCGACTGCCCTCATGGACGGCTTGGGTGACCGCCGTAGTCATGCCCCGGTCTTTGAACGAACCGGTGGGATTGAGCCCCTCGTATTTGACATAGAGCGCCACCTCGCCCGGCAGATCCGCTACTAGGTGGTCCAGCCGGATGAGCGGGGTGTTGCCCTCGCCCAGGCTCACCGCAGGGGCGTCGTTGTCGATGGGCAGGCGATCGGCGTAGCGGCCGATCAACCCAGTGTAGCGTCCCGACGCGCTCATGTCAGCGTCTCCACACGAATGCGTGTAATGCCGCCATGGATGGCCTCCATGGCCTCGATCTCGCCGCAGGCGCGATCCATCAGCGCCTCCCGGACGCGGTGGGTGAGCATAATCACTGGCACGGTCTCGGCGCCGGCGGCGGGCTGCTTCTGGATCACCGCCTCGATGCTGATGCCCAGATGGCTGAGGATGCCGGTGATCTCGGCGAGCACACCGGCCTCGTCCTGCGCCTCGACCCGCAGGTAATAGGCGGTCTCGACCGAGGCCATGCCCACGGCCGGCTCATCCGAGAGCGAATGCGCCTGGAATGCCAGATAGGGCACGCGGTTTTCGGGCTCGAGGGTGAACTCGCGCACCACATCCACCAGATCGGCCACCACCGCCGAGGCCGTCGGCTCTGCTCCGGCACCGGCGCCGTAGTAAAGCGTCGGCCCGAGCGGGTCGGCGTTGACCATCACCGCGTTCATCACCCCATCAACACTGGCAAGCAGCTGACGCTCGGGCAGCAGCGTCGGGTGGACACGCAGCGCGATCCCGTCACCCTCACGACGGCAGATGCCCAGATGCTTGATGCGAAACCCAAGCTCCTGGGCATAGGCCACATCATCGGTGCTGATCTGCCCGATCCCCTCGGTGAAGACCTTGTCGAACTGCAGCGGAATGCCAAAGGCGATCGAGGCCAGGATGGTGAGCTTGTGCGCGGCATCGATGCCTTCGACATCAAAGGTCGGGTCGGCCTCGGCATAGCCCAGGCGCTGCGCCTCGGCCAACACATCGCCGAAGGCGCGGCCGGCATAGAGCATCTCGGTGAGGATAAAGTTGCTCGTGCCATTGATAATGCCAGCAAGCCATTCGATGCGGTTGCCCACCAGCCCTTCACGAACGGCCTTGATGATCGGGATCCCACCGGCGACAGCGGCCTCGAAGCCGACGGTCACGCCATTGTCCCGAGCGCGGGCAAAAATCTCGTTGCCATGCAGCGCGATCAACGCCTTGTTGGCCGTCACCACATGTTTGCCGTTGTCCAGCGCCCGGAGGATGAGTTCCTTGGCCAGCGTCTCGCCGCCGATCAGCTCGACCACGATCTCGATCTCGGGGTCGTCCACCAGCGCGAAGGCATCATAGTCGAGCTGGATGTTCTCGGTACTGCACGTCCGCGGCCGGTCCGGGTGCCGCGCGGCGGCGCGGACCACATCGATTGGACGACCGGCCCGGCGCGTGATCTCGTCGCGATTGCGCTCGAGCAGATTGACCGTCCCGCCCCCGACGGTGCCCAGACCCAGTACTCCTACCTTCACCGGCTTCAACTGCCTGTCTCCTTTTTGTGGTTCAGCCATGACCGTCCTGCCTGAACATCTGTTTGATGCCGCGAACGGCCTGTCGGGTGCGATGCAGATTCTCGATCAGCCCGAATCGCACGTATTCATCGCCATACTCGCCGAAACCGATCCCCGGCGAGACCGCCACGCCCGCCTCGCTCAAGAGCTTTTTGGCAAACTCGAGCGAGCCCATTTCGCGATACGGCTCGGGGATGCGCGCCCAGACAAACATCGTCGCCCGGGGCCGTGTCACCGGCCAGCCCGCCGCCTCGAGCCCATCACACAGCACATCACGACGCGCCTGATAGGTCTGGCGGATTTCGGTGACGCACTCCTGCGGGCCCTCGAGGGCATGGATGGCGGCGACCTGGATGGGCGTGAACATGCCGTAGTCCAGGTAGGACTTCATCCGTGCAAGCGCCGCGATGACCTTGTCATTGCCGCAGAGAAAGCCGACCCGCCAGCCGGGCATGTTGTAGCTCTTCGACAGCGAGAACGACTCGACGGCCACCTCGCGGGCGCCCGGCACCTGCAGGATCGACGGCGCCTGATAGCCATCGTAGACCAGATCGGCGTAGGCAAGGTCATGGACCACCCAGATGCCATGCTCGCGGCAGATCGCCACCACCCGCTCGAAGAAATCGAGCTCGACACACTGCGTGGTCGGGTTGGCCGGAAAATTGAGGATCAGCATCTTGGGCTTGGGCCAGGTGTCTTTAATCGCCTTTTCCAGCTCGGTAAAGAAATCGCCCCCCTCGACCAGCGGCACGTGGCGAATGTCCGCACCGGCGATGACCACCCCATACGGATGGATGGGATAAGCCGGGTTGGGCACCAGTACGGCATCGCCGGGCCCGAGTGTGGCCAGCGCCAGATGGGCCAGCCCCTCCTTCGAGCCGATGGTGACAATCGCCTCGGTCTCCGGGTCGAGGGCTACGTTATAGCGGCTGTGATACCAACGGGTGATCGCCCGGCGCAGCCGCGGAATCCCGCGGGACATGGAATAGCGATGGGTATCCGGGCGCTGGGCCGCTTCGGTGAGCTTGTCGACGATATGGGGTGGCGTCGGCAGGTCGGGATTGCCCATGCCGAAGTCGACGATATCCTCGCCCCGCGCCCTCGCCTGTGCCTTGAGTTCGTTGACGATGTTGAAGACGTAAGGGGGTAGGCGCTTGATGCGCTGGAATTCCTCGTTCAAGGCGATCACCTGGGCCAGTTTTCAGGTCGGGCCCGGCAAAGGCCCCCGCTGTGCTCATGATAACCGCTGAACGCTAAATCTGCCCCCTTTTCCTGTCAACTTATTGCCGCTGTCGGCCATCCACCGCTATGGTAGCCGCCATGCAGATCAGCCTCGACAGTCCCGACGGCGCTTACCGCATTCTCGGCTACGACAATGGCGTGGTGCGGATCAACGACGGCGCCTACAGCGTTAGTCTGATCGTCGCGCCCCAGACCCTGGTCACCGACTGGGGCCCGCGGGCGGTGGGCGAACTCAGCGATCGGCACATGAACGCCATCCGCGAACTCGACCCCGAGGTGGTGCTGCTTGGCACCGGCAGCGCGCAGGAATTTCCCGCCCGCGAGCTGATGCGCGATTTCCTCCAGGCCGGCGTGGGCATGGAAGTTATGGACACCGCCTCGGCCTGCCGGACCTACAACCTGCTCATGAGCGAGGGCCGCCGGGTGGTTGCCGCGCTGATCATCGACGCCGCGGCGTCAGGGTAGATAGTCAGTCGGATTCACCGGGCTGCCCTGCTCGCGGACCTCAAAATGCAGCTCGCCGGGATGGTTGCCGGCGCTCCCCATTCTTGCAATCGCATCCCCGCCGCTGACCCGGTCACCCTCGCTCACCAGCACCGTGCGGTTGTAGCCATAGGCGGTGAGAAAACGCTCGTTGTGCTTGACGATGACAAGATTGCCGTAGCCCCGCAGACCGTTGCCGCTGTAGACCACCTCACCATCACCCGCGGCGCGCACCGTGGTGCCGGGCTCGGCGGCAATGGTAATCCCCTGTTTGCCAAGCGCATTGGCGTTAAAACGCCGCACCACCTGGCCTTCCACCGGCCATTGCCAGGCCACCGGGCCACTCGGTGCCGAGCTGCGTATCGCGGTCGAACCGCCACGGGAGCCGTCACTGCCACTCGTGCCACCGCCGTCAGCGCGGGCCTGCCTGTCGGCGCCCCCGGGGCGCAGGCTGAGCCGCTGGCCGACATAGATCACATAGGGTGGGTCGATATCGTTCCAGCGCGCCACATCCCGAAAGTCCAGCCCGTAGGCCCAGGCGATCTGATAGAGGGTATCGCCCGATTCGACCACATGGCTTGCCGGCGTCCCACTGCGCACACTGGCCTCGCGCAGCGCCCGGTCGCTGGCGTAGTCGAACTCGCTGCAGCCGATGAGCAAAACGACAAGGACAAGCCCCAGGCCACGCCGAATCACAACGAAAGCAACCCCACCACCATGATCAACAACATCACCGTCACCCAGCCGATGCGCTCGATGTAGCGCCGCAACCAGGGCTCAAGCCGCGGGCCGCCCCAGGCCAGTAG
Source organism: Spiribacter pallidus (assembly GCF_040838495.1). NCBI lineage: Bacteria > Pseudomonadati > Pseudomonadota > Gammaproteobacteria > Chromatiales > Ectothiorhodospiraceae > Spiribacter > Spiribacter pallidus. The sequence continues at coordinate 458,627 of NZ_JBAKFM010000002.1, read as the reverse complement.
CCCCGCAACCAGATAAAACCGTGCCCCGCGACCGATCAATGAGGCCAGCACAAACGGCCACCAGGCAATGGCCATGGCCCCACCGGCAATGGTGAAGACCTTGTAGGGGATGGGGGAAAACCCCGCCACCAGCACCACCCAGAATCCCCAGGTCGCGAACCAGCTTCGCGCGGTTTCGTAGGCATCGACATAGCCGACGTCGACAATCACCGGCAAGACCATCTCCAGCGCCAGATAACCGATGCCATAGCCAAGCATGCCGCCCAACACCGATGCCAGCGTGGTGATGGTGGCAAACCGCATGGCGCGACCGGGCCGCGCCATGCTCATGGGGGCGAGCATCACATCCGGCGGGATGGGAAAGAATGACGACTCGGCAAAGCTCAGTGCGCCCAGCAACCAGGGCGCGCGGCGGTGGGCCGACCATCGCAGAACAAGACTGTAGAGCGTGCCAAACACGCCCACTACTCGAGCCCGTCCAGCATGGGGACAAAGCTCACCGCTTCGATGTCCTCGGTCTCGATCGCCCCCTCGACACGGCGATGGATACGAAGCGCCTGGGATTCGCCGCTGCCCACCGGCGCCAGCAACTCACCTTGCTCGGCGAGCTGATCGAACAACGTCTGCGGGATCACCACCGGCGCGGCGGTGAGCAGAATGGCATCGAAGGGCCCCGCCGCCGGCCAGCCCTCGTGCCCGTCGCTGAGGCGCTGGCGGATGTTGCGGATATCGAGTTGCCGAAACAGCGCTCGACTGCGCTCATAAAGCGCACGGATGCGCTCGACGGTATGAACCCGATCCACCAGCGCGGCCAACACCGCCGCCTGGTAGCCCGATCCGGTGCCGATCTCGAGCACCCGACCCGGGATGCGGTGGCGGATGAGGATTTCGGTCATGCGCGCGACCACGAACGGCTGCGAGATGGTCTGCCCATGCCCGATGGGCAGGGCGGTGTCCTCGTAGGCCCGTGAGGCCAGTGCCTCGTCGACAAACAAATGCCGGGGGATCTGGCGAATGACGTTGAGCACATGGACATCGCGAATGCCGGCGTCACCCAGACGCCCCGCCAGCCGCTCCCGGGTGCGCCGCGAGGTCATCCCGATGCCCTGACGGCGGTGGCGGTCCATCAATCCACCCCCCGGATCCAACCGGCGATCTGATCGAGCGCGGCGTAGCGGGTCAGATCCACTTCGATTGGCGTGACCGAGACAAACCCCCGGGCTACGGCATTGAAGTCGGTCCCCGGCCCGGCGTCCTGCTCCTCACCCGGCGGGCCAATCCAGTAGATGGTCCGCCCCTTGGGATCCTGATCACGTATGGCCGCCTCGGCCCGATGCCGCTGGCCAAGCCGTGTCGCCTCCAGCCCCTGGATCTGCGACCAGGGCCGATCGGGGACATTGACGTTGAGAATGGTATCCGCCGGCAGTGGTTCGTCATGCAGCCGCTGTATCAGCCGCCGCGCCACCTCGGCGGCGGTCTCGTAGTGGGTGGGGTGATGGCCCGCCAGCGAAATCGCGATCGCTGGAAGCCCCAGTGACCGACCCTCCATCGCCGCCGCTACGGTACCGCTGTAGAGGACATCATCGCCCAGATTGGCCCCGGCATTGATGCCCGAGACCACCATGTCCGGCAGCGCATCCAGCAGCCCGGTGATGGCAAGATGCACACAGTCGGTGGGGGTGCCCTCGATGCCGTAGACACCGGCTTCGGCATGATCGAGGCGAATCGGCCAGTCCAGGGTCAGCGAATTGCTGGCCCCGCTGCGGTCACGCTGCGGGGCGACGACCGTTACCGAGGCGCGCTCTCGAAGCGCTGCCGCCAATGTCCGGATACCGGTGGACCGGTAACCGTCATCGTTGCTCACCAGGATATTCATCGGTTGCGCTTGTCTCCCTGCCGTATGGCCCGTGTACTATACCGATCCGGACGCCTCTCGGGAGCCGATCATGGCCGAAGACGAATCGGATACCGCTTTGTTCCGGGCCGCAATGTCGGATGTACGCCCGTTGAGCACCCAACAGACCGCCGAGCTGCGTCGGCGGCGGCCACCCCCCATCCCCGGGCAGCGCCACGCGGATGACCGCGCGGTGCTGCGCGAGCTCGCCGAGGGCGAACGCGACGGCAGCCCGCTGGGCGCCGAGTTGGGCGAAGCCCTCGCCTACGCCCGGCCCGGGCTCAACCGGCGCACGCTCAAGCGTCTGCGCCGCGGTGAGTTCAGCGTCATGGCCGAGCTGGATCTGCATGGTCAGACCGTCGAGCCGGCGCGGCGTCTGCTCAGCGACTTTCTCAACGAATGCCATCGCCGCCATCTTGGCTGTGTTCGCGTCATCCACGGCAAGGGCCGGCGGTCCTCGAACACCGGCCCGGTGCTCAAAGGCCAGGTAGATCGCTGGCTGCGCCAGCGCGAGGACGTCCTGGCCTTCTGCTCGGCCCGACCGGTCGACGGCGGCACCGGCGCGCTATACGTGCTCCTGCGCCGCTGACCCGGGCTCGGGCCAATCCACCGCTTCGCGAAGCACGGTGGTGGCAAACCCACCGGCTGGCAGGCCAAACCCGAGCCACCAGGTCCCCTCGGCAACCGGCCACCAGGTCATTGCCGCCGGGACCAGGCGCAGGGCGCGTCGCCCCGCCTCGACGCCCTTCTCGGCCATGGCGGCGATGACATCGTCCATCGCCGCCAGCCAGCCGGCCTCGCGGGCGGCCAGCGTCGGCGGCATCGACAACCCCGCTCGCGGCCGGCCCGGCAGCGGGCCCGTGCCATGGATGCGCAGCCCGGCGAGTCGATGCTCGAGGCCGGGCTGGTCGCCGTCGCTGGCGGTAAAAAGGCTGCCCCGGCCGTCGAGGACAAATACCTCGTCGATGCCGCGAACCTGCGCCCAGTCGCCATCGGCGACGCGCGCGCTCAGCAGGTGATTGAAACAACCACTGCGCACCGCCGAGAGCAGCATGCCACGGTCGCTGCGATTATGCGGCGGCGCCCCGCCGCGAAGCCACGCAAGCCCCCGGCTCAGGTTCTCGGCGCCGCGGCCGAAGCGTTGCGGGCCAAAATAATTGGGGACACCGGCACGGGCGATACAACCGAAGCGTTGATGCAGCCGCCGCGGGTCGGCGTCGACGTCCCGCAGGCAGAGCCAGAACCGGTTGCCCGTCAAAGCGCCCACCCGCAGCTTGCGCCGATGACGACGGCGGCTTAGCACCGTTAAAGCGGCATCGGCATCGCGCAGGGGCACCGGCCCGGCCGGGGGCAAGGCGCTATTGACCGGCCAGGGCACCGTCAGCCACTGCCGGGTCACGGCATCCCGATCCTTGCGCCCGGCATAGCCCATGCCGCGGCGGTCCACCGACCAGTGATCAGCCAGTGCCGTCATCGCCGCGGCGGTGCTGAGTCGACGCTTGCGAATTTCGACGAGCAGGTGGGGGCCTTCGCCGTCGGCGGCAAAGCCGATCTGCTCGCTGACGAGAAAATCCTCGGGCGCCCGGCCCACGGCCGCCTGGCCGATCGATCCACCCCAGGCGTGGGAGAGTGCCGCCCATGGGGTCATGGTTTTTCGATCAGGACCACCGCCGTGGCCGCGATGCCCTCGCCACGGCCGGTAAACCCCATCCACTCCATGGTGGTTGCCTTGAGGTTGACTGCCGCGTCACCAAGGCCAAGGTCTTGGGCAATACACCCGACCATGGCTGGCAGATGAGGCTGCATCCGGGGCGCCTGGGCAATAATGGTGGCGTCGACATTGACCGTCTGCCAGCCCTGCCGGGCGAGGCCATCGACCACCGCCTGCAACAATCGCCGGCTGTCGGCATCCTTGAACGCCGGGTCATTGTCGGGAAAGTGCCGGCCGATATCTCCCTGTCCGGCGGCCCCCAGCAGGGCATCACTGATGGCATGCAAAAGGACATCGCCATCCGAGTGCGCCTCGAGGCCCTTGTCGTGGGGGATATCCACGCCGCCGATGATCAACCGCCGACCCGCGACCAGCCGATGGGCGTCAATCCCCTGGCCGATGCGCATCATTGGGTATCCCCTACCCGGCCCCGGAGCTGCTCGGCCAACCACTGGCGATCCCCTGCGTAGGTGTATTTGATATTGCCCACCTCGCCCTCGACAAGGCGCGGGCGGGCACCGAGCAACTCCATGGCCGCGGCCTCGTCGGTGACCGAGGCATCCGCCTGATCAAGCGCCTCCTGCAACCGGCCCAACGGGAAGAGCTGCGGTGTCTGGGCCTGCCACAGCCCATCCCGGGCGATGGTACTGGCGATGTGGCCATCGCCGGCGTCCATTTTGAGCGTATCCCGCACCGGCAGCGCCAGCAGCCCACCATCGGCCTCGCTGGCCGCTATGGTGAGCAGACGTTCGATCGCCGTCACGGTCACGGCCGGACGTGCCGCATCATGGACCAGCACGGCGTCGCCGGGATCTGCCCCCCGCTCGCGCAGCGCCGTGAGTCCGGCCCGCACCGATGCCGCACGCTGCGCTCCGCCAGTGCAGGTATGCACCCGGGGGTGAGCGGCCGCGGCCAGCCCTTGCCAGTGGCGATCATCGGGTGCAAGCGCCACCATGACACCCCGCACCGCGGTCACCCCCAGCATGGCCTCGACCGCCCACTGCAGCACCGCACGGCCTGCCAGCGGGTGATACTGCTTGGGCGTCGGGTCGTCCATGCGCACGCCCTGCCCGGCCGCCGGGATGACCGCCCAGACCGCCTCAGCGCCTTGATTCATCGATCACCCGATAGAACCGCTCGTCCTCGCCGATCATGCCCAGATCGCGCCGCGCCCGTTCTTCGATGCCCTCAAGGCCGTCCCGAAGGTCGGCCACATCCGCGGCCAATGCGCGGTTGCGCTCGTCGAGCCGGGCGTTTTCCTGCGCTTGCTGCTCGACCGCCTCGCGCAGGGCGATCACCTCGGGGATGCTCCCATCCCCAAGCCAGAGCCGCGCCTGGAGCAAAAGCAGAACCAGCAAAAGCCCGGCGACGGCGAGTCTCATCAGCCCTCCCGGGCACCCAGGCGGCGCAGGTTGGGAAAGGCATCGGCACCGGCGTAGCGGGCCTGCGCGCCGAGGGCTTCTTCGATACGCAGCAGCTGATTGTACTTCGCCACCCGATCCGATCGGCAAAGCGAGCCGGTTTTGATCTGGGTTGCGCTGCTCGCCACAGCCAGATCGGCAATGATGGTGTCCTCGGTCTCGCCCGAGCGATGAGAGACCACCGCCGAGTAGCCCGCCTGCGCGGCCATGGCAATGGCGTCCATGGTCTCGGTCAAGGTCCCGATCTGATTGAACTTGATCAGAATCGAGTTGGCGATGCCCTTGTCGATGCCCTCACGGAAGATGGCCGTGTTGGTGACAAAAAGATCGTCGCCGACAAGCTGTACGCCGTCGCTGATCTGCCGGGTCAGCTCGGCCCAGCCCTGCCAGTCATCCTCGGCCATGCCGTCCTCGATCGAGACAATCGGATAGCGCCGCACCCAGTCGGCCAGCACACCGGCAAACTCGGCGGCGGAAAACCGCTTGCCCTCCGAGGCCAGATGGTAGACCCCCCGCTCGTAGAACTCCGAGCTCGCCGCATCCAGTGCCAGCCAGACCTGTTCGCCGGGCTTGTAGCCGGCCGCCTCGATGGCCTCGAGGATGACCTCGATGGCCGCCTCATTGGAAGGCAGATCCGGTGCGAAGCCGCCCTCATCGCCGACGGCGGTGCTCAGCCCACGGCCCGAGAGCACCTTTTTGAGGGCGTGGAAGATTTCGGTGCCGCAGCGAAGGGCGTCGCCGAAGCGGTCAAAGCCCACGGGCATGACCATGAACTCCTGGATATCGACGCTGTTGCTGGCATGGGCCCCGCCGTTGAGGATATTCATCATGGGCACGGGCAGGCGCAGATCCCCCTGGTCGAGATGGCGGAACAACGCCTCACTCCGGGCGTTGGCCGCCGCCTGGGCCACCGCCAGCGAGGCACCTAGCAGGGCATTGGCCCCCAGGCGGGATTTATTCGGCGTCCCATCCAGGGCAATCAGCTTTTCGTCCACGGCCCGCTGGGCGTTGGCATCCATCCCGACCAGTGCCTGGTGGATCTCGCCGTTGACGTTGGCGACCGCCTGTCGCACGCCCTTGCCCAGATAGCGTCCGGGCTCGCCATCGCGCAGCTCCACGGCCTCGCGCGCCCCGGTGGAGGCACCCGACGGCACAGCGGCCCGGCCAAAGCTGCCGTCATCCAGGGTGACCTCGGCCTCGAGGGTCGGGTTACCCCGCGAGTCGAGGATCTCTCGGGCGTGGACTTTTGCAATCGTCGGCATTCATGACTCCTTTGGTAGATGCGATTCGGCATAGCCATGGCGCTTGACCACGGCATCGAGGTCGATGAGCGTGTCGAGCAACGCCGGCAGTCGGTCCAGTGGCCAGCTGTTGGGGCCATCCGATCGCGCCTGCTCCGGGTGGGGATGGGTTTCCATGAAAACCCCACTGACCCCGGCGGCCACCGCCGCGCGGGCAAGCACCGGGACATGTTCGCGTTGCCCGCCCGAGGCATGGCCCTGCCCGCCGGGCAGCTGCACCGAATGCGTCGCGTCGAAGACCACCGGCGCCTGGGTGGCCCGCATCACCGCCAGCGAGCGCATATCCGCCACCAGGTTGTTGTAGCCAAACGAGACGCCGCGTTCGCACACCGTAATCCGGTCGTTGCCCGTCTCGCGGGCCTTGGCGACCACGTTGGCCATATCCCAGGGCGCGAGGAACTGGCCTTTTTTAATGTTCACCGCCCGCCCCTGGGCGGCCACTGCCTGGATGAAATCGGTCTGCCGGCAAAGAAATGCCGGTGTCTGCAACCAATCCACCACCGAGGCAACTTCGTCGAGCGGGGTGTACTCATGGACATCGGTGATCACCGCCACGCCAAGGCGCTCCCGGACCGCCGCCAGCGCCTTCAGTCCCGCCTCCATGCCCGGGCCGCGATAACTGCGGGCCGATGAGCGATTGGCCTTGTCGAACGACGCTTTGAAAATCAGCGGGATATTGCGCGCGGTGGTCATCTCGACGAGGGCCTCAGCGATGGCCAGCGTGGCGGTATGATCCTCCACGACACAGGGCCCGGCGATGAGAAAAAGCGGCTGGTCCGGCCCGATGGGACGCCCGGCCACCTCGATCGCCGGGTTCATCGCCTGCCCCGCTCGCCGTGGTGGGTGACCGCCGCCTCAATGAACCCGCTGAAAAGCGGATGCCCGTCCCGCGGCGTCGAGGTGAACTCGGGGTGGAACTGACAGGCCACAAACCAGGGGTGATCGGCGATCTCGACGGTTTCCACCAGATGCCCCTGCTGCGACCAGCCCGAGATCACCAATCCCGCATCGGTGAGGGGCTTTTCGTAGCCGTTGTTGAATTCGTAGCGATGGCGGTGGCGCTCGCGGATGACATCCTTGCCATAAATGCGGTGGGTGAGGCTGCCGCGGACCAGCTCTGCCGGCTGGGCGCCAAGCCGCATGGTCCCGCCCAGATCGGATTGCGTATCGCGGATTTCCTTTAGCCCCTCAGCGTTCATCCACTCGGTAATCAGCCCGATCACCGGATGGCGCGGATGGGTGACGAACTCGGTGCTGTGGGCCCCCTCGAGGCCCGCCACATGGCGGGCAAAATCGATCACCGCGACCTGCAGCCCGAGACAGATCCCTAAAAACGGCACCCGGTTTTCGCGGGCATAGCCCGCCGCGGCAATCTTGCCCTCGATCCCGCGCTCGCCAAACCCGCCCGGCACGAGAATGGCATCGACATCGTTGAGCAGCGACGTCCCCTCGCGCTCAATGGCCTCGGAGTCGACATAACGGATGCTGACCTTCTGCCGATTCTGCACCCCAGCGTGGCGCAGCGCTTCGTTGAGCGACATGTAGGCATCGGCAAGATCGGTGTACTTGCCCACCATGGCAATGGTCACCTCGCCCCGGGGCGATTCCATGGCCTCGACCACATGCGCCCAGTCCGAGAGGTTGGCCGGCGGCAGCTCCATGTCGAACTTCTCGGCGACGATACTATCCAGCGACTGTTCCTTGAGCATCGCCGGGACCTTGTAGATGTTATCCACATCGAGCGCGGTGATCACCGCATCGGGATCGACGTTGGTGAAAAGCGCGATCTTGCGCCGCTCTTCGGGCGGAATGGGCATCGTCGCCCGGCAGACCAGGATATCCGGCTGGATGCCGATCGAGCGCAACTCCTTGACCGAGTGCTGGGTGGGTTTGGTCTTCATCTCGCCGGCCGCGCCAATCCAGGGCAGCAGCGTGAGATGAATGAACAGCGAACGCGCCCGGCCCAGCTCGGTACCCAACTGTCGGATGGCCTCGAGGAAGGGCAACGACTCGATATCACCCACCGTTCCGCCAATCTCGACAAGCGCGATGTCGGCGTTGCCGGCCCCACGCTGGATGCTGGCCTTGATCTCATCGGTGATATGCGGGATCACCTGCACCGTGCCACCCAGATAATCGCCCCGGCGTTCCTTGCGGATGACCCGTTCGTAGATCCGGCCGGTGGTGTAGTTGTTGTCCTGGCTGGCGCGCATGCGCACAAAGCGCTCGTAATGGCCCAGGTCGAGATCGGTCTCGGCCCCGTCATCGGTGACAAACACCTCACCGTGCTGGAACGGGCTCATCGTCCCGGGGTCGACGTTGATGTAGGGGTCGAGCTTGACCATGGTCACGCTCAGGCCGCGTGCCTGGAGGATACTGCCCAGAGAAGCGGCAGCGATGCCTTTGCCCAGTGAGGACACGACACCGCCGGTAATAAAGATAAATCGCGTCATTATTCGGTCGGCCTGGTGGCAAAAAGCAGCGGCGGGAGACCGCCACAGGACGGGAGCAAACGGTAGCAGAACCCCGATGAGGGCACAATCAACCCGCGCCCGGGATCGGTCAGCCGCGACCCGGCCCGAGCCAGTGCCAGTCCGGCCCGCTGGGCAGCCGGGCGGGGGCAAAGAAAAGCCCGTCATCCCCCGGCCCCTCCCCGGTGGCCGAGCCGTCGATCAGCGCCAGGGGTTTGTCGGATCCGTCCACCAACAAGGGCAGTCGATGCCGCCACCACGGCGGCACCCCGGCGCGGCGCAGCCGCTCTTTGACCGGGGTATGGCCCCCACGCCGGATCGGCAATCGATCGCCGGGCCGCGGCGGTCGAACCCAGAGCCCTTCATCGGCCGCGACCCTTCGGCCCACAACAATCCGGCCAATATCTCCCCAGGCCTGCGCCGCGCCGGGACGAAGCCGCAGGGGCGCCGGCACCGCCGGCCACTGCGCCGGCAGCCGAAAAAGATAACCGCGGTGACGCGTGACCCGCCCACCGGGCCACGCCCATTGTGGCTGGGCATCGGCGCTGGCCTCGAGCAGCATCGCCCGGCCGGCGGCAAGCTGTTGACTGCCCGGCACCGCCATCCCGCCGACGGTGAGCCAACGGCGTAATAACACCTTTTGCAGGGGGATCGGCTCGGCGGCCAGCGACTCGACCGGCAGCGGGCCGATGGCCCCGGGCGCCTCATCGCCTGCAGGCCCATTAAAAAGGGCATGCTCAGCGAGCCAGCGGTCCACCAGCGGCCGGGTGGCCTGCGCCTCATCCCGGCGGTGGCTGGCATAACGGGTGATTGCGGATACCGCCTGTGGCCACCGGGCGGTCAGTGTCGGCAGGACGTGGTGGCGCAGATAGTTGCGATCAAAGCGTGCCTGGTCGTTGCTCGGGTCATCCACCCAGCCAAGCCCCTGGTCATGGGCATAGGCTTTGAGATCGCGCCGGGTTTGATCGAGCAACGGCCGGACCAGCCAGCCCTTGCCCAGCGGGCGCACCCGGGCCATGCCGCCCATCCCGTCCGGGCCAGTGCCCCGCACAAGCCGCAGCAGCAGGGTCTCGGCCTGGTCATCGGCGTGGTGGCCCAATAGCAATGCCTCACCCTCGGCCAGGGCTGCCTCGAAGGCCTGATAACGCACCTGGCGGGCCGCCGCTTCCGGCCCCTGGCCCTGCTGGCGGGGGCGAACGCCCACCACCTGCAGATCGATGCCGTAGCGCTGGCAGACCGAGCGGCAATGATCCGTCCATTGATCGGCGTCGGGGCTCAGGCCGTGGTGGATGTGAATGGCCCGGACCGGATGGCCACACTGGCCGGCCAGATCGAGCAGGACACTGGAGTCGACCCCGCCGCTGAATCCCACCGCCAGCGCGTGGGCATCGCCGGGCAATGCATTGAGGATGAGCGCCGGCGACGGTCCTGCCACGTCGTGGCTCACTCGCGGAAGTGGCCGAGATCCATCAGACGCTGGTAGCGCTTCTCGAGCATGGCATCAGCGCCCATGGACTCGACATCCGCCAGCTGCCGGCGCAGGCACTGCCCCAGCCGACCGGCCATATCCGCCGTATCCCGATGGGCGCCGCCCAGCGGCTCGGCCACCACCTCGTCCACCAGGCCCAGCTCGGCCAGTCGCGAGGCGGTGATCCCCATGGCTTCGGCAGCGTCGGCCGCCTTGTCCGCGCTTTTCCAGAGAATCGATGCACAGCCCTCGGGCGAGATCACCGAATAGGTGCTGTACTCGAGCATCAGCAGCCGGTCGCCGACACTGATGGCCAGCGCCCCGCCCGAGCCGCCCTCGCCGATGACGGTGCAGATCACCGGTGTGCGCAACTGCGCCATGGCAAAAAGGTTATGGGCGATCGCCTCGCTCTGGCCCCGTTCTTCGGCGCCCACACCGGGGTAGGCGCCCGGGGTGTCGATGAAGGTGAAAACCGGCAGACCAAAGCGCTCGGCCATGGCAAAAAGCCGGCGTGCCTTGCGATAGCCCTCGGGCTTGGGCATGCCAAAGTTGCGGGCGATCTTCTCGCGGGTGTCGCGGCCTTTCTGCTCGCCGACCACCATCACCGCGCGGCCATCGAGGCGTGCCAGTCCGCCCACCATGGCGGCATCGTCGGCATAGGCCCGGTCACCATGCAACTCTTCGAAGTCGGTGAAGATGGCATCGATATAATCCTGCGCATAGGGCCGTTTTGGATGCCGGGCAAGCTGCGCCACCTGCCAGGGGGTGAGGCTGCGAAAGATCTGCTCGGTGAGCTGCCGCGACTTGGTCTGCAACCGGCTTAGCTCGTCGGTGATGCTGACCTCGGCATCGTCACCGACGTAGCGCAGCTCCTCGATCTTCGCCTCGAGTTCGGCGATGGGTCGTTCGAATTCCAGAAAGTTCAAATCGCTGCTGGCCAAAGCCTGCGCTCCTGCATTGATTGCCCGTAGATATTATCACGCACCCGTGGCGCTCAGCGGCGATAATCCACTTCGACCCCGGCGTCCGGCAGCAGCTGCTCGAGCGCGGCGAGCAGCTCGGGCTCGGGGCGCACCGACCACTCATCGGCAAACCGCAGTCGGCAGGTCCCGCCGCGGCCGGCATAGTCGACACAGACCCGGCAGTCGCCGCGCTGAAAGGGTGCCAGCGCCTGCTCGAGGCGCTGGACGAATCCGTTGCCGGCCTGCTCGGCGCCGACCCGCAGGACCAGACGACGGGCAAACGTCTGTCGGGCCCCTGCCATGTCATAGACCCGCTCGGCCGACAGGCGATAGCCGTCGCTGAACTCGTCGTAGCCCAGATCCCCTTCGACCACCACCAGCCTGTCCTTCTCGAGCATCTGCCGATAACGCTGGAAGACATCGCCAAAAAGCACCACCTCGAGCCGGGCGGTCCGGTCATCGAGGGTGACAAACCCGAGCCGCCGCCCGCTCTGGGTGATGCGACTGCGCACCGCCACCACCAGCCCGGCGAGCACGACCCGGCGCTCGCCGTCACGGCGCCCGGCGCCGCGGTCGACCCCCGCGCCCATGGCGGCATCGTTGAGGCGGCAGCTGACAAATCCCCCGAGCTCGGATTCAAAGGCGGCGATGGGGTGGCCGGTGAGATACAGCCCCAGGGTGTCCTTCTCGGCGGCCAGGCGTTCATGCTCGGGCCATTCCGTGTGCTGCACCCCGGCTTCGTTGGCCGGTGCCTCGGGCGTATCCGCCGGGGTTGCCCCCATGCCAAAGAGGTCATCCTGGCCCAGCTCGGTGTTGCGGCTTTGCTGTTCCGCCGCCTGCAGCGCCCGGGGCAGATCGGCCATGGCGGTGGCCCGATTGGCGGTGATGGCATCGAGACTGCCCGAGCGGACCAGCGCCTCGAGCACCCGGCGGTTGACGCGGCGAAGATCCACCCGACGGCAGAGGTCGTAGAGATCGGCAAAATCATCACCGCGCTGGCGGGCTTCGACAATCGCCTCGACGGCGGCATACCCGACCCCCTTGACGGCACCGAGTCCGTAGACCAGCCCGCGCTCGCCGGCGGCGCGGAACATCCAGTCGGATCGGTTGATATCCGGCGGCGCGACGTCCAGCCCCATGGCCCGACACTCGTCAATGAGCGTGACCACCTTGTCGGTGTTATCCATATCCGATGACAGCACCGCCGCCATGAAGGCCGATGGGTAGTGCGCCTTGAGCCAGGCGGTCTGATACGAAAGCAAGGCATAGGCCGCCGAGTGGGACTTGTTGAATCCGTAACCGGCGAATTTCTCCATCAGATCGAACAGCCCCTCGGCATGCTCGCGGCGAAGCCCCTGCCCAACGGCCCCTTCGAGGAAGATGCTGCGCTGCTTGGCCATCTCTTCGGGCTTTTTCTTGCCCATGGCCCGCCGCAGCAGATCGGCCTCGCCCAGGCTGTAGCCGCCGACCGCCTGGGCGATCTGCATGACCTGCTCCTGATACAGGATCACCCCGTACGTGGGCTGGAGGATGGGTTTGAGTGCATCGTGGTGAAGCTCGGGCGTTGGATAGGCCACCGGTTTGCGGCCGTGTTTGCGATCGATGAAGTCCTCGACCATCCCGGACTGCAGCGGACCGGGCCGAAAGAGCGCCACCAGGGCGATGATGTCCTCGAAACTATCCGGTTGCAGCCGCCGGATGAGATCCTTCATCCCGCGCGATTCCAACTGAAACACCGCCGTGGTCTGGCATTCCTTGAGCCGCTCGAACACCGCGGCATCGTCAAGCGGGATGGTGGCAATATCCAGCGCATCCTCACCGCTCGCCCCGCGCAGCTCGTTCACCGCCTTGACCGTCCAGTCGATGATGGTCAGCGTGCGAAGGCCCAGGAAGTCGAACTTCACAAGCCCCACCGCCTCGACATCATCCTTGTCGAACTGGGTCGCGAGCCCGCCACCCCCGGGTTCGCAGTAAAGCGGGGCAAAATCGGTCAGATCCGAGGGGGCGATCACCACCCCGCCGGCGTGCTTGCCCACATTACGCGACAACCCCTCGAGCCGACCCGCGAGCTCGAGCAACACCGCAACGTCCTCATCCTGAGACTGCAACTCGCGAAGATCCGCCTCCTGGGCGAGTGCCTTGTCCAGCGTCATGCCCAGTTCGAAGGGGATCAGCTTGGCGATGCGATCGACATAGCCATAGCCATGCCCCAGGACCCGGCCGACGTCACGGACCACCGCCCGGGCCGCCATGGTGCCGTGGGTGGCGATCTGCGAGACCTTCTCGCGGCCATAGTGATCGGCGACGTAATCGATGACCCGGTCGCGCTTTTCCATGCAGAAATCGACATCAAAATCCGGCATGGACACGCGCTCGGGATTGAGAAATCGCTCAAAGAGAAGATCGTAACGTAGTGGATCCAGGTCAGTTATATCCAGCGCGTACGCCACCAGGGAACCCGCTCCCGAACCACGCCCGGGTCCCACGGGAATATCCTGATCTTTGGCCCAGCGGATGAAGTCGGCGACGATGAGAAAGTAACCGGGAAAGCCCATCTGGGTGATGACATCCAGCTCGTGATCGAGCCGCGCCCAGTAATCCGCCTCGTCCCCGCCCGGGGTACCCAACCGCTCGATCCGTTGCGCGAGTCCGGCGCGCGCCTGCTCGCGGAGCAACCCGTCGATGGTCGACCCCGCCGGGACCGGAAAATCCGGCAGCGCATTCTGACCCAGGGTCAATGAGAGGTTGCAGCGCCGGGCAATCGCCAGGGTATTGTCGATGGCCTCGGGGATGTCCTCGAACAGGGCCTGCATGGACTCCGCATCTTTGAGGTACTGCGCTTCGCTGTAATCCCGCGGCCGTGACTGCTCGTGCAGGATCCGGCCTTGATGGATGCAGACCCGCGCCTCGTGGGCTTCGAAGTCATCCTTGTCGATAAACCGCACATCGTTGCTGGCCACCACCGGCGAAGCGGTCTCGGCGGCCAGTGCCACCGCCGCGTGGACATGATCCTCGTCGCCGGGTCGCTGGGTGCGCTGCAGCTCGAGGTAGTAGCGATCGCCAAAGCGGGATTGCCAGAACGCCAGCCGCTCGCGCGCCAGCGGACCGTCACCGGCCACCAGGGCCTCGCCGACATCGCCGCGGGCCCCGCCAGAGAGCACAATCAGCCCGGCATGCCACTGATCGATCCACTCGCGCTTGACGATGGGCAGCCCGGCGGCATCCTGGCCCTGCAGATAGCTGGCGGTGATCAACCGGGTGAGATTGGCGTAGCCGGTGTCGTCCATGCACAAGAACGTGAGGTTGTGGTGGCCCTCACGACGATCATCGCCGATGCGCAGATCGGCCCCGATGATGGGCTTGACCCCGGCATCGAGCGCCGCCCGGTAGAACTTCACCATGCCAAAGAGATTGCCCTGATCGGTCACCGCCACCGCTGGCATGCCACGGGCCGCCGCCGCCTGCACCAGCGGCTTGACGCGGACCATGCCGTCGATGAGCGAGAACTCCGAATGCAGGTGTAGATGAACGAAGCCGTTGGACATGGGTCTGCCTGATTCTGGAAGCGTTTATCGTACCCCGCCGATGCAAGTGGCGACCAGCGATGGGCTGGTGGTCGGATCCGCTTTCGGCCATCATGCGCGCATGCCGGATTGTGACATCCACCCAACGGCCGTCATCCACCCGCAAGCCGAGCTCGAGGCGGGTGTCGAAGTCGGCGCCTATGCCGTGATCGGCCCCGATGTGCGCATCGGGGCCGGGACGATCGTCGGGCCCCACGCGGTGCTGGAAGGGCCACTCCGTCTGGGGCCACGCAACCACCTGGCCGCCCACGTCACCCTGGGTCTGCCGCCACAGGATGACGGCTACGCGGGTGAGCCCACCGAACTTGTCATCGGCAGCGACAACCGGTTTCGCGAATTCTTCACCGCCCACCGGGCGAGCACCAAGGAAGACGGCGTCACGCGCATTGGCAGCCACAACCTGTTCATGGCCTACAGTCATATCGGTCACGACGGCCGCATCGGCGATCGGGTGACCATCTCCAACGCCAGCCAGTTGGCCGGCCATGTGCAGGTGGAGAATCGCGCCTATATCTCGGCGGTCTGCGGTGTCCATCAGTTTGTCCGCATCGGTTCGCTGTCAATGGTCGGCGGTGGCGCGGTGGTGACACAGGATGTGGCGCCCTACTGCACCGTTACCGGCAACCGGGCACGGCTGCGCGGCCTGAACCATCGCGGCCTGCAGCGTGCCGGCCTGGATGCCGGCGAACGCCGGCGCATTCGCCAGGCCTATGATCTCGTTTTTCGGCGCGGGCTGACGCTGGAACAGGCCCGACAGGCCATCGCCGACGACCCGGGCCTGGCGACCCCGTGGATCGAGGCCCTGGTGGCGTTCATGACAGGCAGCGATCGGGGGCTGGTCCGATGAGCGGTCTTCGGGTGGCCGTCATCGGGGTGGGCTACCTGGGCCGCTTCCACGCCCAGAAGTATGCCGCGCACCCCGACTGCGAGCTGGTGGCGGTGGTGGATCCGGACCCGGTCCGGCGTGAGACGGTGGCCGCCGAGCTCGACTGTCGCGCCCTGGCCGACACGGATGCGCTTGCCGAGCAGATCGATGCCGCAAGCATCGTCAGCCCCACCCGATTGCACCATGACCTGGCGATGCCGCTGCTGCGCGCCGGCGTGCACCTGCTCATCGAAAAGCCGATCACCACCACCCTGGCCGAGGCGGATGCGCTGATCGCCACGGCAGCGGACCATCACTGCATCGTGCAGGTGGGCCATCTCGAGCGCTTCAACCCGGCCATGGTGGCCGCCGCCGAGCGGCTCACCAGTCCGCTTTTCATCGAGTCGCACCGCATCGCCCCGTTCAACCCCCGGGGGGCGGATGTCAGCGTTGTCCTTGATCTGATGATCCATGACATCGACCTGATCCTCGAGCTGGTGGACGCGCCGCTTGTCCACATGGACGCCAGTGGTGCGCCGGTCATCGCCGAGGACATCGACATTGCCAACGCACGCCTGCGCTTTGAAAACGGTTGCATCGCCAATGTGACCGCCAGCCGGGTGAGCCCCAAGGCGGAGCGCCGCATGCGCATCTTCCAGCCCAATGCCTATTTTTCGCTGGATCTGCAGCATGCCCGGCTGGATATCCAGCGCCGTCAGGCCGATGCCCCGGGGCCACCCACCATGGAGCAGATCAGCCACCAACGCATCGACGCCACCGCCCGGGATGCGCTCGCCGACGAAATCCATGCCTTTGTCGATGCCATACGAACCGGCCAGTCGCCGGTGGTCAGCGCCGAGGATGGACGCCGGGCGCTGGCGGCGGCGATTGACATCGGCAAGCAACTCAACGGAAACCGGCCATGAATGAGCCAGCCCCCCGACCCATCCCCATGGTGGATCTCACCGCCCAGTACCCGCTGCTGCGCGAGGCCATCGACACGGGCCTCAGCCAGGCCCTGGATGAGGCGCGCTTCATCCTCGGGCCCAACGTCCAGGCACTGGAACAGGCCGTCGCCGACTACCTGGGCGTCCCTCATGCCGTTGCCGTTGCCTCGGGCACCGATGCCCTGCACCTGGCCCTGCTCGCCGCCGGGGTCCAGCCCGGCGACGAGGTCATCACCACGCCGTTTAGCTTTATCGCCACCGCCGAGGCCATCTGCTATGTCGGCGCCACGCCCCGGTTTGTCGATATCGACCCGCGCTCGTATAACCTCGCCCCCGCCGCTGTCGAGGCGGCGATCACCGAGCGGACCCGGGCCATCATCCCTGTCCACCTGTTTGGCCAGCCGGCGGACATGCCAGCGCTGAACGCCATCGCGGCGCGCCACGGCCTTGAGATCGTCGAAGACTGTGCACAGTCCTTTGGCGCCGATGTGGATGGCGTGATGACCGGCGCAATGGGCACGACCGGGGCCTTTAGCTTTTTCCCCAGCAAAAACCTGGGCGGTTACGGCGACGGCGGCCTAGTGACCGCCACCAGCGAAGCCGCCGCCTCGCAGCTGCGCGCCCTTCGCAACCACGGCAGCCACCGGCGCTACTACCACGACCGGATTGGCTACAACTCGCGGCTCGACGAGCTCCAGGCCGTGATCCTGCGGGCCAAGCTGCCGCATATCGATCAATTCAACAATGAACGCCGACGCGTGGCGCATCGCTACAGCGAGGGACTCACTGGCGCGGCTGATCTCACCCTACCGGCCGAGGACGGCATCGGCCGCCACGTCTACCATCAGTACACCCTGCTCTGCCGCGACAGCGACCACCGGGCCGCGCTCATGCAGCGGCTCGACGATCATCACATCGCCTCGGCGGTCTACTATCCGGTGCCACTGCATCGACAGGCGGCCTTCAACGGCACCGGCCCGGGCCAGGTTGCCATCCCGGCGGCGGAGTTGCCCGTGGCCGAAGCCACCGCCGAGCGCTGCCTCTCGTTGCCCATCTATCCAGAGCTCGCCAATGCGGACGCCGACCGCATCATCGAGGTGTTGCGCGGCGCCTAACCGCCCGGGGCGTCACCGCGCAGCGCCCGGGCCACCGGCGCAAAGCTGCGTCGATGGGCGGGGCTTGGCCCCAGGCGCTGGAGCTGTTCCCGGTGGTGGGCCGATGGATAGCCCATGTTGCGATCAAGCCCATAATCGGGATAGCGCTCGTGCAACGCCTGCATGAGGCGATCGCGGTGGACCTTGGCAACGATCGAGGCCGCGGCAATCGCTGCCACGGCATTGTCGCCGCCCACCACCGCCGAGGCGGGATAGGGCAGCGGCGGAACATCCCGTCCATCCACCAGGACCAATCGCGGGGCGGGGGTTAGCTGATGCACCGCCCGCTGCATGGCCAGCAGGGTCGCGCCACGGATATTGAGCCGATCGATTTCTTCGACCTCGGCCAGTCCAATCGCCCATGCCCGGGCGCGTTGCCGGATCATCTCATCCAGCACCCCACGACGGCCGGCGGTGAGCTTTTTCGAGTCGCGCAATCCCGGCAGCTCGGCGTCGGCATCCAGAATCACCGCCGCGGCCACCACCGGACCGGCCAGGGGGCCGCGGCCGACCTCATCCACCCCGGCGACCCCCGGGTCGGGCAGGCGGCTATCCACGCCGGCCCTCGAGCAGGGTGGCGACCACTTCGGCGGCCTGTTCGCCGGCGCCGCAACGCAAGCGCTGGTGCAGCGTATTGAACCGCTCGGCCAGCGCGCCGGCGCGTTGCGGGTCGGTCAGCAGGCGCTCCACCGCCGGGGCAATGGCCGCGGGAGTGGCCTGCTCCTGGATGAACTCGGGCATCAACATCTCGCCGGCCATCAGATTGGGCATGGCAAAGTACGGGATGCGCACCGACCGACGGGCCAGCACGGCGGTCAGCCGATTGACCTGATAGGCCATCACCGCCGGACAGCCGACAAGCATCGCCTCGAGCGTTGCCGTCCCCGAGGCGACGACCGCGGCATCCGCAGCGGCCAGCGCCGTCTGGGCGCCGCCTTCGATCGTGGTGCAATGGGCCTCGAGCCCGGCCTGGGCCACGGCCTGCTCGATGAGCGGTGAGAGTGCCGGTGTCGCCGCGGGAATGACCAGATGCAGTCCCGGGTGCGAGGCGAGTAACCGCTGCCCCACGGCCAGGAAAAGCGGCAACAATCGATCGATTTCGCTGCGCCGACTGCCCGGCAGGACCGCCAGGCAGAGGGGCTTTTCAGGGATGGCCAGGGCGGCCCGGGCCCCGGCGACATCCCGCGTCAACGGAATCTGATCAGCCAGCGGGTGGCCGACAAAACTCGCCGCTATCCCCCGCTCGGCGTAGAACTCGGCCTCGAAGGGGTAGATACAAAGGACATGATCGACGGCCTGTCGTATGCCCTTCAATCGCCCCTCCCGCCAGGCCCAGACCGTCGGGCTGACGTACTGAACGGTCGGTCGCCCCGTCTCGCGCAGCCGGCGGGCGAGTTCCAGATTGAAATCCGGGGCATCCACGCCGATAAAGAGATCCGGTGGATCGGCCCGCCAGCGCTGCCGCAGCACCCGTCGAATCCCCAGCAGCCGGGGCAGATGGCGGATGACCTCGACAAGCCCCATGACCGATAACGACTCGAGCGGATACAGGCTCTGCAACCCGGCCGTGGTCATGTGCCGGCCGCCGATCCCCTCGAACCGGGCGTCGGGGTAGCGGGCCTTGAGGGCGCGGATCAACCCGCCGCCCAGATAATCCCCGGAGGGTTCTCCGGCGACCATTGCGATCCGCATCGCCGGGCTCAGCGCACAATGCCGCGGGGGGATGCCCGCAGAAAGGCCAGAAACTCCATGATCGCCGGATCCCCCTGCGCCTCGGCCTCGATGGTCTCGAGCGCCTCGGCAAGCCGCAGACCGCGTTTGTACAAAAGCCGATAGGCGTTACGCAGACGCTGCTGGGCGGCTTGATCAAACCCCTGGCGCCGCAGCCCCTCGCTGTTGGTGCCATGGGGCTCGGCCGGATCACCGGCCACCATCACCCAGGGGGGCACATCCTGACGGATGCAACTGCCCATCGCGGTAAAGCAGCCCTGCCCCAGACGGCAGAACTGGTGGACCAGACTGAATCCACCCAGGGTGACGCGATCGCCCACCTCGACATGACCGGCCAGCGATGCCCCATTGGCAAAGACCACGCCGTTGCCCACCTGGCAGTCATGGGCGATATGCACGTAGGCCATGATCCAGTTGTCATCGCCGAGTCGCGTGGTGCCACCGCCATCCGCCGTTCCGCGGTTGATGGTCACACACTCGCGAATGGTATTGCGCCGGCCGATCTCCAGCCGGCTTTCCTCGCCGTGGTATTTCTTATCCTGCGGCACCTCGCCCACCGAGGCGAACTGAAACACCCGGGAGTCGGCGGCGATGTGGGTCGGGCCGTTGATCACCGCGTGGGGGCCGACCCAGCAACCGCTGTCGATCTGTACCCCGGCGCCGATCACCGCATACGGGCCCACCACCACGTCATCGGCCAGCCGGGCCTCCGGGTCGACCACCGCAGTGGGATCGATGCCGGTCACGATGCCCTCATGGTGCAGCGAATCCCGCAGCTCACCGCCAATCGGCCATTCACCTCGGCCCGGGCTTTGAAAAGCCAGATGCCCCGGACCAAGCGATCGAGTTCGACGGCCAGCGACACCGCATCACCGGGCACCACCGGGGACTTAAACCGCGCCTCATCCACGCCGACCAGGTAGAAAAGCGGGGCCTCGGGTGGCAGCTCGGCGTCGGGCTCGGCCTCGCGGGTGACAAAGGCAAGCAGCCCGCAGGCCTGGGCGAGCGCTTCGACCAGCAGCACGCCGGGCATGATGGCCTCGCCCGGAAAATGCCCCGGTACCCACCAGGCGCTGGCACTGGCATTGTGCACTGCTTGCAAGGACTCGCCCGGGGTGTAGTCCACCACCCGATCGACCAGCAGGAAGGGATAGCGATGCGGCAGACGGCGCTTGATCCCGTTGAGATCGAGCGTCCGCGCCGCGGTGGTTGTCTGATCTGTCACTCTTTGTCTCCCGCCCCCAGGGTTTTTTCGAGTTGCTCGACGCGCCGGACTAGCCCCTCCAGCTGCCCGAAACGAACCGCGTTCCGGCGCCATTCGCGGTTGGGAGACGCCGGCACGCCCGATGAGTAGATCCCCGGGTCGGTAATGCTGCCGGTGACCATGGCCATGCCGGTGAGCGTGGTCCCGGCGGCGATCTCCAGATGCCCGGCAATCCCCACGGCGCCGCCAATCGTACAGCACGACCCGATCACCGTGCTGCCGGATATCCCCGTGTTCGCGGCGATCACCGTATGCGCGCCAATCCGCACATTGTGGGCCACCTGAACCAGGTTATCGAGCTTGCATCCCTGCTCGATGACCGTATCCCCCTGCGAGCCGCGGTCCACCGTAGTGTTGGCCCCGATACAGACATCATCCTCGATGATCACCGCGCCAAGCTGTGGCACCGCTTCCCAGTGGTGTTCACCCCGGGCAAAGCCAAAGCCGTCACTGCCAATCACCGCGCCGGCCTGGACATGCACCCGATCGCCCAGTCGAACCCCGGCAAGGATGGCGGCGTTGGCCTCGATTCGACAGTCGGCCCCCAGCCGGGCATCGCTGCCGATCACCACCCCCGGGCCGATCCGGCAGCCCGGCCCGATTGCCGCACCGCTTTGCACCACCACGCCCTCGCCGATCTCGGCTGCGGCATCCACCCGGGCATCGGCGGCCACCACCGCCGAGGGCGCGATCCCCGGCTGCACCGCCGGCAGCGGGTTGAGCAGTCGGGCCACCCGGGCAAAGTCAAAATAGGGATTGCGCGAGTAGAGAATGCGGAAGGGATAGCCCTCGACCGACTCCGAAGGGTGCAGGATGACCGCCGTGGCGCGGGTCTGGGCAAGCTGCCGGCGATACCGGGTATTGGCCAGAAAGCTCACCGCCCCCGGGCCGGCCTCGAGCAGCGAGGCGACCCGATCGACCGCGGCCTCGGCCCCGCCATCGAGATCCATCCCGGTGGCCGAGGCCAGTTCGCCCAGCGTCAGTTGTCTCGGCCCGGGGGACGGCACCGGATCACTCGGCGGCGTTTTGCTGTTCATACTGGCGCTGCAGCCGCTCGATGATGCGGTCGGTGATGTTGACCGCATCGCTGGCGAAGACCACACCGTCGCTGACCACCAGGTCATACCCCTGCTCGGCGGCGAACGACTCGACCACTCGCAGTATGCGCTGCTGGAGATCGCCAAGGGCTTCATTGCGGCGCATGTTGAAGTCTTCGCGGAAGGCCTCCTGCTGGCGTTGGATCTGCCGGCGGCGGGTGACGATCTCGCGCTGCAACTCCTGCTCGGCCTCGGCGTCCAGCGTCATGCGCTGTTCGGCGAGCCGGTCCTCTAGCGCCCGGAGGGTCTCCTGCATGGCGACGATCTGCTCATCCCGCGGTGCAAACTCTCGCTGGAGTCGCTCGCGGGCCGCATCTGCCTGGGGCGCTTCGTCGGAGACCCGCCCCGGGTTGACGTAACCGATGCGCAGATCCTGCACGGTCTGGGCCACCGCCGTGCCCATCACCCCCAGCGCCAGGAGCAGCAATGCCAGTGGTTTGATCCAGAATGCTTGGTTGTTGGCCATTTAAAAGAACGCACCAATGGTGAATTGAAAAAACTGGGTCTCATCGCCCTGTTCGTCATTCAGCGGGCGGGCCACGCTCATGGTCAGCGGGCCGATGGGCGAGTAATACACCAGCCCCAGGCCGGCTGCATAGCGAAGATCCGAAAGACTCACATCGCCGGGGCCCTCCGCCGCCTCGCGATCGCGGTCCCATACCTGACCGGCGTCGACAAAGGTCGAGACCCGCAGATTGTTGCCATCGCTGTCCTCGGCAATGGGAAAGCGCACCTCGGCCCGGCCAAGAAGGCGCAGATTGCCCCCGGTGGGGTCGTCATTGTCATCCCGCGGGCCCAGCGAGTTGCTCTCATAGCCACGCACGGTGGTGATGCCGCCGGCGTAGAAGTTCTCGTAAAACGGCAAGGTCTCGCCCTCGCCATAGGCATCGCCGTAGGAGAGCGTGCCATCGAGCACCAGCGTGAAGCGCTCGCTGAGGGCGACATACCGGGACTGCTCGTAACTCAGTCGGTAGTACTCAAGGTCGGACACACCCGGCAGGGCCACCTCGAGCCGGGTCTGCTGACGGGCACCGGCGGTGGGGAATATCGCCGTATTGCGGGTATCCCGCGTCCACGACAGGTTGGTGCGGATCACCGTGTTGTCCGGGCCGTTGCGGGTTTCAAAATCGCGCTGGATGTTGCTGGGGTTGTTGAACTCCAGCGAGACATCATCGTATTCCACATCCACGCCGACCCGGTCGTTGCTGGTCACCGGAATGCGATAGCCGTACGAGGCGGTCGCCGTCTGCAGCCCGTAGTCCGCCAGATCGGCCTCGTCGGCATCGCGGTCGCGGAACGACACCGCATAGCGCCGGTCGATGCCGCTCATGGTGTAGTTGCGCTCGAGATAGGAAAGCCGGTAGGTGGTATCCGAGTCATCGCTGTTGGCGACGAATTCGGCCCGGTCACCGGTGCCGAAGACATTATCCTGCTGGATGCCCAGGTTGAGGATCACACCCTGGTCGGTGCCAAAGCCCACACCGGCGCGCAGACTGCCCGACAGCCGTTCGGTGGCATTGACCTCGACATCCACTTGGTCGCTGGTCCCCGGCACCCGCGGGGTGTCGATGCGCACATCACTGAAAAACCCCATCCGGCCCAGTCGCGACTCGGAGTCGCGCAGATCCTTGGTCGACAGCCAGGTACCCTCGTACTGCCGCAACTCGGTGCGGATGACGTCATCCCGGGTGGTTTCATTGCCGCTGATTCGGATGCGGCGGACATAGACCCGCTCGGCGGGATCGACAAAAAAGGTCAGATCCACCGTCTGATCGGCCTCGCGCAGCTCCGGCAGCGGGTTGATGCGGGCAAAGGCATAACCGCGTTCGCCGAGCTTCTCGCGCAATGCCTCGATCGTGCGGGTGATCCCGCGCTGGTTGAAGATCTCACTCGATTCAATGGCCAGCAGCGGCCGGAGTTCGGCCTCGTCATAGATGAGCTCACCGGCCAGCTCGATATCGCCGACGGTGTACTGCACCCCTTCATCGATATTGACCGTGACATGGATGCGCTGGCGGTCGGGGCTGATGGTCACCTGCGTGGACTCGATGTCGAAATCGGCATAACCGCGGTCGCGGTAGAACGCCCGCAGCCGCTCCAGATCCGCCGCCAGGCGTTCGCGTGAATACTTGTCGCGGTTCGAGAGAAATGCCCACCACGGTGCCGGGCCCATCTCAAAGCGGTCGCGCAGCTCGTCGGTGTCGAAGGCCCGGTTGCCGATAAAACGGATGGGCTGGACCGACGCCGGCTCACCCTCCTCGATGTCGAGCCGCAGCCCGACCCGGTTGCGCGGCAGCGGCGAGACCGTGCTCTGGACGTCGATATCGTAATAGCCAAGGGCAAAGTATTGCTGCTCGAGCTCGCGCTCGATGGTCGCGAGCAACGACCGGTCGAAGCTCTGCCCCTCACCCAGCCCGGCGCCGGCCAGCCCCTCGCGCAGACGGTCCCCGGCGATGGCGTCGTTGCCGATGAATTCGATCCGGGCAATCGCCGGGCGCTCGGCGACCTGGATGATCAGCGCATTGCCGTCCCGGAGCAGTTCGACATCATCAAAAAAACCGGTATCAAACAACGCCTCCACGGCGTCGGCGCTGTCGGTGCCATCGAGTTCGTCACCCACATCCAGTGGCAGGTAGTTGAGCACCGTGCCCTCGGCAATCCGATCGAGCCCCCGGATACGGATTTCTTCGATGGTAAAGGCCTGGGCCGTACCCAGGATGAAAAAGCTAAAAAGCAATGCGGCCAGTCGTGTTCGCATCATCCGCCCTTGTCAGCCCCCGGCGCCGAAAAGCCGGTTGAGGTCGTTGTAGAAGGCAAGCGCCATTAACATAAACAATAGTGCCATACCGATCTGCTGCCCCACCCCCTGGGCGGCTTCGGACAACGGCCGTCCTTTCACCCACTCGATGGCGTTGTAGAGCAGATGCCCCCCATCGAGGATCGGTACCGGCATGAGGTTAAGGATACCAAGACTGATGCTGACGATTGCCAGAAACTTCAGAAAAGGCACCGGCCCCAGCGATACCGAATCACCGGAATACTGCGCGATGCTGATCGGGCCGCTGAGGTTTTTCACCGACGCTTCGCCGACCACCATCTTCACCAGTACCCGCACCGTCAGTGTCATGCCCCGCCAGGTGGCGTCCAGCGCCCGCGGCACCGCGGCAAGCGGGCCCTCGCGGACTTCGTGGCGCATCCCGGCGTAGGCTTCTTCGTCGAGCCGCGGGACCACCCCCAGCACGCCCCGGCGCTGCTCACCCTCGCCGCGGCTGCCAAGCACTACCTCGCGGGTGATGCGACTGCCATCGCGCCGGGCGATGACGGTGACACGCTCGCCCGGGCGGTCCCGGACGGCATCCACCAGATCCCCCCAGGCCTTGGTCCGGGTCGGTCCGATCTGCCGGATTACATCACCCTCGGCCAGCCCGGCATCCGCGGCCGCACTGCCTTCGACAACCCGCGCAATGCGCGGCTCGATGACCGGCCGCCAGGGCTGGAGCCCGATCTGCTCGAGCACATCGGTGCCGTCCTGCAAAACATTGGCCCCATCGAGGTCGAGCCGCAGCGTGGTCGAGCCGGTGGACGGCCGCTGGACCGTTACCGGAATATCGTCACGATCCGAGGCATCGAGCATGGCCATGGCCACCTGATCCCAGGCCTCGACCCGCACGCCGCCAATGCGCTTGAGTTCATCGCCCTCCTGCAGCCCCGCTTCGGCCGCCGGCGACTGCGGGATGACCGGCCCCAGAACGGGCCGGAGCTCCAGCGCGCCGATGACAAACACCAGCCAATAGGCGATAACCGCCAGGGCAAAGTTGAACACCGGGCCGGCGGCAATCACAGCATTGCGCGCCCACAGCGGCTTGCGGTTGAAGGCCTGGCTCTGCTGGTCGGATTCGACCGGCGCCTCGCGTTCGTCGAGCATTTTCACGTAACCACCAAGCGGGATGGCGGCAAGGACATACTCGGTGCCATCGGCGCCGCGACGCTGCAACAGCGGGCGGCCGAAGCCGACCGAGAATCGCAGCACCTTGACGCCCACCCGTCGGGCCACCCAGAAGTGACCGAACTCATGGACCGTGACCAACACCCCGATGACCAGCAAAAAGCCAAGCACATTGATCAACCAGCTCATGCAACACCCCACTGTCGGATGCAGTCGGCGGCATGCGTCCGCGCCCACTGCTCGCAATCGACCAGATCATCCAGGCTCGCGTCGCCACGGCGATCCATGTGCTCGAGGGTCTGCTCGATCACCGCGTGGATGCGATCAAAGCGCAGCGACCCGCCGATGAACGCCTCGACGGCCGCTTCGTTGGCACCATTGAGTGCGGCGGTGGCGGTGGCGCCCGCCTCGAGGGCGTCGCGCGCCAGCTCCAGGCAGGGAAAACGCCGCCCGTCCGGGGGCAGGAAATCGAGCTGCCCCAGGCGGGTGATATCCAGATGCGCCACCCCCGAGTCCAGCCGCCCGGGCCAGCCCAGGGCGTGGGCGATGGGGGTTCGCATATCCGGTGCCCCCAGCTGCGCCAGCGTCGAACCATCCCGATACTGAACCAGGGCATGGACCAGGCTTTGCGGGTGGATCACGACGCCGACCTGATCGCTTTGACATTGAAAAAACCGACAGGCTTCAATGACTTCCAGGCCCTTGTTCATCATGGTTGCCGAGTCCACCGAGATCTTCCGGCCCATGCGCCAGGTGGGATGGGCACAGGCCTCGTCGACCCGGATCTGGGCAAAGGTCGCCGGGTCACGCTCACGAAACGGCCCCCCCGAGGCGGTGAGGATCAATCGCGTCACCCCGGCTTCGGCAAGCCCGGCATGGCCATGGGGGGCATCGGCCCGTCCGGGTAGACACTGAAAGACTCCGTTATGCTCGCTGTCGACCGGCAGGATCCGGGCACCGGTTCGGCTGGCGGTGGCCATGACCAATTCACCGGCGACCACCAGCGCCTCTTTGTTGGCGAGCAGGACTTTCTTGCCGGCCTCAACCGCCGCCAGGCACGACGCTAGCCCCGCCGCCCCCACAATGGCGGCAACCACTGTATCCACCGCCGGATCGGCGGCGGCGGCGGCAACGCACTGATCCCCGGACGCCACCTCGACGCCATCGAGATCCTGCAGCCGTCGCGCCAGGGCGGCCGCCGAGTCAGGGTCGGCCATCACCGCGCGTGCGGGGTGGTGCGCTCGGCAGATCCGCTCCATCCCCGCGACATCCCGGTGGGCGGTCACGGTATGCAGCTCGAAATCCCCGGGGTGGCGGGTGATGACATCCAGGGTGCTGGTTCCGATCGAACCGGTGGCTCCCAGAATGGCGATTCGCTGGATGGTGTTGCTCATCCAATCCTCATTACTGCCGCCGCCAAAATCGGGGCGGCGGCGATCAATGCATCAATCCGGTCCAGGATCCCGCCATGACCGGGCAGGATGGCACCGCTGTCTTTTATGCCAGCCTGACGCTTGAGCAGGCTCTCGGCAAGATCGCCGACCACCGAAAGCAGGACCACCAGCACCGCAACCGGCAAAAGCCAGGCCACCGAGGGCAAGGCCAGCCCGGCCCGACCGCCGGCCGCGAAGACCACCGTGGCCAGCACCAGCGCCATGACCAGGCCTCCGGCCAGGCCCTCAACGGTTTTGCCCGGGCTGATCCCCGGTGCCAGGGGGCGTCGGCCATAGCGGCGGCCGCTCAGATAGGCGCCAATATCCGCGCCGGCGACCAGTGCCAGCAGCAGCGCCATCCAGAAGGGCCCTTCGCTTTGCAGGCGCACCATGGCAAGCCAGGCGAGCGCCAGGGTGATCATGCCCGCCGCCAGACGCAGCACCGCCGGGAGCATCACCGGCTGCTGCCGGCGCGCCTGGGCGACGACCCACATCGACACGGCGAGCCACCACAAAACCCCGGGTAATGCCCAGCCCATCCGGCCATCCACCCGATAGTGCCAGAGCAACAGCAACGCCCCGCCCAGCACCAGGGCGAAGAAAAGCCGCGCTGGCGCCCCGCCGAGGTCACTCAGCCGCGCCCACTCGTGGGCGCCGATCAACATCACAACCCCCAGCGCCAGCGCAAACCCGGCAAGCGGCAGCACAGCAATGGCCAGCACCGCCACCAACGCCAGCGGGATTGCGGTGATCACCCGCTGACGCAGCATCTCAGTCCAGATCCTCGGATATCCGGACGGTGCCGAACCGCCGCTCGCGGCCGGCGTACCACTCCAGCGCCCGGGTCATCTGTACAGCATCAAAATCGGGCCAGAGTACCGGGGTGAAGTAGAGCTCGGTGTAGGCAAGCTGCCAGAGCAAAAAGTTGCTGATCCGCTGCTCCCCGCCGGTGCGGACGAAAAGATCCGGATCGGGCAGGCCGGCCAGGCAGACCCGCTCGCCGACCATTGCCTCGTCGATGGCCTCGGGGGCCAGCTCGCCGGCCGCCACGGCCTCGGCCAATCGGCGGGCCGCCTGGGCGATGTCCCAGCGCCCGCCATAGCTCGCGGCGATGTTGAGCACCATGCGCTCGTTATCGGCGGTCAGCGCCTCCGCCGCCTGACAACGCGTCTGCAGCTTCTCTGACAACCGGCTGCGATCGCCAATGATCTGCAAACGGATGCCGTTTTCATGCAGTCGCGTGGTCTCGCGGTCGAGCACCCGCATGAAAAGCTCCATGAGCATGCTCACCTCTGAGGCGGGGCGCTGCCAGTTCTCGCTGCTGAAGGCGAACAGCGTCAGCGCCTCGACGCCGGCGCGGGCGCAGGTCTCAACCGCCTGGCGGACCGACTCGGCACCGGCACGATGTCCGTAGTGACGCGCCTCGCCGTGCTGTGCGGCC
This sequence comes from Spiribacter pallidus, assembly GCF_040838495.1. Classification (NCBI taxonomy): domain Bacteria; kingdom Pseudomonadati; phylum Pseudomonadota; class Gammaproteobacteria; order Chromatiales; family Ectothiorhodospiraceae; genus Spiribacter; species Spiribacter pallidus. Next base: position 429,937 of record NZ_JBAKFM010000002.1, on the reverse strand, counting down.
CAACGCCCGTTACCATCCATGACAATGGCCACATGCCGTGGCACTTCGCGGGATGCGTCGGTCATAAAAGTGACTGCCGGCCGGTGGCCCTCAGACCGCCATCAGCTCCTCTTCCTTGGCGGCGAGGAGCTCGTCAATGGCCTGAACATGCTTGTCGGTGAGCTTCTGAATGCGATCCTCGGCCTGCTTTTGCTCGTCTTCGGTGATTGCCTTTTCCTTGAGCAACTGCTTGAGGTCGTTGTTGGCATCGCGACGGATGTTGCGCACCGCCACCCGGGCCTGCTCACCCTCGCTGCGGACCACCTTGACCAGATCGCGTCGCCGCTCCTCGGTCAGCGGCGGCAGCGGGATACGGATCGTCTGGCCGGCGGTATTGGGCGTCAGCCCCAGGTTGGACTCCATGATGGCCTTTTCGATGGGCGCGATCATGGACTTCTCAAACGGGGTGATCACTAGCGTCCGGGCGTCGCCGACCGCGACTGAGGCCGCCTGATTGAGCGGCACCTCGGTGCCGTAGTAGCTCACCGTGACCTGATCGAGCAGGCTGGTGTGGGCCCGGCCGGTGCGGATTTTGTGCAGATCGGTGTTCAGACTCTCAACGCTTTTATCCATGCGCTGATCGGCATCCCGGGTAATCTCGTCAATCATGATTCATCCCCTCTCCACCCGGGTACCGACGTTTTCACCATCGACAATGCTGGCGAGCGCCCCGGGTCGGTTGATGTCGAACACTATAATGGGCATGTTCTCGTCGCGGCACATCACAATGGCGGTGGCATCCATCACCGACAGCCGTTCATCGAGGACCTGATCGTAGGTCAGCCGCTCGTAGCGCCGCGCCCCCTCATCGGTGACCGGATCGGCCGAGTAGACGCCATCGACCTTGGTGGCCTTGAGCATGACATCCGCGCCGATTTCCACCGCCCGCAGACTGGCCGCCGAGTCGGTGGTGAAAAACGGATTGCCCGTGCCGGCGGCAAGGATCACCACTCGGCCCTTTTCAAGATGACGAATGGCCCGACGGCGGATGTAATCCTCGCAGACCTGGTTGATCTTGATCGCTGACATTACCCGGGTAAAAACGCCCTCGTGCTCGAGGGCGTCCTGCATGGCCAGGCCGTTCATGACCGTGGCGAGCATACCCATGTGATCGGCCCCGACCCGGTCCATGCCGGCGGCGGCCAGGCCCGCGCCCCGAAAGATGTTGCCTCCACCGATGACCAGAGCCACTTCGACACCGCGGTCGACCAGGGAATGCACCTCGGCGGCGAGACGCCGCAACACCGCCGGGTCGATGCCATAGTCGGCGTCACCAAGAAGTGCCTCGCCGCTGAGTTTCAGCAGGATGCGACGATAGACCGGTTCCGCCATGGCGTTTCCCTCAACTGCCCTGAATCGTGGCTGCAACCTCTTCGGCGAAGTTCTCCTCGCGCTTTTCGATGCCCTCGCCCACTTCCAGGCGGGTGAACTGAACGACCCGCGCACCATGCGCCTCGAGCAACGCCTCGACGGTCTGGTCCGGGTCCTTGACGAACGGCTGGCCCAGGAGGGTGATCTCGGCCAGCCACTTGCGAAGCCGGCCTTCGACCATCTTCTCGATGATCTCGTCCGGCTTGCCAGACTCGCGCGCCTGGGCGACCAGGATCTCTTTTTCTTTCTCGCGGCGCTCGGCGGGCACGTCATCCACGGCCACGCAGACCGGCTGGCTGGCGGCGATGTGCATGCAAAGATCCCGCCCCAGCGCCTCATCACCGCCCTCGAGCTCGAGCAGCACGCCGATACGGCTGCCATGGAGGTACTTGAACACCTGCCCGGTGTCGGTGGCGTAGCGCTCGAAGCGGCGCACCTGGATGTTCTCACCAATGCGTGCGATCAGCTCTTTCTGCGCGGTCTCGAGATCCGGCCCACCGGACTCGAGGGGCAGACTCATCAGCGCCTCGAGGTCAGCCGGTGCATCGGCCAGGATCCGGCCGACCACCTTGGCGGCAAAGGCCTGGAAGTCATCGCCGTTGGCGACGAAGTCGGTTTCGCTGTTGATCTCGACCAGCGCGCCGCTGCGGCCATCCTCGGCAATGGCAGCCACCACCGCGCCCTCGGCGGCTACCCGGTCGGCTTTCTTGTCGGCCTTGGCCAGGCCGCGCTTGCGCATGAACTCGACCGCGGCATCCATGTCGCCGTCGGTTTCTACAAGCGCCTTTTTGCACTCCATCATCCCCGCGCCGGTTCGCTCGCGCAGGTCCTTGACCAATTGTGCGGTAATCGCCATGAACTCTATCCCCGTTATTTCTCGTTCTGCTCGGCACCCTCGGTGCCCTTGGCCTCGGCATCGTCCGATGTCGCGGCCGGCTCGGCGGCGGCCGGCTCGGCGGCGGCCGGCTCGGCAGCAGCAGGCTCGGTGGCCGCCGGCTCGGCCGCGGCTTTCTCGGCAGCCCCGGCATCTGCCGCCGCGCCGTCGGCGGGCAGCTCGACAAACTCGTCACCGCCGCTGGTCGGCGCCTTGGCGCTTGTCATACGAGCATCGATGATGGCATCGGCCACACCGTGCAGATACAGCCGAATGGCCCGGATGGCGTCATCGTTGCCCGGGATCACATAGTCCACTTCGCGGGGGCTGTTGTTGGTATCCACCACGGCCACCACGGGAATGCCCAGCTTGCGCGCCTCCTGGACGGCGATCTTCTCGTAGCCGACATCGACGACAAACAGTGCATCCGGGAGTGATTCCATGTTGACGATGCCGCCAAACGCCCGCTCGAGCTTGTCCATCTCGCGCTGCAGGCTGAGGACCTCGCGTTTGCCGAGCTTCTCGAAGGTGCCGTCTTTCTGCTGCTCCTGGAGCTCTTTGTACCGCCGGATCGATTTTTTGACCGTGCGGAAGTTGGTGAGCATGCCGCCGAGCCAACGGTGGTTGACATAGGGCATGCCGCAGCGCTCGGCCTCTTCACGCACCGCGTCGCGGGCCGCCCGCTTGGTGCCGACGAAAAGGATGCGTCCGCCGTTGCCGACCAGTTTGCCGGCATAGTTCACCGCGTCCTGGTAGAGCGGCAGGCTCTTTTCGAGGTTGACGATGTGGATCTTGTTGCGCTCACCGAAGATGTAAGGGGCCATCTTCGGATCCCAATAGCGGGTCTGGTGGCCGAAATGAACACCGGCCTCCAACATCTGACGCATGGACACTTTGGCCATGTCGGTATCTCCTTGTGGTGGGTTAGGCCTCCATACACCCGCAGCTGACAACCCGAAGGCACCCCGCCAACCGTGTCGGTGTATGTGTGGAATTTTGATTGCATTGCCCCGAGGGCGCCGCGTTTATACCATAGAGCGCTTGTATCGACAATTTCGTTGGCTCCATGGGCATCACCATCAAGACCCCGGCAGAGATCGAAAAAATGCGCGAGGCCGGCCGTCGCGCCGCCGAAGTGCTCGACATGATCGGCGAGCACGTCCGCCCCGGGGTGACCACCGGCGAGCTGGACCGGCTGTGCCACGAAAAAATCGAGGCCATGGGCTGCATCCCGGCGCCGCTGAACTATCGCGGCTTTCCCAAGGCCACCTGCATCTCGGTCAATCATGTGATCTGCCATGGCATCCCCGGCAGCAAGAAACTCAAACGCGGCGACATCCTCAACATCGATGTGACGGTGATCTGTGATGGCTGGCATGGGGACACCAGCCGGATGTACTTTGCCGGCGAGCCGGGGATCCAGGCCCGCCGCGTCACCGATGTGGCCCGCGAGGCCCTGGATGCAGGCATTGCCGCCGTCCGGCCCGAGGCCACGCTCGGCGATATCGGCCACGCCATCCAGACCCTGGCCGAATCCCGGGGCTGCTCGGTGGTGCGCGAGTACTGCGGCCACGGCATCGGTCAGGGCTTTCACGAAGACCCCCAGGTGTTGCACTACGGCAAGCCGGGGACCGGCGAGCCGCTGCGCCCGGGAATGACCTTTACCATCGAGCCGATGATCAACGCCGGCCGTCGCGAGACGCGGCTGCTGGGCGATCAATGGACGGTGGTGACCAAGGATCACGGTCTCTCGGCGCAGTGGGAACACACCGTGGCGGTGACCGACGATGGCGTGGATATCCTCACCCTGAGCGCTGCGGACTGAATGGCGGCCGTTGCCGAGTCCCCTGCCACCGAGCTGGATCGTCAGCTGCTCGACGAGGACCGGCTGGATGCCGCCCTGCGCCAACCCGACCAGAACCCGGCCACGCTGCTCAAACAAACCCTGAGCGAGGCCGACGACACCCTCGCCGCCCGGTTTCTCGAGGGCACCCCCGCCGCCGAGCTCGTGCCGCTGCGCGCCCGGGTGATGGATGCGGTGGTCAGCCGGCTGTGGCCGATCTGTCTCAACGACCATGCCGACACGGCCTGCCTCGCCGCGGTGGGCGGCTATGGCCGCGGCGAGCTCCATCCGGGCTCGGATACCGATTTGATGATCATCATCCCCGCCGATCCAGTCGAGGGGCTCGAGTCAGGGCTTCGGGATTTTGTCACCCGGCTCTGGGATGTGGGCATCGAGGTCGGCCACAGCGTGCGCACCATCGAAGAGTGCGTCAGCGAAGCGACCAAGGACATCACCGTGGCCACTAATCTGATGGAATCGCGCCCGATTATCGGTGACCGGGCGCTTTTCGAGGCCATGCAGCAGGCCACCGGGCCGCTTCGCATCTGGTCGGGGCCACAGTTTTTCCAGGCCAAATGGGCCGAACAGCAGCAGCGCCACCGCCGCTTCGAGGACACCTCGTACAATCTCGAGCCCAACCTCAAGGAAAGCCCCGGCGGACTGCGCGACATCCACATGATCGGCTGGGTGGCCAAACGCCACTTCAATGCCGACTCGCTGGATGATCTGGTGGATCTGAAATTCCTCACCCGGGCCGAGCTCGAGGACCTGCGCCAGGGGCAGCATTTTCTCTGGGATATTCGCTTTGCCCTGCATATCGTCGCCGGCCGTCGCGAGGACCGGCTGCTTTTTGACTACCAAAGCGAGCTGGCCCGGCAGTTCGGCTACAAGGATGCCGACCATACCCTGGCGGTCGAGCAGTTCATGCAGCGCTACTTTCGGGTGATCAAGCGGCTCAACCGGCTCAACGAGATGCTGCTGCAGCTCTACCAGGAGACCATCCTCTACGCCGGCATCGACGAGCGCCCGCAGCTTTTGAACAAGCGCTTCCAGGTCAAACGCGGTTTTATCGAGGTCACCCACCGCAACGTCTTTCGCCGCTATCCGTTTGCCATGCTCGAGCTTTTCCTGCTCATGCAGCAACACCCGGCGATCCGCGGCATTCGCGCAGCAACCATCCGATTGCTGCGCGAAAACCGCGACCGCATCGATGATCGTTTCCGCCGCGACCTGCGGGCGAGGACGCTTTTCATGGAAATCCTCCGCCAGCCCGAGGGCATCACCCATGCCCTGCGGCGGATGCACGTCCACGGCATCCTCGGGCGCTACATCCCGGCCTTTGCGCGGATCACCGGACGGATGCAGTACGATTTGTTCCACGTCTACACGGTGGATACCCACACCCTGATGGTGGTGCGCAACCTGCGGCGTCTGGGTGTGAGCGAGCACCACGATGAGTTCCCCTTCTTAAGCGAAATCCATGGCCGGCTGCCCAAGCCCGAGCTGCTCTATCTTGCCGGGCTTTTCCATGACATCGCCAAGGGCCGGGGGGGTGATCACTCCGAACTAGGCGCCGAGGATGCCTACGCGTTCTGCCTCCAGCACGGGCTGTCGCGCTATGACTGCCGTTTTGTCGCCTGGCTGGTGCGCAAGCATCTGCTCATGTCCATGACCGCCCAGCGGCGCGATACCACCGACCCGGCGGTGATCGACGAATTTGCCGCCGAGATGGGCGATATCAACCATCTCAACCATCTGTATCTGCTCACCGTCGCCGATATTCGCGCCACCGACCCGCATCTGTGGAACAGCTGGCGGGCGACGCTGTTACTCGAGCTCTATCGCCGCACCGCCCGGGCCCTTCGGCGCGGCCTGGGCCGTCCCATCGACCAGGATGAACTGGTGCGTGAAGCCCAGGGTCGGGCCCGTGAGCTGCTGCGCTCGCGAGGGCTGCATCACATGACCGTGCGCTCGATCTGGCGGCATTTCACCCCCGATTACTTTCTTCGCTACACCGCCGAAGAGGTGGCCTGGCATACCGCCGCCATTCACGCCGCCGGCAGTGCCGCCCACGAGCCCCTGGTGCTGATCGAACCCGACACCCAGCGCGGCGCCACCGAGGTCTTTATCTACACCCGCGACCGGGACAATATCTTTGCCCTGGCGGTCTCGGGATTTGACCAGCTGGGCATGGACATCCTCGATGCGCGCATCATCACCACCACCAACGGCTACACCCTCGATAGCTTTCTGGTCGAGGATGACCCGAGCGAGCCGACCGACAGCGATGCCCGTCATGCGGCCATCCGCGAGCGGCTGACCGGGCTGCTGCGCGACCCCGAGGCGCTGCCACAGCCGCGCACCGGAGTGCTGCCCCGGCGCCTGCGGCATTTCAACACCCCGACCCAGGTGGACTTTGGCGAAGACCGGGGTAACGAGCGCACCACCATGGAGTTGATCACCGGCGACCAGCCCGGGTTGCTCGCCCAGGTGGGCTGTATCTTTGCCCGCCACGGCATTCGCGTGCAGAACGCCAAGATCGCCACCATCGGCGAGCGCGCCGAAGATGTATTTTTCATCACCGATGCCGACAACCAGCCGCTCGATAGCGCCACACGGCAGGACTTGCGCGCGGATCTGCTGGGGACGTTCGAAGCCGAGGCCGACATCATGCGACGGGGTGATGGTGTCTGAGCGCCCCCATCCATCCACCGGTCGCCTCGACCGGCTCCAGCCCTATCCGTTCCAGCGGCTGCGCTCGCTGCTCGCCGATGCCACGCCGCCGGTGGGCCGGGGCGCGATTCCCCTTTCGATTGGCGAGCCCCGGCACCCGGCACCGGCCATGGTAGGCGAGGCGCTTCGCGTCAGTCTGGATGAGAGCCTGGGCCGCTATCCGGCGACCACCGGGACGGCGGCGTTGCGCGAGACCATCGCCGCATGGCTGCAGTGGCGGTTTTCACTGCCATCGGGCCGTCCCGATCCGGCGCACGAGGTCCTGCCCGCGGCGGGCACCCGGGAGGCGCTCTTTGCCGTCACCCAGGCCTTTGTCGAGCCCGGCAACCGGCCCGCGGTATTCATGCCCAATCCCTTCTATCAGATCTACGAAGGCGCGGCCCTGCTCGCTGGTGGCGAGCCGGTGCTGCTCGACACCCGGGCCGAGAACGACTTCGAGCCCGACCTTGGCGCCATCACCGACGCCCAGTGGGCCCGCTGCGGATTGATCTATCTATGCAGCCCCGGCAATCCCAACGGCCGGGTGCTGAGCCACGCCTTCTGGGAGCGGCTCTTTGCCATCCAGCAACGCCACGGCTTTGTCATCGCCGCCGATGAGTGCTACAGCGAGCTCTACCGCGAGGACGCCGAGCCGCCGCTGGGGCTGCTCGCGGCCTGTCAGGCGGCGGGCCGGACGGCATTCGAGGACTGTCTGGTCTTCCACAGCCTGTCCAAGCGCTCCAATGTCCCCGGCCTGCGGTCCGGCTTTATCGCCGGCGATGCGCGGCTGATCGAGCGCTTCAGCCGCTATCGCACCTACCAGGGCTGCGCGCTGCCCGAGCATGTGCAAAGCGCGAGCATCGCCGCCTGGGGCGACGAACACCACGTCCGCGACAACCGCCGGGCCTATGATCGCAAGTTTGCCCTCGCCCGGCGCATCCTCCAGCCGGTGGCCGGGTATCATGACCCCCAGGCCGGGTTCTATATCTGGCTGCCGGTCCCCGGCGGCGATGATGAGGGCTTCTGCCGCGGGCTTTATCAGGCAAGCGGCGTGACAGTCCTGCCGGGGCGTTACCTCTCGCGCCCCAGCCGCGAGGGTGACCCGGGCGCCGGTTACGTCCGCCTGGCACTGGTGGCCGAAGAGGCCATCTGCGAGGATGCGCTCGAGCGCATCGGCAACTTCATCCAGACCTACGCTTAACGGAGACCCTGCATGGCAACCCTTCAGCAGACCATCGAGACGGCCTTTGACAACCGCGATTCGATCCGGCCTGACAGTGCGCCGGCCGAGGTCCGCGAGGCCGTCGAAACCGCCCTCGCCGATCTCGATCAGGGCCGTGCCCGGGTGGCCGAGAAAACCGCCGACGGCTGGCAGGTTAATCAGTGGCTGAAAAAGGCAGTGCTGCTCTCCTTCCGTCTCTCGCCCAACGCCCCGATCCGCGGCGGCGAGACCGACTACTTTGACAAGGTGGCGCCGAAGTACGCCGACTACAACAGCAAGGACTTCGCCGCCGATGGCGTCCGGGTGGTGCCACCGGCTACCGCCCGGCGCGGGTCGTTCATCGCCTCGGGGGTCGTGCTGATGCCCTCGTACGTCAACATCGGCGCCTATGTCGATGAAGGCACCATGGTGGATACCTGGGCGACGGTGGGCTCATGCGCACAGATCGGCAAGCAGGTCCACCTCTCGGGGGGTGTCGGCATTGGCGGTGTACTCGAGCCATTGCAGGCCAACCCCACCATTGTCGAGGACCATTGCTTTATCGGCGCCCGTTCGGAGATCGTCGAAGGGGTGATCGTCGGCGAGGGTGCGGTCATCTCGATGGGCGTTTATATCGGCCAGAGCACCAAGATCTACAACCGCGAGACCGGCGAGGTGGTCTACGGCCAGGTGCCGCCCGGCGCGGTGGTCGTGCCCGGCAGCCTGCCGGCCGAGGACGGCAGCCACAGCCTCTACTGTGCGGTCATCATCAAACAGGTCGATGCCAAGACCCGCGCCAAAGTGGGCATCAACGAACTCCTGCGGCCCTGAGCCACCGATCCATGCGCCTTGCCGACGACACCAGTTTGCAGCTTGCCGAGGCGCTGATCGAGCGCGCCTCGGTCACCCCGGCGGATGCCGGGTGCCAGGCCCTGCTGCAGTCCCGGCTCGAGGCGATGGGGTTCGACTGTCACGACCTCTCGCGGGGCGAGGTGAGCAATCTCCTGGCCGTGCGGGGGGATGCCGGCCCCTGCCTGCTGTTCGTCGGCCATACCGATGTGGTCCCGCCGGGGCCAGCAGAACGCTGGCAGAGCCCGCCTTTTGCCCCCACCCGACGGGACGGCCGCCTCTACGGGCGCGGCGCTGCGGATATGAAAAGCAGCATCGCCGCGTTTATTACCGCCTGCGAGCGACTGACCGCCGCCGGCCCACCCGACCACCTGCGCGTGGCGCTGTTGCTGACAAGCGATGAGGAAGGGCCGGCCATGGACGGGGTCCGGGCCGTGGCCCCGATACTGCATGACTACCTGGGCGATATCGACTGGTGTCTGGTCGGCGAGCCCAGCAGCGAGGCGCGGCTTGGCGATACCATCCGCATCGGCCGGCGCGGCTCGTTGAGCGCCGAGGTCACGATTGACGGCCGGCAAGGGCATGTTGCCTACCCAGCCCATGCCGACAACCCGCTCCACCGGCTTGCGGGGCTGCTCAACGCCCTTGTCGCCGAGCGATGGGATGAGGGCACGGCAGCCTTCCCGCCCACCGGGTTTCAGATCACAGGAGTCGATACCGATACCGATGCGGTGAATATCATCCCCGGCAGGGCACAGGCGCGGTTCAATCTGCGCTTCTCGCCGGCGTCCACCGCCGCCGGCCTGCAGAGGCGCATCAAGGCGATCGCCGCCGCGCATGCGCCGGATGCGGCTTTTGTCTGGAAGCACTCGGCCGATCCGTTCGGTGGCGATGCCGGTGAGCTGCGCGCCGCGGTCGAGGCGGTGATCCACGAGCAGCTTGCACTCACCCCCGTTGCCAACACCGCCGGGGGCACCAGCGATGGCCGGTTCATCGCCCCGCTGGGGGCCGAGGTGGTCGAGCTGGGGCCGGTGAACGCGACCATCCACCAGCCCGATGAGAACGTCGCGCTGGCCGATATCCCGGCACTCAGCGACCTCTACGAGGCGATCATCCGTCGACTGGGCTCGCTGCACCCACCCGGCTGAGCAACCGGTGCGCGGCGGCCCGCCCGCTCTGCCAGGCGCCTTCGAGGGTGCCATCGCTGACCCAGTCACCAGCACACAGGATATCCTCGGACTCGAGATAACCGCCCTCGGCCTTGAGTGCATCGCGTGCCCGGGCAAAACGCCAGCGGTGGACGAACCGTTCGGTGACCACCGGGTGACGGTTGATGAGATCGGCAAAGGCCTGGGTCAACCACTCGCCCACGGCATCCTGGGACCATTCGATGTTGGCCTCGGACCAGGCGGCGGTGGCATGCAGCAACCAGATCTCGGGCAGATGCGGCCGCTCGGGTCGTGAGCCGGAACGGGCGATCCAGCCCAACGGCCCACTACTGGGGAAACCGGCGTCAAAACCAAGCTCGAGCGGTGCCTCGAGCACCAGCCCCACCGCCCAGCAGGGCTGCATCCGGGCCGTGGCCGCCCTGGCGGCCAGACGCGGACAAGGCTCGGCCAGCAGGGACTGGCTCTGGGGGGCCGGCGCGGTGAGGATCAGCCCGTCGAATTCGCCCAGCGACTCGCCCTGGCGCTCACGCAGCACCCAGCCGGTGAGCTCGCGGGTGATCTCGCTGACCTGCACCGAGCAATGCAAATCGAGCCCTTCGGCCAGGTGCCTGGCAAGCGCCGACATCCGCGGGACAGCGACCAGCCGGGCCTGCGGCCGGGCCGGCTGCTGCTCGGGAAGCACCCGTGGCTCGACGGACCAGGGTGCGACCACCCCCGCCTCGATCCACTGATCAACGGTTTGCCGGAATGCCGGATCCCGCGCAGTGAAATAAGGCAGCCCCAGGTCAATGCCGCCATGGTCGGTGCGCTTGCTCACGCTGCGGCCACCCGGCCCACGGCCTTTGTCGAAGATTACCGGCTGATGGCCCGCCGCCTTGAGCACACCGGCGGCGGTCAGACCGGCGATGCCCGCCCCGATGATGGCTATGCGCATTGGCAACTCCCGCCGGTTGGTTTCACTCAGCCTCGCAGCCCGAGCACGTCCTCCATATCGTAACGCCCCGGCGGCTGATCCTTCACCCAGTGCGCGGCGCGCAGCGCCCCCCGGGCAAAGACGGCCCGGGACGAGGCGCGGTGGGTGAGCTCGAGCCGCTCCCCCTCACCGGCGAACAGCACCGTATGTTCACCGACGATGTCTCCGCCGCGCAGCGTCTGAAAGCCGATCTCGCCCCTTGGCCGGGCCCCGGTGATGCCGTGGCGCGCGTAGACGGCCCGATCTTCGAGCGCCACCCCACGGCCGGCGGCCACCGACTCGCCCAACGCCCTGGCGGTCCCCGAGGGCGCATCCTGCTTGTGCCGGTGATGCGCCTCGACGATCTCGATATCGTAGTCATCACCCAGCGCCCCGGCGGCAACACGGGCGAGATGCCGCATCAGGGTCACGCCACTGCTGTAGTTGGCTGCCTGGACCAGCGGCACCCGGGCGGCCACGGCATCGAGTCGGGCCACATCGTCGCTGTCGAGCCCCGTGGTCCCGATGACAATGGGCGTGGTGGTAGCCTCGACCGCCGCCAGATTGCCCGGCAGGGCCGCCGGCAGCGTGAAATCCACGAGCACGTCCGCCGCCTGCGCCGCCGCCATGGGGTCGTCCACCACGGCAACCCCGGCCTGCCCGGCACCGGCCAGCTCGCCGGCGTCACGGCCCACCCAGGGGCTACCCGGCTCGACCGTGGCCGCGCCCAGCGCCAGGTCCTTTGACTCGGCCACCAGCTGCACCAGTGTCCGGCCCATGCGCCCGCCGGCGCCGAGAATGCCCACACGAACGTCCACTAGAACTTCATCCCTTCGAAGAACGATTTCACCGAATCCAGCCACGAGCTGCCCCGGGGGCTGTGGTGCTCGCCACCATGCTCCAGGGTCTCGGCCAGTTCCTCGAGCAGCTTCTTCTGCCGGCCGGTGAGGTTGACCGGTGTCTCCACCGCGACTCGGCAGAGCAGATCCCCCGGCGTGCCTCCCCGCACTGGCTTGACGCCCTTGCCACGCACCCGAAAGACCTTGCCGGATTGGGTGCCCGCCGGCACCCGCAGGCTGACCCGGCCCTCGAGGGTGGGGACCTCGAGCTCGCCGCCCAGCGCGGCGGTGGTCATGCTCACCGGGATGTCACAGCGCAGATCGGCCCCGTCGCGGGTGAAGATGGGATGGGGCTTGACCACCATCTCGACATAAAGATCGCCGGGTGGGCCGCCCTGCTCGCCCGGCTCACCCTCGCCCGAGAGGCGAATGCGATCCCCGGTGTCGACGCCGGGCGGGACCCGCACATTGAGCGTTTTCTGATCGGCCACGGTGCCCTTGCCACCGCATTTGCGGCACGGATCGCTGATGATCTGGCCGCTGCCGCTGCAGCGCGGACAGCTTTGCTGGACCGAGAAAAACCCCTGCTGCATGCGCACTTCGCCGTGCCCCTTGCAAGTCGGGCAGGTCTGGGGCTGACTGCCGGGGGCCGCACCGCTGCCCTCGCAGGCATCACAGCGCACCTGGGTGGGGATGCGGATTTCCCGCTCCACCCCCTGGACGGCCTCTTCGAGCGATACCTCCATGCGGTATCGCAGATCCGCACCACGAAAGGCCCGGGACCCGCCCCGGCCGCCGCCGAAGATATCGCCAAAGATATCGCCAAAGACATCCGAGAAGTCGGCACCGCCAAAGCCGCCCGGCCCGCCGGGGCCGCCGCCACCGCCGCCGCCGGCCTCGACACCGGCATGGCCGAACTGATCATAGGCGGCCCGCTTTTGCGGGTCGCTTAAGACCTCGTAGGCCTCCTTGGCTTCCTTGAAGCGAACCTCGGCGTCGGTATCACCCGGATTGCGATCCGGGTGATATTTCATGGCCAGCCGGCGGTAGGCCTTTTTCAGGTCCCCTTCGGAGGCATTCTGCGAGACACCCAGTACGTCGTAGTAATCACGTTTTGACATCCGCAGAGGTTACTTCTTTTCGTCGTCCTTGACTTCCTCGAACTCGGCGTCGACGACATCCTCCTGATCAGAGGCGCCCTGCCCGTCCGCGGATCCCGCATCGGCCTGACCGTCGGCGTCCTGGTAGAGCTTCTCGGCGAGTTTGCCAGAGGCCTCGGCCAGCGCCTGGGTCTTGGTGTCGATGGTGTCCTTGTCATCACCCTTGAGGGCCTCTTCGACCTCGGTGATGGCATCCTCGACGGCCTTTTTCTCCTCGTCGCTGGCCTTGTCACCGACCTCATCCAGGCTCTTGCGCGCCGCGTGGATGAGGTTGTCGGCCTGGTTACGGCTCTCAACGAGCTCCCGGGCCTTGCGGTCCTCTTCGGCGTGGGCCTCGGCATCATCCACCATGCGATTGATCTCGTCCTCGGACAGACCGCTCGAGGCGCGAATCTGGATGGACTGCTCCTTGCCGGTGCCCTTGTCCTTGGCGGTGACATGCAGAATGCCGTTGGCATCGATGTCGAAGGTCACCTCGATCTGCGGGACCCCGCGGGGCGCCGGCGGGATGTCGGAGAGATCGAACTTGCCAAGCGACTTGTTATCGCTGGCCATCTCGCGCTCGCCCTGCAGGACGTGGACGGTCACCGCGCTCTGATTATCATCGGCGGTCGAGAACACCTGATTGGCCTTGGTCGGGATGGTGGTGTTCTTCTCGATGAGCTTGGTCATCACCCCGCCCAGGGTCTCGATGCCCAGCGAAAGCGGTGTGACGTCGAGCAACAGCACATCCTTGACATCACCACCCAGTACGCCGCCCTGGATGGCCGCACCAATGGCCACCGCCTCGTCCGGGTTGACGTCGCGCCGCGGATCCTTGCCAAAGTACTCGGTCACCGCCTCCTGCACCTTGGGCGTGCGGGTCTGGCCGCCCACCAGGATGACCTCGTCGATATCGCTCGCCTTCAGTCCGGCGTCCTTTAACGCCACCTCGCAGGGCTTGATGGTGCGCTTGACCAGATCATCCACCAGGCTCTCGAGCTTGGCCCGGGTGAGCTTGAGGTTGAGATGCTTGGGCCCGCTCTGATCGGCGGTGATGTAGGGCAGATTGACCTCGGTCTGCTGCGCCGAGGAAAGCTCGATCTTGGCCTTCTCGGCGGCTTCCTTGAGCCGCTGCAGCGCCAGCCGGTCGCCGCCCAGGTCGATGCCCTGATCCTTTTTGAACTCGGCGATCAGATAGTCGATGACCGCCCGGTCAAAGTCCTCACCGCCCAGGAAGGTATCGCCGTTGGTGGAGAGCACCTCGAACTGATGCTCGCCCTCGACCTCGGCGATCTCGATGATCGAGACATCGAACGTGCCGCCGCCCAGGTCATAGACCGCCACCTTGCGATCACCGCCCTGCTTGTCCAGGCCATAGGCGAGTGCTGCGGCGGTGGGCTCGTTGATGATGCGCTTGACCTCAAGCCCGGCGATGCGGCCGGCATCCTTGGTCGCCTGGCGCTGTGAGTCGTTGAAATACGCCGGCACGGTGATCACCGCCTCGGTGACCTCCTCGCCCAGATAGTCCTCGGCGGTCTTTTTCATCTTCTGCAGGACCCGGGCGGAGATCTCCGGCGGCGCCATCTTTTTGTCGCGCACCTCTACCCAGGCGTCACCGTTATCCGCCTTGACGATGCTGTAGGGCATTTCCTTGACGTCACGCTGGACCACGTCCTCTTCGAACTTGCGGCCCACCAGGCGCTTGATGGCGTGCAGGGTGTTTTCGGGGTTGGTCACCGCCTGCCGCTTGGCCGCCGCGCCCACGAGGACCTCGCCGTCTTCGCTGAAGGCCACAGTCGAGGGGGTGGTGCGGTCACCCTCGGCGTTTTCGATGACCCGTGCCGATCCACCCTCCATGATCGCGACGCAGGAATTGGTGGTTCCCAGGTCGATTCCGATGATCTTGCCCATTTGCTCGTGCTCCTTAAAAACTCAAATCAATTCATTGGCCGATATTTAGGCGGGCCGGGGGGTTTTCAACCCCCCTCGTTGCCCTCGCCTTTGTCGGCGTCGGCGTGATCGCCGCCGGACTGGGCCGGGGCCTTGGCCACGATGACCATCGCCGGCCGCAGCAACCGCTCGCCAAGCCGGTACCCCTTTTGCACCACACTCAAAACGGTGTTGGGTTCGGCCTCGCTGGACTCCTGGGCGGCCATCGCCTCGTGGACCGCCGGGTCAAAGCGCTCGCCCTGCGGCGAGACCGCCTCGATGTTGAACTTATCGAGCGCCTGCTCGAACATCCGAAGCGTCAGCTCCGAGCCCTCGGCAAGCTTCTCGACATCGGCACTCTCGCTGCGGGCGGCCTGCACCCCCATCTCGAGGCTGTCCTTGACCGCGAGCAGCTCGCCGGCGAGCTTCTCGAGCGACTGCTGCCGCGCCGAAGCGACATCCTTTTCGGCGCGCCGGCGCTGGTTTTCCATCTCGGCCCGAGCGCGCAGGAACTGATTCCAGTTCTCCTCGGCCCGCGCCTCGGCCTCGGACAGCGCACTGCGCAGGGTCTCGATCTCGCCGACGTCGGCGACGACTTCGGCCTCGGGGGCCTCACCGGCCTCATCGACCGCAGGGTCGATCCCGGCAGCCCGGGCGGCGTCGCTTGGGGATTCGTCGTTGGGCTGGCCGCCGGCGCCGGCCGGTTGGCCGTTCGACTGGCCCTCAGCGCGGGCCGCCGGATCGGATTCCGGCTGAGCGCGCTTGTCCTCTTCGCTCATGGTCTACTCCGTTGTTGTCCTGACACCTTGTCGGTGGAATTGGGGATTAATGGCCGGGTTTCAAGGCATGCCCGAGCAGTCGGGCGGTGACATCGACAATCGGGATGACCCGGTCGTAGGCCATGCGTGTTGGCCCGATCACGCCCAGGACGCCAAGGACCTCGTCGTCGTTCTGATAGGTCGAGGTCACAAGACTCACCCCGTCAAAGGCCTGATACCCGGACTCCTGGCCGATGAAGATCTGCACACCATCGGCCGCCAGGCACCGGTCGAGCAGATGCAGGATATCGCGCTTGCGACCGAAGGCTTCGAACAGTTCTTTGAGCTTCTCGACACTAGAGAGCTCGGCAAAGGTCATCAGATTGGTCTCGCCGGCCATGACAAAGTCGTCTTCCTCACCATCGCCGTCATTGAAAAGCTCCTGCGCCACGGCAATGGCCGATGTCATGAGGCTGTTCATGTGCTGTTGATCGGCCTGCATGGCCTCGAGCAGCCCGCGCCGGACCTCCGCGACGCTCTTGCCGGCGAACTCCGCGGACAGGTAGTTGGCCACCTGCTGGAGTTCGGCCGGGTCGTAGCCGCGGTCGGTTTCGATGACCCGGTTCTGCACCTCGTGGTCGTTGAGCACCGTGATCGCGAGGATGCGCCGCTCGGTCAGCGGCAGGAATTCGATATGCCGAATCGCGCCGTAGTCGCGCCGCGGCAGGGTCACCACGCCGGCCAGGTGCGTGAGCCCGGAGAGCAGATTGGAGGCGGAATCCACCAGCGATTCGCGATCCTGGCCACCGTCGAGGCGGATTTGCAGATTATCCGCATCCAGACCGCCGTCGCTGCGGACCTTGAGCAGCGAGTCGACAAAAAACCGATAGCCCCGGTCGGTGGGGATACGCCCGGAGGAGGTATGGGGCGATTGGACGTAGCCGGCCTCTTCGAGATCGGCCATGACATTGCGAATGGACGCGGCACTCAGGTCGAGCCCCGAGTCCCGGGTCAGCGCCCGCGAGCCCACCGGCTGGCCGTCACGGATATAGCGATGGACGAGCATCTTGAGCAGATGCTGCGCGCGCTCTGTGAGCGGCTCCTCGACCTGTCGCTGAACCATGCAACCTCCGTTGATTGGCACTCCCGACCCAAGAGTGCTAAGCGACGCTAACAACGGCTCATCAGGCTGTCAATTTGCCGGTTGCGTGCTAAGTTGTCGCCACCGACAATCGAGGGTTTCATGGAATCGTTCCAGCGCATCGCCATTACCGGTAAACCCAACGACAGTGCCGTCACCGACACCATCGGCCGGCTTGTCGAGCGGCTTGAATCCCTCGGCCGCACCGTCCATGTCGACAGCGCCCTCGCGCTTGAGGGCTCGACGGCCGACGACACCCTCGCGGCGCTCTCTCCGGTCATTGATCTGCTCATCGTCGTCGGCGGCGACGGCACCCTGTTGCATGCCGCGAAGACCGTTGCCGAGCACGATGTCCCGGTGCTGGGGGTCAACCGCGGGCGGCTGGGGTTTCTGGTGGATGTCTCACCCGAGCGGTTCGACGAAATCGAAGCGGTGATCGACGGGGCGATGACCATCGAAGAGCGTTTGATGCTCGAAGCCCGCGTGCGGGTGGCCGACCGGGTGGTCGCCGAGGCCCCGGCGCTCAACGACGTGGTGCTGCAGAAATGGAACACCTCGCGGATGATCGAGTTCGAGACCTGGATTGACGGCGAGCCCTGCAACCGCCACCGATCGGACGGGCTGATCATCTCGACGCCCACCGGCTCGACCGCTTATGCCCTCTCCGGCGGTGGCCCCATCATGCACCCGGGCATCCACGCCATGGCCCTGGTGCCGGTCTGCCCCCACACCCTGAGCAACCGGCCGCTTGTCATCAGCGCCGACAGCCGGGTCGAGGTCCGGGTCGCCCCCGAGCACATCCACCAGGTCCATGTCAGCTGCGACGGTCAGACCGACCTGACCCTCGAGGACGGGGCTCGGGCCGAGATCGTCGCCTCGCCCCATCGACTGCGACTTGTGCACCCTCCCGGCCACCGCTACTTCGATATCCTGCGCGCCAAGCTTCGCTGGGGGGATGGAGCCGCGCCATGCTGAACCAAATCCAGGTCCGTGACTTTGCCATCATCGATCGGCTCGAGATCGATCTTGAAACCGGGCTGACCGCGCTCACCGGCGAGACCGGGGCCGGTAAATCCATCCTGCTCGACGCCCTGGGGCTGTGCCTGGGCGATCGGGCGGATACCGCCATGGTCGCCAACGACGCCGAGCGAAGCGAAGTCCATGTCCGGTTCGATGTCAGCGATACACCGGCCGCCCGGCACTGGCTTGGCGAAGAGGGCCTGGATGAGGACGATGAATGCCTGCTGCGCCGGGTCATCCACCGCAACGGCCGCTCGCAGGCATGGATCAACGGCCGGCCCGCGACCCGCGCGCAGCTCGAGGCCCTGGGCGAGTATCTGGTCGGCGTTCATGGCCAACATGCCCATCAGGCGCTGATGCGCGCCGACAACCAGCGCCGCAGTCTGGATGGGTTTGCCGGCAACTTAGCCGAACGCGATCGCCTGGCAAGTGCCTATGCCGGGCTTCGGGCGGTCGATGACGAAATCGAGCGCCTGAGTGGTGGGCACGAAGACCACCAGGACCGCATGGACCTGCTGCGCTACCAGCTCGAAGAGCTCGAGGCCGAAGCGCTCGAGGCCGACGCCCTCCACGCGCTTGAGCAAGAACACCGCCGGCTTGCCGGCGCCGAGGACATCCTCAACGCCTGCCACACCAGCCTGGCAATGCTCTATGAGGGCGAGACCACCGCGCAGTCGATCATCGCCCAGGCGGAGCGCTCGCTCGAGCCCCATACCGACGCCGATCAGGCCCTTGCTGAGGCCTGCGACCTGCTGGCCAACGGCCAGGTGCAGATCGAAGAGGCCTGCCAGTCGCTGCGTCATTTTGCCGACCGGCTCGAGATGGACCCCCAAAGGCTTGAAGAAATCGACCAAAAAATAAGCCGGATCAATGATCTGGCACGTAAACATCACACCGAGCCGGAAGCCCTGACCGGCCTGGCCGCCGCGCTCCGTGACGAGCTCGAAGCCCTGGAGAATGCCGATACCCGCCTTGCGGATCTGCAACAGCAACGCCAGGCCCTGGTGGCGGACTACCACCAGGCAGCGGCGGCCCTTAGCGCGACCCGGCAGACCGCCGCCGCGGCGCTTGAGGAGCGCGTCAACGCCCTTTTGGCAGAACTTGGCATGGGTGGGGCGGCCCTTTTGATCCGGCTTGAGTACAACGCCGATGGCGAGCCCGGCCCCAACGGACTGGATCGCGTTGGGTTTGATGTGCGCACCAACCCGGATCAGCCAGCGGCGCCGCTCTCGAAGGTCGCCTCGGGCGGTGAGCTATCGCGGATCGGCCTGGCGCTTGAGGTGGCGACCGCCGATACCGCCGAGCTGCCCACACTGATCTTTGACGAGGCGGATACTGGCATCGGCGGCGCCGTGGCCGAGGTGGTGGGACGCAAGCTGCGTGAACTCGCCGGCCACCACCAGGTGCTTTGCATCACCCACCTGCCCCAGGTCGCCGCCCAGGCCCATCACCAGCTGCAGATCGAAAAACAGCAAAACCCCGACGGGCGCACCGTCACCGATGTCCAGCCCCTGGATACCGAGGCCCGGACCCGCGAGCTTGCCCGGATGCTGGGCGGCGTCGAGATTACCGACAATACATTGAGCCACGCCCGCGAGATGCTCGAGCGCGCCGGCTGATCAGCTGATCTGCCCGCCCTGGACCCGAGGGGTTTTGGCGCAGTCCGGGCACCGGCCGTAGAGGATGTGGGAGTGACTCAACAGCGTGTAGCCCGATACCGCCGCCACATCCGCCTGGCGCCGCTCAATGACCCGGTCCTTGAACTCCTCGACCCGGCCGCAATCCACGCAGACCAGATGATCGTGCTGGATGCCGGAGTTGAGCTCGAACACCGCCCGGTCGCTGTCAAAGTTATGCCGGATGACGATGCCCACCTCGGCAAACTGGGTGAGCACCCGATAGACCGTGGCCAAGCCAATGTCATCGCCGTTTTCATGCAGCCGCTGGTAGACCTCTTCGGCGGCAAGGTGCTCGCGCTCGCGGCCGGCGAGGATGCGCAGGATCTTCAGCCTGGGGAGCGTGACCTTGAGTCCGGCACGGCGCAGTTCGTCGCTCTCCTGGCTGATCTCCCAGGGGATATGGGCGTTACGCTGGGGCTGGGTTACCATTCCGTCACTTTCATCAGTTGCCAACGGCCTTTTTAGAATGATTCCAGTATACACCCGCAAACCGCTGCTCACAGTTGCTGCCGTCGCGCTGCTGCTCGCCGGCTGCGCGCAGACCGTCGAGCGGCTGCCCATCCTCTACAAGCCGGAAATCCGCCAGGGCACGCTGTTTACCGAATCGGCCGTCGACCAGCTCGAGCCCGGGATGACCCCGCGCCAGGTGCGCTTTTTGCTGGGCCCGCCCACCATCGAGGACCCCTTCACCGAGGGGCGCTGGGATTATGTCTACGAAGTCGAGCCTCGCAGCACCGACCTCGAGGCGGTCTCACGGCGGTTGACGGTGTTTTTTGAAAACGGCCAGGTCGCAGGCGCCTCGGGGGCGTTCATCGACGCCGGCCACCCGCTCTTTGACGGGGCCGATCAGGCCCGGGCGCAGTAGCGCTCAGCCGCGCCGGCGCTGTTCCCGCGCCCGCTCGCGGCGCTGGGCCTTGGGGTCGACCTGCAACGGCCGATAAATCTCGACCCGGTCACCATCGCACAGCGGCGTTGCCGGCTCGACCCGCCGGCCAAAGATCCCCACGCCGTGGGTTGCCGGGTCCATGTCCGGATACCGCTCGGCCAGGCCAGACTGCGCCACCGCCTGGGAGGCGGTGGTCCCCGAAGGCACGGTCAGTGTCACCAGCGCCTGCTCGTCAGGCAGCGCATAGACCACCTCGATGGTGATCGGGCTATCGGCCATAGCACTGATCGGCCCGCTTGACGAACGAATCCACCAGCGTCCCGGCGACCTGGGTGAAGACCTTGCCAAAGGCCATGGCAAGCAGGCGATTGGCAAACTCGAACTCCAGATCCAGCGAGACCTTGCAGGCGCCCTCGCCCATGGGCTCGAACCGCCAGAACCCCTCGAGCTGGTGGAACGGCCCGCGGACCAGGCGGATTTCGATCATCTTGCCAGGCTGGCGGTAATTGCGGGTGGTAAAGGACTTCTCGAACCCGGCCTTGGCAAACAGCAGCTGGCCGACCACCAGATCGTCGCGCCGCTCGAGCTCGCGGCTGTCTTTGACCCATGGCAGAAACTCCTGATAGCGGCGGACATCGTCCACCAGCTCGAACATCTCCTGAGCGCTGTGGCGGACGATTGCAGAGCGAGAGACCGTGGTCATTGCGGTTGGCAGGCCTGTTGGGTTGTATGACAAGTCGATGACAGATCGCGAAGCTTATCAGAGTCGGGCCTGATCGCTCACCGATGGTAGACTGTCGGTGTGAGCAAGAAAGCCGGCAAAAAGAAACCCACAGGCGATAGCGCCACCATCGCGGTCAACAAGAAAGCCCGCTTCGAGTACTTCATTGAAGATACCTTCGAGGCCGGGCTGGTGTTGCGCGGCTGGGAGGTCAAAAGCCTTCGCGCCGGTCGGATCAACCTGACCGAGGCCTATGTCATTCTGCGCAATGGCGAGGCGTATCTCATCGGCTGCAATATCCCGCCACTGGCGACGGCCTCGACCCACGTCAACCCCGACCCGACGCGCACCCGCAAGCTTTTGCTCCACCAGCACGAGCTCGCCAAGTTGGTCGGCGCCATCGAGCAGCGCGGCTACACGGTGGTGCCGCTGGATCTGCACTGGTCGCGGGGCAACGCCAAGCTGCGCATCGGCCTTGCCAAGGGCAAAAAGCAGCACGACAAGCGCGCCGACAAAAAAGAACGGGACTGGCAGCGCGAGAAAGCCCGGCTGCTCAAGCACAGCGTCTGAGCGCCGGTGCACCGGCCCTACCCGCGGAACTCTGGCGGGTGTATCCTCTCTAACTGACGACTTGGGGACGACATGGCTTCGACGGAGGTCGCGAAACTCCAGGTGCATGCCGAGGACGTCACTCAACCTCGTAAAACATGTGGCAAAAAAGATAGTTGCCAACGACGACAACTACGCACTCGCGGCCTAATAACCCGTGAGCTGTCCGCATCTCATCGCCTGTGGTGGGTGTTGGACAGGCATACTACACAGGCTAGCCCCGCGGGGAGCCCGGACCCGCGCGGCGAAACCTGACGGGATCGCGGCGGCCGTACCCTGACCGTTGGGTTGGCAGCCGCTAAACACAAAAACGGTGCTAAGCATGTAGACCCTGGGGCGGAGGTCCTTCGGACGCGGGTTCGATTCCCGCCGTCTCCACCAAGCACCTTAAACCCCGCCCCGGCGGGGTTTTTTATTCGGATGATTTCCAGTGGTCACTCAGAGGTCAGATCCAGCCGCCGGCCCATTCCCCGAACGCGGGCCCGCTCCAGCGCCGCGCGGGCAAGGGAAAGGTCCTGCAGTCCAACACCACTGCCATCGAACAACGTCAGCTCACTGGCCTTACGCCCGGGGACGCGCTCGGCGATGACGCCCCCCAGCGATGCGATCTCCGACTCGGCCATCAGGCCCTCACCCACCGCGTGCTGACATTCACCGAGTCGGGCTGACTGCGACGGCAGCTCCGCGAAACACCGGGCACGGGCGACCAGAACCGGATCAAGCTCCTGCTTGCCCTCGGTATCCGTGCCCATGGCAGCGATATGGGTCGGGCCCACCACATGGACATCTTCAAGCAGTGGCGCGAAGCTCGAGGTGATCGTGATGATGACATCACTGGCCTCACCAAGCTCAGGCAATGAGACCGGTCGGAAACTGCAACCGCGCCGCTCGGCGATGGCCTCAAGCGCCTGCGTCCGCTCAGGTCGGCGATTCCAGGCCAACACCTCGGTAAACGCCCCGATATCCAGCGCTGCCTCGAGCTGCCAGCTCGCCTGATGGCCGGCGCCCAGGATGCCCAGCACCCGGGCACCGGCTGGCGCCAGGTGCCGGATGGAGCTCGCTGCGGCAGCTGCCGTGCGCAATGCAGTGAGGTGGTTCCCGGCGACCAGCGCGTTGCATTGCCCCGTTTCCGGCGCGACAAGCAGCACCGTGGACTGATGACTGGCAAGGCCACGGTCGCCATTACGGGGCCAGTACCCCCCGACTTTGACGCCCAGCGTCATGGCATTGCGATCAAACCCGGACTTATACCCGTAGAGCGCTTCCTGATAACCGATTGGCTCGCGCACGACAGGGAAAGCATCGGCCTCACCGGCATCCATCGCCATAAACACCGCCTCCACCGCCTCGAGCGCGAGGTCAAGGTCGACCAGCGTGGCGACATCCGTCTCACTCAAGCACTCCATATCAAAATACCTTACCGCGTGCCGAGACTGGCCAGAGCGTTTCGACCCGGTCATTGCGAATCCCGACATACCAGTCGTGAACGTTGCATGTCGGATCGCAATGCCCCGGGACGAGGCGCAACTTCTCATTAATAGAGAGCACCCCCTGAGGATCCGCAATGACGCCATGCTCGTCCGAGCACTTCACATACTCCACGTCATCCCGGCCATAGATGAACGGCAGGCCACTGTCCACTGACTGCGCCTTCAGCCCAGCATCACATATGGCTTTGTCCGGTTTGGCGTGGCTCATCACGTTGGTGAGGATGAATAGAGCGTTCTCCCACTCCCCTTCGTCGATGCGGCGCCCGTGGGCATCGTGAATACGCCCGTAATCGGCATCCATAAAAGCATAAGAACCGCACTGGAGCTCGTTATACACCCCCGAGGCGCTCTCAAAGTAGTACGAACCTGTGCCGCCACCTGCCACAATGTCACACTCAAGACCGGTATCCCGCAGCGCGTCCACGGCCTCGCGCACCATCGCAATGGCAGCATCCAGCTTCTCGCGCCGCTCGGTGTAGGACTCCATATGTTGCATGGCCCCCTGGTAGGCCTGAAGGCCAGCAAACTGCAACCCCGCCTCGGCATCAATCGCCGTGGCAAGACGCACTACCTCAGTGCTGTTGGTTACACCGCAGCGCCCTGCCCCGCAATCGATCTCTACTAAACACTCAATCTGGGTGCCATTGCGCTCGGCGGCCGCTGAGAGATCCGCCACATTTTGGATATCGTCTACGCAACACAGCGTTCGGGCACCGAGAAGTGGTAAGCGCGCCAAGCGGTCGATTTTGGCAAGGTCCCGAACCTGATTGGTAACCAACACATCGGTGATGCCGCCGCGGGCAAACACCTCGGCCTCGCTGACTTTCTGGCAGCAAACACCGCAGGCGCCACCCAGTTCCTGCTGGAGCCGAGCAACATCGACGGATTTGTGCATCTTGCCGTGTAGCCGATGGCGCATGCCATTGTCGGCGGCAATCTGGCCCATTTTACGGATATTGCGCTCAAGCGCGTCGAGGTCCAGAACCAACGCCGGCGTCTGGATATCAGCGGCATCCATCCCGGGCACGGCCGGAATGTCATAGCCCACTTCTAGAGCATCGAAGCGAATGGGTGCGTTCATGGTTCAGCCCTCCTGATTGAGCCAGGGGAGCCGGTCGAGATCGACGTTACCCCCGGTGATGATCACGCCGATGCGTTGGCCGGCGAACAACGATGGATTAGCAAGAATAGCGGCAACCGGAACGGCGCAGCTCGGTTCGATGACGATTTTCATGCGCTGCCAGACAAGCTTCATGGCATCGATGATCGCCTGCTCATCCACGGTCAGAATGTCCGCCACATACTGGCGGACAAACTGCCAAGTGAGTTCTTTCATGGGCACCTTGAGGCCATCAGCCACGGTCTGCGGCGCATCGTCAGTAATCAGACGCCCGGCATGGAGACTGCGAGCCGCATCATCGGCTTGGCGCGGCTCGGCACCGTAGATTTTGACCTGCGGGGCGATGGTGCTGAGAGTCAGGCAGCATCCCGAGAGCATGCCGCCGCCGCCGATCGGTGCGATGACGGCATCCAGCTCCTCGGTCTGCGTCATGAACTCGCGTGAACAAGTGGCCTGTCCCGCGATTACACGGGGGTCGTTGTAAGGATGAACAAAATCGGCACCCGTGCGCCTCTCGAGTTCGGTGAAAGCGGCCTCGCGCGCCGAGGTGGATGGTTCGCACTCGATGATCTCTCCCCCATAGCCACGAACGGCATCCTTCTTGGCCTGCGGTGCCGTATGCGGCATCACGACATGGCAGGGAATGCTGCGCCGTCCTGCGGCATAAGAGAGGCTTAGGGCATGATTTCCAGAGCTATGCGTCGCAACTCCCGCAGCACGCTGGTCTGGCCGCAGACCGAAAACCGCATTGGTTGCGCCACGCGCCTTGAACGCCCCTGCCTTCTGGAAATTCTCACACTTGAAGAACAGTTGCGCGCCACTCAGCTGATCGAAGGTCTCGCTGGTGAGCACCGGAGTGCGGTGAATCCAGGGCGCGATGCGCTCATGCGCTGCGATGACATCGTCGAATACCGGTAATTGCATGATCAGGCACCTCCTGCCTGTCGACGTGGCATGATGCTCTCGGTCTGGCGATACTGGCGCTGGGCGGCGGCGACACCGCTGCCTGCGGTAATCGGGAAGCCCAGGTCAAGAAGCGCCATCTCTGCGGTGGCGATACCGGCCAGCGCCATGGCCTCGCTCATCTGTCCCAGATGGCCGATACGGAAGACGCGATCGGCGAGCTGCCCCAGACCGATGCCGAAGGACATCCCATAGCGCGTCTGGGCCCGTTGCACCACGGCATCCGCGCTGAATCCCTCTGGCACCCGGATGGCCGTCACGGTATCCGAGGCCAGTGCCGGGCGACGGGCGCACAGCTCGAGCCCCCAGGCACCCACGGCAGCGCGCACACCCGCAGCGATGTGTGCATGGCGGGCATATACCGCCTCCAGTCCTTCTTCGTGCAGCATCGCAAGACTCTCATCGAGCGCGTCGAGCAGCCCAACCGCCGGCGTGTAGGGATAGCTCCCTGCCTCCAGCGCCTCCAGCATGGCCGACAGATCGAGATAGCCGCGCGGGCCAGTATGGTCTGCCGCTGCCGCGCGAGCTCGCGGACTGACCGCAACGATCGCAAGACCGGTGGGCAGCATGAATCCTTTCTGTGAGCCGGCCACCGCGATATCCACGCCCCAGTCGTCCATGCGGAATGGCAGCGAGGCAATAGAACTGACCCCATCGACCATTAAAAGACCGGCATGGCTCGCCGCATCCAGCGCCCGCCGAACCGCGGCGATGTCGCTCGTCACCCCGGTGGCGGTCTCGTTGTGGACAGCCAGCACCGCCCGGATGCGTTGCTGGCAATCTCCGCGCAGCACCTCGGCCAGGCGATCTGCGGGAATTCCCTCGCCCCAAGGCGCATCAATGACCTGCACTTCAAGTCCCAACCGGCGCGCAAGGTCTATCCAGCGTTGCGAAAACATACCGTGACGCGTGGCGAGCACCTGATCACCGGGGCTGAGGACATTGGTTAGGGCGACCTCCCAGCCGGCTGTCCCGCTCCCGGTAAAAAACGCCATCTCGGCCTGCCGGCTGCCAAAGACGGAACGCAGGCGTTCGCGCAGCGGAATGATGAGCTGAGCAAAACGTGGGCCACGGTGATCCCATGCACTCCTCGCCATCGCCAGGCGCAGTCGCTCGGGAATATTAGTGGGCCCCGGGATGAATAGTGGATTGACCATCGGCAGACTCGACGCTCTTTACTTTATTAACCCCCAGTTTACGCAGGCAGGTGCCGCTGCCAAGTTTTTCAAAAAATTTTTTCGTTATGCATCAAAAAATGCCATCATCCTGATTGATCAAGGATTATTGTTTTTCCAAACAACGCAGAAACCGCTGATGGAAAATTTGCTCGAGGAGGATGTCGCATGAATTTCCCCACGCAGGTAACCCGTCCCCACCGCCGTCGTGGTCGCCCCCGCACCGGCACGCCGGAGACCTCAGGCAGCATCAACCAGGCACTCGACCGCGGCCTCATCATTCTCGAGCACCTCGCCACTGGCGATGCTCAGACACTGAGTGATCTCGCCGTTGACGCTGGTCTTTCCACAAGCACGGTTTACCGTCTGCTGGTCACGCTGGCCCGCCGTGGCCTGGTCGAGTTCGATGAACCAACGCAAACCTGGTCAATCGGCGTAGAGGCATTCCGCATCGGCAGCGCCTTTCGCCGCCGCACGAATGTCATTGAGGCCGCTCGGCCCATTATGCGGGCCCTGATGACGCAAACGGGTGAAACCTGCAACTTGGGCATCGCCGAGGGCGATGTTGTGATTTTTGTCTCACAGGTTGAAACGCATCACCCTATTCGGGCCTTTTTTCGGCCCGGGACCCGAACGCCCCTGCATGCCTCGGGCATTGGCAAAGCGCTACTTGCGCAAACCCATCGCGGGCGCTACCAGGACTGGGCAGCGCAAAACCCGCGGGAGCGCTTTACGGCGCACACGTTGACCGACCCCGCGGCCCTGGCCACGGCCCTTGAGCAGACCCAGCAACGCGGCTGGGCATTGGATGACGAAGAGAGCACAGCTGGCATGCGCTGCCTGGCTGCCGCGGTATTTGACGAATATGGCGAGGCCGTCGCTGGCATTTCCATTTCCGGGCCGCTGGCGCGCCTGTCGGACGCGGCATTGCCCGGGCTGAGCGACCAGGTCCGTGGTGCCGCAGCGGCATTGACCGAGGCCATCGGTGGTAGACGCCCCTGAAAGCCGACACCCGTCCTTCACCGCTGCTGCACCACCATTGCATCGGGTTATGCTTGATAAACCGTGTCTGGAGGGGAAGCAGCATATGGCAGATGACACAGCGGCCGAGTGGGTTGGCGAGTACGACTATATCGTCATCGGTGCAGGCACCGCCGGGTGTCTACTGGCCAATCGACTGAGCGCAAACCCTCACCGTCGCGTCCTTTTGCTCGAGGCCGGTGGAAAGGATCGCTACCCGTGGATCCACATCCCGGTCGGCTACCTCTACACGCTCAACAACCCGCGAACCGATTGGTGTCTGAAAACCGAAGCGGACCCGGGCCTCAACGGCCGTGCGCTCACCTACCCCCGGGGCCGGGTTCTGGGCGGCAGCAGCTCGATCAACGGCATGATCTACATGCGCGGCCAGGCGGCAGACTACGAGAGCTGGGTGAATGCCGGCAATCCCGGCTGGGGATGGGCCGAGGTGCTCGAGTATTTCCGTCGCCATGAGGACCACGGCTTTATCGCCGATGAGTGGCATGGACAGGGCGGTGAGTGGCGGATCGAGCGCCAACGGCTGTCGTGGCCGATCCTCGAGGCCTTCCAGCAGGCGGCCGCTGAGCAGGGCATCCCGCCCGTTAATGATTTTAATACCGGTGATAACGCGGGTTGCGGGTATTTCCATGTCAATCAGCGGAAAGGCGTGCGCGTCAGCGCCGCCCGGGCCTTCCTGCGCCCGATTCGTCATCGCCAAAACATCACCGTGCTCACCCACGCGGAAGTGGAGACGCTGTACCGGGTCAACGGACGGATGACCGGCGTGCGTTTCCGCCAGAATGGCCAGCGCCTGCGCGCCAGCGCCGGGGCCGAGCTCATCGTCGCGGCCGGCGCGGTCCACAGCCCTGCTCTGTTGCAACGCTCGGGGATCGGCGCCGCCAACGCATTAGATGCCTTGGGAATTGGCGTTGAGCAAGACCTGCCGGGCGTTGGCGAGAATCTCCAGGATCACCTGCAGTTGCGCACCGTTTATCGCATCCAGGGCGCATCCACGCTGAACGAAAGGGTCCATCGCCTGTCGAGCCGGGTGCTCATGGGCCTTGAGTACGCCCTGCGCCGCACCGGCCCCTTATCCATGGCACCCAGCCAGCTGGGCTGCTTCGCGCGAAGCAACCCGGATCAGCCCCGTGCGAACCTTCAGTACCATGTCCAGCCATTGAGCACGGACCGCCTCGGTGATCCGCTGCACCCCTTTCCGGCGATTACCGCGTCGGTCTGCAATTTACGCCCGGAAAGCCGAGGGCGTGTGAGTCTTCGCGATGCCGATCCGGCCTCGACGCCCTGCATCGAGCCACACTATCTCTCAACAGAGGGGGACCGCGCGGTGGCAGTGGAGGCCATCCGGCTGACCCGTCGGATCATGGGAAGCGCCGCGCTGGCTGCGCATCAGCCGGCCGAGCTCCTCCCCGGCGCGGACATCGACTCGGATGAGGCGCTGGCCCACGCGGCTGGGGATGTCGGCACAACGATCTTTCACCCCGTGGGCACCTGCGCCATGGGCCCGTCCCCCGAGACGGGTGCGGTGGTCGATGCCAGATTGCGGGTACACGGCGTGCCCGGCCTTCGCGTGGTGGATGCCTCGGTCATGCCGACCATCACCTCCGGCAACACCAACTCCCCGACCCTGATGATTGCCGAGAAGGCCGCAGAGATGATCCTGGCCGACGCGGCGAGTTAACTCGATAACCGCCGCAACACGTCTGCGATACGAGCGCCCGACAACAGCGCACACTTGCAACTGCCCATACGGGCGGGGGTGTGAACATAGTCACCACAGAATGCCACCCGGGCATCCGGGCACACCGATAGGGTCTCCGGCAGCGGCTCGGCGCTCGGATATCGGGTCAATGCCCTTTAACAGATCATCCTTGATCTTGCGGGCGCGCTCACGCGCTTGGACAAGGGTCACGTCAAGGAAACCGCCTCGGCCATAATTGCGCCGCTTGCCGGCATAGCGCACCCGCAGAACCCAGCCGCGCGCGCCCGTGTCGGTTATGCGGTGCAATAGCCCGGTGACGCCGCCCACCGCGTGCATGCCGGGTCGACTCAGGCGCTTCACCTCGACCGCTGATAATTCCCTCACCGTCTTTGGCATGGGTTCGATTCCCTCTCTCTTCACCAAACCTGGGCGCTTGGTGTATCTCATCCTGTATACCCAAAATGGATGATATTGGATGCAACAGGACGCTACAGAAAGGGACAATAGGGCCGGTGATTTTTTGGCCAGAACGGCCAGAACCCGCGCCACTGGCGGGTTTCAGGACACAGGGTGTTCCGCCGTGTTACGCTTCACGCGTGGCCGCCGTCTCCACCAATACCCCCTTAAACCCCGCTGCGGCGGGGTTTTTTATGATCGCTCAATGATCACAGCTAGGCGTTTCCGCCGAGCGGACGACCCCTAAGAAGCAATCCTGTAGGTGCACATTTTACAAGTGTTCCCCTCCTCGAGCTGATAGGGCGTGTCATAGAAGCTCACCAGCTCCCATGCATCGGCCGTCTCCAGATCGAGCATGCGGCGGCGGTAGCCATATTCCTCGTAGGCGCCCTCTCGGATGGTAAAGACAATGACGCCACCCGGGCGGGTAATGCGCACCAGCTCGTCAAAAGCCGCACCGGTGACGTGGCCGTAGGTAAACGTCCCGGTACACACAACCGCGTCATAGCGATCGTCGTCGATCGGCAGCCGCTTTGTCATATCGGCCTGCATTTGCTTGTCATAAATGGCCTTTTGCGTCGCCTGGGCGAGCATTTCTGCAGAGTAATCGAGGGCGTCCAAATGCCGATAACCGAGCTTGACCAGCTCTTCGCCGACCAAGCCGGTGCCACAGCCGGCATCAAGGATGCGCGCCTCGGTAACGCCCTTCAGCGCTTCGTGGAGGGCCTTCGCCGTGGCGATGTGAGCGACATAGCCAAACCGACCGAGCAGGTCGCTGTCGTAGTGGGCCGCCCAATCGCGGTAGGCACTCATGAGTGTCTCGTGATCGGCGGCGTTATAAACCCGGTTGAGGATCTCGGTCTCAGTGATTTTCCGCTCGCTCATACGACTCCCGTCATTGACCTAGACGGCTTGAGCGTAACGCGATCACAAGTTTCTGTCCTAACCCAGGCCCGAGCGATAC
Source organism: Spiribacter pallidus (assembly GCF_040838495.1). Taxonomy (NCBI): domain Bacteria; kingdom Pseudomonadati; phylum Pseudomonadota; class Gammaproteobacteria; order Chromatiales; family Ectothiorhodospiraceae; genus Spiribacter; species Spiribacter pallidus. The sequence continues at coordinate 399,295 of NZ_JBAKFM010000002.1, read as the reverse complement.
ACCCGCCCTTATGGAACCGCCCTTTTGAGTCCTCAAGGCTGGTCATACGCTTTTTTGAACAGATGACCCTACCCCCTCATCGCCGCATCGATATGGATCACAACGCTAGAGCTCATCGGTACCAGACCCGGCGCTCCGCACTGTCGTATCGAATGCGATGCACGACCACGTGTCGGGTTCACCCGCACCACCGCTACGACGCCTTGCTCGACAGGTCCCGCTCGATTGGTACACCCTTTGTGTACACACCGGCTGGGAGTGGGATATGAAAAAAATGACTGTGCGGGATGCCCGTGAGCAGTTTGCCGGCATGCTGAAAAGCGTGGAACAGGACGGCGAAGAGGTCATCATTCTGCGTCATGGCAAGCCGATCGCGCGCGTGACAAGGATCGAGCGGGGCACGGCGGTGCCCTTCACTTCGCGGGCCACGCTGCGTGATCGTCTGCCGCCAATGCAAGAGCCGGCTGCTGACACGATCCGCGCACTGCGAGAAGAGGACGACCGCCGATAATGTTTTATGCCGATACGAGCGTCGTCCTACCGTTTTATCGAACGGAAGGGAACAGCGCAGCTGTAGAGGCAATTTTCATGGAAAATCCTGGGCAAATCGGCCTGAGCCCGCTCGTGCGCGTGGAGGCGGCTTCGGCTATCGCCCGTTGGCACCGCACAGGCGAAATTACCGCATCACAGGCCCGACAGATCGAGTCCGCGTTGGAAGCCGATATCGCGGCTGACCGCTTTCAACACGTCCCCCTGCCAGGCGAGGTTTTCGAGCAGGCGCTGCATTGGCTCTCGTTGCGTGAGACGAGCCTACGAGCTTTGGATGCCCTCCACCTCGCAGCGGCCGCTCAACAGCAAGCTTGCCTGCTCACCGCGGACCAAAAACTGGCGGAGGCCGCGTATGCCCTCGACGTGGCTTACATGGCACTCGAGTCAATGGCCAACGCCCGCTGACTACCCGACCGATTTAGTGGTTTGCGCGCAAAAAAAACCGCCGGTCGATGACCGGCGGTTGGCAGGTTCCGGGTGAGCGCCCGGAGCAAGCCGCTTTAGCTGGCCTTGGCGGCCTTCTGGGCGGCGTTGACGTTCTCCGTCGCCGTCTCCGAAGCGGCCTTGACACTCGACTCGACCAGCTTACGGGCCTCGTCAGCGAACTGCTGGTTCATGCCCACCACTTTCTCGGCGTCAGACTTGACCCGCTCGCTGACATCCTTGGCAACCGCCTGCTGCTCGTCGGCATAGGCCTTGAGCGCCTCGGCATCCTTGATATCGAGCGCTGCGCGGGCCTGGCGCATGCCGATGTCGGTGTAGGTCTTGGCCGCTTCCATCTGCGCGTTGACCATCTTCTCGGCATAGTCCACGGCGAGCTTGGCATAGCTGCGGCTCGGGCCCATCACCAGCTGCTCGGCCTGCTCGTTATACTTGGTCAACATCTCGTTGTTCATCAGGGTTTTCATCATGTCGTACATCGGTTCATCCTCGTTTTGCTGCGTGTTAAGGCCGCTTTTGCTGCCTTGTTGCGATGCACAATAACAACCCGACTTGTGCAATGCAACATACTTTGTGATGGTTCGATGACGAAACCGATCGACAGGATGCTCAAGCTTCCAAAGCGACGATCCGTCCGCCTGGCGATGCCAACGCTCAAACCCAAACAGGACCGACCCCATGCGCAATGATCAGAGCATTTATGACGATGTGGCCGCCCAGTGGTGGTCGGATGAGATCCGCTGGGTGCGGACGCTTAAAAACCTGGTGCCGGCCCGCCTGCGGTGGATGGATCGACAGTTTGAGTGGGCCGGCCGTGATGTCCTGGATCTTGGCTGTGCCGGTGGGTTCATGGCCGAGGCGCTGGATGCGCGCGGTGCACGGGTAAGCGGAATTGACCCGAGCGCCGGCGCCATCGCCGCGGCCCGGGACCACGCCCAGCAGCAGGATCTGGACATTGCCTATCAAACCGGCGTCGGCGAGGCCCTGCCCTACGCCGGCGCCCAGTTTGACGCGGTGGTGTGTGTGGATGTGCTCGAGCACGTCCAGGATCTCGGGCAAGTGCTCGCCGAAGTCTGCCGTGTATTGCGGCCCGGCGGGTGCTTGCTTTTTGACACCATCAACCGCAACCCCCTCGCGCAGCTTGCCACCATCACCATCGCCGAGGATGTACTGCGCCTCCTCCCGAAAGGCACCCACGACCCGGCGTTGTTCATCCGCCCGCAGGAACTGCGCGATCAACTCGAAGCCGCCGGCCTCACCCCGGGCCGTTTCACCGGCCTAGGCCCCCGAGGCATCAACCGCCGGGGTGACATCACGTTCGGCCGCCTGCCGCTGACCGCGATCCTCTACATGGGCAAAGCGGACAAGCCCGCCTGACCCGGGTCACTGGCCTTTGGCCCGTAACGCGCCCCGACCGCCATCCACCGGGAACACCTGACCGGTGATCCAACCGGCGTCCGGACCCAGCAAAAATGCCGCCATCGCGGCGTGGTCATCGGCCGCCCCCACCCGCTTGAGTGGATGGGCGCCGGCGAGCGCATTGGCCATGGGCTCGCTCGAGAGCAACGAACTGGCGATGCCGGTATCGGTGATGCTGGGGGCGATGCAGTTCACCCGCACCTCAGGGGCCAGATCGGTGGCAAGCGATCGCGCAAGCGCCTCCACACCCCCTTTAGCTGCCGAGATGACCGCATGGTTACCAAAACCCTGCCCGGCCGCGACGGTGGAGAACATCACCACGCTGCCTCTCGCTTGCTTGAGTGCCGGGGTCGCCGCCTGCACGGCAAGCGCCGCACCGACGGTATTAAGCCGAAAGCAGTCGATCAGGTCCGCTTCTTTGATGCTTTTAAGCGGCTTGAGAACGATGTTGCCAACGCAGTATGCGAGCCCCGCCAACCCCTGCTCGGCCTGGGCGCTTTCAACCGCGCTGCGGATCGATTCGGGGTCCATGACATCGCATGCCACGGCGGACGCCCCCGTTGCCTCAGCCAGGGGTTGAATGGTTAAAGGATCGCGGGCGGAGAGCACAAGCGGATAGCTGGCCGCCGATAGCCGGCGCGCCAGCGCCTCGCCGATACCGCCGTGGGCGCCCATAATCAGAACGGGTGCAGTCATGATGGTGTCCTTTCGCCTTTGGTATTACTCCGGACCAAAGCGACAGGGCCGGAGTTTCAATCGAGTCTGTGGGCGGGCCCTCGAGGGCCGAGCAGACTGGATAATGGAGGCCGGTCCGTCGCGGTTCCATTGCAAATCGATGTCCAGCCTATGGCGAAAACGCGACAGCCGTGTTTAAGCTGCCGACCTCATCTCATTCTCCACGGCCGGAGCAACATCCATGCCCGAAGGCTTGCTGGAACGACTCGATAAGGGCCCACTCATCTGCGCCGAGGGGTATCTCTTTGAGGCCGAGCGCCGCGGCTATCTCTCCGCCGGGGAATTTGTCCCCCAGATCGCGCTTGAGCACCCGGAGGTGCTTGCGCAGATCCATCGTGATTTCCGGCATGCCGGCAGCGATGTCATCCAGGCGTTCACCTATAACGGCCACCGCGAGAAGATGCGGGTCATCGGCAAGGAGGACCTGTTAGAGCCGCTCAACCGCAACGCGCTCAAGATCGCCAAGTCCGTGGCCACCGAGCCCATGGATGGCCTGCCCGATGCCTTGATCGCGGGTAATATCTCCAACACCAACATCTGGGACCCGGACGATCCCGAGGCATGCGCCGAGGCCAGGCGCATGTTCGATGAGATGGCCGGGTGGGCCGCCGACGAGGGGGCCGATTTCATCATTGGTGAGACCTTCTACTGGGCCGCCGAGGCCGAGGCGGCGCTTGCCGCGATCCGCAGCGTCGGGCTGCCGGCGGTGATGATGCTTGCGCCGATGGCGAATGACGCCATGCAAGAGGGCACAAGCGTTGCCGAATGCAGCCGGCGACTGGAGGCCCAGGGTGCCGCGGTGGTGGGGATGAACTGCTTCCGCGGCCCGCAGACCATGTGGCCTTTGCTAAGCGAGGTCCGCGCAGCGGTGAGCTGCCCCGTCGCGGCGCTTCCGGTACCGTACCGCACCACCGCCGAACAGCCCACGTTTTTCAATTTAAACGATCACGGCAACTGCCAGTGTCCAGCGCCCCACGGCCGAACCTTCCCGACGGCGCTGGATCCGCTTTACTGCAACCGTTATGAGATTCGGGCATTCGCCGAGCGCTGCCTGGCCGCCGAGATCAATTTTCTGGGCGTATGCTGCGGGGCCTCCCCGGTACACATCCGCGAGATTGCCGAGGCCTGCGGCCGCATCCCGCCGGCGGCCCGCTACCGTGAGCGCATGGAAAACCACTTCATGTACGGCAGCAACGAGCGCATCCCCGGGGCGTACAAAGCGCTCGGCGATCGGGCCTAGGAATCGACAATGCCCATGCGCCGGAGACTGATCATCACCCTCGCCCTGCTCCTGCTCGCTCCCATGGGCCTGGCGCAACCCGCGGTGGAGACGGCGGCCACAGGGCTCAACCACCCCTGGGCACTGACCTTTCTGCCCGATGGGGATGTGCTTGTGACCGAGCGGCCGGGTCGTTTACTGCGCCTCGACCCGGCCACCGGCGAGCGCCGGGTCATTACGGGAACACCCGAAGTCGACGCCCGCAACCAGGGCGGGCTGCTGGATATCGAGCTCCACCCCGATTTTGCCGATCACCGCTGGGTTTATCTGACCTGGGCCGGCGCCTGCGAGCGCGGTAACGCCACCCACTTGGGCCGCGGCCGGCTGAACGGGGATCGGCTTTTGGATTTCGAGACGCTTTTTATCGCCACCCCCTGTGTGCAAAGCACCAAGCATTTCGGCTCGCGGATCGTCTTCGACCGCGACGGCGATCTTTTCATGACCGTGGGTGATCGCGGTGAACGCGACCGCGCCCAGGATCTTGGCGATCACAACGGATCCGTCCTTCGTCTCAACGACGATGGCAGTATCCCGGCCGATAACCCGTTTGTTGACCGCGACGACGCCCTGCCTGCGATCTACAGTTATGGCCATCGCAACCCTCAGGGCGCTGCCATTCACCCGCAAACCGGCGCGCTGTGGATTCATGAACATGGCCCCCGGGGTGGCGATGAAATCAACCTGCCGGTTGCCGGCGGGAATTTTGGTTGGCCTGAGACCACCTATGGCCGCGAATACTGGGGCCCGGAAATCGGCCCGGACTCGATGCCCGGAACGGTGGCCCCCATCTACCACTGGACGCCCTCCATCGCGCCCTCCGGCATGGCGTTCTACACCGGCGATGTCATTCCCGGCTGGCAGGGCGATCTTTTCGTCGGCGCGCTGGCCAAGGTGCATCTGGCGCATCTCGAGCTCGACGGCCCCCGTGTCGAGAAAGAAACACAGCGGCTCACCGAGCGCAGCCGGCGCATTCGCGCCATCGAAGTGGGCCCGGACGGGGCGTTGTACATACTCACCGACCATGCCAACGGCGAACTTCTAAGGCTTCAATGACATGCAAACCGACCATGGCTTGATACTGCTTGACGGCGGGATGGGACAGGAACTTCGCAAGCGCAGCCAGCAACCGGCCTCGCCACTTTGGTCGGCTCAGGTCATGCTGGACGAGCCTCAGCTGGTGGTGGACAGCCACCGGGCGTACATCGCCGCCGGCGCCGAGGTCATCACCACCAACAACTACACCGCCACCCCCCAGCGGCTGGCCCGCGACGGCGATCCCAACGGGTTCGCGGCCCTGCACAAGGCGGCGCTGCGGGCGGCCCACGAGGCCGCTTCCACAAGTGACCGGCGCGTCCGCGTCGCCGGCTGCCTGCCGCCGCTAGTGGCGAGCTATCACGCCGATCAGGTCCCGGATGAACTCACCTGCCGGCGGGACTATACCCGCCTTGTTGAGACCCAGCGCGACGCCGTTGATCTTTTCATTGCCGAGACCATGAGCCTGACGCGCGAAGCGGTCGCCGCCACCCGCGCGGGCAAACAAAGCGGGCTGCCGGTGTGGACGGCGCTGACCGTGGATGACCACGACGGCGGCCAACTGCGATCCGGTGAACCACTGGCGGACGCCGCGCAGGCAGTCGTTGCCGCCGGCGCCGATGCGGTATTGATCAATTGCTCGGCGCCCGAGGCGGTGACCACCGCCATGCCCATTCTGGCGCGGGTGGGCGTGCCGTTTGGCGGCTATGCCAATGGTTTCGAAGCCGCCGCGGAACTCAAGCCCGGCGGCATGGTGGATGGCCTGAAGGCCCGGGAGAGCCTGACGCCCGAGCGCTATGTCGAACACGTCGAGGGCTGGGTCGAGGCCGGCGCGAGCCTCATCGGCGGCTGCTGCGAGATCGGCCCGGCGCATATTCAAGCCCTGTCGCAGCGATTTCGGTACAAGAGGTAGTGCAGATCGCGTATGAGTCAGGATAGGAGCCGGCCAGACCAGGTCGCTCAGCCTGGCAAACCACCAATGATGGGCGGGCCTTGCATCAACGAATGAACCAACACCCATGCACCCAGGCGCGGCGCTGAAAATCTTTGGGGATGGACCACGCGGTGCGGTCTTCGATGCGAAACTGCGTCTGCAGCGCCGGGTCGAGCTTAAAGCCCTTGCGGTTGGTGGAGAAAATCAGCAGACCGTCTTCGCTCAGACACGCGGCCCCCGCCCGAATCAGCGCCCCATGGTCGCGTTGGATGTCCAGGTTGCCGTCCATGCGCTTCGAGCTGGAAAAACTCGGTGGGTCGAGAAAGATCAAATCATAGCGCTGGTCGCAGTGCTGCAACCACGCCATTACATCCGCCTGGATGTGGGCATGCGCGGGGCTGTTGAGTTGATTGCGGTGCAGATTGCGCTGAAGCCAGGCGAGGTAGGTTTTTGATAGATCGACACTGGTGGTACTGGCCGCGCCCCCCAGGCCCGCCTGCACGGTGGCAGCACCGGTGTAGGCGTAGAGGTTGAGAAAATGCTTGCCGCGGGCGTTTTCACCAATCCACTGCCGCACCGGCCGATGATCGAGGAACAACCCCGTATCCAGATGATCGGTGAGATTGACCAATAAGCGGCAGGGGCCTTCCCGTAGCTCCAGATACTGGTCTTGTTGCGCCAGGCGCTGATACTGCCGCTCGCCACGCTGGCGCTGGCGGACTTTGTAGACGAGCTTTGAAGGCGCGGTCTCAAGGGCCCTTGGCAACACAGTCAAAGCCGCCCGCAGGCGGGCCTGCGCCTTGCCGGCATCGACACTGGCGGGGGCGGCGTATTCCTGGACGTGCAGCCACCGGCCCGCCTGGGTGTTGTACACATCGACAGCCAGTGCGTATTCCGGGATATCGGCGTCGTACACCCGGTAGGCATGCACATCCTCACGCGCCAGCCATTTCTTTAATTGCCGCTGGTTTTTCTGCACGCGATTGACGAGATCCTGCGCGGGTGGTGCCTCACCAATCCCGGCCTGCACCTCGAAGCGCTCAAGACGGCATTCAATGGGCCCATTGAACAGCTGCCAGCTGCGCGCGGGTTTCAACCCCAGGGCACAGCCCGAGCCGTTCAACACCATGGCGCGCCAGCCCGCAAACTGCGTTTTCAGGGTCTGACCCAGGCTCAGGTAAAGCGGCACCAACTCATGCTGCTCGGCCAGGCGCTGGCCATAGGGCGGGTTGGTGATGACAAGGCCATGTGGCCGCTCGGCCGGTCGCTGCAATTGAGACAGCTCGCCGCACTCGACCTGCACCCAATCGGTCAGACCCGCGCGACGCAGGTGATCGCGACTGACCGTGACCGCTTCTTCATCCTGATCAAACCCGAGGATCGTCGGGGGCGTTTGAGCACCGCGGGCCTGGCGCTCCAGCGCCTCGTCGATCAGCGGTTTCCAGAGGCTATCGTCGTGGCCACGCCAGTAATGAAAGCCAAAACGGGTCCGCAACAGACCCGGCGCCGTGTCGGTCGCCATCCACGCCGCCTCGATTAACAACGTGCCCGAACCACACATGGGATCCACCAGTGCCCCGCCCTCTGCGGCCAGTGCGGGCCAGTCGCCGCGCAGCAGCATAGCCGCGGCCAGGTTCTCTTTTAGCGGGGCGCGTCGGCCTTCGCGCCGATAGCCACGCTGATGGAGGCTGTCGCCGGATAAATCGATGGCGACGGTGACCGCGGCGTCCATCATGTGCACATTCACGCGCACATCGGGCTGGTCGGTGTCCACCGACGGCCGCGCCCCACTGGCATCCCGCAGCTGATCGACCACGGCATCCTTGACGCGCTGCTGGGCAAAGCGACCGTGGCCAACGCGCGCCCGCACGCCGGTAAAGTCCACCGCCAGGGTGTTATCCACCCCCAGATGTGCCGACCAGTCGATGCCCTGCACGCCGTCATACAGGGCCTGCTCGTCCTGCGCCTCAAAACGGGCAATGGGCAGGAGGATGCGGTTGGCAAGCCGTGACCACAGACAAGCACGGTAGGCCGCGGCCAGCGACTCGCTAAAGGCGACCCCGCCGCGCTGTACACGCGCGCTGGCGAGGCCCAGATCGCGCAGTTCAGCGGCCAGCAACTCTTCAAGGCCGCGCGGGGCGGTGGCGAAAAAGTCGGTCATTGATGGGTATGGGCTCATTGGGTTGGATGGCAGCGCCCAAGGTTAGCAGAGGGCAGGATCAACGCCGCATTATCATTGGCGGGCAGTACTTAGCCGCATACCAGCCCGCCATCCACAATCAGCGTCTGTCCGGTGACGGCCCGGGCCGAGGGTGAGGCGAAGAACAACACCGCATCTGCCAGCTCCTCCGGCGTGGTCACCCGACCCAACGGTGTCTGCTCGGAGATTGGTCGGTTCATCGCTATCCCTCCGTTCCGCAACGGGATCACGCAGGAGGAACGCCAATGCTCAGGCCTTGAGCGCGCTGGCTGTGCTAACCAACTGCCCCACAACGCCTTCCAGCGCCTGCATCTGATTGGTATCGGTGAGTTGGCCGTGGTCGTCAAACACCGCCGGTGCCCCGGCAATGGCCAGCTGTTGCGGCACGACATGCACGCCGATATTGCCCAGCAGCATGCGCAAAGCCACTAGCCCACGCATCCCACCCAGGCCGCCGCCGGATCCGGCGGCAATCGCCGCCACCTTACCCTGGTAGGCGACTCGAGGCGGTTCGTCCGGCGTGGCCCGACGGGACACCCAATCAATGGTGTTCTTTAAAAGCGGCGAGAACGAGCTGTTGTACTCCGGCGAGGCAATGAAAAAGCCATCACTGGCGCGAAACAGTGCCTTTAGCTCCAGCGCTGCGGCTGGCAGTCCCTCGCGCGCTTCCAGATCACCGTCGTAGAGCGGCATTGGATAGTCGCGTAAATCGATAAAGGTGGCACTCGCACCTGCCGCGGTGGCCCTGGCCGCAGCCACCCGGGCGATCTTCTTGTGCACCGAATCCTCACGGGCGCTGCCGGCGAGAAAAGTCAACGAGGGGGTGTCCGTCATGAGGGAGTGGCTCCAATGTTCATCATGTTTGGCTTGAATGCCCCAAACCGTACATCCTGTGCATGCGGGATTCAGGGACGCAACCATGGCCGATTACTACTCGGATAACGCCAACGCCCTTTTCAAGCGTTACACCGCACTTGATTTCGAGGCGGTGCATGCGAATCTGCTGCCCTGTATGCCGGATACGCCGGGGGCCGCACTGGATATCGGCGCAGGTGCCGGTCGGGATGCGCTCGCGCTGGCCAAGCGGGGCTGGGAGGTCGTCGCTGTGGAACCCGCCCAGCGGCTTCGGCAATTGGGGGCGTCCTATACTGAAGGCCAGGCCGTCCAGTGGATGGATGACCGGCTGCCGGCGCTCGAGAAGGTCCGCGCCCTGTCGGAGCGTTTCGACCTCATTCTAGTCTCGGCGGTCTGGATGCATGTGCCAGGCACCCAGCGAGAGCGGGCCATGCGCGTGCTGGGCGATCTGCTGGCGCCGGGCGGACGGATTTGCATCACCCTGCGATACGGCCCCGGAGACGGCGAGCGCGACTTCCACCCGGTGAGCCGCGGGGAGATCGAACACCTGGCCCGCCAACGCGCCCTGGTGGACATCACGCCGACAAAAGCGCGTGGGGCAAGAGCGGACTGCCAGGGCCGCAGTGACGTCGCCTGGGAGACCGTCTGCCTGCGATTACCGGACGATGGGACCGGTGCCCTGCCGGTGCTGCGCCACATCATCGTCAACGATCAGAAGTCATCCACCTACAAGCTGGGGCTTCTGCGGGCCATCACCCGCATCACCGATGGCCTGCCGGGCATGGTTCTAAAGCGCACCGAAGACTACGTCACCGTGCCCTTCGGGCTGGTCGGCCTCTATTGGATCAGGCTCTACAAACCGCTGATCCAGGGAAAGAAACTGCCCCAGATTCAAGGCAATGTCGGCTATGGCTTCGCCAAAGCGGCGTTCTGGGGGCTGCATTCGCTTTCAGCATTGGACCTTCGTGTCGGGCAGGCCTTTGATGGTGCGACCGGCAGGACAGTGCTGGAAGCGATACGGGACGCCTGTCACACCGTCCGCAAAATGCCCGCCAATTACACGACCTGGCCGGGCTCGATCGAACCCATATTCATCGCCGAGCCCTCATCCCTACGGCTGCGACAACAACCCGTCCGGCTGGATCTCGAGACACTATCGCGTTTTGGTGTGTTCCACATCCCCCGCCCCATCTGGGACTGTGCCAGCCGCTATGCCTGCTGGCTGGAGCCCGCTATCGTCAATGAGTGGTTCGATTTGATGGGTCGTTACGAAATGCGATACCGCAGCGAGCCAACCCGTGAGGCGCTACGGTGGCGGGAACCGATCCGCCAGACCGATGCGGTGCGAGCGCTGATCGAGTCACGGCTTGCCGAACGCCCCCGGCCACAGTGCGCATGGACGGCTACACCACTGCAGTCCGATCGCTATGAGGTCGACCACTGCCTGCCCTGGACCCACTGGAGCAATAACGACTTGTGGAATCTGCTCCCGGCCACCCGCCGCGCCAACCGCGAGAAGCGGGATCGTCTGCCGGCTGCCCGTCTTTTGGACGATGCTCGTGACCGGATCCTCGAGTGGTGGGAGACAAGCTACCTGCAAACCGGACGTCGCGCACAATTCATGATCGAAGCCGACGCAGCGCTGCCGATGGTCGAAGACGCTAGCCGGCCCGAGGCGGTCTTTGAGGGCCTGCAGCACCAGCGCAGGCGCCTTAAGCAGAATCAGCAGATTGCGGAGTGGATGGGGCTAAGCTGAGTCTCCTCCGGGCTGTATTGCGCCCTGAAGCGTGGGGCCATCGCTCTGCGTCATCAGCGCTTCCGAGATGTGATCGATAATCCGGGTCCATCCCAATCAGGTGGCCGTCAAAGGCAGCGTGATGGACCTTTGATAGCGGTAAACCATTGACCACCTCGGGTTGCCCCAGGCGTTCGTCGCCATCTGCGGTGATGTGTGCAGCATCGAGCAGACGCTCCTCGGGTAGGTTGGAGATTGCACACCGATAATCATAGGCTGAGAGCACCGCTTCGCGGACTTGCGATGCCCGCCTCCCACGCCGCGCGCAACCAGACGTTTTTCTCCTCTATCGGAAAGCCCGCTAGGCTCCGCCTGGAAGGACCGCGCCGTAATGTGGCCACCGTGTCTGAGAATCTTATCGTTAGGCAATGCAACCATCACCCCTTACCCGTATCCTGCGCGCAAGTGACGGGGCCACCTTGCCCCTACTTTAAAACCGACAGACTCCAATCAAACACGATAACCTGCTGCCGAATGCGATACCGAACGAGACAATGCGCTGACTGCGGCGAGACCAAGGACGCGCTCTACCGGTGTCGGTACGGCGCGGTCAGTGACTGGGTTTTCCTCTGTAGTGCTTGCCTCGATGTCGTCAAAACCCCCCATCCCGAGACCTATAGTACGGCGGCACCTGGAAAAGCCGAAAGCGCTAGCGCCCTGTCAAAATTACACACCGCAAAACTCCAAAGATTCCATGCCCCCAAAAGCGTCCTCACAAAGCCCCTCACTCATGGCCGCCGCCCGGGAGCTGGCTGCCAGCCTGGTTGACTGGTCAGTCGATGTCATCGACCCGGTGTTAATGAGGCTGTGTGATGCCCACGCGCCCGGCTATCCGGGGGTTCGCTACCGCATTGGTTGCGGCCGGCAGACCTGCTATCGGCATCAACCTGGTGGCAGGGGCCATACCATCACCTATGGGGTTGGCATGGTCGCCGACCACCTGTGCGGCAACCATCATCAATGGACCCACACCCGCGAGATCGCCCGCCACCGATTCGTCGATGGCAATACATCGCCGCCCTGTGCCCTCGCTCATATCGCTATCCATGAGACCGCGCACGCCCTGCAAAGCCACCGCGGCGGGCGCCGGCGAGGCAGCGTCCACAATGCCGCCTTCTACAAGGCGGTGGGCGATCTCTATGATGCGCTTGGGCGCGACCGCCTCATGGACGGAACCCGGCAGTTAGAGCGGGCCTTTGTTCAGGGCAGAGCGAGCGCCGGTGTGACGGGCGCGGAAGGCAAGCCAGACCCTCGCGCACCGATCAACCCGGCGACGAAATTCTGCAAAGGCCAGCAGGTCTGCTTTGCGACGCCACAGGGCCAGGTGATCACCGCGCACATCGATCGGGTCAATAAAGTCACCTGCACGGTGACCTGCATGCAGTCCGGTCAGGGCTATCGGGTGCCGCATGCGCTGTTGTGGCCATAACCTGGCGGGGCGTTGCGCTTGGACAATCGCTTTCAGGTGGCCGGCCAGTTCCAGTGCTTTGTAAAGTCGGTTGGAAATCGGCTGCTAACGCCTTTTTGCACGCAGCTCACCGGGATCAGGCAAGGCGGTGTTGAGACCGCCGAGATTTTCCCGAAGGCATTGCTCATGTGGCGGGAGATAACGGACTGATCCCGCCGGAAAAGCTCGCTGAAGCTGGGCCTGCGATAGCCAGAAGGTCCTCTTTTCGAGTCGAACCTCGAATATCCCGTTCTCGGCCTCGTAAATGGCGATCTCGTCTGTCTGATTGCCCTCGGCCATGCGCTCACAACAGTGAAAGCTCGATGATCACGACGATGACAAGCCCTGCGGCCGCCGGCCAGATCCGGCGGATCAACAGGGCGAAGACCACCAGGGGGACGAGCAGCGTCAGTGCCCCCATGATATGCGGCAGCTGCGCGACGCCGGAAAGGGCCATGGTCCAAATGCGCACCCCCGCCAACGCGCCAAGCGCGAGTGCCCACCAGACCGCACGATTGTCAAAAAACGATGCCATCGTCTTCTCCGTCGCGGCTCAGGGCGTCTCGGCGCGTGACATGATCAGCGCCGATGACGCCAATAAATCCAATAGCTCGGTTTGCAGGATTGTTTTCGGCCCAACGGCAAGGCCCGCTCACTCCCCCGCCGTTGCCAGATAACGATCCAGCGCGTCGGCAAAGCGTTTTCGGTCGGCGGCGGTCAGCGCCGAGGGGCCACCGGTGTGGATGCCACTGCCCCGCAGCGTTTCCATAAAATCCCGCATCTGCAGCCGGCTGCGGATGTTCTCGCGGGTCTGCGCCTCGCCGCGGGGCGTTAACACCAATGCCCCCTTTTCGATGACTTCGGCTGCCAGCGGAATATCCGCGGTCACCACCAGATCCCCGCTTGAGACACGGCGGACGATTTCGTCATCGGCCACATCAAACCCGGCCGCCACCTGGACGCTGTCGATGAGTTTCGATGGCGGCGTCTGGATGGGCTGATTGGCGATCAAGGTAAGCCGTATCCCCACGCGCTCAGCGGCGCGAAAGAGGATCTCCTTGATGACCCCCGGACAGGCATCGGCATCGACCCACAGGTGCATGCTCATCTAGCGTGCCGGAGCACAGGCCATGCCCCATAGCCCCCGCTGCGCGGCCCGGGCTTGTTGCTCGAGTTTGAGGTACTGCACCTTGCGATCGGCCGGATAGGCCCGGGGCACCCAACCCCAGCCCTGCTCGATGTAGGTGGCATTGAGATCGGCGTCGCGCTCATCCAGGTGGTGGATATAGACGAGCAAGCGACCATCGCCGGTACGCCGGTCCCGGCTATCCCACTCCACCCACACCCGCCGGCCCTGAAGCAGTCGATGGGCGATGTCGGCGACGTAGGCGGCGGCGCATTCCGCCTCGCCCCGGCCCGGGGCGTCAACGCCCAGTAAATTGGCGCGGTATTCGACGCCGGGGCGCTGTGGCGCGTCGGGGAATCGCAATACCAGTGTGTCGCCGTCCACCACGCGGGTGACCACCGCCACCTGAGGCTCAAAGACAAGCGCGTGGGCCGATGGCAGTCCGGCGGACAACAACAGGGCGGCGCCAATCCACCACCAACGCGAAAACCCGCGCATCAATCACATCCCAGCTGGGTGGCAAGCGATATCAGATCATCGGCGATGAAATCCGGCGTGGGCACCGCCGCGACGTCGATCACCGCATTCCCGGGTCGCCGGACAAACGCCCCCTGGCAGCCCAGGGCCTGGGCACCAATGGTATCCCAGACGTGGCAGGCCACCAGACAGAGATCGCCGGTGCCCACCCCCAGCCGCTGCGCGATCTGCTGATAACACGCCGGGGCCGGCTTGAACGCCCCCACCGTATCGACGCTGAAGTGATCCTCAAAGTAATCCGCGACCCCTGCATCGTCCAGCGGCGAAGGTCCGGCCGGCGGCGGCGAGTTGGTCAGTGTCACCAGGCGGAAGCCCGCCTCGCGCAGACGCCACAGACCCGGGGCCACATCCGGGTGGGCCGGCATGCGGCGGATCGCCTCGCCAAGGGATCGGGTATGGGCGTCGGTTATCTCGACACCCGCCACCTCACCGCGCATACGCAAAACGGCGGCGGCCAATTCATTGAACGGCCGGTAATAACCAGCAACAGTGAGGGTCTGCGAGTAGAGAATGAGCTCGGCAAACCAGTCGCGCAGGGCCCGTGGTTCGCCGAACAACTCGTTGAAAAACGGCTCGAGCACGCGCAGGTCGAGCAGCGTTTCATTGACATCAAAAACAAGGACCGGGGCAGGTCTAGGCGACATCACATCAACTCGACACAGCAACCGCCACACCATCGGCCACTTGGGCACCCGAGACAAGGGCCGACTCGACACTCGCCATGCGCGCATCGGTTGCGACGTAGTCCCCGCAAAAGGCCACCCGGGCCTCGGGGCAGACCGCGAGGGCGGCGGGCAGCGGTTCGCCTTCGGCAAAGGCGTTGCCCCAGCGGTGCATCAGCGGGCCGAATGCGCAATCAGCCGGGTCAGGCGTTGGCAGGCCTGGCATCCCGGCCAGGGCGGCGAGCAGATCGTCGATGATCTCGCCCTCGCGATCGGCGCTTGATGAGGCATCCCCCACCCGGGCCGCGCTCGAGGAGGCACCATAGACCCCGGCATTACTGCGGGCGTACTCCGCGGTGGAGTGCAGCACCACCGCGCAGCTTTGCCCCTCAAGGGGCTGGATGGATACCTTGGCAAGCGTAGGGTGCCCCTCGATCAGCCCGTCCTCAAAGCCCAGCGCCCGCCAGGGCTCGGCGGCTTGACCGGTCAAGTGGCAAAACACCGTTAAAACCGGCGCCGCCCCCTGGCCGGCGATCACCGCCAGCGCCTCATCCAGACGCGCATCCGAGAGCCCGGCGGCGGCCTGGACCAGCGGCGGTTGGCCACCAAAGGTTTTCGACCACCGTGGATGGGCTATACCGCTGCCGGCGACCACCAGCCAGTCGGCGCTGCCGATGGCCTCGCCCTGCTTGTCCGTGAGATGCCATCGGCTGCCTGCCTCCGGGGAGCGGTGGAGCCCGCGGACCATTTCCGTATAGCGGGGCTGGATGGCATCAATCGGCTGGCCCTTGGCGTCCTGTAACAGCCCCTGCGCCAGGTTGGCCATCTCGCCATCCGCACCGCGGATCAACGCGACCCCGTCCGGCACGGGGCGATCCCGGCAGTCGCCCGAGGCCGCATCGATGACCACGCGCGCCCCGGTATACGGTTCGACCGCCTCGCCCAACGCATCGATCAGCGCCCGGCCCGAGGCGGTGGTGATATCGGCATAGGGCGCGCCGTGGTTGACCCGAAACTCCGGCACGGCCCGTGTCCGGCGGGTCGCCGCTCGGCCGCCGGGGCCGCGGCCGATCTCGTAGAGTGAGATGGCCTCGACCTGATCGGGCATCGCTTGCGCCAGATGCCGGGCGGCCGAGGTGCCGGCCAGACCGGCGCCGATCACCGCAATGCGAAGGCCATCCGTTGCCTGCGTCTGCCGGGTGGGTGCTGTCATTCAAACCTCTGGGTTGGTTCAACCGCGGCCGCGGTAAGGGGTGACACCCTGCTCGGGGATCCAGACATCCGCCGGCGGCTCGCCGGTCTGGTAGAAAACATCAATCGGGATGCCCCCGCGCGGGTACCAGTAGCCGCCGATGCGCAGCCAGCGCGGCTCGAGCAGCTCCACCAGCCGCCGCGCCACGGTCATGGTGCAGTCCTCGTGAAAAGCCCCGTGGTTGCGGAACGAGAAAAGAAAAAGCTTGAGCGATTTGCTCTCCACCAGCCATTCGCCTGGGACGTAGTCGATGACAAGCTGGGCAAAATCGGGCTGTCCGGTCATCGGGCAGATCGAGGTGAACTCCGGCGCGGTAAACCGCGCCACATACCCAAAACCGGCCTGCGGGTTGGGTACACGCTCGAGGGTGGCCTCGTCGGGCGAGGCAGGAAGGCCGCTGTCCTGGCCCAGCTGGGTGAGCCCGGCGTAGGTGGTGTCGGTGGTCATGGGCGTCCTTTGTCTTGAGTAAAACGCCGTTCATCCTATCACCCACAAAAAACGCCGGGACCCGAAGGCCCCGGCGTTGTCACCAGCAGAGCCGGTGGTCTAGAAAACGCCCTGGATGCTCTCCCGGGCCTCGTCATTGAGCCAGCTCATCCACTCGTCTTTGTTGTTCTCGAGATAGTGGACGGCCGCCTCATCCAGCGTCGCGTTGTTGTCCTCATGCCAGGCAAGCAGCGCATTCATCGCGTCGTTGCTAAATGACATGTTCTGCATGAACGCGAACACCTCGGGCTCACGATCGGCAAGATCGGTGGTCACCACATTGAACACCGGCGCGGCGGGGTAGCCGCTGACGCCCACTTCGCCGCACTCCGGATCGATGTTGCACTCGTACACCGACTCATTGACCGGGCCCAGGTCGACGCTCACCAGGTCGTACTTGCCAAGCGGCGCCGTCGGCCCCCAGTAATAACCGAAGTAAGGCTCGTCGTTTTCCATGGCGGAGACCAGCGCCGATTTCAGCGTCTCGCCCGAGCCGTGGTTGAAGACATCCATGCCGTGGGCCTCAAAGTCAAAGGCCTCGATGAGCGAGTCGTTGTTGATACGACAGCCCCAGCCGTCCGGGCAGTTATGGAACACTCCACCGACCAGATCGGGGTTGGCGAGCACCCCCTCGATGGTGGCCAGCTCCGGATGCGCTTCGACCAGATCCGCCGGTACCAGCCAGTGCTCGGTGCCGCCCTGTGAGAAGGCGTCCGAGGCCTTCACGACTTTGCCTTCCTCGGCAAGGTCATAGTAAGCGGGCGCGCCATTGGGCCAGAACTCGGGGACGATATCCGGTTCGTTGTTCTCGGCCAGCGATGTAATGGCCGTTGTGGTGGCGGATGGGACAACGGTGACATCACAACCGTACCCCTGCGTGAGGATGAACTCGGTGATCGAGGCAATGATGCCGCCAGAGGTCCAGTTCATCTCTCCCACGGAGACTTTGCCACAGTCGGCGTTTGCCGCCACGGGGGACAGCGCACCGGCAAGGGCCAAGGCGTACAGGGAACGCTTGTTCATAGATCAACTCCTTTTTCCTTGCGTTTGACCAAACCGTCCTGACACCCATGTCAGCTGGATCCTGACCGGCGAGAGACGGTTGCGCTCGGGTCATACGAAAGGAAAAGAGCCGGATCAGGTATCCAGCTGCGCTTAACTGTAGACCAATTTTTTTGAACGGTTCAACCAAAGCGCCTTGTGCCCGGCGCGCAACCGCGGCGGGTATCTGCCCTTTAAGTATCGAGCACCGGCCTAGTCGGTCTGCCCGGCGCGGCTTTTGAGATCGGCAAGAATGGCCTCGCCCACCTTGATATGCATCTGTGCCTGCTGTCGCGCGGCCAGCCGGCGGGCGCCCGGCAGGCGGGCCTCGGGCTGGTCGGCGATCATCGCGCACATGGCATTCACCCGGTCGGCGAAGCCGGCGCCGGCCTGGAAAAACGCCGGGTCGATGGCGATGAATAATTGCCCCAGCCGCGGGGCCGGGCCCTCGGCGTCGAATAGCGATGAGGCCTCGTAGGCAAAAGACGAGCCGGTCAGCCCGGCGGCGAGGAGCTCGACCATCAGGGCCAGCGCCGCACCTTTGGCCTCGCCCATGGGCAGGACGCTGCCGGCCATCGCGGCATCGGCATCGGTGGTGGCCCGTCCCTCGGCATCCAGGGCCCAGCCCTCGGGGATAGGATCGCCCCGGCGCTGGGCCATCATGATCTTGCCCCGGGCGACCCGGCTGACCGACAGATCTACCACCAGCGGCGCCTCCCCGGTCCGGGGCGCCGCAAAGGCGATGGGGTCGGTGCCGAAAAGCGGCCGCTTGCCGCCCCACGGGGCGATCGCCGCCGGTGCATTGCCAAAGCCAAGCCCGACCAACCCTTGGTCGGCCAGTCGCTCGACAAAATGACCGGCGACACCGAAGTGATGGGAATTGGTGATGGCCACCGCCGCAATCCCGTGCCGCTGCGCCTGGGTGAGTAACGGCTGAGACCCGGCATCAAGCGCTGGATAGGCAAAGCCGGTGCCGGCATCGACCCTGACCACGCCACCCTTAGTATCTACGCTCGGTGTGGCCTGCCCGGCCACTTTGCCCGCCGCCACTTGGTCGGCATAAAACGCCACCCGGGATAGCCCGTGCGAGGCGATGTCATCGCGCTCGGCGGCGATCAGCGCCTCGGCCACCGAGGCGGCATTCTCCGGCGAGGTGCCGGCGCGCTCGAGGGCGGCAGCGGCAAGGGATCGAGCGGTATCAATGCGAATGGCGGTCACGGTATTCAGCACACGTCGTTGCCCATAACCCGCGCATCTTATCGCCCCCGCAATGCCCAGGGACAGCCAGGCGAGTCAGCGACCGGCTCGATCAAGCCGGGATCATCGTTGGCGGGACGATTGACCCGCGTATCCACCGACCAGGCCTTCAGTGCCGTCGGCGTCAGGGCCCGGGCCGCAGCCTTGACCGCATCGCGGGTGTTCCGGTCAGGATCCAGCCAGGCGCTGTAGCAAGCCGGATCCAGTACCAGCGGCATCCGCGGGTGAATGCGACGGATCGGCGCCGCCGCCGGCTGGGTGATGATGGCAAAGCTGCCGGCACTGTGCTCGCGGGGTGGATCGTAGATCCCGGCAAAGAAAAGCGGGCCGTGTGCAGCGGTGATGTAGAAGGGGGTTTTGCCAGACTCACCCTTTTGCCACTCAAACCAGCCACTCGCCGGTACCAGGCAGCGGTAGCGGGCAAAGGCATCGCGAAAAAACGCGGATGTCGCCACTTTCTCGGCCCGGGCATTGATCGGTTGTGGGGCATCCTCCCCGGCCCAGACCGGGCGGTATCCCCACCCGAGTGTCTCGAACACGACCCCGCCCTCGCGATCGGCGTGGGTCACCCACTGCGCCGTGCCCGGCGGGATATTAAAGGATGACTCAACGGCCGGCGCCTGAGCCGCACCGACGGCTTCGGCGAGCTGCTGACCGGAGGCATGAAGGGCAAAACGACCACACATCGGTACAGCTTCGGCCATCCGGCACGACGGCCGCAATCACCGCTTGGCTCAGACCGGCTTTGACATCCTGACCGACGGCCACCACCGTGGGTGGATATCATCCCTCGTTTTATTGGAGATCATCCATGCCCCAGGCCAATGCCTACGCCGCCCAGTCCGAGCAGTCCGTTCTTGCCCCGCACACCATCGAGCGCCGCGCGCTGCGCCCCGATGACGTGGCCATCGCGATCGACTACTGCGGCGTCTGCCACACCGACATCCACTTTGCCCAGAACGACTGGGGCATGACGCAGTACCCGGTCGTCCCGGGCCACGAGATCGTCGGCCGCGTCACGGCGGTCGGCAGCGCGGTCAGCGGCTTCAAGCCCGGCGACGTGGTCGGCGTTGGCTGCATGGTCGATTCCTGCCGCCACTGCGACCCCTGCCAGGAGGGGCTTGAGCAGTACTGCCTCGAAGGCCCGACGCTGACCTACAACGGACAGGATCGACACGATCACACCGTCACCTTTGGCGGTTATTCCGAGGCGATCGTGGTCAGTGACCGGTTTGTGGTCAGCATCCCCGAGGCGCTGGATCCCGCCGCCGCCGCGCCGCTGCTCTGCGCCGGGATCACCACCTATTCGCCGCTACGCCACTATGGCGTGAAAGCCGGCGACAAGGTCGGGGTGATCGGCATGGGCGGCCTGGGACATATGGGGATTAAGTTTGCCAAGGCATTGGGGGCCGAGGTGACGGTTTTCACCCGCTCGCCGGAGAAGGTCGACGAAGCCAGGGCCCAGGGCGCCTCGCAGGTCATTGTCTCGACGGACGAAGCGCAGATGGAAGCCGCGGCCGGCTCGTTTGATTTCATGCTCGACACCGTCCCCGTGCAGCACGATCTCAACCCCTATCTGGCGCTGCTGCGGCACGATGGCACGCATATCCTGGTCGGCCTGCTCGAGCCGGTGGAGCCGCCGCTCAACGCCGGTAACCTGGTTTTCGGCCGCCGGGTACTGGCCGGCTCGCTCATCGGCGGCATGCCCGAGACCCAGGGGGTGCTCGATTTCTGTGCGGCGCACGGCATCGCCTGCGATGTCGAGATGCTCGATATCCGCAACATCAACGAAGCCTACGAGCGGGTCAAAAAAGGCGATGTCAAGTACCGCTTTGTCATTGATATGGCGACATTGAAGGTCGATGGCTAACGGCATTGGCAGCGGCGACAGCCAGTTGCGCCGAGGTGCATATGACGGACACGACCCAATACCGATTCGATGATCTCAGATCAGCCTGCGCCGAGGACTGGCGGGCCTACATCCGGCACGACTTCGTCGCCCAGCTCGCCGACGCCACGCTGCCCCGCGCGTCCTTTGAGCACTACCTCAAGCAGGACTATCTCTTCCTGATTCACTTCGCGCGCGCCTTTGCGCTTGCCGCCTACAAAAGCCGCACCCTCGCCGACCTGCGTCAGGCCCACGAGGGGCTGAAGGCCATCGTCGATCTCGAGCTGGGACTGCATGTGGACTACTGCCAGGAATGGGGCATCCGTGAGGCCGAGCTTGAAGCGCTGCCCGAGGCCCGCGCCACCATGGCCTATACCCGCTATGTGCTGGACACCGGCCATCGCGGCGATCTGCTGGATCTGCATGTGGCCCTCGCCCCCTGCGTCATCGGCTATGGCGAGATCGCCAACTGGATCAACCAGCGCCCCAGCACCGTGCGTGGCGCGGACAACCCTTACGACGCCTGGATCGCCATGTACGCGAGCACCGAGTTCCAGGACGCCATGCGGGCCGAGCAGGAATGGCTCGACGCCCGGCTGGCCGAGGTCACCCCGGCGCGTTTCCAGGAACTGGTCATGGTCTTCCGTGACGCGACCCGGCTCGAGATCGACTTCTGGGCGATGGGCCTTGAACGCCGGGCCTAGTCACCATGCCTCCCGCCTGATCAGAGTCAACCAAAACCGCATTCGGCTTGTCTAAGCTCATGGCATCCATACGCCAACGAGAGGAACAAGCCATGAAAGCACTCGTCTATCACGGCCCCGGCAAACGGCAGTGGGAAGACAAACCCGATCCGGCAATCGAGCACCCGACCGACGCCGTCGTGCGCATTACCCATACCACCATCTGCGGCACTGACCTGCATATCCTCAAGGGCGACGTCCCCACCTGTGAGCCCGGCCGGACACTCGGACATGAGGGGGTTGGCGTGGTTGAATCCGTCGGCGACGGTGTCGCCACGCTCAAGCCCGGCGATCAGGTGTTGATCGCCTGCATCACCTCCTGTGGCCGCTGCGATTACTGCAAGCAGGGCATGTACTCGCACTGCCGCGACGGGGGCTGGATCCTGGGCCATATGATCGACGGCACCCAGGCGGAGTCCGTGCGCATCCCCCACGCCGACAACAGCCTCTACAAGCTGCCCGAGGGCCTCGACCCGGAATCCGCGGTGATGCTGAGCGACATCCTGCCCACGGGCCATGAGATCGGCGCCCTCAACGGCGAGGTCGGCCTTGGCGATACGGTTGCCATCGTCGGCTCGGGGCCCATCGGCCTTGCCGCGCTGCTTACCGCGCGCTTCTACTCGCCAGCGCGGATCATCATGATCGACCCGGATGGGAACCGCCTCGAGACGGCCCGCCAGCTGGGTGCGACCGACATCATCAGTAACGACCCGGTGGAGGCCATCATGGAGATGACCGGCGGGGAAGGCGTTGATGTGGCCATGGAGGCGGTCGGCATCCCCGAGACCTTCGACACCTGTCAGCGCATCGTCCGCGCCGGCGGTCATATCGCCAACATCGGCGTGCATGGCACCAGCGTGGACCTGCAGATTCAGGACCTGTGGATCCAGAACGTGACCATCCGCACGGGCCTTGTGAATACGAACACCATTCCGGTGCTAATGCGGATCCTCGAATCCGGCGGTGTCGACGCCCAAAGCCTGATCACGCATCACTTCGGGCTGGATGAGATCGAAAAGGCCTACGACGTCTTCGGCGATGCAGCCAACCAGAAGGCGATCAAGATGATCCTGACGGCGTAGGGCCGTCCCCTCACCGGCCAGCAGCGCTTCGAGCCCGCGCGGAGCGGTTGCGAAGAAGTCGGTCACTGGAGGTCACTGTCCGACCAGCGCCTCCCGTGTCCACTCCCGATCCGACGATTCACCACGGGTGTTCAACGTCACGGATTGCTCTCGGGCCCGCTTCCGGCGAGTGGCCGCCTCAAAAAGCTGGTCACTTGAGGCATGCGGATTATCAAGGGAAACCCCCTTGCTCAATCCTTACTCAGGCAAGGTCAAAGATTGGCCGGCCGGGCAAACATCTGCAGCACCGGTAGCCGGGCCTCGATAGCCGCGCGCATCGGTTCATGCGCGTCGGTGAGCTTAAGCGCCTCGCCAAGGGACTCGGCCGGCTCATCCACCGCAAAGCCCGGGTCATCGGTGGCGATCTCAAAGAGCATACCGCCGGGCTCGCGGAAATAGACGGACTTGAAATAAAACCGGTCCACCTCCCCGGACGACGGCAGGCGTATGGCCTGTACGCGCTCGAGCATCTCGAGCAGTGCCGAGCGGTCCGCGACACGGAACGCAATGTGATGCACCGTGCCATAGCCTGGCTGGCCGGGGGCGGCCTCATTGAATAAATACAGCTGATCCCCAGTGCCCTCCCCCGGAGCGCGAAACCAGCGGCCATCGGTATCCGCGGCGCCCTCGGCATAGCTTAGTAATTCAGTCAGCACCTGCGCGGTAGCGTCCGGCCGGTAGCTGGAGAGCGTCATCCCGGCAAACCGCTGAATGGCCATGCCGGCGGGCAGACCCGGCGCCTGCCAGATGTCTGCGTCTGCATCGGCGGGAACGCCTTCCGTCGTGCCCTGTCCCACCAGCGCCAGCGGGAGGCCGTCGGGGTCGGTGAAATGCAGAGAAGGTGTTCCCTCTTTTATTGAACCACTCCGCACCTGAACCCCGGCCTGTGTCAGGCGCGCCCGCCATTCAGGCAAGGATTCCGCTGGCACCGCAAACCGCGTCTCCAGCGGCTGTCCCCGCCCGGGTTGCCCCGCCGGCACACCCGGAAACGGGAAAAACGTCATCGCCGTTCCGGGTCGGCCCAGGGCATCGCCGTAGTAGAGGTGATAGGTAAACGGATCGTCCTGGTTGACGGTCTTTTTCACCAGCCGCAGGCCGAGGACGCCGGCGTAGAAATCGAGATTGCACTGCGGGTCGGCGGCCACGGCGGTTATATGGTGGAGGCCTTTAATCAAACTCATTCAGAAAGGGTAGCAAGCTGAGCGTTTAAGTCGGCAGATGCTACGCCGCAGTGAGTTCCACCTTGTGGACCTTATCCAGTGCTATGGTCTGACCCGCATGCCAGAGGTCGTAAGCGTCCTGCATGGCCAGCCAACTCTGCGGTGTACGGCCTAGTGCCTTGGCAAGTCTTAACGCCATCTCCGGGCTGACCCCGCTCTGCTGTTTCAGGATCCGATTCAACGTGGATGGGGATACATCCAACCGCTCGGCCAGATAACGGCAGCTCAGTCCGTGGGGCTCCATGTACGTCGCCAGAATGAACTCACCAGGATGTGGAGGGTTGTACATAGACATTAGTGGTAATCCTCATAATCAAGCAGGTACGCATTGCCGTCTGAAAACTCGAAGGTCAAGCGCCAGTTACCGCTTACGGTAATGGCCCATATACCCTTTCGATTCCCTTTTAGGGGGTGCAACCCGTATCCAGGAATATCCAGATCAGCAATCTCAACTGCGGTATCCAAGGCTGCCAGCTGCATTCTCAGCCGTTTGGCATGGTCTGTCTGGATACCGCGGGTGCTCCCTGTCTCGTAGTAACGGCGCAATCCCTTGTGCTTGAAAGACATGATCATTGGCATTAGTGTAGCGCGTTGCGCAACCGCGTCAAGACGTAAGATTCCCCATCCTGCTAGGCCTTGCCATCGACGCAGATGTTGACGTATTGGATGCAGCTAAAGCCGTCGCCAGCGCTGGTGCGTGCGCAAAATGGGGAAAAGGGGCCCATCCGGCAGGACTTAACTTTGGTGACTGCTTTGCCTACGTCTGAGCCAAGGCCAACAACCTGCCGCTGCTCTACACTGGCGATGATTTTCCCAAGGCGGATGTGCCATCAGCGCTTTGAGGCGCTCGACTAAGTATCACCATCTGAGGGGCGATTCAGCAAGCGGTCCAGGGACTCGTTATGGCGCCGGACGGTGTGGTCGCCCCAGATGATCGCCGCAATCCAGCAAAGGATCGGGCCAATAACCGTCCCTGCGCTCGCAATCGCGATCAGGATCAACACGATGCCCCCTGCCGCACTCGAGTAGAACACCCCAAGCGGACCGAAAAGGAACGTTAGGATCGCGGAGGTCGCGCGGGATTTCTGGCGCAGGTTCATGGGGCTCCGGGTTTCCTTGAACGTTTAACCGAGTGTTGCCACGTACTCCGCCAATGCTCGCAGATCCCCGATCTCTTCTTCCATTGCCTCTGAATTCGCCTAAATCAGCCCCTCGAACCAGGTCTCGGGCGGATAGTCATTGACCTCCCTTGCAGTTGCCCTGGAGATTGGATGCTATATTGCGGCCTTCCCTGGCCGGATCCGGTATCTGGCACCGGCGCATCCCATACAGACCGTACCCTATCGGTAAAGACCGTCAGATGGTGTCGGAGGGAAGGCGCTGCCGGAACTCAAAAATGCACCCACGCCTTGGTGCTTGCAGCTTAGAATTAGATCGCGATCTTAAAACGTAACGTTTCGGGTATCCGTCATGCGTTTGGGTGAAAGGGCGGCATTCACGCCCATGACGGCCGGGAAATGGCGCCATCAGCGCTCAAGCCTGACCACATCTCAGTCAGCTCGCCTCGCCGCCCAGGGATAACTTGCTCCGGACATGGCCGATTGACACGACCTGAATACGCGCCAGCAAGGTATAGGGCTGCACGGCTAGCCACTTAGCGAGAGCTCAATCACCACGACAACAGCCAATCCAACCGCCGCCGGCCAGACACGGCGGAAAAACAGCCCCGCCAGCACCAAAGGGACGAGCAGGGTCAGCGCCGCGACCAGGTGCGGTAACTGCGCGTCGCCGCTAATCACCATTGCCCAGACGCGAACGGCACCGAGGGCGCCCAGTGCCACTACCCAGGCCGCCTGACTGGTCAACCGCCCGCTCACAGGCCCTGCCAATGTGGGCCGAACGTATCGATGGGGATCTTGAGATAGCTCACGCCGTTGGCCTCGGCGGGCGGGAGCACGCCGGCACGGATGTTGACCTGCACCGCGGGCAGGATGAGCGTGGGCATGGGCAGCGTCCGGTCGCGAGCCTCGCGCATCGCGACGAACTCGGTTTCGGTGGCGCCGGCGCCCACGTGGATGTTCTCCCGGCGCTCGTCGCCAATGGTGGTCTCGGACGCCGGGGCGCGGTAATCGGTGCCATAGTCGTGCAACACAAACACCCGCTGGTGGTCCGGCAGGCGATCCAAAAGCCGGTGGATGGAATGATACAACTCCGCCGCTGAACCGGCCGGAAAGTCGCAGCGAGCGGTTCCGGCATCGGGCAGAAAGAGCGTGTCCCCGACGAAGACCGCATCGCCGATGACATAACTCACGTGGTCGCTGGTATGCCCCGGGGTGTGGATGACCTCGGCAGGCAGATCGCCCACGGTGAAGGTCTCTCCGTCGGCGAAAAGCCGATCGAACTGTCGACCATCCGCGGTGAAATCGGCGCTGAGGTTGAAAAGCGCAACGAACCGCGCCTGCACCTCGGTAATCCGCTCGCCAATGCCAACGGGCGCCTCGAAATGGGGCTTGAGCCATGCCGCGGCCGTGAGGTGATCGGCATGGGCGTGGGTCTCGAGTAGCCAGACAACGGTGAGGCTTTCTGCCTCTACGATATCGAGGACCTGCTGAGCCGTATCCGTGTCGGTGCGCCCGGCGGCCGGATCGTAATCGAGCACCGGATCAATGATCGCTGCCTGACGCGTCGCCGGGTCCCAGACCACGTACGAGAAGGTGTGGCTGGGCGCATGAAAGACAGACCGTACCATTGGGGTCATCGCCACACCCCCGATCGATCAGTCCTGCTGCTGAATACGATCAATAAACTCCCTCATGCGGCCCTGTTGGCCGAAAGCGCTCATCGATGGGGCCGGCCGACGCCATACCGGTGGCAGCGGCGGCCCAACCCGCAATGACAAGACTGGCGTGAGCGAGTATCGGCGTCGGCATGAACGCGCCTCATTCCCTTGAAACGGTTCAGAGCCTAAGGGGTCGGCTCCATGGTCGCAATGAAGGTCCGACCCGAGGTGTCGGATCTTTGGCTCACCTTCGACCTTGCGTTTTCAGACCCTCGCAAAAGGAGAAGCAGCGATGCGAATTGCGAAATCACTCACACTCCCACTCATCATGGCAGGCCTGACCACGCCGGCTTTTGCCGTGGAGCAAGGTGAGACCTATGTCGGTGGTGGCCTCGGGATGATCAACTACGAAGAGGATGGCGTAGCGGACGCTGAACCCACTGCGCTCATTGGCCGGCTCGGTTACGGGGTTGCAGACAATGTCGCTATCGAAGGCCGCCTTGGATTTGGCCTGACCGACGACGAGGTCACCATCCGCGGTGTGGACGTGGACGTCGAGGTCGACCAGGTCGCGGGGGCCTACGTCGTCGGCTATCTGCCAGTGGCTGACCCATTCTCTGTCTACGGGCTCGCCGGGTTGACCTACGGGGAGTTGTCAGCCAACGCTTTTGGACTCTCATTCGACGAGGATGATACTGACTTTTCATACGGCCTGGGCGCCACGGTCGACCTGAACGACAGCGTATCGGGGTATGCCGAGTGGGTGCAGTATTTCGACGAGTCGAGCTATGAGACGAGCGCGCTTACGATCGGCGCGAATTATCACTTCTGATCGCTAGGTCCTGAGAAAGGCAACGCCTAGGCCCGGCTGTCTGACAGCCCGGGCCTAGGCCTATTGCCGGGGCGCATCAGTCGGCTAGCGTGATCTCAAAGTCGATCGGGTTACGCACCGTGTTGCCGATGGGCGAATAGAAATTGGCCCGCTGGACAATCTCATCGAGCGTTTCCCGCGGGGCATCACCCTCAATATCCACCCGAACGCGTACGGCCTGAATACCCATGTCCTCAGGCGCCGCTTCATGACCACCGGCGCCCCATGCTGCGGGGTTGCCAATATCGCCTTCGAGGTGCAGCTCCAGCTTTTTCAGGGGTATCTGCTTCCAGGTGGCGATTGCTGTGATACCCACAGCCAGACAGCCACCAAGCGCCGAAAGCACCACCTCCGCCGGCGCCGGTGCCGTGTCCTCACCGAACAAATGCAGAGGCTCGTCGACCACCACCTCGTGGCCTCGAACATGACTGATGGTTCGGTATTGACCTTCCACGACGGTGTGAACCGTATTGGTACCGCGCGCGTTCGGGTTGTTGCGGCACTTCTCGGCGAAGCCGAGCAGACCCTCTCGGTCGATGGGCCGAAGATGCGCGGTAGCAGTGGATTGTGTTGAAACGTTACTCATGGTGAGAACTCCTCGCGGTGTTATGGGATATCAATTACCGGGTTGCCAGCTGACCTGGCGCATGAAAAAGACAACGATGCTATCGAGCAGATAGCCGATAACGCCGATCCACAGCACCAGCGCCGCCAACCGGTCGTAGGCAAGGATGTCACGGGCGTCGTTAATCGCGTACCCGAGGCCGCTGGTGACACCGAGATACTCGGCGGGCACGAGCACGACCCATGCAACACCTAGGGCGAGCCGTGTCCCGGCCAGGACATCCGGTGCGATGGCTGGCAAGATTAAACGCCTCAGCCGCCCCAGGAACGGCGCCCCCAGGTTGTGCGCCACCTGGGCATGCAACGGATCGATGCGTTGGACGGCAAACGTGGTCGAAAACAGAATCGGCCAAACCGCCGCCATGGTGATGAGAAAAATGATCGCGCCATCCCAGGTAGCAAACACCATCACGGCGATGGGCATCCAGGCGAGCGGACTTACCATCCGCAAAAGCTGGAATGGAAAGGCCGTCGCTCGCTGCAACATCTCCGACAGCCCGACCACGACGCCGGCGGGCACTGCAATGACCAATGCGATCAACATACCCCAGCCAATGCGCTGGAGGCTCGCGGTCGCGGCGTTGAGCAGATCTCCACTGACCAAGAGGCCCCACGCCGCCGGCAACGCCGCCGATGGCGCGAACCGGGTAAACGCGAACAGATCCGGCTGCGCGGCGATGTAGACGCCGCCCAGCCACCACAGCGCGAGCAGCGCGGCCACACCGGCGATCGGATAGCCGATGCGCTGGAGCAAGCGCCCCAGACGGCTGCCACCGAGTACGTCGATTGCGGCGAGTCGGCTCACAGTGACAACCGCTCCTCTCGGGTACGGGTGCCCAGATAATTGGCCTGCGGATACTGATTGAGGGCTTTGTCGATAAACCGGTAATCGACGAGATCACTTGCAACAAAATCCGGATCCAGTCCGTTCAAAAAGGTGCGGTCGCCCTCCACCAGCGTGCTGTTCATCTCACGGACAAGCCGCTTGGTGGCCGACGGATACGGATAGGGTGAAAAGTCGATGCGACCGGTCGACCAGTCCGGATGCTGCACGGCGCCCCGGTCACGGTACGCTGGCGTGTCGTAATGGGTCATGGCGCGTCGTACCACCTCGGCGGGCATCGGCAGATAGCCATCGCCATCACGGGACAGCATCCCGGCCACCTCCGCCTTGTGAGTCTGCGCATAATGCGCCCCACGCACGACCGCGTTAATGACCCGCTGCGTCCACTGCGGATTATCGGCGACCCGGTTTTCATTCATGCAGACCACGCAGCAGGGGTGGTTTTCCCACATATCGCCGGTAAAGCGCATCAACCGCCCGCCGGCGAGCAGCTCGCCCGCTGCATTGAACGGCTCGGCGACGATATAGCCATCGATCTGTCCGGCACCGAGACTAGCGGGCATCTCCGGCGGCGGCAGGATGAGCAGGTTGACCTGCCGTGGCCCGAGCGGCGCGTCCTGAGCCTGAATGACCGGTTCCAGGCCGGCCTGACGCAGCGCCATTTGCAGCAGCGTATTGTGAACCGAATACCAGTAGGGTACGGCGATCTGCGTGCCACCCAGATCGGCAAAGGACTGAATGTCTGACCGGCCGCCGACCACCAGCCCTGAACCGTTGACATGCGCCCAGGCCATAATTTTTACCGGGAAGTCGTTGTTGTAGCGCATCCACACCGGAATGGGCTTGAGCAGATGCACAAGGTTGAAGCGATCCCGCGCAAAACCTTCGACCAGGGCTGACCAGCTGCGGATAAGTTCGGGCGCTTCAACCTCAACCCCCTCATCTTCGTAAAATCCCATGGCATGAGCGGTCAGAAGCGAGGTGGCATCGGTGATTGGCAGATAGCCGATACGCAACACGGGATCGCGCCCGGATTGCGCCCGAGCGAAACCACTCGGCAGGGCCAGACCCGCCGCCAGACCACCGGCCGCTGCCAATCCGTCGAGGACAAATCGTCGGCGGTCCGCGTGGATCTCGTAATCGCGGCCAACGACATCGCTGCAGCCACAACCGTTGCGATGGTCGGCCGGTGTGTGTCGATGGTTCTTTTCATCGTTCATGGCGAAGGGTCCTTTGGCTGTGTTGAGTCAGGCATTGACCGCCACCGACGCCGCGACGGGCGACGGGTCGGCACCTGATAGGTTGCGTCGAGCACGTCCGAAGGCTGCCAGCAGCTCATCCCGCATGCCGGCAAAGCCTGGACGGCCCGGTTGCCTCGGTGGGGGCATACGGTTATCGATCAAACTATGTATACGACCGGGCGCTCGCTCCATCACAGCGATGCGATCGCCCATGATCACGGCCTCGTCGAGATCGTGGGTTACCTGAATGAGGGTGATGCCCTGTTCGGCGACGATCGAGAGGACCTCCGCCTGAAGGTCGCTGCGCGTGAAGGTATCGAGGGCCGAAAAAGGCTCGTCGAGCAGGATCACCGACGGCGACACAACCAGCGATCGCGCCAGGGCGACCCGCTGCTGCTGCCCGCCGGAGAGATCCTGCGGGCGCGCATCGACCCGATCCCCTAAGCCGACGCGCTCGAGCATGGCCGCCGCGCGGTGGCGTCGCTCCCGACCGGCTCCCGCGAACTCCAGCCCGAGGGCCACATTGTCGACGATGGACAACCAGGGATAGAGCGCGGCGCGCTGGAACATAATATTCCAGCGCGGATTGGGTGCCCGGACCGGCTCGTTGCCGATTGAAACCGTCCCGGTGGAGGGCATCACCATACCGGCGATCATGTGGAGCAGCGTCGATTTGCCACAGCCGCTTTCACCGACGATGGCCAGCGTTTCGCCCGCGTCAACCCGAAGATTGACATCCGAGAGCACGGGTTCAGCTTGTTTATTGAAGCGATGCGTGAGTTCGGCAACATGCACAGACGTGGACACAGGTCGACTCTCGATGGCGATTGAATGCTGCGCCACGCTAAGGGCTACTCTGCCCGATGAAAACGATTATTTTGGCATATGGTTATAAAAATTCTCGGGTTAGCTTTTTTCTGAATATCATTAGCGCAATTCAATATTTCCGTCCTTCAACCCCCCACCGATAGCCTCTGCGCTGTTCCAAAAACCGAGGGTGATAAACATGGCGTCAGTCAGCGAGGCAGTTACAACCACGCCAGAGGATGTTCGAAGCCTGGTCGAACAGACTCTGGCTCCGCTTGCCGGGTGCATTGATCGGGATGGGCTATATCCGGCCGACTTCATGCACAGCCTCGGCGCCTATGGGTCATACAGCCGACATATCCGGAACAACGGATACGACTTCGGGGCGGCGGTTGATTCAATTGCGCAGGTATCCAGGGCGTGCATGTCGACCGGGTTCTGCCACTGGTGCCACAGCGCGCTGGCCTGGTATCTGGACAACGCCGAAGAGCCCGCTACCCGCGCGAAATGGCTTGGCCCGGTGGCGAGCGGACAACTTCTGGGCGGCACCGGCCTGTCCAACGGCATGAAAAACGTGGCGGCTATCGAGGAGCTCAAGATCCATGTCGAGCGGGTGAGCGGCGGGTATACGGCCAGTGGCACGTTGCCATGGGTGTCGAACCTTGCGGAGGGACACGTCTTCGCGGCCGTTTTTCTCGAACCCGCAACGGGTCGCAAAGTGATGGCCCTTGTCGACTGCTCGCAGGCTGGCTTTGAGCTGAAACAGTGTGCCGAATTCATCGCCCTTGAAGGCAGTGGCACTTATGCCTGTCACTTCAATAAAGTCTTCATTCCGGATGACCAGGTCATCAGCCATGATGCCGCGACGTTTCTGCCACGCATACGGGCAGGCTTCGTGCTGCTTCAGATGGGCATGCCGCTGGGAGTCATCGAGAGTTGCATTGAGATCATGGAAGCCATGAACCGGACCCATGCGCATGTCAACGCGTATCTGGATGACCCGCCTGAGACGTTGCGAGATGAACTCGAGGATTTACGCATGGCGGTGAACACCCTGGCCGAGGAGGTCGCCGGAAGCTCGGGTGACGCCCTCTTCAGGGATGTGCTCCAGGTCCGTGAGCGAGCCTCGACGTTGAGCTTACGGGCCTCGCAGGCGGCGATGCTGCATGCCGGTGCACGAGGGTATCTCGCCGACTCACCGGTGCAGCGAAAGCTACGTGAATCCTATTTCGTCGCGATCGTGACGCCAGCGATCAAGCATATCCGTAAGGAGTTGGCCCGTCTGGAGGCCGCCTAGATCATGCCGTCACCCAACGAGCACGGACCACGTCAGTACATCTGCGTGGTCTGCGGCTACATTTACGATGAGCGCGAGGGCGACCCGGAGGGTGGTTTGCCACCTGGCACGCGCTTCGAAGACATTCCCGATGACTGGGTCTGCCCCGACTGCGGCGTAAGCAAAGCCGATTTTGTACCCCTGGAAGCAGCGGCCGCCGACCGGCCGGCAACGACTCCCGAGCAAACCGCCGTCGTATCGGACGCCAACCAGACCGTGATCGTTGGCGCCGGTATGGCGGGATGGGCTGCCGCGGAGTCGCTACGCCAAGCCGATCCCGCCCGCTCGATTGTGTTAATCACTGCCGATAGCGGCGATTATTACCCCAAGCCGCGGCTTTCCACGGCGGCAGGCGAAGCGCTAGAACCGGACGCCCTCATCCTCAAAAAGGGCATTGAGCAAGCCGCCCAGCTCGGGGTCTCGCTCTTGAGCCAGACACGGGTGCTGCGCATCGACCGTAAACGAAGGCGGGTCATCACACCCCGCGGTGGCGTGCCCTATGCAAAACTTATCCTAGCCTGTGGCGCGCGTCAGAGAACCCTGCCTGATACCGGCGAGGCCGACAGCCAGCCGCTCACGGTCAATCATCTGGCGGACTATCGAAAACTGCGATCTGGCATCGACGGCAAGACCGCTAGAGTCCTTATCATCGGCGGCGGACTCATCGGGTGTGAATTCGCCAACGACCTGACAGTGGCCGGGCACCACGTGACGATGCTGGAACGTGCAGACTATCTCTTACCCGGCCTGATTCCCGCAGAGTTAGCCCAGACGCTGCGCGCTCGACTCGAGGCATCGGGTGCCACCATTCAGACCGGCTGCAGCCTGGTGACGCTGAAAGGCACGCGCGAAACCGGTTTTCTGGCGCGATTCGACAACCACAGCACCTGGCAGGGTGACATGGTGGTCAGCGCCCTCGGCCTGATCCCCAATCGCGGGCTGGCCGCCGATGCCGGACTGGCCACAGGCCGCGGAATCACCGTCGACGAACGGCTTCGCACCAGTGACGCCGATATCCATGCCCTCGGCGATTGCGCGGAATTCGAGGGCATCTTGCGGCCCTACGTCCGTGCCCTGCGGCGCCAGGCCGAGGTCATCGCCGCGGCCCTGAGCAGCGATCCCAGCATCGACACCTACACTGGCTCGCCGGATACGGTGAATATCAAAACAACGCTCTACCCAATCGCTGTTCGCACACCGCCTCATGCCGGCGAGTGGCAACCCATCGACACCCACCAGTGGATCCACCGCAGCGACGGGCGCTGCACCGGCTTTGCGCTGGGCGGTGGCGCCGTCGCCGAGAGCAAACGCGCCGAACGCTGGATCGGTGAGCCGGCGTAAGCTCTTAGCCTGTGTTGTCACCGGGACCTCGGTCGGATAGCGTGCGAGGCTGTCCACGGAGGGGCCGCCGATGTCCGACACACTGCTGCGCCAATTGATGATGCTGCGCCGGATCCCGCGCCATCCACGCCGCATCACCGCACAGGATCTCACCGCTCATCTGGCCGATCAGGGCTATCCGGTCACCGAGCGGACCGTCCAGCGTGATCTGCTCACCCTCTCGGGCCGGCTTTTCGGGTTGGTCCTGGATGATCGCTCCCGGCCCCATGGCTGGTGCTGGGATCGGGACGCGGCGCAGATCGACATCCCGGCGATGGAGCCGCAGACGGCCCTGGCGTTCAAGCTTGCAGAGCATTTCACCGGCCAGCTCATGGCGCCATCCACACTCAATGCCCTGGCGCCCTATTTTGCCCAGGCCGAGCAGGTCCTCGCCGACACCCCCAGCCCGGTGCGGACCTGGCCGGAGAAAATCCGCACCATCACCCGCGGCCAGAGCCTGATCCCGCCGGCGATTGACCGCGAGATCCTGCACACGCTCTATGAAGGGCTATTCAACGACCGTCAGGTCGAGGCCCGGTATCAGCGCCGCTACGACGGACAGACCCGGGACTATGTCATCAGCCCGCTGGGGGTGGTCTTTCGTGACGGGGTGGTTTACCTGGTCTGTCAGCGCAACGGCCGCGAGGGCATCGTCCACCTTGCCATGCACCGCTTCCTGAACGCCCGGGTCACCGAGACCCCCGTCCACCGGCCGACCGATTTTGATCTGGACGCCTATGTGCGAACCGGCGGACTGGATTTCCGTTTAAGTGACGGGGTGATTGAACTGGAGCTGCGGGTGGCCGCCGAGACGGCCGTCCATCTGCAGGAAACCCCGCTGAGCCAGGATCAAACAATGGATCCGCTCGACAACGGCCACCAGCGGCTGCGGGCAACGGTGCCGGACACCGCCCAGATCCGCTGGTGGCTGCTGGGTCTGGGCGACAATGTCGAAGTCATCGCCCCTGCTTCACTGCGCGAGGCAATCCGCGACCGGCTGAGTGCCGCGCTCGACGCCTATCAATGACCACCCCGTCGGCGGCGGCCGCTACCGGGTCGAGGATCCGGTCGGGTCGAGGATCACTTTGGGGGCGGCGCACCGACCATCGACGATCTCTGCAAACGCCGTCGCCCCCTCGGCCAGCGGACGTTCCTCGATCCAGGCAAGCGCACCAAATCGCCCCCCAGCCAGCCACTCGACGGTCTCGGCAAAGTCCACCATCGTGTAGGTGTAACAACCGATGAAGGTGATCTCTTGCAGCGTCATCCGCCGGATGTCGAGCCCTTCGAGACCGCCCTGCAGCCCCGGATGGATGATCACCCCGCCGGCCCGGGCTTTGTCAGAGGCAATCCTTCGCGTGGCTTCACCGCCCACGGCGTCGACCACCAGATCGCATCCGCCGGCCCCCGAGAGGGCTGCATCATCCGCTGATCGGACCTCCAGGCCCGGTTCTGCGCTGAGCACCTCGCGTCGCAGCGGATTAGCCTCGAGTACAACAACCCGCCCCAGGCCCCGGGCGCGAAGCACGAGTGCCGCGCCCAGGCCGATCGCCCCGCCACCAATGACAAACGCCGTTCCGGTGGAGAGGTTGGAATCGATCTGCGCCAGCGCAAGCCGGACGGCGTGATAGGCCACCGCCATCGGCTCGGCCAGCGCCGCCTGGGCGATGCCAAGCGCGTCCGGGACGGTGAACAGATTGGTGTACGGCACAGCGATATATTCGGCGAATGCGCCCTCACGCGGGGGCATGGAGAGAATCTCGCGATCGGGGCAGAGGTTCTGCCGCCCCGACAGGCACGATCGACAGCGCCCGCAGGTCACCAGCGGATTAACCGCAACGCGCCGGCCGGCGTCCGGGCCGCTGACCACGGTACCCGCTGGTTCATGGCCAAGGATGAGTGGCGCCGGACGCCGATCGTCGTGGCCGTGATACGCATGCAGATCCGAACCGCATATCCCGACCCGCTCGACCCGGACAAGCGCTTCGCCCGCCTCCGGCCGGGGATTTTCGAGATCACGAAGTCTCAGCTGCTGCGGTCCCTCATAGACAAGCGCTTGCATGGGCATCCCTACTTGGCCGTGAATCCACCGTCGACGAACAATGTCTGCCCGGTGATGTAATCGGAAGCCGGTGATGTCAAAAACACCGCGGCACCGTGCAGGTCTTCGAGCTCACCATTACGGCCAATGGCCGTCTGGGCGGCGTTGCGCTCGGTCCGGGCCGGGTCGTCAAAAACCGCCTCGGTCAGGGGTGTGCGAAAGAACCCGGGCGCGATCGCATTGCAGTTGACCCCCTGGCTCGACCAGGCCTCGGCCATGGCCCGTGTCAGCTGGACGACACCGCCCTTGGCCGAGCCGTAAGGCACGCTGTCCGGGAAGGCCCTCACGGACTGGAGCGAGCCGATGTTCAGCACCCGCCCCCAACCATGCGCCATCATGCCGGGGACCAGAGCCTGGGCCAGAAAAAAGGGCACACCCAGGTTGAGCTCGATGGATCGACGCCAGCTGGCGGGACTGACGGCCTCGGCACTTTGCCGGTCGTTAATCCCCGCTGCATTGACAAGGATATGCGGCGCCCCAAACGGCTTGCCGAGCCGGTCGGCCCCATCGGCAACGGCATCCATATCGCCGAGGTCGAATGGACAGGCCGCGGCACGCCGCCCGCGTGCCTCGATCTGCTTGCATGTCTCGGCCAGACCGGCTTCTCTTCGGGCAACGCAAACCACATCCGCGCCGGCGCTAGCAAGGGCAACGGCCAGGCTCTGACCGATCCCGCTGCTCGCCCCGGTGACCACGGCCACCCGGTCAACAATACCGAAACGCTCGACAATCCCCATGGCGCTTAGGCTTTTTGAAGGTCGAACGTTTCTTCCGGAAAGTATTTCGCTAACCGGACATCCGCGGTGCGTGCGTGACCTTCCATCCCTTCACTGCGTGACATCCTTGCCGTCACGCTCGCCACATCACGGGTGGCTTCGCGGGTCATGCGCTGGTAAGTCACCGGTTTGACGAACTTGGCCACGCTCAAACCGCCGGTATATCGGGGTGCCCCCTTGGTTGGCAGGATATGGTTGGTGCCGGAGGTCTTGTCACCATAGGCCACGGTGGTTTCCTCGCCAAGAAACAGACTGCCGTAGTTGCGCAGCCGATCCAGCCACCATTGCAGATCCTCGGCCTGCACCTCCAGATGCTCGGGGGCGTACTGATCACTCACCGTCGCGGCCTCCTCGCGGGTGCCCGCCAGAATGACCTCGCCGTACTCCCGCCAGCTCTGCTCGGCATGATCGCGATTGGGCTGGGGCAGCGCATCAATGACCTCGGGGACGCGCTGGATGACCTGCTCAGCGAGCTTTTTCGAGGTACAGACCAGCCATGCGGGGCTGTTGGGGCCGTGTTCGGCCTGGCCCACTAAGTCTTGAGCGACGATTTCCGGATCGGCGCTGTCGTCGGCAATCACGAGGATTTCCGACGGACCGGCAAACATATCGATGCCGACCTGACCGAACAGCAGACGCTTGGCCTCGGCCACGAACTGATTACCCGGCCCGACGAGGATATCCGCCGCGCGGGTGCCGAAGTGTCCATACGCCATGGCCGCGATGCCCTGCACCCCGCCCATGGTCAGCACCACGTCAGCGCCGCAGAGTTTAAGGGCATAGAGCACCGCCGGGTGGATGCCGCCCTCACCCCGCGGTGGCGAGCAGGCTGCGACGTGCTCGACACCCGCCGCGCGCGCCGTGGTGACGCTCATGATCGCCGAGGCAACATGGCAGTAGCGGCCACCCGGGACGTAACAGCCAACCGACTCCACCGGGATGAGCCGCTGGCCGGCAAAAACCCCTGGCGAGACTTCGGTTTCGAACTCCTTGTGGCTGTCGCGCTGCGCCTCGGCAAAGCGCCGCACACGCTCATAACTGCGGTGGATATCCGCCTTCAGCGATTCCGGAACCTGATCCGCCGCCGCATCGATCTGCGCCTGCGAGACCACCACGTCCCCATCCCAGCCATCCAGCTCCCGGGCATAGGCAAGTGCCCGCGCTTCGCCACCGTCCCGGATCTCATCGAGCATACGCAGGACAATCGACTGGACATCGCTATGGTCGCTTGCCGCGGTCTTTTTTGCTTTTTTGAGATAAATCATCTATCTCGAACTCCTTTGTATCGTGATAACGGACAAATTACTGAACCGCCCAGAGCGAGAGCTGTGGGACGAATGCCAGCAACAGGACCACCGTCAGCATGGCGAAGACGTAGGGCAGGGCCCGACTGGCGATAGAGAGAACGGATGTACCCGTTAGTCCGGATACAACAAACAGATTCAGCCCGAGTGGCGGTGTAATGAATCCAACACCAAGGGCGGTGACCATCATGATGCAGAAGTGCACTTCGTGCATGCCGATGGACTGGGCAAGCGGGAACAAAAGCGGGCTGAGGATAACGATATTGGGCGTCGCCTCCATGATGCACCCCGCCACAATGAGCATGCCGATCATCATCAGAATGATCAGCCATGGCTCATCGGTAATGCCGTTGATGACGCCAACGAACCCCTCGGCCACATCCAGTGCTCCGAGGGTCTGAGCGAACGGCAGAGAAACCGCGATGATCGGCACGATAATGCCGTTGACTTTGGCCGAACTCTGAAGAATGTCCGGCAGATCCGAAATATCGAGCGTCCCCTGCGTCAACCCGATGATCAGGCTGGATATGACCGCCACCGCCGCCGCCTCGGTGGGCGTGAAAATGCCGGTGTAAATGCCACCCAGAATGATCACCGGCACCATCAACGCATAACGACCATCGACAAGCGCCCGGCCGAGTTTTCGCCAGTCGAAGCGCCGATCCGACGATTCATAACCGTGGATGCGGTTGAGAATGGCGTTGGTGAGCATGATCGAGACCAGCACCAGCACCCCGGGCACGACCGCTGCGACGAACAACGTCGACGCCGAGACCCCGAGCACGAGCCCGATGATGATGTAGGCAATGGACGGCGGGATGAGAATCCCCGTACAGGCGCCAGAGGCGACCAGCGCACAGGCGCGGGCCGGCGGGTAGCCCTCGTCGATCAACCGACCGATGGTCATCCGGCCCACCGCGGCCGCACCGGCGGCATCCGACCCGGATATGCACGAGAAAAAGCCACACCCCAGGACGGTGGCGCTGCCAAATCCGGAGCGCACGCCGCCGGTAATGGCGTCGGCGATATCCAGCAGTCTTGCCGATAGACCGGTGCGGACGAGCACGTCTCCGGTGAGGATGAACAATGGCACCGCAATCAGTGCAAACGCATCGATCCCCTCAAACAGCGAGTCGCCCAGCAGAGAAAGCGGCAGGGCCCCGCTCCAGATCAGCATGACCACGGTGCCCAGACCGATGGATACCCAGATGGGCACCGCCAGGACAACCAGCACCGCGATGAAAATCAATGGTCCGTAGAATTCCCAACCCAGGTTGGTGGCGTACTCCGGAAGGTCGTAGAACATGTCCGGCTCCTAATCGAAAAGCTTCCGGCCTTCAAAAACGGGCCGCCCCGCCTTGAAGTCACCAAAATCCCGGGCCATGCACTGGATGACCCGCACGACCACCAACGCGAACCCGAGTGGGACAGAAATCAAAAAAAACGCCATGCTGACCCGCAGCCCATGGCTGACCGACCCAAACTCGATTGAGGTCATGACCGGGTGCATGGACCAGTAGAGCGCGAACACGGCGAATACCAGCGTGGCCAGATCGCCCAGAAAGTAGATCGACGCTTTGCCGCGTGGCGGCAGCCACTGGATGATGACGTTAATCCGGATATGCGCTCGGTCCCGGACGGCCGCAGCCGCACCGATCCAGACCAGGTAGATAAAGGCATAACGTGCGATTTCTTCGCCCCAGATCGATGAGTAGGAAAGAAGAAACCGACGCAGCACTTCCATACCGATCGTCGCCACGATCATTCCGTAGAAAGCGAGCAGCAGCCATCGCTCGGCACCCCGGTCGATGCCCTTGATCAGTCCGTACATATACGGCCTCTTAAGGTTCTATCAGTGAAGCGGTGCCACCCCCGGCGGAGGTGACACCGTCGAGCGGCCCGACTAGACGTCGTTGACGTAGAAACGCCCACGAGTGTTGGCCGCTTCCAGCAAGGCATCGAAGTCGGCAATCGAACCGGCCAGCTCCGTTTTAAAGCTGTCCCAGTCCGAATTCTGGTGACCGGCCTTCTCCACCCACTGACTGAGCTCGTCGTCGGTGGGGTTGTAGAACTGCACCCCGGCCTTTCTGAGCTCGGCCATGGCGTAGGCACGCGCCGCCGGCACCTGGGCCAGGTTCTGCTGCATGGTCACCTCGCTGGCGTACTCGATGCCGTCCTGGACACCGCTTGGGAGGCTGCGGAACCACTCCATGTTGCAGGAATAGACCTGCGAGTCCGGCACCGCCTTGTTGAAGGTGACCCACGAGAGGACATCCTTGAACCCGAAGACCTCCAGCGCCTCCACCGAGGGATCCAGCGCATCGGCCACGCCCTGTTTAATGGCGCTGGGAGTTTCACCCCAGGCCACCGGCGTTGGGTTGGCACCCAGCATCCGGTAGAACTGCTGGAGGATTTCCGAGCCGGGCACCCGGAATTTGATGCCTTCCATCTGGTCCGGGGTCCGGATCGGTCCATCGCCGCCCCGGCGCAGCGCAACCACCCGCGGATCGATGGTGACGTACCACAGCGGTTTGAACCCGTTCTGCTCCACGACACTGTCGACCCGGCTTTTCCAGGCATCCGAGGTGACGAGGTTGACGAAATTCTGGTTTTCACCACACCAGTAAGGGAGATTGATCAGGTCAACCGCCGATGCAAACGGTGCGAAGTTGGCAAGCGAGTGCTGTGCCGCCTGAATCGTCCCGCCCTGGACCTTCTGCGCGAGACTGCCACCGGCACCAAGCTGCCCACCCGGGGCCAGCTTCACGTACACACGGCCATTGGTCATGTTCTGGATGTTCTCTTTGAACGACCGTTGCATGATCGGGTAAGCACGAGAGGCGCCCAGGACATAGGCAGTGGCGATGGTCATGGTGTGATCGGCGGCCGCCTCGCGTTCACGCTCTTCTTGCTGCGACTGCGCCATGGCCGAATCGGAGAAAAGGCTGCCGCCGGCGAGACCCAGGACGGCTGTGGTGAACCCGTATCGACGAACCGCCCGCAGGAATTGCCGGCGCTCTGGATCGGTCGGGCTCGAATGATTTTTTTCGTCAAACATGATCTCTCCCCTGAATCGATTTGGTTTTGGAGAAGTCCGCCGCAACGAGAAGCAGCACGACGGCGAGGAAGAGCGTTAGGACTTCGGCCGTGCGCGGCAGAAAGCCATCTGAGAGCAGGCCCTGGGCAGCGCCTGCCTTGGCGACCAGCACATCCGCGATGTAGACCGATACCGCCGCCAGAGAACCACGCAGGCTCCACCGCCGAAGGTGTTGACGTTTATCCATACTGTCTCCTCCTCACATAAGCCCTTTTTGTAAGCGCTTACATTTTTGACCGTATCTTCACGTCTCGACACTGTCAAGTCACCCCCGGTACGCTGGCGGATACCTGACTTAAAGCCTTTCAACAACAGGCGCGAGAGGCTGCTTTGGTAAGCAAGCGATTACAAAAAGGCCGAAAACTCCCGACCCTATCGGACGTTGCCCGACGCGCCGAGGTATCCACCGCGACCGTCTCCCGGTATCTCAAAAGCGACGACAGCATCAAGCCGGCCCTGAGAGAGCGGGTCTCGAGAGCCATTGCCGAGCTGGATTATGTCCCGCATGGCGCCGCCCGGGCTCTTGCCAGCCGGCGGTCCCATACAATCGGTGCAATCATCCCGGCGCTCGATAATCACATCTTCGCCGTCGCGGCCCAGTCAATGCAGCATCACCTTGATCCGGCCGGATACACCCTGCTTTTGACCAACACCGACTATGACCCCGAGCGCGAGCTCAACCAGCTGCGCAGCATGATCCAGCGCGGCCTGGACGGGGTGTTGCTCATCGGCCAGCAGCACACCGCGAGCGTCTATGAACTGCTCGCGCAGCAGCGCATCCCCTATCTCAATGCCTGGGTATTCGACCCCAGGAGTGATCACCCCACCCTGGGCTTTGACAACGCCGAGGGGGCGCGCCGGGTCACGCGTTATCTGCTCGATCTGGGACACCGCCACATCGCCATGATTGCAGGTCAACAACATGGCAACGACCGCGCCGCGCAACGGGTACAAGGGGTTCGCGAGGCGCTGGCAGAACGTGATCTGAGCCTCCCTGCCAAGCTTTTCCGCGAGGTGCCCTATACCATCGCCGCGGCACGGAGGGCCTACTTCGATCTACATCAGACCGCACCCGAGGTCACCGCGGTCATCTGCGGCAATGACATACTGGCCATGGGGGTGTTGTTCGAGTGCCAGCGACTTGGCGTCGAGGTTCCGCGGGATCTGTCGATAACCGGATACGATGACATCGACATTGTGGGCGATATGACCCCGGCGCTCACCACCGTCCACGTCCCCGCCCGGACCATAGGCCGACGCGCCGCCGAATCGCTGCTGCAGCAGGTCAACGGCGAGCCGATCGCGCAACCCATTCGACTGGATGCCGATCTCGTGGTGCGCGACTCATGCGGACCGCCCCGAAAGACCGCCTGAAAAGCGCCGCCCAACGGCCGACCGATGCCTCACACTCCGCCAAGGCGTCGAGCTACGGCGCCAGCCACTGTCCCGCCCAGTCATCTGATCGATGGAACCGCGCCCGCCGGTGCTGATATCCCAGATGGAGCAGCTCCATGGACTCGACGGTGAGCTCGAGCACGGCAAAGTCATCGAAGTTGGGCACGCGTTGGTAGCCAAGTCCCTCATCGATAGGCCGGGCCGGCCCGGGCAGCGTGCCGTAGTTGCAGCGGGCGTGCTCGGGTATGCGCTGCCAGAGGTCTGCCACCGGCTCGCCGGTGCGCACGGCCACTCCGGCAAGGATGCGCAGCTGCAGGTGGGCATCCTTGTCCCAGATATGGAGCGCGGCATGGGGATGCGCCCCGACCTCCGCCACCTTGGGCGCATGCCGGTCGGTGTAGACCCGCAGGATACCCGCCTGGGGGTCGGCGGCGCGCAGCACCACGGTGCGGG
Organism: Spiribacter pallidus; assembly: GCF_040838495.1. NCBI lineage: Bacteria > Pseudomonadati > Pseudomonadota > Gammaproteobacteria > Chromatiales > Ectothiorhodospiraceae > Spiribacter > Spiribacter pallidus. The sequence continues at coordinate 356,268 of NZ_JBAKFM010000002.1, read as the reverse complement.
CCTGGGGCATGCCCTGGGCGTCCACCGTGGCCAGGGTCGGGTGACGGCCGGCGGCGCGGCGGTCATTCACCCCCCGCACCAGCCGCTTCCAGCCCTGCGAATGCAGATCCGGCAGGGACCGAGCCCATTCGTGCAGCGCCTCGGCCATGGGCCTACCGCGACTCCACTTCGCGCCAGAGCTGCTGGACAAACTGCAGGTCATCGCCCTTGAGGCTGGGGATGAACCGCAGCACCGCCATTTCCTCGTCGGTGGCCGTGATCGGCGGCTCCTGGAGGATGGGCTCGAGCATCGGCAGTGCCGCCTCGTTGGGGCTTGAGTAGTAGTTCCAGTTCGAAAGCTGCGCCCCCACCTCGGCATCGAGGATGAAGTCGATGAACGCATGGGCCAGCGCGGGATTGGGGGCCTCGGCGGGGATCATCATGTTATCCACCCAGATCTCGGCGCCCTCTTCGGGGATGACATACTCGATATCGGCAAAGCCTTCCGGGTCTTCGGACTTGTAGAAAAGATAATCGCCGTTGTAGGTCATACCCGCCGCCACCGAGCCGCGCACCAGCTGCTGGAGCACCGGTGTGCCCTGGATGAACCCGGCAAAGTTGTCGCGCTGCTTGGCGGCGAGCACCTCGCGGGCGGCGGCCTCGAGCGCATCTCGGCTTGTGCAGTCGTAGTCCGCGCCCTGATAGGCACAGGCCGCGCCCAGGGCCACCTGGCTGTCCTCGGCCACGGCAAAGGGCTGGTCCGAGTTGAGCGCCGGGTCGAAGAGCACGCCCCAGGTGGCGGGCACCTCGCCCAGGGCGGCTTTGTCATAGACAAGCCCGGTGGTTCCCCACTGGTAGGCGGCCGAGTAGCGATTGCCCGGGTCGAACGCCGGGTCGATGAACTTATCAAGCAGGTTGTCGAGGTTGGATAGCTTGTCGTGATCGAGCGGCTGGACTAGCCCCGAGTCGATCAGCCGCGGGACAAAATAGTTGGACGGGACGATGACATCGTACTGACTGACGCCGCCGGCCTGGAGCTTGGCGAACATCTCGCCGTTGGAGTTGAAGTAGTTCTCCACCACTTCGACTCCGTATTCGGTTTCGAAGGCCTCGATGATCGAGGGGTCCATATACTGCGACCAATTGAATAGATAAAGCGTCTCACCCTCGAACTGGGCGACAGCCGGCGCAGCGGCCAGCGACAGAATCAAAGCGGCAAGATGCCGGCGCAGCAGCGAAGATCTCATCATGCCCATCTCCTTTGGGGTTAACGGTTTTTGCCCGCGGGGCGACGGGCCATCAGGCTGACCGCCGCCATCAAAAACACCGCCACGATCAGCAGCGTGGCCACGGCGTTGATCTCGGGTGTCACGCCCTTTTTGATGGCGCTCCAGATAAAGATTGGTAGTGTGGTGCTATCCGGCCCGGCGGTAAAGAAGCTGATGACAAAATCATCAATGGAAAGCGTCAATGCCAGCAGCAGGCTCGAGGCGATTGCGGGCATCAAAACGGGAATCAAGAAAAACCGCGCCCGCTGCCAGGGCCGGGCATAGAGATCGTCGCAGGCCTCGAAAAGCTGCGGGTCGAGTGCAAGCAGCCGGGCGTTGACGAGCAAGGCCACGAACGGCACCTGAAAAGTGACATGGGCGATCAACATGGTGCCGAGGCCCGGCGCGAGCAGCCCCAGCCAGTCGTTGATGGCCACAAAGAAGGTCATCTCGGCAATGCCGAAGATAATATCCGGCATGATCACCGGCAGATAGATCAACCAGATCAGCCATCCCCAGCGCCGCAGGCGATAGCGATAAAGCCCGTAACCCAATGCCCCGCCGATCACCACCGCAATGGCCGTCGAACCCACCGCCAGCACCACGGTATTGGCCATGGCGTCGAGGATGGCCTCGTTGCCAAAAAGCTGCCGGTACCACTTGAGCGAGAACCCCGCGAACCGGGCCGATGAGTTGATGCTGTTAAACGAGTAGAAAACCACCACCGCCAGCGGGGCATACAAAAAGAGGAGCAACAGATACCAAAAGCCGCGCAGGGTCATGTGACCGGCCCGGGCGCTCACAGCACCACCTCGCGGTCGCCGCCAAGCCGCCGACCCAGGTCGCGCAGGACCTTCAGCCCGATGAGCGTGACCACGATCATGATCAATGCCCCGGCGGCGCCCAGGGGCCAGTTGCCTGCCTGGGTGAACTGCCGGGCGACAAAGTTGCCGACCATCAACGAACGACCACCGCCGAGCAGTTCGGTGACGACATACATTCCAAACGCCGGGATGGCCACCAGCACCGTGCCGGCCATCAGCCCCGGCAACGTCTGCGGTAACACCGCATGGCGAAACACCGCCCAGGGTGTGGCATACAGATCGCGAGCAGCCTCGACCTGCGGGGTGTCAAGGCGCTCGAACGCCGCATAAAGCGGCAGAATCATGAACGGCAGAAAGTTGTAGACAAGCCCGACAATGACCGCAAAGCGCGACGGGAAAAGCCCCATCTCCGGGGCAATCAGCCCCAGCGCTGCGGCCAGGTCGGAGACCGGGGTACCGGGGGCGAAAATGTTCATCCACCCCACCGAGCGGATGACCTGGTTGGTCCACGACGGCACCACCACGGCAAGCAACAGCACCGGCCGCCAGGGCACGGGTCGGGTGGTGATGTAGTAGGCCGCCGGATAGGCGATGAGGATCACCACAATGGTGGCCAGCAGCGTCTGGCCGATCGAGCGCAGCAAGGTGTAGAGATTGCCGGGGCTCCAGCCCAGAAACCCGAATCCTGCCAGCTCGCGAAATGCCTGCAGGCTGACCGGGCCGGTGGGTAGGCCGTAGGGGCCGGTACTCAAAAAGGCCATCCCCACCAGATAGATGCTGGGCAGCACCAGAAAGACGGTGATCACCCCCACCCCCGGGAGCAACGTTAGCAAAAGCTGCCTTGAATCGCCCCGCATGCGAGCCACCCGCGACGCTAACCCGCGACCACCGCCAGACCGGCGGGCGCCACCGTGGCGTTGACCTCGGCGCCGGGCTCGAACCCCTCGGCGGCGGGATCGGATGCCCGGGCGATGAGGGTGTGATCGCCACAGGCGATGCGATACTCGGTGCTGCCGCCCCGGTAGACCCGGCCGACCACCTGTGCCGGGATCGCGCTCGGCCCGGCCGCTTGACGCCGCCCCAGGCTGATCGCCTCGGGGCGGATGAGCAGATGGCCGCCCTCGGCAAACGCGCCGGCGAAATGCCCGATGGGAGTGATAACGCCATGTTCATCCCGGCCGGTGACCGCGAGGAGGTTTTCATGGCCCATGAACTCGGCGACGAACCGAGTGGCGGGTTGTTCGTAAATCGCCGGTGGCGTGCCCACCTGGGCGATGCGTCCGCGATCCAGAACGGCGATGCGATCGCTCATGATCATCGCCTCTTGCTGGTCATGGGTGACAAAGACAAAGGTCATCCCCAGGCGATGCTGGAGTTCGCGCAGCTCGAGCTGCAGCCGACCGCGCAGCCCGGCATCCAGCGCCGAGAGCGGCTCGTCTAAAAGCAGCACATCCGGTTCGTTGACCACCGCCCGGGCCAGCGCGACCCGCTGGCGCTGGCCGCCCGAGAGCTGATCCACCGGCCGGTCAAGCAACGTTGTGATGCCGGTCAGCCCGGCCACCGAGTCGATGCGCTTTTCAATAGTGACCGCATCCAGACGCTGCATCTCGAGCCCAAAGGCGATGTTGCGGCGGACGTTGCGGTGCGGGAAGAGCGCGTACGACTGGAACACCGTATTCACGCTACGCCGATGGGCCGGCACCCCGGCCATGGCGCGCCCGCCGATGCGCACTTCACCGGCGCTTGGTGTATCCAGACCCGCGAGAATGCGAAGCAGCGTGGTCTTGCCGCAGCCCGACGGCCCCAGCAGCGTGAAGAACTCGCCCGCGGCGATGTCCAGATCCACGCCATCCAACGCCCGGTGGCCGTCGGCAAAGCGGCGCACCAGGGCGTTGATCTCGATCGATGACGATGGGGTGGCTGTCTGCTTGCTCAACAGTCCGCCTCCAGGGCTGCGCCAGGCAAAGTCCACCAGTGTATCGAATCGCGCGGCCAATTGCCGGTATCCGGCCTGACCCGGTCGCGGGGCTAGGAGTTCGCCGGCAGCAGCGCGCGTTCGCGCTCCAGTCGTTGGCGGGCGCCGGAGCAGACGATATCGCAGAGCTCGAAGATAAACGGCGCCGTGATGCCGAAATAGGCCCGGTTGCCGTCCTGGCGGCGCCCCACCAGGCCGTTGGCCCGCAGAATGCCCAGGTGTTTGGAGACATTGGACTGACTGGCCTGGGTGGCGCCGGCGATCTCGCCCACGGTGTGTTCGCCGGATTGCAGGCAGTGGAGGATACGAAGCCGCTGGGCATCACCGAGGATGCGAAAGTACTGAGCGATGATTTCCATGGATTCGGCGGACCCCGCCGGAGAAGCTTCTGATGTCGCCATGCCGGATCTCCCCGGAGAATACGATGTTCCAAGCATAGCGCATCGTTTCGATATTTACTATATGACTATCCAGTTATATAGTAATGACAAATTGCTGCCAGAGGACCGGACATGGGCCGTTGGATTGCCAACCAAGCCATGACACACCCACGAATGGTGTTCATTGCCACCCTGCTGATGACGTTGCTGGGGACGGCGCTGATCCCGCTCATCCAGATCGACACCGACCCGGAGAACATGCTCCCGGCGGATCAGCAGGACCGCGTCCGGCACAACCTCATCAAAGCGCAGTTCAACCTCCACGACATGATCGTGGTGGGTGTGGTCAACGACGAGCAGGCCAATGGGGTTTTCACGCCCCGCTCGCTCGCCGGCGTGCACCGGCTCAGCGACGCCATCGCCGACATCGATGGCGTCATCCGGCGCGATCTGCTGTCACTGGCCACGGTGGATAACATCGAACAGGCCGGCCCCGGCACCATCCGCTTTGAGTGGATGATGAACACCCCGCCCGAGACCCAGGCCCAGGCGGATGCGATTCGCAAGGCCACGCTGGATCTACCGCTTTTCCGCGACACACTGATCTCGGGCGACGGCGAGGCCACCGCCATCTATGTACCGATCGAATCCAAGGACCAGAGCCACCGGATTGCCGGCGAGATCGAGACGATCATCGCCGGGCTCGAGACCGGCGATGACTACCACATCACTGGCCTGCCCGTAGCCGAAGATACCTTTGGTGTGGAGATGTTCATCCAGATGGCCATATCTGCACCCCTGGCCGCGCTGGTCATCTTTGCACTGATGTGGTGGTTCTTCCGCTCGGTAACACTGGTCATCGCCCCCATGCTGATGGCCTTTGCCGTGGTGCTTACCACCATGGGCTCACTCATCGGGCTGGGCTACACCGTGCACATCATGAGCTCGATGATCCCCATCTTCTTGATGCCCATCGCCGTGGTGGATTCGGTGCACATCATCTCGGAGTTTGCCGACCGCTACCGCCCTGGGCGGGACGCCCGCCAGACCATGGCCGAAGTGATGGAGCATCTTTTCACCCCCATGCTCTACACCTCCATCACCTCGGCGGTGGGCTTCGCCTCGCTGGCCTTCACCCCGATCCCGCCGGTGCAGGTTTTCGGGCTTTTTGTGGCCGCCGGCATCCTGCTGGCCTTTGCACTGACCGTGATCTTTATCCCCGCCTATACGGTGCGGCTCAAGCCCGAGCGCCTGGCCGCGCTGCAGCAAAGCGCCAACCGGCCGGCGCCGGATCACACCCTGCTGGCCCGGGGGCTCGCGGGCCTGGGGCGTTTGACACTGGCCCGCTCCAAACTGGTGGTTGGCGCCTTTGCCCTCGCCCTGGCCGCTGCGGGTGTAGGCATCAGCCAGATCACGGTCAATGACAATCCGGTGCGCTGGTTTCAGGAAGACCACCGCATCCGCGTCGCCGACCGGGTGCTGAACGAGCACTTTGCCGGCACCTACAGCGCCTATCTGCGGCTTGAGTCCGACGTCGCCGCGGCGGCACCGGCGGCCTTCGAGCAGCGGACCAACGACGTGTTGCGCGAGGCGGAAAGCGAGGGTGTCAACATCCAGACGGCGTGGCAGTCGATGCGCGACAACGCCGCCGACCCGGATGATTTCAGCGCCCATCTTGATGACCTGGCGCTGGCGGTGGATGACCGGCTTTTCAACGCCAGCGACGCGGCCTATCCACATTGGCAGGCGATGCTCGAGGTCATCGATGAAATCCGCGGGCAGCTGAACTTCTTCCAGCGCCCGGAGATCCTGCGCTATATCGCCGATTTCCAGGCGGCCCTGGCCGACAGCCCCCAGGTGGGCAAGGTCAACACGCTGGCCGATCTGGTGCGGACGGTCTACCGCGAACTGCGAAGCGGCGAGGCCGAGGATTATCGCATCCCCGACAGCCGCCGGGCGGTTGCCCAGACCCTGCTGAGCTTTCAGGGCTCGCACCGGCCCCATGACCTCTGGCGGATGGTCACCCAGGATTATCAGGCCGCCAATCTCTGGTTGCAGCTGAGCAGCGGCGACAATCAGGACATGCAGGCCGTGGTCGATCGGGCCCGGGCCTATGTCCAGGCCAACCCCCTGCCCGAGGGCGTGACCATGAGCTGGGGCGGACTCAACTACATCAACGTTGTCTGGCAGGACGCCATGGTCAAGGGCATGGCGCAGAGCCTGGCCGTGGCCTGGGTGGTCGTGGCGGTGATGATGCTCATCCTCTTCCGCTCGCTGGTCTTCGGCCTGCTGGCCATGGTGCCGCTGACTGTGAGCATTGCGCTGATCTATGGCGTGGTCGGGCTGATTGGCAAGTACTACGACATGCCCATTGCGGTGCTCTCGTCGCTGACACTGGGGCTCTCGGTGGACTTTGCCATTCACTTTATCGAACGAAGCCGCGAGTTCTACCGCCGCACCGGGCGCTTTGGCGAGAGCATGCGCGCCATGTTCCAGGAACCCGCCCGGGCCATCAGCCGCAATGCCATTGTGATTGCCGTGGGCTTTCTGCCCCTGCTGGCCGCGCCGCTGGTGCCCTACAACACCGTCGGCATCTTTCTTGCCAGCATCATGGCGGCCTCGGCCCTGGCCTCGATCATGCTGTTGCCGGCGATCATGAACATCGCCCGCCGACTCATCATGCCGGAGCGCACCCCCGCGCCGGCTGCTGCGCAGGAGGAAGGATCATGAAAAAACGCCTTGTCATGCACCTGGGCCTGGTGTTGCTCGCGCTGGGCCATGCCAGCGTGGCCGTCGCGGCCATGGAGGATGCCCGCGCCATCGTCGAGCGCGCCAATGTCGCCTCGTACTATGCCGGTGACGACGGCCGCTCCGCGGCCCGCATGCTCATCGAGGATGGCAACGGCAATCGCCAGCAGCGTCAATTTACGTTGCTTCGCAAGGACGTCAGCGATGGCGGGGATCAGCGCTATCTGGTGGTCTTCAGCCGACCGGCGGATATCCGCGGCACGGTGTTTCGTGTCGAAAAGCATGTCGGCGCAGACGATGACCGGTGGCTCTATCTGCCGGCACTGGATCTGGTCAAACGCATTGCTGCCGGTGACAAGCGCACCAGCTTCGTTGGCTCGCACTTTTTCTACGAGGATATCTCCGGACGCGGGCTCGATGAGGATAACCACCGCCTTGTCGAGACCACCGACGCGCACTACATCATCGAAAGCACACCCAAGGCACCGGACGAGGTGGCCTTTGCCCGCTACCGGACCTGGATCGACCGCGAGAGCTTTCTGCCCATGAAAACCGAGTATCAAAGGGAATCCGGCGAGGTCTACCGACGCATGGAAGTCACCCGGGTCGAGACCATCGACGGTTATCCCACCGGCACCGAGGTACGGATGAGTGACCTCGACAGCGGGGGTTACACCATTACCCAGTTCCGCTTCTCGCAATACGATGTGGGACTGCCGGATGACATTTTCTCCGAGCGGTCACTGCGCAACCCACCCCGCCGCTGGCTGCGCCGCAGCGAATGATGGTCCGGTTGACTGGCAATACCCGCGGCTACCGGCCGATGGTCGGTGCCCTGTTGATCCTAGCCCTGGGGCTTGCGGCGGCACCGGCATGGGCGCAGCAGACCTGGTCCGGGACGCAATCGACGGAGGACGACTGGGGCGGCGACGACTGGGGCGACGACCCCTGGGCGAGCGAGCAGACCGGCTGGCAGTGGTACGGCTTTGTCGGGGGCGCTGCGGCGGCAAGGCTGCACAATGACCCCGCCGTGGACGAGGACTACCCCCTGGCCGAGACTCGGCTGCAGATCGAAGGCGAGCGTGTGCTGGGCGACTACACCGCCACGATCAAGGGCGATGTGTGGCTAGATGGCGTCGAAGACGGCGGCCGTGGCGATCTGCGCGAGGCCAACCTGCAGGGCCGGCTGACCGACGCCATCGATATCGAGGCCGGCCGCCAGATACTCACCTGGGGGACCGGCGATCTGGTTTTCCTCAACGACCTCTTCCCCAAGGACTATGTCAGCTTTTTCAGCGGCCGCAACGATGAATACCTGAAAGCACCCAGCGATGCGATCAAGCTCTCTTTCTACGGCGATGCCAACCTGGATGTGGTCTACACGCCGCGGGGTGAGGCCAACCGGTTCATCACCGGCGAGCGGCTGTCGTATTTCAGCCCGCGCCGCGGGGCCGTGACCGCCGCGCCCCCGGCCATCGATCCGGACGAGCGCGACGATTGGCTGGATGACAGCGAACTGGCGCTGCGGCTTTATCAGACCGTTGACGGGGTCGAGTACGCCGGCTATGCATTTCATGGCTACGACAAACAGCCCAGCGCAGTCGACCCGGCCACCGGCACCCCGTACTTTCCGCGTCTGAGCGTGCTGGGCGCGAGTCTCCGGCGGCCGGCCGCCGGTGGCATCGCCAACGCCGAGACTGCCTACTATTTTGCCGACGACAGCGGCGGCGATGACCCCAACCGGCCCAACGAGCAGTGGCGCTTTCTGTTTGGCTATGAACACGAGCCGCTGGCCGATCTGACCCTGGGCTGGCAGTACTATCTGGAATGGACTCAGGATCATGATGCCCTGATTGATGCGACCCCGGCCGACCAGCGCCGCTATGCCCCGGATGAATATCGTCATTTGCTGACCAACCGGGTGACCTGGCAGCTGCTGCGGCAGGATTTGACGATCAGCCTGTTCAGCTTTTTCTCGCCCTCGGACGCCGATTACTTCTTTCGCCCCCAGGCCGAATATCGCTTCAGTGACCGGTTGACCGGCACCGTGGGTGGCAATGTCTTTGGCGGCGAGGATCCGTGGACTTTCCACACGCAGTTGCAAGACAACAGCAACGCCTATGCCCGCATCCGCTACAACTTCTAGGAGGAAGCAATCATGACTGTGAACGAAGGACTTCGCGCGATGGCCGGATTCTTTGTCCTGCTGAGCCTCGCCCTGGGCACCTGGGTCCATCCGGGTTGGTATCTGTTCACCGCCTTTGTGGGGGCCAATCTATTGCAGTCGGCATTCACCCGCTGGTGCCCGGCCATGGCGGTGCTCAAGCGCATCGGCTTTCGCGATGATGAAAGCGTTGGCCGGACGGCCTGAGCCGGCCGACAGGGCCCGGCCGATGCCTTAGTCGTGGCGGTTCTGCAGATAGTCGCGAAAGGCCGGCCCGAGATCCGGGTGCTTTAAGCCGTACTCCACCGTGGCCTGCAGATAGCCGAGCTTGTCGCCGCAGTCATAGCGAGTGCCCTCGAACTCATAGGCGAGGACCGGTTCGTCGCGCATGAGCGCATCAATGGCGTCGGTGAGCTGGATCTCACCGCCAGCGCCCGGCCGGGTCTGGCGCAGCTTGTTGAAGATGCTGCCATTGAGGATATAGCGCCCGACCACGCCCAGGTTGGATGGCGCTTCGCTGGGGGCTGGCTTCTCGACAATACCGCGGAGCTGGCCAAGGCGGGGTTCCATGGCGGTGACATCCACCACCCCGTAGCGATCGGTGTGCTCGGCCGGGACCTGCTGGACGCCGATGATGCTGGCTACCTGCTCGTCGTAGCGCTGCACCATCTGAGCCAGACAGCCATCGCCGGTGTCATCATCGATGAGATCATCGGCGAGAATCACGGCAAAAGGCTCGTCACCGACCGCCGGTTCGGCGCAGAGCACTGCATGTCCCAGGCCCAGGGCCTCGGACTGGCGGATGTAGATACAGGCCACATGCGAGGGGATGATATTGCGCACCGCCTCGAGCCGATCGAGCTTGCCCGATTCTTCAAGCTCGGTTTCCAGTTCATAGGCCTTGTCGAAATGGTCGGGGATGCTGCGTTTGTTGCGACCGTTGACAAAGATCAGCGTCTCGATACCCGCCTTGACCGCCTCTTCGGCCGCATACTGGATCAGTGGCTTGTCGACGACGGGGAGCATTTCTTTGGGGTTGGCCTTGGTCGCCGGCAGAAATCGGGTCCCCAGGCCCGCCACCGGAAAAACCGCTTTGCGAATGCGTTTTGCCATTGAACCGTTCGCTCCTTCGACAACGTTGCAAAAGCGTAAACCAAGCCGGACGCCCTGTCAGGCGTCCGGCCCGTGCAAAGCGGCCGATCCATCGGCACAAAAAGGCGCGATGGCCGATCACTCAAGCGTCACGTCATCGCGGATCGCCTCGAGGGTGGCATCACCGATGCCCTTGACCCGGGTGAGTTCGACCTTGCGCTGATAAGCCCCGTTGGCCTGCCGGTCTTCGATAATGGCCTCGGCCGTTGCCGGGCCGACGCCCTCGAGCGCCTGCAATGCCTCACGATCGGCCTCGTTGACGTTGACCGGCAGCGTCGTGGCGCCGGCCATCGCCGGGACAAAGATCAGGCTCAGCAGACTGGACGTGGCTCTCACTGCCATGATGACCTCCTGTGGTTGCGTCGGTTGGAGACCATCACGCTATTGCGCAATCCAGTCGGTTTATGTGAGCCCCATCTCAGCGCGCAAATCCATCAGGGCGACGATGGGGTCATCGGCCCGGGTTATGGGCCGGCCCACCACCAGATCCGTGGCGCCGGCCGCGAGGGCTGCCGCCGGGGTCATGATCCGTCGCTGATCATTCGCCGCCGATCCAGCCGGTCGTATCCCCGGGGTGACACGGCGGAACGCCGAGTGGGTCTTAGCCTCAACCGCTGCCGCTTCCTGCGCCGAGCAGACCACACCGTCCAGGCCGGCCGTGTGCGTGAGGGCGACCAGACGCGCCACCGCCGCGGCGGGCCGTTCGGACAACCCCACTGCCTCGAGGCTCTGGGCGTCGTGGCTGGTGAGGATCGTCACGGCAATGAGCCACGGCCGCTGCCGGCCGAGCGGCTCCAACGCCTCGCGGGCAGCCGTCATCATGGCCGCTCCCCCCAGCGCATGGACGTTGACCATCCACACCCCCAGATCCGCTGCCGCCCGGCAGGCGGCGGCCACGGTATGCGGAATATCGTGGAATTTGAGATCCAGAAACACATCCCAGCCCTCGGCCACCCATCGACGGATCGCCTCCGGGCCGCCGCGGACGAAGAGCTCTTTGCCCACCTTGAGCCTGCAAAGCTCGGGAGACAGCCGGCGCACCAGGGCGTCCGCCCGAGCCGGGTCGGCAAAATCCAGCGCCACGATGGGTGGCTCGGCGGCGCGGTGGCTGTTCATTCCCCCTCCAGTCCGCGACGTGGTTTGATGGTCGCCCAGCCCCGACACCCAGGGCATTGCCAATGCAACTGCCGGGCTTCAAAACCACAGCTTACACAGGCATAGGGCAACCGGTCGCTCAGCAGCGCCCGAAAGAGCTCGCGCAGGACCCCCAGGTCACGCTGACGCCGGCGGTCGCTGTCGGTGTTATCGATATTGAGCGCGATCAACCGATCGAGCCCCCGGACTGAAGGGCGCTCTCGCAGCTGCGTCGCCAGAAACTCGATTGCCGCCTTGCCTCCCTCGCGGGCCTGGATAATGTCGCTGAGCTTGAGGATGACCGACACGCCCGGGTAGCGACTGAGCAACCGGCGAAGGTCGTGGGCGAACTGATCCGATGCATCCAGCGCCTGGTAACAGCGCTCGAGCCGTGGAAGCACCTCGGGGATATAGTCGACATCCTGGGTCTCGACCTGCAGACAGGCTCGGATCGCCTGACGCCAGCGGCTTTGGCGCTCTTCGAGATCGCTTTGCAAAAGCGAGGCGCGCACGCAATTGCGGTCATAGCTCCAGGCCCTTCGCAGCAGTGAGCGAATCTCGCCGGGCTCGGCGTGATCGCGCATCCGCGCCTCGGCCTGCTCGCAGGCAAACTGGGCCATCACCGGCCCCAGCGACTCGCCGGTGCTGCGCTGCAGCTGGCGGGCGATATCAATGGCAGACTCCCACTCCTTTTCCTGCTGGTAGATATCGAGCAGCGAGCGAAGGGCCGTCGCGCGGTGCTCGGGCAGATCCATGGCTTCACGGAACAGGCTCTCGGCGCGATCGAGCAGACCCGCGGCCTGATAGTCCCGCGCCAGTTCTACCAGTGCGGCGGCGCGCTGTTCGGGCGCGAGGGAGGGCCGGGCGATCAGATTCTGGTGGATACGCACCGCCCGATCCGCCTCGCCGCGGCGGCGAAAGAGGTTACCCAGGGTGAGATGCGTCTCGACGGTGTCCTCGTCGAGCTCGACCATGCGGGTGAATACCTCGATGGCCCGGTCGGGTTCTTCGTTGAGCAGGTAGTTGAGCCCCTGGAAGTAATCGCGGGACAGCGACGGGGCCGGCTTTTGCGTGGTCTGTCCGCGCCGGCCGATCCACCAGCCGGAGAGGGCTGCCAACGGGAGTAGCAGCCAGAGCAGATACCACATGGTCAGGGCGCGTTCCGAATCGGCAGCTTACGCAATTCGGAGAGTTCCTCCTGGGCAGAGGCCGCCTGCCGCCGCAGTCGGGCGAGCTGCCAGCGCTGGCGCAGGATCAGGCCGCCGGCGGCACCGGCGCCGATAATCACCCCGATGGCAAGGGCGATAACCAGCCAGAGCGAGGCCGGCAGCGTCATACGCCCTAAATAGAAATCCAGCGCCATCGGCTCGGGGTTGAGCATGGCAAAACTAAGGCCCAGGGCCACCACCACCAGCGCTACCAACAGCGCCAGCAGCCGTTTCACTGCGTTTCCCCTTCCCGGGCCCGGCCCTCATCAACCCGCTCGCGCATCTGTTTGCCGGGCTTGAAGTGCGGGACATGCTTGCCCGGCAGCGAGACGGGCTCGCCGGTCTTGGGGTTGCGGCCGATGCGCGGCGGACGGTGATGCAGCGAAAAGCTGCCAAAGCCACGGATCTCGATCCGCTCGCCGCTGGCCAGGGACTCGCTCATCTGCTCGAGCATGGTCTTGACCGCCAGCTCAACATCCCGCTGCGCGAGATGCTGCTGCTTGCTGGCCATCAGCTCGATGAGCTCGGACTTGGTCATGGATCGGGCATCACTCATCGATGGGCCACGAGGGCTGTCAGCCCTCGTCTTCCTGGCCGCTCATCTGCTCTTTGAGCAGATCACCCAGGGTGGTGGTGCCGGCCGCCCCGGTGTTGCCGTAGTCCTCGATGGCCTCGCGCTCGTCCTGCTGGTCCTTGGCGCGAACCGAGAGGCTGATCATGCGATTGCGCCGATCGACGGCCACGAACTTGGCCTCGACCGTGTCGCCCTCGTTGACCACCGAGCGGGCGTCCTCGACCCGCTCCTGGGCAAGATCGGCGGCCCGGATGTAGCCCTGCACCTCGTCCCCGAGGTCAATCACCGCGCCCTTGGCATCCACCTCGGTGGCGGTTCCCGTGACGATGGTGCCCTTGGGATTGTTAGCAACCCATTGCGAGACCGGGTCCTGGGCCAGCTGCTTGACACCCAGGCTGATGCGCTCGCGCTCGGGGTCCACGGACAGCACCACGGCCTCGACTTCTTCGCCTTTCTGGAAGTCGCGAATGGCCTCTTCGCCGGTATCGCTCCAGGACAGGTCCGAGAGATGGACCAGCCCGTCGATGCCCCCTTCAAGGCCGACAAAGATGCCGAAATCGGTAATCGACTTGATCGCGCCGGTGACCCGGTCGCCCTTGTTGTGGGTGGCGGCAAACTCGTCCCAGGGGTTGGGCTGGCATTGCTTCATGCCAAGCGAGATCCGGCGGCGCTCCTCGTCGATGTCGAGGATCATCACCTCGACCTCGTCGCCGATGGACACCATCTTTGCCGGGTTGACGTTTTTGTTGGTCCAGTCCATCTCCGAGACATGCACCAGCCCCTCGACGCCCTCTTCGATCTCGACGAACGAGCCATAGTCGGTGATGTTGGTGACCTTGCCCACCACGCGGCTGCCCTCGGGGTAGCGCGCGGCAATGGCCTCCCACGGATCCTCGCCCAGCTGTTTGAGGCCCAGTGAGACGCGATTGCGCTCGCGATCGAACTTCAGCACCTTGACATCGATTTCCTGGCCGACGTCGACCACCTCCGACGGGTGCTTGACGCGACGCCAGGCCATATCGGTGATATGCAGCAGCCCGTCGATGCCGCCAAGATCGACGAATGCACCGTAGTCGGTGAGGTTCTTGACGATGCCCTTGAGGGTTTGGCCCTCCTGGAGCTTCTCGAGCAGTGCCTCGCGCTCGGCGCTGTATTCCTCTTCGACTACGGCCCGGCGCGAGACCACCACATTGTTGCGACGGGCATCCAGCTTGATGACCTTGAACTCGAGCTCTTTGCCCTCGAGGTAGGTGGTGTCGCGGACCGGGCGGATGTCCACCAGCGAACCCGGCAGAAAGGCGCGGATATGCCCCAGATCGACGGTGAAGCCGCCCTTGACTTTGCCGCTGATGTGTCCGTTGACGGTCTCGGATCCTTCGTAAGCCGCCTCGAGTACCCGCCAGGCGCGCGCACGCTTGGCCTTCTCGCGGGACAGGCGGGTTTCGCCGCCACCATCTTCGACGGCATCCAGAGCCACTTCGACGTCATCGCCGACGTTCACCTCGACGTTGCCGTCTTCGTCGGTGAACTGTTTCAGCGGGATCACCGCTTCGGACTTCAGGCCGGCGTTGACGATGACATCTTCGCCATCGATCGCCACGACCTGTGCATTGACGATGGACCCCGGACGCATGTCGGTCTGCGCCAGGCTCTGTTCAAAAAGTTCTGCAAAGCTTTCGCTCATGGGATGATTTGATCCGGGACCGCGGGACGATCCAGTTGTTGTTGAAAACCCGGTATCCGACAGGCGAATACCCCCTTTATCCACCGGCGCGGTTGCCCACCTGCGCCAGCACCCTGGCGATGACCGCCTCGATGGCCATCGTCGTTGAGTCGATCACCATCGCATCTTCTGCCGGCTTGAGCGGGGCGACGGCGCGGTTCATATCGCGTTCGTCCCTCGCTTGCATATCCTGCAAAAGATCCGCCAGATTAGCACTCACACCCTGCTCCATCAACTGCTTATGGCGCCGGCGGGCGCGTTCTTCGGCGGTTGCGGTGAGGTAGATCTTGACCGCCGCATCCGGGAAAACCACCGTGCCCATATCCCGGCCATCGGCAACCAGCCCCGGGGGCTTCTGAAAGCCGCGCTGGCGATCCAGCAGCGCGGTGCGTACCGCCGGGTCGGCGGCGAGCTCCGAGGCCCGCACGCCACAGGCCTCGCTGCGGATTGCCCCGGAGACCACCTCGCCGTCGAGCAACACCTCGCCGGCGTGTGGGCCGCGGGTCGGAAAGTCGATATCCAGGCCCCGGGCCAGCGTCTCGAGCGTTGCGGTCTGGGTGGGCTCGACGCCGCGCTGCAGACTGGCCAGCGCCAGCAGTCGATAGATGGCGCCACTATCGAGCAGGTGCCAGCCCAGTGACTCGGCAATCGCCCGCGCGATGGTGCCTTTGCCCGCGCCACCGGGCCCGTCGATGGTAACAACCGGCGCGCTCATCCGGCTTGCTCCTCGACCGCAATGGGCAGCCCGGCCGAGCGGGCCAGCCCGGCAAAGCCCGGGAACGAGGTATCCACCTCGGCGCAGCCGTCGATGACAATGGGCCCGTCGGCCACCAGCCCGGCCATGGCAAAGGCCATAGCCACCCGATGATCGCCCTTAGCCTGCACATGCCCACCCCCGAGGCGACCGCCCACAATCCGAATCCCGTCGGGCAGCGCCTCGACCTGCACCCCCAGGCGCTCAAGGCCGGTGGCCATCACGGCAATGCGGTCGCTTTCCTTGACGCGAAGCTCCTCTGCGCCCCGCAGCAGCGTCTCTCCCCGGGCGCAGGCCGCGGCGATGAAAAGCGCCGGAAACTCATCAATGGCAACCGGCACAAGCGAGGGCGGGATCTCGATGCCCTCGAGCGAGGCCGCCTGGATGCGGATATCGCCGACCGGTTCGCCGGCGCCGTCGCCTTTGGCGATCACCTCCAGATCGGCGCCCATGCGCTTTAAGATCTCCACTACCCCGGTGCGGGTCGGGTTGAGACCCACATCGAGCAGGGTCACCGCTTCGCCGGCGCCGATCGCGGCGCCGACCAGAAAGAATGCCGCCGAGGAGATGTCCGCCGGCACCTGGATCGAGCCGCCGGTCAGTCGGCCATGGCCGGTCAAGGCGACCCGCGGGCCGTCCACCTCGACGGGATAACCCAGGGCCTGGAGCATGCGTTCGGTGTGATCGCGGGTGATGCCCGGCTCGGTCACGGCGGTCTCGCCCCGGGCATAAAGCCCGGCAAGGAGCACCGCCGATTTGACCTGGGCACTGGCCATGGGCAGCGGGTAGTCGATGCCCATAAGCGATGTCACCGGCTGGATGCCAACGGGCGCGGTGCCCTTGTCACTGGTGACGATATCCGCCCCCATCTGCCCGAGAGGTTCGGTGACCCGACGCATGGGCCGGGTCATCAGCGATTGATCGCCGATCAGCGTCGTCGCAAAGCGCTGACCGCAGAGCAGCCCGGTGAGCAGCCGCATCGAGGTGCCGGAATTGCCAAGATCGAGGGGCTCGTCCGGAGCACTCAGCCCGTGCAGGCCGACGCCGTGGATGGTCAGCGCACCCGCCTCGGGGCCGTCGATCCTCACCCCCAGGGCGCGCATCGCCGCCAGGGTTGCCATGGCATCGTCGCCTTCCAGAAAACCGCGCACCCGGGTCACTCCCTCGGCCACCGACCCCAGCATCACCGCGCGATGCGAGACGCTCTTGTCGCCGGGGACCCGGATGTCGCCGGACAATGACCCGCCGGGCTCGATGATGAATCGGCGTTGGTTGGCATGGCTCATCGGTGGCGGGGCTCCGGATTAGTCTTCAAAACGATGGCGGTTGGCGTCCCGGGTGGCCTTGGCGCTTGCGAACACCGACTCCAGCCCGGCGGCATCGGCCGATTCGATGAGCCGGGCCAGCTCGGTGAGGTCGCGTTGATAATCACCCAGCGCCGAGAGGATCGCCTCGCGATTGCCCAGGCAGACGTCCCGCCACATCACCGGATCACTTGAGGCGATCCGGGTGAAATCGCGAAAGCCGCCGGCCGCATAGTCGAGGATTTCCTCATGATCGGGCGCCCGCGAGAGCATATCCACCAGCCCAAAGGCGAGCATGTGCGGCAGATGCGAGGTCATCGCCAGCATCCGGTCGTGATGGGCCACCGACATGGTGGTCACCGTCGCCCCGGCGGCCTGCCACATCGCGGTAATGGTCTCGGTGGCACCGGGCCGGGTTGCCCGGGTGGGGGTGAGGAGGACCCGACGGTTCTGGTAAAGCGAGGCAAAGGCGGCTTCAACGCCGCTATGTTCGGTGCCGGCAATGGGATGCCCCGGGACGAACCCATCGGGCAGACCGCCGAACACGCGCTCGACATCGGCCACGACACAGCCCTTGGCGCTGCCCACATCCGTGAGCACTGCATCCGCCGGCAGCGCCGGTGCCAAATGCGCTAGCACCGGGGCAACCGCCCCGAGCGGGACACCCAGCACCACCACATCCGCCTGGGCGACGACCTGATGCGGGTCGGTACTGAATCGATCGATGGCGCCAAGGGCGCGGGCCTTCTCGAGCCGCCGGGGGTCGCGGCCAAAGCCGGTGACCTCACCGGCTGCGCCGGCGGCACGCAGCGCCAGTCCCAGCGAACCGGTGATCAGACCGACGCCGACCAGACAGATGCTACGCGGCTGAGAGTCCACCGGTCTCTAGGCCACCGACCGCGGGTACGACCCGAGAATCTTTAAAAGGCTGGCCAGCCTCTGCATCTCGCCGAGGGCGCGTTTGAGCGCCGGATCGTCGGCATGCCCTTCGAGGTCGATGAAAAACACATATTCCCACATCCCCTCGGGCGAGGGACGGGATTCCAGCCGGGTCATGTTCAGGCCATAACGCGCCAGCGGCGCGAGTAGACCGGCCAGGCCGCCGGGCTGATTCTCGCGGGCAATGACCAGCGAGGTCTTGTCCTCGCCCGTGGGTTCCGGGCTTTCCTTGCCTAGCACCAAAAAGCGCGTGCTGTTGGCCGTGCCGTCCTGAATGGCCGGTTGCCGGATGGTCAGCTGATAGCGCTCGGCGGCGGCGTCCGAGGCAATCGCCGCTGCGCCGGGCGCTTCGGCCGCTCGACGCGCCGCCTCGGCGGTGCTCGAGACCGCGACCCGTTCGATGCCGGGCAGATGGGTTTCGAGCCACAGCCGGCACTGGGCAAGCCCCTGTTGATGCGAATAAACCGCAGTGACCGCCGACAGATCCTCGGCCCGGGTGGCCAGGTTCTGGACGATCGGCAGCTCGACCTCGCCGACGATCTGCAGCGGCGAGGACAGGAGTCGATCCAGGGTATGGCTGACCATACCCTCGGTGGAGTTCTCTACCGGCACCACCCCATATTCGGCACCGCCGGATTCCACCTCGCGGAAGACGGCATCGATGCCGTCGAGCGGCAGGCTATGGATGGCATGGCCAAAATGCTTGAGCGCCGCCTCCTGGGTGAAGGTCCCCTCCGGCCCGAGGAAAGCGACACGCAACGGACGCTGCAGGGCAAGGCACGCCGACATGACCTCGCGGAACAGCCGGGTAATGGCCTCGTCGTCGAGCGGGCCCTGATTGCTGTCGCGAACCCGCCGCAGGACCTCGGCTTCGCGGGCCGGGCGATAGAAATCGCCCACCTCGCCATCGGCGGACTTGACCCGGGCCACTTCGGCCGCGGCCCGGGCACGCTCGTTCACCAGCCGGAGCAGCTCGTCGTCGATGCTGTCGATTTGTGCCCGAATGGCCTTCAGCGGTTCTTCGCTCACGGCCTCACTCCCCTGCTATTCGATCACGCGAACGGCGAGCACCCCTTCGGTCTGTCGCAGGCGCTCGACCACATCCCCCGGCAGTTTGCCGTCGATATCGACCACGCTGTAGGCGAGATCCCCACGGGATTTGTTGTACATATCCGCAATATTGAGCCCGGCCTCGGCCACCGCCGAGGAGATCTGCCCGAGCATGTTGGGCACGTTGGCGTTGGCCACGGTCAGCCGATCGCCGCTGCCGTTGCGTGGCAGCACCAGCTCGGGGAAATTCACCGAGTTCATGATGTTGCCCGTCTCGAGAAAATCCCGGACCTCGTCGGCGGCCATGATGGCGCAGTTCTCCTGCGCCTCGTTGGTCGATGCCCCGATATGCGGCAGCGCCACCACCGCGTCGTGGCCCTTGAGCGCCGCCGATGGAAAATCGCAGACGTAGCTACGCATCCGCCCGGCGTCCAGGGCCGCCACCACGGCGTTGTCATCGACAATCCCCGCCCGGGCAAAATTGAGCAGCACCAGCCCCTCGCGGGCGGCGGCGAGCCGTGAGCCATTGATCATGCCCCGAGTGTCATCGGTCTCGGGGACATGGAGGGTGACGACATCCGCCGCGGCCATGACCTCATCGACGCTATGGGCACGGCGCACGCCGGCTTCTAGGTTCCAGGCGCTGCGCACGGTGATCTGCGGGTCGTAGCCGATGACGTTCATCCCCAGCGCCTTGGCGGCATTGGCGACGTTAACGCCAATTGCCCCCAAACCCACCACGCCCAGGGTCCGGCCGGGCAGCTCGAAACCGGTAAAGCGCTTCTTCTCGGCCTCGGCCTGCTTATTCATGGCCGCATCGTCACCCTCGAGGGTCTGCGCAAACGCCCAGGCGGGGCAGATATTGCGGGCGGCCAGGAACATTGCGGCGAGCACCAGCTCTTTGACGGCGTTGGCGTTGGCGCCCGGGGCGTTGAACACCGGAATGCCCCGCTCGCTCATCGCCTCGACGGGGATGTTGTTCACCCCCGCGCCGGCGCGGCCGACGGCCTTCAAAGTCTCCGGTACCGCCCAGTCATGGAGCTTGGCCGATCGCAGCAGCACCGCATCGGGCTGCTGGATTTCCGAAGACACCTCGAAGCGCTCCCGCGGCAGCCGATCCAGTCCGCGGGCCGAAATATTATTGAATGTCAGGACTTTAAACATTATTCCTCGATTAGCCGTGACGTTTTTCGAAATCCGCCATGAACTCGATGAGCGCATCCACCCCGGCCTCGGGCATGGCGTTGTAGATGCTCGCCCGCATGCCGCCCACCGAGCGGTGCCCCTTGAGGGTGCTCAGCCCGGCCGACTCGGCCTCGGACAAAAACTGCCCATCCAGGCTGTCGTCGGCGAGCACGAACGGAACGTTCATCCAGGATCGGGCCGAAGGCTCGACCGGGTTGCGGTAGAAAGCCGACCCGTCGATGGCCGCGTAGAGCTTGCTGGCCTTTTGATGGTTGCGCTCGGCCATGACCTCGAGTCCGCCCTCGCCCTTGAGCCACTGAAATACCAGCCCGGCGATGTAGAGGCTGTAGGTGGCCGGCGTGTTGAGCATCGAGTCGGCCTCGGCCTGGCGCTTGTAATCCCAGATCGATGGCGTCAACGAGCTGGCACGATCGAGCAGATCGTCGCGCACGATCACCACCGTCAGCCCGGCCGGGCCAAAGTTTTTCTGCGCCCCGGCGTAGATAACGCCAAAGCGCGAGACATCCAGCGGCCGCGAGAGAAAGGTCGAGGACATGTCACTGACCAGCGGGACATCGCCGCTATCCGGGATGTCCGCAAACTCTACCCCGGTGATGGTCTCGTTGGCGCAGTAATGCAGGTAGGCAGCCTGCGGGTCGCACTGCCAGGTCGCCTGTGCCGGGATGCCCATCGGGTCACCCTTGCCGCCTTCGGCCACCACGTTGACCCGGGTGTACTTGCCGGCCTCGGCAATGGCCTTCTTGGACCAGCTGCCGGTATTGACGTAGTCCACCACCGGCGCGTCGCCGACCAGATTGAGTGGCACCGCAGCGAACTGCGCGGTGGCGCCACCCTGCAGAAAAAGCACCCGGTAGTTGTCCGGCACGGCGAGGAGCTCGCGCAGGTCCGCTTCGGCCTGCTCGGCGATGCTCACAAACGCCTTGCCCCGATGGCTCATCTCCATGACCGACATACCGGTGCCGTGCCAGTCGAGCATCTCCTCGGCAGCCTGGCGAAGAACCGGCTCGGGCAGCGTCGCCGGACCGGCACTGAAATTGAATACACGCGACATACTGCGCTCCCGCTTTAATGGGTTGATGGGCGGATCACTCGTCCGTCGCCGCAAGGGTGTCGTCTTCGCCGAGGGCCTCCACCCGGGCGGTGCCGACGAGGGTTTCGTCATCGGCAAGGCTGATCAGTTTCACGCCCTGGGTGTTGCGCCCCAGCACCGAGATCTCGGTGGCCCGGGTACGCACCAGCGTCCCGCCGTTGCTGATCAGCATCACCTCATCGTCGTCGCCGACCTGGATGGCACCGACCACCGGGCCATTGCGCTCGCTGGTCTGGATGCTGATCACGCCCATGCCGCCACGGCCGCGCAGCGGGTAATCATCCACCGCGGTGCATTTGCCATAGCCGTTGGCGGTAATCGTAAGCACATGACCCTCGTCGAGGATGAGGCACTGAATCACCCGCTGGTCGCCCTCCAGGCGCACGCCGCGCACACCGGTGGCAGTCCGGCCCATGGGGCGAACCTGATCCTCGCGAAAGCGAACGGCCTTGCCGGCATCGGTGAACAGCATGATATCTCGCTGGCCATCGGTGACGCCTACGTTCACCAGGGCATCGTCCTCGCCCAGATTCACGGCGATGATGCCCGTAGACCGGGGCCGCGAGAAATGCGACAGCGGGGTCTTTTTGACCGTGCCGCGGCGCGTGGCCATGAACACGTAATGATCGCCGTCGAACTCGCTGATCGGCAGCACCGCGTTGATGCGCTCGTCCTCTTCGAGCGGCAGCAGATTGACGATGGGCTTGCCCCGGGCGCCACGGCTGCCGTGGGGCAGTTCGTAGACCTTCAGCCAGTAGCACTTGCCGTAGCTTGAAAAGCAAAGCAGCGTGTCGTGGGTATTGGCCACCCAGAGCTTGTCGACAAAATCCTCGTCTTTCATTCGCGTGGCGGCTTTGCCCTTGCCGCCGCGACGCTGGGCCTGGTAGGTGTCCACCGGCTGGGATTTCGCATACCCGCCGTGGGAGAGGGTCACCACCACATCCTGCGGGGGGATGAGATCTTCCATGGAAAGATCGAGTCGCTGCTCGAGGATCTCGCTGCGGCGTTCATCGCCATATCGCTCGCGGATTTCCTCAAGCTCGTCGCGAATGACCTGCATTAGCCGCTCGCTGCTCCCGAGAATGGCCAGCAGCTCGGCGATGGTATCGAGAATCTCGCGGTACTCATCGACGATGCGGTCCTGCTCGAGGCCGGTGAGCCGGTGCAGCCTGAGATCGAGAATGGCCTGGGCCTGGGCCTCGGTCAGCCGGTAGGCATCGCCGATCAGCCCAACGCCGTCGGGCAGGGTCTCGGGCCGTGAGGCCTCGGCGCCTGTGCGCGCCAGCATTTCGCTGACCACCCCCGGGGCCCAGTCACGCGCCACCAGGGCCGCTTTGGCGTCCGCCGAGGTGGGCGAGGCCTTGATGAGCTCGATGACAGCATCGATATTGGCCAGTGCCACGGCAAGCCCCTCGAGCACATGGGCCCGGTCCCGGGCCTTGCGCAGCTCGTAGACGGTGCGCCGGGTGACTACCTCGCGGCGGTGGCTGATGAACGCCTCGAGGATATCCTTGAGGTTGTGCTGCCGGGGCTGCCCCTCATGCAGGGCCACCATGTTGATGCCAAAAACACTCTGCAGCTGGGTGTGCTGATAGAGGTTGTTGAGCACCACCTCGGGCACCTCGCCGCGGCGCAGCTCGATGACCATGCGAATGCCATCCTTGTCGGATTCGTCCCGCAGCTCGGTAATCCCTTCGATGCGCTTTTCCTTGACCAGCTCGGCGATCTTCTCGAGCAGTCGCGCCTTGTTCACCTGATAGGGCAGCTCTTCGACGATGATGCTCGCCTTGCCGTTGGCCTCGTCATGTTCGAACCGGCAGCGCGCGCGCATCACCATCCGGCCGCGGCCAGTGCGATAGGCCTCGCGGATCCCTTCGACGCCGTTGATGATCCCCCGGGTGGGCAGATCCGGGCCGGGGATGTATTCCATGAGCTGCTCGATATCGAGGCTGTCGTCATCGATCAGCGCGATGCAGGCGTTGACCACCTCGGCGAGGTTATGGGGCGGGACATTGGTGGCCATGCCCACGGCGATCCCCGCACCGCCATTGACCAGGAAATTGGGCACCCGGGTGGGCAGCACCTGGGGCTCGCGCTCGGAGCCGTCGTAGTTATCGATGAAATCGACGGTCTCTTTGTCGATATCCGCCAGCAGCTCGTGGGCCATGCGCGCCATGCGCACCTCGGTATACCGCATGGCCGCGGCGTTATCGCCGTCGATCGAGCCAAAGTTGCCCTGGCCGTCTACCAGCAGATAGCGCATCGAGAAATCCTGGGCCATGCGCACGATGGTGTCGTACACGGCGGTATCCCCATGGGGGTGATACTTACCGATGACATCGCCAACGACACGGGCGGATTTCTTGTAGGGCTTGTTCCAGTCGTTGCCGAGCTCGCGCATGGCATAGAGCACACGCCGGTGCACGGGTTTGAGCCCGTCTCTGACATCCGGCAGCGCCCGGCCGACGATCACGCTCATGGCGTAATCGAGGTAGGACTGCCGCATCTCGTCTTCGAGATTGACCGGTAGGATTTCCTTGGCGACGCTCGACATCTAAGGGTTCTCGGATTGTTGTGAGGGCTCGATCAGTAAGCCGTTGATATTACCACGAAGCGGGCCGCCGTTCAGGCGCCACCGCCGCCCCTACTCCGCCTCGAGTCGACGGGCCGACTCCACCACCACCGGCTGCACCGGGACATCGGGCATCCCGTTGCGGCGGGCGGTATCGCCGGCGGCGATGCGATCAACCACATCCATGCCCTCGATCACCCGGCCAAACACCGCGTAGCCGAAATCGCGCTCGCCGTGGTCGAGAAAGGCGTTGTCGGCGAGGTTGACGAAAAACTGCGAAGTAGCGCTGTCGCGGGCCTGGGCCCGGGCCATGGACAGGGTGCCGCGCTTGTTGAGCAGTCCATTATCCGCTTCGTTGACGATCGGATCACGCGTGGGCTTGCGCTGGAATTCGGCATTGAACCCGCCGCCCTGAATGACAAACCCCGGGATCACGCGGTGGAAGATGGTG
The DNA here is from genome assembly GCF_040838495.1 of Spiribacter pallidus. Classification (NCBI taxonomy): domain Bacteria; kingdom Pseudomonadati; phylum Pseudomonadota; class Gammaproteobacteria; order Chromatiales; family Ectothiorhodospiraceae; genus Spiribacter; species Spiribacter pallidus. The sequence goes on along the minus strand of NZ_JBAKFM010000002.1, from coordinate 331,773 downwards.
TTGTCGTAGAACCCGCCATCGACATAGGCCAGAAAGTTCTCGACGCTCACCGGTGCGGCCTCGGCTTCGAGCTCGATGTGGATGTCACCGGCGCTCGTCTCGAACACCACCACCGGCTGGGCCGCGGCGCTGGCGCCTGCATGGGTGATGGCAGCGGAAAGGGCAAGGCCAATGGACAGGGTCTTCATGACACACTCCTCGACAGGGTCGATAAGGGATGGAATAGGCGCGATTATCGCACAGGCCATGGTTCGGATGTCGCCGTTTTGCCGTGTTAATATTTGATAACACAGACCACCGGACGGATGCGCCCAGCCCCATGCAGGCCGCCAACGCCGATCAGGCCGAGATCGACAAATTCGAAGCCGACGCCCACCAGTGGTGGAACCCGGACGGCCCCTACGCACCGCTTCATGCCATCAACCCCTTGCGATGCCGGTACGTTCTCGAGCAGACCGGCGGGCTGGCGGGCAAGACGGTGCTCGACGTTGGCTGTGGCGGCGGGCTGCTGACCGAGGCCATGGCCGCCGAGCAGGCCCGTGTCACCGGCATTGATCTGGCAACGGACAGCCTGGCCGTTGCCCGGGCCCATGCCGCGGACGGGCAACTGACCATCGATTATCAAGCAATCAGCGCCGAGGCCCTCGCTGAGACGAGCGCCGGTCAGTGGGATGTAGTCACCTGCATGGAAATGCTCGAGCACGTCCCCGATCCGGCCTCGGTGGTGGATGCCTGTGCGCGATTGGTCCGCCCGGGCGGTTCGGTGTTCTTCTCAACCATCAACCGCACCACCCGCGCCTGGTTGCTGGCTGTCGTCGCCGCCGAGCGCCTGTTGCGGGTCCTACCCCGAGGGACCCACGACGCCAGCGCCTTCATCCGTCCGGCCGAGCTCAGCCGCTGGTGCCGGGCGGCCGGGCTGCGGGTCGCGGACCTGACCGGTCTTCACTACAACCCAATCACCGGTGCGCACACGCTCGGCGCCGACACCCGGGTGAATTATCTCTGCCATGCCATCAAGGGCCACCCCGAATGATTGCACTGAACCGCGCCCACGGCGTGCTGCTGGACCTGGACGGGACGCTGCTGGATACCGCACCGGATCTCATTGCCAGTATCAATCGGCTGCTCGACGAGCAAGGGTTTGCCGCGCTGCCCGAGCGCGAGTTCGCCGGGTCGGTGGGCCATGGCAGCGCGCCGATGATCGCCCGGGCATTCAATCTGGGCAGCACCGATCACATGTTCGAGGGCCTGCGGCAGCGCTTCCTTGATCTCTACCACGAGCAGGTCAGCCACCAGACCCGCCCCTATGAGGGGATGGAGGCGATGATCGACATCCTCGAGGCCGCCGGCATCCCCTGGGGCATTGTCACCAACAAGCCCGGCTGGCTGACCGAACCGCTGCTCACGGCGCTGGGCTACGGCGAGCGGCCGGCCTGCGTGGTCACCGGCGATGACATCACCCGCCGCAAACCCCACCCCCATCAGGTCACCGAAGGGTGCCGGCGCCTGGGGCTGCGGCCCGCGGATTGCGTCCTGGTGGGCGATGCCGAACGCGACATACAGGCCGGACAGCGCGCCGGCACCATGACGCTGGCGGCCCTCTACGGGTATCTCTCCGGCGATGACCATGCCGAGCGCTGGGGCGCCGACGGGCTGATCGACCATCCAGGCCAGATCCTGCGCTGGGTCGCGCTCCCCGAAGGCCATACCGCCGCCAGCGCCGCCTGACGCCATGGAGCCGCAAGCCTACTGCCGCGACAAGGCGGCCCCGACCGGCTCGAGCACCTATTACGCGGCACTCTTTGCGCCATCGGCCATTCGCGACGGGTTGATAGCACTCGCCGCACTGCGGCGCGAGATACTCGAAATCCCCCACGAGGTGAGCGAGCCGGCAATCGGCGAGGCCAAGCTCGGCTGGTGGCAAGAAGAGCTCCAGCGCCTTGCAAACGACATGCCCCGACACCCGATCACCCAGGCCCTGGCCCCCTACATCGAAGCCCATGCTCTGCCGGTCGCCACCCTCGAGGACACGGTAGAGGCCGCGCGCATGGACCTGACCTACAGCGCCTATCCGACCCTGCGCGAGCTCACCGTCTACTGCCACCGGGCCGGCGGCGGGGTAGCCGACCTAGCGCGCCGCATGACCGGTGCCGAAACCCCCGCGGCCGCGGCCTTTGCCCACGATCTTTCCATGGGCCTGGAGCTGACGCGCATGATCCGCCACCTGCGACGGGATCTTCGCGCCGGCCGGCTCTATATCCCCGAGGACGAACTCCACCTGAGCGGCTTGAGCCTAAAGACCATCGCCGACACCGATGCGGACACCGACCAGGCCGCCAGCCGCATCGATCTGCTCCGGCGCCAGGCACGACGCGCCCGGCAGTTCCTCGACAGTGCCATCGGTCATCTGCCCGCCGCAGAGCGGCCGGCCCAGGCCTATGGGCTGACCCTGGCGGTGCTCTACCGCGAGCTGCTCAACACCCTGGATGCGGCGGATTTTCCGGTCCTCGAGCGCCAGCACCACCTCACGCCGTTGCGCAAGCTCTGGCTTGCCTGGCGCATCCGGCGTGCGCCCCAACGGCTATCCCCCCGACCCCCGGAGAGCACGTCATGACACCCGACTGGCCCATCACCCCCTCGACCCTGCCCCAACCCGGGCGATTGACCGGCCAGCGGTTGTTGATTACCGGAGCGGCCGGTGGGCTTGGCAGCGCGGTCGCCGCCACCGCCGCCGCCGAGGGCGCCGATCTGGTACTGCTCGACCGCGACATCAAGGGCCTGGAGGCGCTGCATGATGACATCGAGGCGAAGGGCCATCCGCGCCCGGCGCTCTACCCGCTGGATTATCTATCCGCCGCGCCCGATGATTATGCCGAGCTCGCCACTGGCATTGCCGCCGATCTGGGGGGCATCGAGCAGTTGCTGCATACCGCCGCCGATGCGGGGGATGCCACGCCCATGGCACTTTATGATCCGCAGACCTGGCTCAAGACATTGCATATCAACATCAACGGCGCGTTCCTCGTCACCCAGGCGCTGCTGCCCATGCTCCGCGAGCAGGCCGGGCGCGTGATCTTTGTCGACGACCACGACGCGCATCACCGACGCGCGGCGACGGGCGCCTACGGCGTGAGCAAGGCCGCGCTCATGGGGATGATGCGGGTCATCGCCGCGGAGCACTCGCCGGCCAACCCGGTGGTCAGCTGCGCCATCGACCCCGGTCCGATGCGCACCGCACTGCGCCGTGGGCTGTTTGCCGGCGAGATGGCCGAGGAGGTGGACTCGCCCGCGCATGCGGCCGGTTGCGTAGCGGCACTGCTCGACCCGCGGCATCCGCCGGCCAACGGCGTACACTATCGCGTCGATGCCTGACAGATGTGGCATGCTTGTGACAATACCCCGGTGAATGCAAGCATGCCGCCAATCAACCAATAGCGGAGAACAACCAATGGGATTTGCCTTATCAGCGTTGCAGGTCCGAAGTAGTGCCTTTGGATCGCACCAGCCCATCCCCCAGCGGTATACTGGCGAAGGCGAAGATCTGGCGCCGCCGATCCACTGGACCGGTTCGCCGGAGGGGACACAAGGTTTCGCCGTGATCTGCCACGACCCGGACGCCCCATTGATCAGTCCGGGCAGCTACGGGTTCGTCCACTGGGTCTACTACAACATCCCGGGCGATGTCAGCGCCCTTGAGGAAGGCAGCGAGGCCTATACCAACGGCGTCACCGACTTCGGCAAACAGGTCTATGGTGGCCCGATGCCCCCCGAGGGCCATGGTGTCCATCACTACTACTTCTGGGTACTCGCGCTGGATCAGGCGCTCAATCTCGAGCCCGGCCTGACGCTGTGGCAGTTCCTCGACCAGGTCGAGCCCCATGTCATCGGCATGAATCGCATCATCGGGACCTACGAGCGCTAGGTCACCGACCGCCCCGTCTGGCATATCGACTGCAGCGGGCAAGCTGAACAGCGCGGCTGCCGTGGCCGGCAAAACCCCTTGCCAAGCTCGATGATCAGCGCGTGATACTCACCAAAAAGCCGTGCATCGGCCGGCAAGCGTTCATGGAAGAACGCCTGCAGCCGGTGGTAGTGATAGCGCGCCGGGGCGAGCCCCATCCGATGGAAAATCCGGTGGGTATAGGCATCCACCACGAAGACCGGTTGCTGCAACCCGTAGAGCAGCACATCATCAACGCTCTCCGGGCCCAGTCCGTTGACGGCAAGTAGCGCCTCGCGCGCCGCCTCCGGTGCCATGGCACGCAGTCCGTTTTCTTCGCCCAGCTCGATCCAGCGCTCACAGGCCGCCCGCAGGCGGCGGGCCTTGACGTTGTAATAGCCGCTCGGCCGCAGACACTCTGCCAGCGCCGCCTCTGGCGCTTCGATGATGGCCGGTGCCGAGAGCCAGTCACGCTCGAGCAGCCGCGCCATGGCCCGCTCGACATTGGTCCAGGCGGTATTCTGGGTAAGCACCGCACCCACCAGCACCTCAAAGGCTGTCTGCGCCGGCCACCACTGCTGACGCTCGCCAAAATGCGCGCGTAGCCGCTGATGGGCCTTATGCACTGCGTCCTTGGCCATGCCCCGCCCCGTCTAACCCCTGTGACGGGGCGCGGGACGGCGTCGCGGGCCGCCGCCCGCGGGTCGCCCCCGGCCCGGGGACCGGGCGGTCTCGTCGCGCTCCAGCCCCACCAGCCCGGCCAGGTGCCTGACCTGCCCGGCGCTCAGCCAGTCGGTCTGACCCTCGCGCAATCCGGCGGGCAGCTCGATCGGGCCGTACTGCACGCGCATCAAACGACTCACCCGCACGCCCTGGGATTCCCAAAGACGGCGCACCAGACGGTTTCGTCCCTCTCGAAGCCGTACCCGGAACCACTGATTGGCCGCCTCCCGCGACTCCAGGGCCTGGATCGACTCGAACGCCGCCCGGCCGTCTTCGAGCTCGATGCCGCTCATCAACCGGTCGATGGTGGACGGCTCGACCGCTCCGAAGATACGCACCGCATAGTCCCTCAACAGCCGGTAGCGGGGGTGCATCAACCGACTGGCCAGCTCGCCGTCGGTGGTCAGCAGCAAAAGCCCCGAGGTGTTGATATCGAGCCGGCCAATGGCAATCCAGCGCCCCTGCTCGAGCCGCGGCAGGCGATCGAAAACACAACGCCGGCCTTCCGGGTCGTGACGGCTGACCAACTCGCCGGTGGGCTTGTGATAGGCAATGACCCGGCGTTGCGCCGGTGCGGTCCGCCGCTGGCTGAGCGGCCGGCCATCGACCCGAATGCGGTCGGACGGCTCGACCCGGTCACCCAGCCGGGCAGTGCGTTGATTGACCTCGACGCGGCCGGCTTCGATGGCCGCCTCCATCGCCCGGCGCGATCCCAGCCCGGCGCGGGCCAGCACCTTCTGCAGCTTCTCCGAACTCATGGATGCGGATCATCCTCGGGGCCCGCCGATGGCTCGCGCTGCAGCGGCACCTCGAGATCCAGCTCGGGATGCTCCGGGCCCGGGTCGCCGATCTCGAGCAGCGAGGGCAACTCCGAGAGGCTGCTGAGGTTGAAGTAGTCGAGAAACGCTCGGGTGGTGGCAAACACCGCCGGCCGCCCCGGCGCATCCCGGTGCCCGGCCACCCGAACCCAGCCACGCTCCTGCAGCGTGCGCATGATATTGCTGCCAAGCGTCACCCCCCGGATCTCTTCGATCTCGCCACGGGTGATCGGTTGGCGATAGGCAATGATTGCCAGGGTCTCCAGTACGGCCCGGGAATAGCGGGTGGGCTTTTCCTCCCAGAGCCGGGATACCCAGTATGCATAATCCTCGGGCACCTGCAGACGGTAGCCACTGCCGACCTGACGCAGTTCCACCCCCCGGCCCTGTAGCTGTTCGGCGAGTCGCTGGAGCGCCTTTTCGATGGCACCGGGGCTGGGCGCGACCGCGTCGTCGAAAAGCCCGCGCAGGCGATCCACCGACAGCGGTTCACCCGCCGCCACGAGGGCCGCCTCGAGGATCGACTCCAGTGACGGCTCGGTCATTGCGCCGCCTCCGAAGGGCCCATGACGCCGGCACTGCGCAGATAAAGCGGTGCATAAGGCCTGGATTGGGTGAGTTCGATCAACGCCGCCTTGAGCAACTCGAGAATGGCCAGAAACGTCACCACCACGCCGGGGCGCCCCTCATGGGGCTGGAGGATTTCGGTCAGCGGCACGAAGCGCTGCCCATCAAGCCGGGCCAGGGTCTCGCTCATGCGCTCGCGCACCGAGAGCGCCTCTTGCTCGATCCGGTGGTGGGTGAACATCTCGGCGCGCTCGAGCACCTCGGCAAATGCAGCCAGCAGCTCGCCGAGCGCCACGTCCGGCTGGCGTTGCGCCGGTTGCATGGCCGGCGCTGCCGCCTGGCCGGTGAAGACATCGCGATTGACCCGGGGCAGCGCATCGATGGACCGGCCGGCTTCCTTGAACTGTTCGTATTCGCGCAGCCGCCGGACAAGCTCCGCCCGCGGATCCGGGTCGTCGTCCTCGTCGCTGGCCGGCGGGCGCGGCAAGAGCATGCGGGATTTGATCTCGGCCAGCATGGCCGCCATGACCAGGTACTCAGCTGCCAGCTCCAGGCGCAGATCCTTCATCAGCTCCACATAGCTCATGTACTGGCGGGTGATCTCGGCGATGGGGATATCGAGGATGTCCAGATTCTGTCGCCGAATCAGGTACAACAGCAGATCGAGCGGTCCCTCGAACGCCTCGAGAAAGACTTCCAGCGCATCCGGCGGGATATAGAGATCACGCGGCCAGTCCGCCATCGGTTGCCCGCGGACGGTGGCGACCCCCTCGGGCTCGAACAGGCTGGCGTCGGCGGTGTCACTCATCGGGCGCGGTAATCCAGGCCAACGGCCGAGCGGACGTCGTTCATGGTCTGCCGCGCGGTATCCCGTGCCCGGTCGCAGCCATCCTGGATGACCTGCCGGACATAATCGCGATCGGCATCCAGGGCCTCGGCCTGCTCGCGAATGGGCGCAACCTCGGCCTGGACGGCGTCGATCAGCGGCTTTTTGCACTCCAGACAGCCGATGCCCGCCGAACGGCATCCCTCGGTCGCCCACTGACGGGTGGCGTCATCCGAGTAGACCTTGTGGAGGTCGAAGACCGGGCATTTCTCCGGCTCGCCCGGGTCGCTGCGCCGCACCCGGGCGGGGTCGGTGGGCATGGTGCGGATTTTCTGATCGATGGCGGCGTCGGTTTCGCGCAACGACAGTGTATTGCCATAGGACTTGGACATCTTGCGGCCATCCAGTCCCGGCATGCGGGGTGCGGTGGTCAAAAGCGCCTCGGGCTCGGCCAGCACACTGCGCCCGCCGCCTTCGAGATAACCGGCCAGCCGGGCCCGATCGGCCATAGTGAGGTTCTGCTGGCCCTCGAGCAGCGCCTGTGCCTCGCTGAGCGCCTCGGTGTCGCCTTCTTCCTGGTAGCGGCGGCGGAGCTCGCGATAGAGCCGTCCCTGCTTTTTGCCCATCTTGCCGACAGCCGCCTCGGCCTTGTCCTCGAATCCGGGCTCGCGGCCGAAGAGAAAGTTAAAGCGCCGGGCGAGCTCGCGGGTGAGTTCGACATGCGAGACCTGGTCTTCGCCCACCGGCACCCCGGCCGCCTGATAGATGAGGATATCCGCGCTCTGCAGCACCGGATAGCCCAGAAAACCGTAGGTCGCCAGATCCCGCTCGCGCAGCTGCTCGATCTGGTCTTTGTAGGTGGGTACCCGCTCGAGCCATCCAAGGGGCGTGACCATTGACAGCAGCAGGTGCAGCTCGGCGTGCTCCATGACCCGGGACTGGATGAAAAGCGTTGAGAGATTGGGATTGACGCCGCAGGCGAGCCAGTCCACCACCATGTCCCAGACACTCTCCGAGATGACCTCGCGGTTTTCATAGGCCGTGGTCAGCGCATGCCAGTCAGCGACAAAGAAAAAGCACTCATGGGCCTGCTGAAGTGCCACCCAGTTGCGCAGCACCCCGTGGTAATGGCCCAGATGCAGACGACCGGTTGGCCGCATTCCAGAGAGGATCCGGTCCCCGTGGGTGAGATTGTGATTCAACGCGACCTCCGCCTGGTCCTTTCAGTCGGCGCCCATAATAGCTGATCAGCCCTCGAAGACCGACGCCTCGCCGGCACCGCGGCGAATGACCGATGGCCGCTCGCCGCTGAGGTCCACCACAGTGCTGGGTTCAAGACCGCCCGGGCCGGCATCGATAATGGCATCTACCCGGTTGCCAATGGCCTCGCGGATGTCCACCGGATCGGTCATTGGCAGGGTTTCGCCGGGCAGCAACAGGGTACTGGTGGTCAATGGCTCGCCCATCTCCGCAAGCAGCGCCCGGGCCACGGGATGGTCCGGGACGCGGATGCCGATGGTCCGGCGCTTGGCATGCTGGACCCGGCGGGGGACCTCGGCGGTGGCGCGGAGGATAAATGTATACGGCCCGGGCGTATGGGCTTTGAGCAGCCGGAATGCCGTGTTGTCGAGCCGCGTGTAGCTGCCGATATCGGAAAGATCCCGACAGGCCAGTGCAAAATGATGGGGCTCTTCAAGGCCGCGCAGCTGTCGGATGCGCTCCAGCGCCGCCTTTTCGTTCAACCCGCAGGCCAGCGCATAGGTGGTGCCGGTGGGATAGACGATGACCCCGCCCTGGCCCAGGATTTCCACGGCCCGACGGACCAGCCGTGGCTGCGGTGTCTCGGGGTGGATGGCAAAGAACTGGCTCATTGCGCCTCCGCGGGTTGGCAAGTCAACGAAGTATGGTAGCGTTTTGCGCCGCTGGAGGACGAACATCATGTACTACGCGATTATCAGCGAAGACGTTGCCGATAGCCTCGCCGCCCGTCAGAGCGCCCGGCCGGCGCATCTGGCCCGGCTCGAAGCGCTTCGCGAGGCAGGACGGCTGCTACTGGCCGGCCCGCATCCGGCCATCGACGCCGAAGACCCTGGCCCGGCCGGCTTTACCGGCAGCTTGGTCGTGGCGGCATTCGAATCGCTCGAGGCAGCACAGGCCTGGGCCGATGCCGATCCCTATGTGGAAGCCGGCGTCTACGACCGGGTCACGGTCAAGCCATTCAAACGGGTGCTGCCGTGACCGAGCGCGCTGCCACCGACCGGCCGGCGATGATCCGGCAGCGCCTGCAGGCAGCATTGGAGGTGCAGGCGCTGGAGGTGATCGATGACAGTCATCTGCATGCCGGCCATGCCGGGGCGCAGGCAGGCGGCGGGCACTATCGTGTGCGCGTTGTCAGCCCCGCATTTCGTGATCTCGGGCGTATTGCGCGGCATCGTATGGTCTATCAGGCCATGGGTGATGCCATGCGCAATGACTGCATCCATGCCTTGAGCATTGAAGCGCTGACCCCCGACGAGGTCGGCGGACCATCCACAAGTTAAAGCGAGCCAACCAATGACTGCCATTTCCCGTTTCCAATCCCTGGCCGCCGGCCTGGTACTGAGCGCCACCGCGGCCACGGGCATCGCCATGGCCCAACCCGAGACCAACACACTGGCCGAGGTCAATGGCGAGCCGGTGACCGAGCGTGAACTGGATCTGCTGATCTCGCAGCAGACCCAGGGGCGCGACGATGTGCCACCGGCCCAACGGCGTCAGTTCCTCGAGGAGGCCATCAACCTCATGCTGCTCTCGCAGGCGGGCGAGGCACAGGGCCTGGATGATGATCCGGATCTGACCGCGCAGCTCAACAACAGCCGCCGCACTGCCATGGCCCAGGCGTTCGTCCGCGAGCTGACCACCCGTGAACCGGTGGCCGAAGCGACCCTGCGCGAGCGCTATGAAGCCGAATACGGCGGCGAGGCGCCGAAGGAATATCGCGCACGGCACATCCTGGTGGGTGAAGCCGAACAGGCCGCCGGCATTATCGAGCAGCTCAACGACGGCGAAGCGTTCGAGGACCTTGCCCGGCAGTACTCCCAGGATGGCAGCGCCCAGAATGGCGGCGATCTTGGATGGTTTGCCGGCTCGGACATGGTCGAGCCCTTCGCGGATGCCGTTGCCGGGATGGCGCCCGGTGAGGTCAGCGCCACCCCGGTGGAGACCCGCTTTGGCTTTCATGTCATCCGTCTTGATGACACCCGGGCAGCCGAGGTCCCGGGCTTTGAAGACGTGGCCGGGCAGTTGCGCATGAATGTGATCAACGAGCGCATCCAGTCACAGCTGGACAGTCTGCGCGGCGATGCAGACATCGACTACCGGGCCGAGTGGGCGGAGTAAATGATGCCGGGCCGCCCCGCGGTGGGCGGCCTAGCGCTCGAGCAGTTCGCGCAAGCCGGCCTCATCCAGCAGCGTCACGCCGAGCGATTCGGCTTTGTCGCGCTTGGACCCGGGGTCCTCGCCGACGACCACGTAGTCGGTGTTGCCCGACACACTGCCGGTGACCTTGCCGCCGCGCGCCTCGATGGCTGATCTGGCCTCGTCGCGGGTCAGCCCCGAGAGACTGCCGGTGAGCACAAAAGTCTGCCCGGCAAGCGGCTGATCGGCCTCGCCGCCGGACGAGGCCGCCGGCGAGGGCCAGTGGACGCCGGCATCACGAAGCCCCTCGATCACCGCCTGGTTATGGGGCTGCTCGAAAAATCGTCGGATCGACTCGGCCACCACCGGCCCCACATCCGGCACCAGCTCCAGCGTTGGTTGATCGGCGGCCATCAACGCGTCCAGATCACCGAAGTGTCGCGCCAGGCCCTCGGCGGTCACCTCGCCCACCTGACTGATGCCCAGGGCGTAGAGAAACCGTCCCAGGGTGGTTGCCCTTGACTGGTCGATGGCCTCGATGAGGTTGTGTGAGGATTTCTCGCCCATACGCTCGAGCCCACGCAGGTCGGCCTGTCGAAGGTGGTATAGATCGACCACGGTGTGGACACGCTCGGTGGCCACCAACTGCTCGATGAGCTTCTCGCCCAGGCCGTCGATATCCATGGCCCGACGCGAGACAAAGTGCATCAGCGCTCCCATGCGCTGGGCCGGGCAATAAAGCCCACCCATGCAGCGATGGGCGGCCTCGTCATCGATACGCACGACATCCGAGTCGCAGACGGGACAGCGCTCGGGCATCTGCCATGGCCGAGCATCCGCGGGCCGTTGGTCGGTGACCACGCTGGTGACCTCGGGGATCACATCCCCGGCCCGGCGCACCATCACGGTATCCCCCGCGCGGACATCCTTGCGGTGGACCTCGTCGAGGTTGTGGAGCGTCGCCCGACTGACCACCACACCACCGACCTCGACAGGGCTGAGCTCGGCGACCGGCGTGATCACGCCGGTACGCCCCACCGAGGGGCTGATCCGCTCGACGGTGGTGGTGGCCTCACGGGCCGGCAGCTTGTGCGCCAGCGCCCACCGCGGGGCCCGTGCCGTTGCACCCAGCTGCTGCCAGGCTGCCCGGTCGTCGAGCTTGTAGACCGCGCCGTCGACCTCGTAGTCGAGACCATCCCGGTCATCGATCAACCGCTGGTGATAGTCCAGACAGCCCGCGGCGCCGGTGACCCGTTCGATGCGTTCATTGACCCGGAACCCCCACCGACGCAGGACATCGAGGCAGTCGAAGTGATACCGCGGCAGTTGCTCCCCCCCCTCGCCAATCCCGAAGGCGAACAACGTCAGCGGCCGCCGCGCCGTGACCCGGGCATCGAGCTGTCGCAGGCTGCCGGCAGCGGCGTTCCGGGGGTTGGCGAATGGCCGCTCATCCTCGGCCATGCGCTGGTTGTTGAGCTTGTCGAAATCGCGCCGGCGAATGACCACCTCGCCGCGGATCTCGACCCGCGGGGGTGGCTCATCGCTCAGTAGCGTCAGGGGGATACTGCGAATGGTCCGGGCATTAGCGGTGATGTCCTCGCCCACCTGCCCGTCCCCCCGAGTGGCGGCGCGGACCAGGTGGCCGTTTTCATAGGTCAGGTTGATAGAGACGCCGTCGAGCTTAGGCTCGGCCACATACCCGGGTGGCGCGCTCGTCCCCAGGGCCTCGCGCAACCGACGGTCGAATTCCTCGACGTCGTCGGCTTCGAAGGCGTTGGCCAGCGACAGCATGGGTTGTCCGTGGCGGGCGCTCTCGAATGCCGACTGCGGCTGAGCCCCCACCCGCTGAGTCGGCGAGTAAGCGGTCACCAGCTCGGGGTGCTCGGCCTCCAGGGATTCGAGCACTTTCAGCAGCTGATCGTATTCGCGATCGGAGATCTGCGGGTCATCGAGCACGTAATAGCGGTGGTTGTGATACTCGATCTGCCGACGCAGGGACGCCGCCCGCTCGGCGGGCGTTGGCTTTTCATCGGCCATGGTTCAACCCAGTCGCCGCCGGGCAAGATGCGCCCGCCGCCGGTATTCGCGCAGTTCTTCGCGGATGTGTTCGATGGCCTGTCGCGTCAGATCGCAGCGCCGTCCATCCAGCAGCTGCCCGCCCAGATCGGTGCTGACCCCCCGGGCGAGTTCGAGCATCTGTTCGAAGGCCGACAGGCCGTCAAACGGCCCGGGCAGCTGCATGATAAAGACCGCGCCCGGCGTGGTCGCCGACTCGGGCGCATCAAGATCAAAGGTCCCCGGCTCGACGACGTTGGCGACAGTAAAAAGCGGTGCCCGGCCCTGACCGGTGTCGAGCCCCCGCTGGAAAACGCCCTGCGGCGAGGCATGCAGCCCGCGCTTTTGCAGACTCGCCACCAGATCGGCCTGTTGGAACGGCGTATCGCGATGGGCCATGACGGTGAGCGCGACGATCTTCTCCTCGCCGTCGCGCTCGACCGGCGGTGGCTCATCCCCATCCTCCAGTGGCTCGCCGAGTGGCAGCTCGGGCTCTTCGACCGTTGGCTCGTGGGTGGGCGCCGGCGTTTGTCCGGCGGCCGGCGCGGGGTCTGGCCCTTCATCGGTAATCGGCTCGGGGGCGGGTTCGGCGCTCGGCGCCTCCTCCGGCGCCGGTTCGGGGGTCAGCGCTCCGGGTGACGCCGCCGGCTCCGGGGCAGGTGCCTCGTCAACACCCGGATTGACCACGCGTGCCGGCCCCAGCACCGCGCCATCCAGCGGATCCTCCATGAGCGGGTCGCTATCGCCGGCAAAAGGCTCACGGGGTGCCTGGCGACGGCTCGAGCGCCAGGGCGGCCCCTCGCGCCGCCAGCGCTGAAAGCGGGTGTAGCCGTAGACACCGATGACGATCACCGCCCCCAGAACCAGCAATATCCAGCGAAGTTCATCCATGCCTGATTACCGCCTCCCGTGTGCATCCAGATTGCATGGCGACCCAGGCGAACTCAAGCATCCGCCTCGGCCAGTTCCACGGCCGATGCCACATCCACGGCCACCAGCCGCGACACCCCCGGCTCGGCCATGGTGACACCCGCCAAATGACTGGCCGCCTCCATGGTCGCTTTGTTGTGCGTAATGACAATGAACTGCACGCGCTCGGACATCTCCTTGAGCAGATCGCAGAAGCGCCCCACATTGGCCTCGTCGAGCGGGGCATCGACCTCGTCGAGCATGCAGAACGGCGCCGGGTTGAGTTCGAAAATGGCAAACACCAGCGATACTGCCGCCAGGGCCTTCTCGCCGCCGGAGAGCAGATGGATGTTGCTGATGCGTTTCCCCGGCGGACGGGCCATGATCGTCACCCCGGTCTCGAGCAGGTCATCGTCGGTCATCTCCAGATACGCCTGACCGCCGCCGAAAAGCCGCGGGAACAACCGCTGGAGCCCGGCATTGACCTTATCGAAGGTCGCCTTGAAGCGAGCCCGGGTCTCACGGTCGATCCGCTGTATGGCGTCCTGGAGTGTCTCGAGGGCTTCGCTGAGATCGGCGTGCTGGCGGTCGAGGTAGCTTTTGCGCTCGGACAGGGTCTGGTGCTCGTCGATGGCCGCCAGGTTGATGGGCCCGAGGCGGCGGATGCGCTCATCCAGGCGGGTGATGGCTTTCTCCCAGTCCGCCTCGCTGGCATCCGCCGGCAGGGCCGCGGCCAGTTCTGCCGGGTCGACCTCCATGCCATCGAGTTGCTCTTGCTGCGTGCGGATTCGCACCTCGATCTCGTGGTCCTGGTAACGCGCCGACTCGGCCTGCTCTCTGAGCTCGGTCACCGCGGATTCGGCGGCGACACGCTTTTGATCCAGCTCGCGCAGCTCCGCATCCATGGCCTGGAGCTTCTGCCGGGCGGCGGTCAGCTCGTCTTCGACGGCCACGCGCCGCTCGAGCAGCGACTGCCGCTCGTGCTCGAGGCTGTCATCCGGGTCGGCGATCTCCGCGAGCGACTGCTCGAGTGTGCGATTACGGGCCTCGAGCCGCTCGGTCTGGCGCTGCGAACGGCTAATGGCCTCTTCGACCGACTGCAACGCGGTCTGGGCGCTCTCGATCCGAAGCGCCAGATCCTGGCGCGAATGGCGCGTCTCGACGCTCTGCTCCCGCGCGGCCTGCAGCGCCTCGCGAGCGGCATGCAGTCGCTTTTCGAGCGGCTCGCGCTGCGCATCCGCCGCCTCGACCTCGTCAAGTGCGGTCTGCAGCCGCTCGCGGGCCTCGCGAATCGAGGTGGCACCGGTTTCCATGGTCTCGATGAGGTCGTCGCGTTCGGCCTGCAGGTCATCGCGGCGCTTGGCACGGGCTTTTTGCTGAGCCTGGGCAGACTCGATGCGTGCCTCGATCGCCGCGATTCGACGCTCAAGATCGCTGCGCTCGGCCATCTGTGACTCGCGGCTTTCGTCAAGCTCGGCGAGGCGTTGTTCGGCCTGCGCACAGTCGGCTTCGGCGGTGGCTACCTCCGATTCGAGTTCGCGGATCCGCTCGGCGCTCGCCTCAAGTGCGCCCGCCCGGGCAATGACCCCGGCCTCGGCGTTGTCCTCGACCGCCAGCATGCGCAGCCATTGGTGACCCAGCCAGCGGCCGTCGGGGGTGACCACCGACTCACCCGCCGGCAACCCGGCGAGCATCTCGCGGGCGGCGGCCACATCGGGGGCGGCGTGCACGTGGGCAAGCAGATCGCACAGCGCGGCCGGACCCTGAAGTAGATTCTGCAGCGGCTGCCCGGCGGTGTCGCTTGCCGGCTGCCGGGCTGCGGGCTCGTCGTCACCGCGGTAGAGCATCACCCGCCCCTGTTCGGGGGCTTCGGTCTGGTTGGCGAGGGCCAGCGGGTCGCCGGCGGCAACCGCCTGCAAGGCGTCGCCCAGGACCGCTTCGACGGCCGGCTCCCATCCCGGCTCGACACGCAACTGCTCGGCAAGCCGCTTTTGGGCATCCACGCCCGCGGCGTCGAGCCAGCGCTCGAGGGCCTCATCCGCACCCAGCGCCGCGTCCTGCAACGTCTGCAGCGAGGTCTGCCGGGCCTTTTCCTCGGATAGCCGGTTGCGCGTCGCCGTCAGCCGGCGCTGCGCCTCGTCGCGGGCCTCGCGCTGCTCCGCGAGCGCTGACTCGGTGGTCTCGAGCCGCGATCCCACGGCCTGGTGTTGCTCACGCAAGGCCGTCAAATCGCGGGTCATGGTCTCGTCGTCTCCGGCCTCATCCACCAACCCGTCAAGTGCTTCATCGATGCGCTGACGGCGGCGGTGCTGGTCGAACTGCCGCTCTTCGAGCTGTTCAATGCGGGCCCGTTCGATCTCGGCATTGCCCTCGGCCTGATTGCGGGCTTCGGTGTGCGCATCCAGCGCCTCGCGGGCCTCGTCGACCCGGGCCTGGGCGGTTTCAACGCCTGCCTCCGCCTCGGCCAGGCGCTGATCGATGGCCTCGAGCTCGGGGTTGAGGGTGGTCAGACGACTGCGCAGAAGTTGCTCTTTTTCGCGGTCGGCGGTCAGCGCCTGTTGGGCTTCGGCGAGGGCCTCGCGATTGCCTTCGAGCTCGCGTTGGCTGCTCTCGCGCAGCTCATCGCGATGGCTGATGCGCTGCTCGATGCGAGCGATATCCGAGCCGAGCTGGTAGTAGCGGCCCTGGATTTCGTTGAGCTGATCACTCTCCTCGGCGTGTCGGGCGCGCAGCGCCTCCATTTCGCGCTCGCAGCCCCGCTGTTCGGCCACCCGGGCCTCGAGCGCGGTTTCGCGCTCGGCCAGTGTCTGCTGCAGCGACTGCCGCTCGGCCTGCATGGCATTGATCTTGAGCAGCAAAAGCTCGGCCCGTCGCTGACGCTCTTGCTTTTTGAGATCCCGATACTGCTCGGCGGTCTCCGCCTGTTTGGCCAGCTTCTCGAGCTGTCGGCCCACCTCGTCGCGCACATCCTCGAGGCGCTCGAGGTTTTCGTGGGTATCCCGCATGCGTCGTTCGGTCTCGCGACGGCGCTCTTTGTACAGGCTGATCCCGGCGGCCTCTTCCAGATAGGCGCGCAGCTCCTCGGGTTTGGCCTCAATCAGCCGTGAGATGGTGCCCTGCTCGATAATCGAGTAACTGCGCGGCCCCAGCCCGGTGCCCAGAAACACATCGGTAATATCCCGCCGCCGGCAACGTGTGCCGTTTAGGTAGTAGGCGGATTGGCCATCGCGATTGACCTGACGACGCACCGAGATTTCGGCAAAACCGGCATACTGCCCGCCCAGGCTGCCATCGCTGTTGTCAAAGAAAAGCTCGATGCTCGCCTGACCCACCGGTTTGCGGTTGCCCGAGCCGCTGAAGATCACATCGGCCATCGAGCCACCACGCAGGTGTTTGGCCGAGCTCTCGCCCATCACCCAGCGCACGGCATCGATAATGTTGGATTTGCCGCAACCATTGGGCCCGACGATGACGGTGATCCCGCCGGGAAACGGCACCGGCGTCGCATCAACAAACGACTTGAACCCGGTCAGACGGATTTTGCTAAGACGCATTGGCGCTGCATTTCACGGCATCGGTAGAACCGCAAAAATACCGGGTTTAACGCCAACTTGGAACGGCTCACCGATGGCCCGCGCGTCTAGCCCCTCGAGCCCAGTCGGCGGTAGAGCGTGCTGCGACTGACGCCCAGTGCCCGAGCCGCGGCGCTGATGTTGCCACGGTGGCTTTCGAGCACCGACTGCATGTGCTGCGCCTCGGCGGCCTTCAGTGACTGCCCCTCGCCCGCCGCCAACGGTCCGGCCGGGCCGGTCCCCTTGGCAATGGCCGACGGCAGGTCCTCGAGCGCGATGGGGTGTCCGGGCTCACGCAGGGCCACGGCGGTGGAGATGACGTTTTCCATCTCACGCAAGTTGCCCGGCCAGTGATAGGCCAGCAGCCGCTCCCAGGCCGCGGGGGCAATGCTCGCGCTCGGGTCGCATCGCTCCAGCGACCGCGTGATCAACCCCTCCCGATCGCTGCGCTGGGCAAGGCGCGGCAACCCGATCCGCAACCCGCACAGACGGTAGTAGAGATCGGCCCGGAATTCTCCGGCCTCGACCCGTTGGCTCAGATCCTGATTGGTGGCGCTGATCACCGCAAAGTCCACGGCCACGGGCTGCTGCCCGCCCACCGGCAATACCGTTTTCTCCTGCAACACCCGCAGCAAACGGGTCTGCAGGGCCAAAGGCATATCGCCGATCTCGTCAAGAAACAGCGTCCCGCCGTGGGCGTCGCGCACCCGGCCGGTAGCGCCCTTGGGGTTCGCACCGGTAAAGGCGCCGGGGACATGCCCGAAGAGCTCGGACTCGGCGAGGGTCTCGGGGATCGCCGCGCAGTTGACCGTGACCAGCGGCCCGTCGGAGCGCGGGCCGTTGTCGTGGAGAAAGCGCGCCATGAGCTCTTTGCCGGTGCCCGTCTCGCCTTCGATCAACACCGGAATCCCGCGGTGGAACACCCGCCGGGCCCGGTCGGCCAGTTTTTCAATGCTCGGATCGCCGGCGTGCAGTTGCCCGGCGCTGTGTTGATCAACCGCCGGAGGCGATGACGACATCACCCGACGGGATGGCTGCGCCATAGCGGTTTTCACGCACACGGTAATGCCCGCCCGGGTGCGCAGCATGGACGGCTCGCTGCGATGGGCACAAAGATGGTCGAGCGTGCACTGGAAAAGCGCCTCGACGGTCGCACCGTGTGGCACATCGGCAAAGTAGTCCCTGGCGACGGCGTTCAAGGCACATAGCCGGCCGTGATCGTCGAAGACCACGATCCCCTCGCCCAGGGTCCCGAGCAGTTCCGGCCGCGCGTGGAAGTGGACATAAAGCGCCTCGCCGAAGTGCGCCTCGAGCATGCGGTTTTCGATCATGCGAGCGCCCATGCGGACCAAACCCAGCGAGTGCAGCTGTCGTGCCGGCTGATCGCCCGAGACATCGAGAACGCCCAGCACCTCGCCGGTCGGGGCGTGGATGGGCGAAGCCGCGCAGGTCAGAAAGGCATTGCACTCGAGATAATGCTCGGGGCCGTGGACCGAGGCACATCGCGCCTCGGCGACGGCCAGGCCAATGGCATTGGTCCCCCGGGCCTGCTCGCCCCAGCAGGCCCCAGGTGACAGCGCGACCCGCTGACTGCGCTGATGAAAACCGGCATCGCCCTGGCGCTCGAGGATCACGCCGTTGACATCGGTCAGTAACACGGCGCTACCGGTGCCGGCGATCTGCTGGTAGAGGTTTTCGAGCTCGGGCAGGGCAAAACTGATCAGCCGTTCGTTTTGCTGTCGCAGGGCATTGAGCGGGCCGGACTCGATCACCGCGTCGCTGACGGTCCGGTCGACGGCCAGTCCGAACTGCCGCGAGCGCTGCCACGAACCGGCCACCCCGTCGGCGGCGCCCGTGGGCTGCTCGCCGGCGAGCAAGCGGTTGCGCACGGCGACGAGATCCCGCCGGTCGATGAACGGCGTTGAATCCATGGCTCCTCCTCTGTCGCATATCGCAACAGTCCTGTCCGATATCGGGACAGTTCGTGGTCGGCTCTGTGGCCACCTTTTGCCCAGAGCATCCCCGGAAAAACCCGGTAACGCAAGGGTTTGCGAGCCATCCGTCGAACCTGGAACGGATTTTGCTGTTACTAAGCGAGCGCCACCGGCGCGATAACAACCCAATGGAGGAGAACCATGATTTACGCAGCACCTGGCAGCAGTGATGCCATCATCAGCTTTAAGTCCCGCTACGAGAACTACATCGGCGGGGACTGGAAAGCCCCGGCCGACGGCGAGTACTTCGAAAACCCCACGCCCGTCACCGGGCAGACTTTCTGCAGCATTCCCCGGTCGAAGGCCGCGGACATCGAAATGGCCCTAGACGCCGCCCACGCGGCCAAAGCGAGCTGGGGCAAGACCCCGGTCGCTGAGCGGGCGGTGGTGCTCAACCGCATTGCCGATCGCATCGAGGAGAATCTCGAAAAGCTGGCGGTGGCCGAGGCCTGGGAAAACGGCAAACCGGTCCGCGAAACGCTGGCCGCCGACCTGCCTTTGGCGGTGGACCACTTCCGCTACTTCGCCGGCGTCATCCGCGCCCAGGAAGGGACGGTCGGCGAGCTCGACGACGACACCGTGGCTTACCACTTCCACGAACCACTGGGCGTGGTCGGGCAGATCATCCCCTGGAACTTCCCCATCCTGATGGCGACCTGGAAGCTGGCTCCGGCGCTCGCCGCCGGCAACTGCGTGGTCCTCAAGCCCGCCGAGCAGACGCCGGCCAGCATCCTTGTGCTCATGGAGATGATTGCCGATCTGCTCCCGGCCGGCGTGGTCAATATCGTCAACGGCTTTGGCGCCGAGGCCGGCAAGGCCCTGGCCTCGAACCCGCGCATCGCCAAGGTGGCGTTTACTGGCGAGACCACCACCGGGCGACTGATCATGCAGTACGCCTCGGAGAATCTCATCCCGGTCACCCTCGAGCTGGGCGGCAAATCCCCCAATGTCTTTTTTGATGACTGCTTTGCCGCCGATGATGGTTTCCGCGAGAAATGCCTCGAGGGCTTTGCAATGTTTGCCCTCAACCAGGGCGAGGTCTGCACCTGCCCGTCCCGAGCCCTGGTTCAGAAATCGTTCTACGCCGATTTCATGGATGCCGCCCTGGACCGGGTCGGTCGCATCAAGACCGGCAACCCGCTGGATACCGACACCATGGTCGGCGCACAGGCCTCGCAGGATCAGCTCGAGAAGATCCTTGCTTACATGGATATCGGCAAAAAAGAAGGCGCCAAGGTGCTGGCCGGTGGCGAGCAGCTCAAACCCGAAGGGGACCTGGCCGGGGGCTACTACGTGCAGCCGACGGTCTTCGAAGGCCAGAACCGCATGCGCGTATTCCAGGAAGAGATCTTCGGGCCGGTGGTCTCGGTCACCGACTTCAGCGACATGGATGATGCCCTTTCGATCTCCAACGACACGCTCTACGGCCTGGGGGCCGGTGTCTGGTCCCGCAGCGCCCACACCATGTATCGAATGGGCCGGGGCATCCAGGCCGGTCGAGTGTGGACCAACTGCTATCACCTCTACCCGGCCCACGCCGCCTTTGGTGGCTACAAGCACTCGGGGATCGGCCGCGAGAACCACCTGATGATGCTGGCCCACTATCAGCAGACCAAGAACCTGCTGGTGAGCTACAGTCAGGCACCGATGGGGCTGTTCTAGGCCACCCATCATCAACGGCCGGTGCCCGACTCGGGCACCGGCCGATTCTGACAACGCGGAGGCAGAACAATGAGCGATTCCGAACCAAAGCTGAGCGCCACGCCCGAGGCCGAGGCGCTGGTCCGATCACTTCGCGAGCGTCATGGACCGCTGGTTTTTCATCAATCCGGCGGCTGCTGTGACGGCAGCGCGCCGATGTGCTACCCGCGGGATGAGTTCCGCATTGGCGCTCGGGATGTCCATCTTGGGGATATCGCTGGCGAGCCATTCTACATCGGCGGGGACCAGTACGAGCTCTGGGCCCACACCCGCTTGATCATCGATGTGGTCAACGGCCGTGGCTCCGGTTTTTCGCTGGAAGCGCCGGAGGGTAAGCGCTTTTTGACCCGATCCGAGGTGTGCGGCATCCCCGGCGAGGCCTAGCCGCCGGCGCGAAGCAGCTGCGCGATCCGCTCGACACCGGCTTCGAGCCGTTCCATAGCGGTCGTGTAGGCAAAACGCATATGCCGCTCCGGGGCGGTCTGCTCAAAATCGAGCCCGGGCGTCGCCGCCACCCCGGCCCGGTCAAGCAACGCCTCGGCCAGCTCGGCGCTGTCATCGGTCAGCCCCGAGACATCGGCATAAAGATAGAACGCGCCGTCCGGGTGGCCGGGGATGTGAAAGCCCAGCTCCCGCAGGGCCGGCAGCAGAAAATCCCGCCGCTGGCGAAACGCGGCGCGTCGTGACTCGAATATCGCCCGGGCCTCATCGCCAAAGCAGGCCAGGGCGGCATGCTGGGCCGGGGTCGATGCACTGATGAATAGGTTCTGCATGAGTTTTTCCGCCACCGGCACCCACTCGGCGGGCATGACCATCCAGCCCAATCGCCAGCCGGTCATGCCGAAATACTTTGAAAAACTGTTGATGATGATGCTGCCCGGCGCATGAACCACGCCCTGAGCGGGTGGGTCACCATAGTGCAGGCCATGGTAGATCTCATCGACGATCAGCCCGACCCCCCGTTCCTCGGCAAAAGCCGCCAGCCCCGCCAGATCGGCGGCGCCCGCCAGCGTCCCGGTAGGGTTGCCCGGCGAGCCGACCATGATCGCGGCGGTCCGGGGATCCGCCGCCGCCCGCGCCAGCCCGGCGGTGAGCTGATAATCGGTATCCGCCGTCACCCGGACCGCTCGCGGCCGGGCATCGACCAGCTCGACGAAGTTGCGATTGCAGGGATACCCCGGATCGGGCAGCAACACGTTTTGCCCGGGGTCGGCAAGCATGGCAAGAGCGACCACCAGCGCGCCACTGGCGCCGGGCGTGATCACGATGCGCTGCGGGTCCACCGGCGCCTGGTAGTGATCGGCGTAATGCCGGGCGATCGCCTCACGCAACTCGGGCAGACCGCCGGCGGGGAGGTAACCGGTCTCGCCGGCGGCCAGTGCGGCGCGCCCGGCCTCGGTGACCGGCGCCGCGGTCGGGAAATCCGGCTCGCCGATTTCCATATGCACGATGTCCTGGCCGGCCGCCTCGAGCTCACGGGCGCGGGCCAGCAACGCCATAACATGGAAGGGCTGGATGCGGTGACTGCGCCGCGAGAGCGTAACCATCGACATTGATCGGCTCCCTGGACAAAGCCCCATTCTAGCAGCCCCCGCGGCTCAAACCCGCGCTATCATCCGGCCATGGACGATACCCGATACGTCGGACGCTTTGCCCCGAGCCCCACCGGGCCGTTGCATTTTGGCTCGCTGGTCGCAGCGCTTGCCAGCTATCTGGATGCCCGCGCCAACCAGGGTCGCTGGCATCTGCGCATCGATGATGTCGACCGGGGCCGCGCCCGGGCCGATGCCAGGCAAGCCATCATCGACGGGCTGGCCCGCCTGGGTCTGCACTGGGATGGCGAGATTGTCGACCAAAGCCGGCAGACCCATCACTATCAGGCCGCCCTGGAGCGCCTCCAGTCCCGGGCAATGGCCTACCCCTGCGGCTGCACCCGCCGGGCGGTCATGGCCCGGGCCCGCCGCGGGCCCGCGGGGATGATCTACCCCGGCACCTGTCGCGATGGCCTGCCTCCGGGCACTGCGGCGCGGAGCTGGCGGTTTCGCAGCCCCGAGCGCGCCATCGAGTTCCATGACCGGTGCATGGGCCAGCAGTCGATCCAACTCGATGAGGCAATCGGCGATTTTGTCATCCGCCGGGGTGATGGGTTGCACGCCTACCATCTGGCCATGGTGGTGGATGACGCCCGATTGGGGGTGACCGACATCGTTCGCGGCGCGGATCTGCTGCCGGCGACCGCGCCCCAGATCGCCCTGCAGCAGGCCCTGGCGCTGCCGACGCCGCGCTACCTGCATATTCCAGTCGCCACTGATCACACCGGACGCAAGCTGAGCAAGACCAACGGAGCCGCCGCCATCGACCCGGCATCGGCCCCGGCCCTGCTCTGCCGGGCGCTGGCATTCCTCGGCCAGATGCCGCCGCAAAAACTCGAGCGTGCCGCCCCCTCGGCCATCCTCGACTGGGCCGTCGCGCACTGGCGCACGGAGGCTATCCCCCGCCACGCGCCCTTGTGATACGTTTGGTAACAACAACGGGAGGAGAGCCATGCCTGATCACAAGTCGGCACCCGGGTCGCTGAGTCTATTGTTGCTGGCCCTGGGCGTTGTGGCGTTTGTCTCGCCGGTGCTCGTCTGGTGGCTCGAGACCACGCCCGCCTGGTTCCTGCCTTTTATCGGCTGGTTTGGCTACATCGTCGTGGTCGCCATCAGCAGCCTCTCGCGGAGACGCCATGGGCTATAACCTGGGGGGGCTTTTTCTCGCGGCAATGGCCTATCTGTTGCTGCTCTTTCTGGTCGCCCATGCCGGCGAGCGACGCTGGCTGCCCCGCCGACTGATCCGACACCCGCTGGTCCACGCCCTGGCGCTTGGCGTGTATGCCACCACCTGGAGCTATTACGGCAGCGTGGGATTTGCCGCCGACTCGGGGCTGACGTATATCACGATCTATCTGGGGGTGACGCTGGCGTTTGCGCTCACCCCGGTCCTGATGCTGCCACTGATGCGGATCACCCGACGCCATCAGCTGACCTCGGTGGCCGATCTCTTTGCCTTTCGCTTCGACAGCCGCCTGGCCGGGGTTCTGGTCACATTGATGCTCCTCGCCGGCAGCCTGCCCTATCTCGCCTTGCAGATCCGGGCGGTGGCCGAGTCCACCCGGGTGTTGAGCGGCGAAGGCAACCCGCAATCCATTGCCGTTGTCTTTTGCATTATCGTCAGCGTCTTCGCCATCATCTTCGGGGTGAGGCACGTCACCCCTCGCGAACGGCATGACGGCCTGGTGGCGGCCATCGCCTTCGAGTCGGTGGTCAAGCTCGCAGCGCTGCTGGCAATTGCCTGGATCGCACTGCAGCTGGGCTTTGGCGGGCCCAGTGGGCTGGACCGCTGGCTTGACGATCACCCGCAGCAGCTGCGGGCGTTTTATGCCGGTGCCGGCGGGCCGACCTGGGCGGGATTGACGTTTCTGGCATTCGCCGCGGCCTTTCTGCTGCCCCGCCAGTTCCACATGCTTTTTGCCGAAAACCCCCAGGAGAGCAGCCTGAAGACCGCCTGCTGGGCGTTTCCGATGTTCCTGCTGCTGCTGGCCATGGCCATTCCGCCGATCATGTGGGCGGGCGTGGCGCTTGATGTGGGTCTGCCAGACGACTACACGCTGCTTGGCATCGCCGCGCTCACCGACTCCAGCCTGATGGTGATTGTCGCCTATCTCGGCGGGATATCCGCCGCCAGCGCCATGATCATCGTCTCAACGCTGGCGCTCTCATCCATGTGCCTCAACCATCTGTTGCTGCCGGCCATGCACCTCGCGGGTCAGTCCGACTTCTACCTCATGCTGCGCTGGGCCCGGCGCATGCTCATTGCCGTGATCATCGCCGCGGGTTTTCTATTCTATCTCACCCTCGCCCGCACCGAGGGGCTGGTGTCCTGGGGGCTGATTTCGTTTCTGGCCATGGCCCAGCTCCTGCCCGGGGTGCTGGCGGTGCTCTACTGGCCCGGCGCCACGCGCCAGGGGTTCATTGCCGGTCTGCTCACCGGCGGGGCCATCTGGGGGATCGCCGGTCTGCTGCCGGCGCTGACCGCGGTCGGGCCTATCCAGATCGTCGGGGTCGATCTGGCGGTGGCCGCATCGGCCGATCATTTCGGTCAGCTGGCATTCTGGTCGGTGACCGCCAATGGGTTGATGACACTGGCGGTGTCTATCTTCACCCGGCAGGGCGTGCGCGAGGGAGAGACCGCCGCGGCCTGCCGCGAGATCAGCACGCGGGTGCCCTCCGGGACGCTGCAGGCCCAGTCGCCCTATCAGTTTGTCGAGCAGTTGAGTCCTGTCACCGGCGAGCCGGCGGCCCGGGCCGAGATCGGCAAAGCGCTGGAGGATCTGGGCCTGGCCTGGGGCGAGAACCGGCCGGACCGTCTGCACCAGTTACGCGATCAAATCCAGCGCAACCTCTCGGGCATGATGGGGCCGGTGCTCGCGCGGGATATTGTCGACGAGTGCCTGCAGCTGGACGCCGACAGCCGCGCGGCGGTGGCGCAGAACGTGCGGATCATCGAAGAGCGCCTTGAACGCGCCCGGGGCGATTTCCGGGGCATTGCCGCCGAGCTGGACAACCTGCGGCGTTACCACCGCCAGATCCTCGAGGACCTGCCCATGGGCGTGGTCGCCCTGACACCGGCCGGGCGCATTGCGCGCTGGAATCCGGCCATGCACACACTCACCGGTGTCAGCGCCGGCAAGGTACTGGGCCGTGCCATGGCCGAGCTGCCGGCGCCCTGGGACAACCTGCTCGCCGAGTTCATCGCCGCCGACAGCGATCATGCCTACAAAAGGCGACTCGATCTGCCCGGCGGGATCCGCTGGATGAACCTCCACCGCGCCCAGATTGGCGACGCCGAGGGCGATCTGCGCGCCGACAGCCTGGTGCTCATCGAGGATGTCACCGAACTCCAGCGCCTGGAAAACGAGCTCACCCACAGCGAACGGCTGGCCTCCATCGGCCGGCTGGCCGCCGGGGTTGCCCACGAGATTGGCAACCCGGTCACCGGCATCGACTGCCTGGCCCAGGAACTGCGCGAACAGCGCCCCGACGAACAACGCCTCGAGCAGATCCTCGCGCAGACCAGGCGGATCAGTCACATCGTCCAGACCCTGGTGAGCTATGCCCATGCCGGCGAACATCGCCCGCATGCCGAGCCGCGGCCAACCCGGCTGCAGGCCATTGCCGAGGAGGCAGAGCACCTTGTTCGACTCAACCCCGGCGCGCGGTCGATGCGATTCAGCCACGAGCTCGACGAGGCCCTCGAAGTGATGGGCGAGCATCAAAGGCTGGTCCAGGTGTTCGTCAACCTCTACAGCAATGCCGTGGATGCCTGTGGCGGCGAGGGGGCGATCACCACCACCGCCAAAGCCCAGCGCGACGGCATCCAGATCCGCATCAGCGATACCGGACCCGGTGTCCCGGCAAGCATCCGGGACAAGGTGCTAGAGCCGTTTTTCACCACGAAAACGCCCGGTGAGGGCACCGGGCTTGGCCTGGCGCTGGCCCACAACATCATCGAAGAGTTTGGCGGGCGGCTGAAACTCAACAACCGGCGTGGCCGTGGCGCTGGCGCCGAGGTGGTCATCCGCCTGCCCTATCCCCAGACCCTGGAGCAGCAAGCCAATGGCTGATGTGCTGATCATCGAAGACGAGTCCATCATTCGCGACGCGGTGGCCCGTTACCTGGAACGCCACGGGCTGAGCGTCAAGGGCGTCGAATCGCTGGAGGCGGCCCTTGCCGAGGGGCCGCTCGGCAACCACGATCTCATCCTCGCCGATATGCGCCTGCCTGGCCGCAGCGGGCTCGAGGTGATCGCCGAGGCCGGCGCCACACCGGTGATCATCATGACCAGTTACGCCAGCATCGACTCGGCGGTCGAGGCCATGCGCAAAGGGGCCGTCGACTATGTCGCCAAACCCTTCGATAACGAAGAACTGCGCCTGACCGTCGAGCGGGCGCTGCGCGAGCATGCCCTGCAGCGGCAGAATGCCGCGCTCAAGGCACAGGTCAATGCGGACTATCCCGTCGACGGCATCGTCGGCCGGTCCGGGCCGATGAAACAGGTCTTCGAGCGGGTCCATCGCGTCGCGCCGACCGACACCACCGTCCTCATCCTGGGCGAATCCGGCACCGGCAAGGAGCTGGTGGCTCGGGCGCTGCACGACCGCAGCGAGCGACGGGACGGGCCTTTGATCGCGGTCAACTGTGCCGCGATTCCGGATACGCTGATCGAAGCCGAACTCTTTGGCCACGAGAAGGGGGCGTTCACCGGCGCGGATCGCACCCGCGAAGGGCTCATCGAGGCCGCCAGCGGGGGGACGCTTTTTCTCGACGAGATCGCCGAGCTGCCACCGGCGGCGCAGGCCCGGTTGCTGCGGGTCATGCAGGAGTCGGAGATCCGTCGGGTGGGAGCGTCGCAGTCGCGCCATGTGGATGTGCGCCTGATCGCCGCCACCCACCGCGATCTGCCAAAGCTCGTCGAGGCCGAGGCCTTTCGCGAGGACCTCTATTTTCGGATCAATGTCATGGAAATCCGGCTGCCCCCGCTGCGCAACCGGCCTGATGATATCCCCGAGCTGGCGCGCTTTATGCTCAACAAGGCCTGCCGCCGGCTGAATCGCCCGGCAATGACCCTGGGGGATGACGCGCTGGCCGCCATCACCGCCCACGACTGGCCGGGCAATGTCCGTGAACTGGAAAACACCATCGAAAGAGCGGTGATATTGGCGGATAATGACACTGTCTCAGTAGAGGATCTGGCACTGCCGGGCACCTCGCGCGATCCGGACAATGCCAACGCCGATCTCTCGCTGGAGGAGTATTTTCGGGCCTTTGTCCGCACTCACGAAGGACATCTGACCGAAACGGAACTTGCGCGCCGCCTGGGGATCAGCCGAAAGGCGCTGTGGCAGAAACGCCAGCGTCTTGGACTTCCGCGGCCACGGCAAGCAGGATAGGGGGAAACGTTCCGCCTCGAGAACGCCAACGGATTGTCATAAGGAGGAGAAACGGCATGTCCGCTGAAAAAACCTACCCGGTCCCGGAACAAACCGCGGCAAACGCGCTGCTCAACCGCGAGCAGTATGAGCAGATGTACCGCCGGTCACTGGAGGACCCTGAAAACTTCTGGGCCGAGCAGGCCGATGCCTTTCTGAGTTGGTTCAAGCGCTGGGACAAGGTCCAGAACAACGACCTCGCCAAAGGCCAGATCCGCTGGTTCGAGGGCGGCAAGCTCAACGTCAGCTACAACTGCCTTGATCGCCACCTGGACACCCACGGCGACCGTCACGCCATCATCTGGGAGGCCGATGAGCCGGGCACCACCCGACACATCACTTACCGCGAACTCCACGAAGCGGTCTGCCGTCTGGCCAACGTGCTCAAGGACCGCGGGGTCGGCAAGGGCGATCGTGTATCGATCTACATGCCCATGATCCCCGAGGCGGTCGTGGCCATGCTCGCCTGCACCCGGATCGGAGCGGTGCATTCCATCGTCTTTGGCGGCTTCTCGCCCCACGCCCTGCGCGACCGGATCGAGGATGCCGACTGCCGCACGGTAATCACCGCCGACGAAGGGCTACGCAGCGGCAAGCCGGTGCCGCTTAAGGAGAATGTGGAAAAGGCCATCGACGGCCTGGACAGTGTCCACACCGTGGTGACGGTCAAACACACCGGCAATGACGTGACCTGGCACCCCGAGCGGGACGTCTGGTACCACGAGGCCACGGCGGCGGCCAGCGCCGAGTGCGCCTGTGAAGAAATGGATGCCGAGGATCCGCTTTTCATCCTCTACACCTCCGGCTCCACCGGCAAGCCCAAGGGCGTGTTGCATACCACCGGGGGCTATCTGCTGCAGGCCTCGATGACCTTCAAGTATGTCTTCGACTACCACGACGGCGAGGTCTACTGGTGCACCGCCGATGTGGGCTGGGTCACCGGCCACAGCTACATCGTCTACGGCCCGCTTTCCAACGGCGCCACCAGCCTGGTCTTCGAGGGCGTGCCGACCTACCCGGATGCGGGGCGGTTCTGGCAGGTCATCGACGACCATCAGGTGAACATTTTCTACACCGCACCCACGGCCATCCGCTCGCTGATGGGCCAGGGTGAGGATCTGGTGAAGAAGTACTCACGCAGCAGCCTGCGGATCCTGGGCACGGTGGGTGAGCCCATCAACCCCGAAGCATGGGAGTGGTACTACCGCGTGGTGGGCGACGAGCGCTGCCGCATCGTCGATACCTGGTGGCAGACCGAAACCGGCGCGATCATGATCTCGGCGCTGCCGGGTGCCGTCGATCTCAAGCCCGGGTCGGCTACCCTGCCGTTCTTTGGCGTCGAGCCACAGCTCGTGGACAACGATGGCAACGTCCTGGAAGGCGCCACCGAGGGCAATCTGTGCATCAACCGGGCCTGGCCCAGCATGATGCGCACCATCTACGGCGATCATGAACGGTTCATGAACACCTACCTCACGACCTACAAGGGCAAGTACTTCACCGGTGACGGGGCCCGGCGGGACGAGGATGGCTATTACTGGATCACCGGCCGGGTCGATGACGTGCTCAACGTCTCGGGCCATCGCATGGGCACCGCCGAGATCGAAAGCGCACTGGTGCTGCATGAATCGGTGGCCGAGGCGGCCGTGGTCGGCTACCCCCACGACGTCAAGGGCCAGGGCATCTACTGCTATGTCACGCTGGTCAACGGCGTGGAGCCCAGTGATGATCTGCAGGCCGAGCTGGCCGGGCTGGTGCGCAAGGAGATCGGCCCCATTGCCAAGCCGGATGTCATTCAGTGGGCCCCGGGTCTGCCCAAGACCCGGTCCGGCAAGATCATGCGCCGTATCCTTCGCAAGGTGGCCACCAACGAGCTCGACAGCCTCGGGGATACCAGCACGCTGGCCGATCCAAGCGTGGTCGACGAGCTCATCAGCAACCGGGCCAACCGCTAGCCGGCGACACGGCGGCCCATCTGCGGGCCGCCGCTGTTACCTGATGTCACAGCGGGGCGTTACCCAAAGTAACATTCGCGATCTGAACCCGGTCGGCATCCGCCGGCCGCGGTCACTTGCGGCCCGCGCAAAGCCCGCCGTCATGCGGGTTGGCGATCACCCAGCCGGGATTCGGCCGTTGTGACAGAGTTAGCATGGTTCTTGCATCTAAACACATGACCGTCGAGAGACCGTCACGATAAAAACGGTGCGGGCCAGAAGCTCAGCACCGGGACAACCCAGCAGGAGGAGCTTTCTATGGCTTCAGGCAAGCAAGAGGCCGCCATGGCCTACTGGAAGGAGAACGTCAGACTGCTGATCACGTTGCTGATCATCTGGTTTGTCGTCTCCTACGGACTGGGCATCATCCTTGCCCCCGTACTCAACAATATCGTCATATCCGGTGTGCCCCTTGGCTTCTGGATTGCCCAGCAGGGCGCGATTTACGCCTTTATCGCGTTGATTTTCGTCTACGTGTTCAAGATGAACGCGCTGGATCGGAAATACGACGTCCACGAGGAATAACGGGGGTCAGTGGACATGGACTTAACACTTACGACTTATCTGATCGTCGGCGCCACCTTTGCCCTGTATATCGGTATCGCGATCTGGGCCAAGGCCGGTAGCACCGGCGAGTTCTACGTCGCGGGCAAAGGGGTCAACCCGATCGCCAACGGCATGGCCACCGCGGCCGACTGGATGTCTGCCGCATCGTTTATCTCCATGGCCGGGCTCATCGCCTTTCTGGGCTATGACGCCTCGGTGTATCTGATGGGCTGGACCGGTGGCTATGTGCTCCTGGCACTGCTGCTCGCGCCGTACCTGCGCAAGTTCGGCAAGTTCACGGTGCCCGAGTTCATCGGTGACCGGTTCTACTCCAAGCCGGCCCGGGTGATCGCCGTCATTGCCCTGATCGTCGCCTCGGTGACCTACGTTATCGGCCAGATGAAGGGCATCGGTGTGGCCTTCTCGCGCTTTCTCGAGACAAGCTACGAGGTGGGCCTGTTCGCGGGCATGGCGATTGTTTTCTTCTACGCCGTTATCGGCGGCATGAAGGGCATCACCTACACCCAGATCGCCCAGTACTGCGTGATGATCTTTGCCTACACTGTCCCAGCGATCTTCATTGCGCTGGCCATCACCGGCAACCCGATCCCGCAGCTCGGGCTGTTCGGCTCGGTGGGTGAAGGCACCTATCTGCTCGAGCGCCTCGACAACATCCTGGTTGATCTTGGCTTCTCGCAGTACACGGTGATGAAGGGCACGACGCTGAACATGTTCTTCTTGACCATGTCGCTGATGATCGGCACCGCCGGTCTGCCCCACGTCATCATCCGCTTCTTCACCGTGCCGCGGGTGCGGGATGCGCGGTTGTCCGCCGGCTGGACGCTGGTGTTCATCGCCATTCTCTACACCACGGCCCCGGCGGTGGGTGCCATGTCCTTCTACAACCTGATCAACACGGTGCAGCCGGGTGAGATCGGGGCCGAAGAAGGCAACCTGGCCTACGAGAATGTCCCGGGCTGGTTTTCCCGCTGGGAAGAGACCGGGCTGCTGGGCTTCGATGACAAAAACGGTGACGGCCGTATCCAGTACTACAACGACGACAGTGAGGCATTTGCCGACACCGCCGCCGAGTACGGCTGGGAAGGCAACGAGCTGACCGTTGACCGCGACATCATGGTGATGGCCAACCCCGAGATCGCACAGCTCCCGGCCTGGGTGATCGCGCTGACCGTGGCCGGTGGCCTGGCGGCAGCGTTGTCAACAGCAGCCGGGTTGTTGATGGCCATATCCTCGGCGGTCTCTCATGACCTGATCAAGGGCGTCATCAACCCGGGAATCAGCGAGAAAGGCGAACTGCTGGCGGCTCGAGTGGCCATGGCAGGTGCCGTACTGGTGGCCGGCTATCTGGGGCTCAACCCACCCGGGTTTGCCGCGCAGGTGGTGGCACTGGCCTTCGGGCTGGCGGCCTCGTCGCTGTTCCCGGTGCTCATGCTTGGCATTTTCAACCGTCGCATGAACAGCGCCGGTGCCATGGCGGGCATGCTCTCGGGTCTGGGCTTCACCATGATTTATGTGTTCGTCTACAAGGGGTGGTTCTTCATCCCCGGCACCAACATGCTGCCGGACACCCCCGAGCACTGGGTCATGGGCATCGGCCCGCAGTCCATCGGCGCTGTCGGCGCGATTATCAACGTGGTGATCGCCACGCTGGTATCCCGGGCCACGGCACCGCCGCCGAAGGACATCCAGGAGCTCGTCGAGAGCATCCGTGTCCCGCGGGCAAGCTAAGCGATCCGCGATGGGGCATCGCTGAGATGCCCCCACAAAAAACCCGGGCCTGGCCCGGGTTTTTTTATGTCTGACCGCGCATTGACGAGGCCAAGCGCCTAGAGCTGGAAGCGCACCTCGAGCTTTTTCTGCAACCGACGGGCTTCGCGCAATGCCTCTTTGAGGATGCGACGGTCCATGGGGTTGAGCTCGTCGGGATCGAGCCGATTGTTCATCGACTCACCCGCGGCAGCCTGACGCTGGTGTTCGCGCATGCGCAGCAACTGGATAAATGCAAAAGAGCGCTGGAAGGCGCCTGCGTCCTCGGCGCTGAGCACGCCGCCCGAGACCAGCGCCCGATACCGCGCCGGCGTGTTGGACTCGGCAATCCCCGCCTGCAGGGCCAGCACCCGGGCCGCATCGACGAACGGTGTCAGTCCCCGGACCTTTAGATCGATACGCTCGACGCCATCGGTGTCCTTTTCGGTGGAGAAATCGCGGAACATGCCAAGCGGCGGACGGATGGCCAGGCAGTTTCCGGCAAGGGTGTGCAAGAAAACGCTGTTGCCGGCGGCCAGATCCGCCACGCGCTGATGCAGGGCATCACCCGCTGGCAGATCGCCCCAGATGGGACGGAAGTCAAAATAGATGGTGGAGTTGAGCAGATTTTCCGGGGTGGCGCTGCCCACCATCTCGCGAAAGGTCTGCTCCCACTCGGCAAAGCTCAGGCAAAGGCGTGGGTTGCTGGCCATCACATTGCCCGTGCACAGCGTAAAGCCACAGCGGTCGAGGACCTGATTGATATGCCAGGCCAACGGCAGGATGCGTTGCCGAACCGTCTCGGTCGCCTCGTCACCGGGGTCGAAGAGAATGCCGTTGTCCTGGTCGGTGACGCGGGTCTGTTCGCTGCGCCCCTCGCTGCCAAAGGCAATCCAGGTAAAGGGCACCCCGGGGTCGCCCTGCTCCTCGATGCTCAGTTCGATGGCCCGAGTGACGGTCCGGTCATTGAGCAGTGTAATGATGCGGGTGATCTGCTCGACCCCCGCGCCGTGGGCCATCATGGTATCGATCAGCGCCCCGACATCACTGCGCGCCCGGACAAGCGCCTCGACACTGCCGGCGGCGGTGATCGCCCGGGTCAGATGAACCAGGTTGATCCGCTGCAGCGCGAAGATGTCCCGCTCCGAGACAATCCCGGCCAGCCGGCCGCGGTCGTCGGTGACCACCATGTGCCGAATATGATGACGGGCCATTTCCACCACCGCCTCGAAGGCATAGGTGTCGGCATCGAGACTGAGCGGGTCCGGCGTCATCACCGCCGAAAGCGGGCTTTCGAGATCGACGCCATCGGCCACCACCGCGCGCAGATCATGCAGGGTGAATATGCCTTTGGCGCGACGGCCAGTATCGGTGACCAGGATGCTGCCGACCTCGTGCTCGTGCATGGACCGCACGGCCTTGTGAATGGCTGCCTCGGGCGCACAGGTCAGTGGATCGCTCTGCATCAGCCCCCGCAGCGCGGTCTCCAGCGACGAATCCCCACCTAGATTGCCGGCGGCGTGTTGCTGGATATCGCGCTGGACCTGATCCAGCAGACTGCTCACGCCGCGCATGCAGTAATCGCGAAAGGCCGGGCTTTCGCCAAGCAGGTGCTCGAACGCTGGCCTGGGCAGCCGCAGGCAACGCACATCGGTGGCCGCGCGGTAGAATGTGCGGGTAGCCCGCTGGCCGATCATCGCTGCCATCGGGAAGTTGTCGCCGGCTTCGAGCTCGAAACGCTCCACCCCCTCCTCGCCCACACCCGGCCGTTCGGCGGCCACGCCACCGCTGACAATCAGATAAAAATGGCGCACACGCCCGGATCCGGGCTCGAGGATGACATCGCCGGCCGAGTAATCCATGAGCTGGACATGGTCGAGAAAATAGTCCCGCAACGACCGGGGGAATCGGTCAAACGGGGCATGGTCGTTGAGAAACGCCTGGGCAATGGTATTGGCCTCCGCCACCACCTCGGTGCCGGTCATAAGGATCTCCTGGGGCCGAATCCCGAAAAGGACGCTAGATTACCTCGACAAACCCCGACAGGAATAGCCTATACTAAGGGCAAACAGGAGGAGGCGGCGCAGGATTGCGCCGAACGGCTATGTATAAGAATATTCTCATCGCCGATAGCGAACCCAACCTGACCACCGCGCTGGCGTTCTTCCTCGGGCATGCCGGGTTCCGGGTCGATTGTGCAGCCAGCTACGAGCAGGCCATCGAAACGGCCCGGACCCACCGGCCGGATATCGCCCTGATCGATACCCTGATCGGCGGGCGCAGTGGATACGACCTCTGTCAGGCGCTGCTCAGCATGCCAGGCCTGACGCAGCTCCCGGTGCTGATGCTCACCACCCATGGGCTTGAGGTCGAGCGCGAAAAGGCCCTGTCGCTTGGCGCCATCGACTTTCTGGTCAAGCCGTTCAACCCGGGCGATGTACTGGCCCGGGTTCAGGAGCTGCTGCAAGAGGCCGCCTGAGGGTGCGGGCGCTCCGGCTCCCGCGGCTGCGCAAGCGGCTCTGGTTGGTCGCCGGCGCGGCGGGCCTGGCCCAGGTCACCGCGATCGTCACCCTGCCCCTCTGGGCGACAACGACACCGTCGTTCTCGCCGGCGCTGCTTGCGCTCGCCGCGGTCAACCTGCTGGTCACAGTGGCACTGGCCTGGGCGATCGATCAGCGCCTCGCCAAACCACTGGTCGCCACCGAAAAAGGGGCCGGTATCCTTGCCGGCTCCAATCCGGGCCATCGCCTCGAGATCCGTCCCGGCCACTGGCTGGGCAAGCTGCCAGAGACCCTGGAGAAGCTGGCAGCGGCACTGGCGCGCAGCCGCAACGAGATGGATGAAGCCGCCAGCGCCTGGGCCGCGCGGGTCGAAGCGCGCAAGGCCCGGCTCGAGACCATCCTGCGCGAAATCCGAGAAGGGGTAATCGTCTGTGCCCCGGACGGTTGCATACGGCTTTACAACCGTTCGGCTCGAGAGCTTCTGGCCAACGAGCCGGCGCTGGGGCTAGGCCGCAACATCAACGAGGTCCTGAGTGAGGGACCGGTCCGTCATACCTTGCGGCTGCTGGGCGACGAGGCCACCGGCGAGGACCAGCAAGGCGATGCCGATCTTGTCTGCACCAGTGCCAGCGGCGATCGGCTGCTGCGCTGCCGGCTGGCAAAGCTTGACCTCGCCGACCCGGATACCGATGGCTTCGTGATGACGCTCCAGGATATCTCCCGCGAGACCCAGGAAGGGCTGAAGCGCGAGAAACGACTGCGTGAGGCGGTCGAGCGACTGCGTAATCCGCTGACCGCACTGGGCAGTGCCAGCGAGAGCCTGCAACTGGCTCAGCGCGCCGAGCTCCATGACGACGCACAGCGCTTCGGCCAGATCATGGCCCACGAAAGCCAGCGCCTGACCAAGGATTTTCTGGCCCTGACCCGTGAGACCACCGCTATGGTCACCGAGACCTGGCGGATGGAAGACACCCACCTTGGCAGCCTCATCGACAGTCTGCGGCAAAGCGCGCGGGAGACGCTCCCGCGCATCCAGTGCCGGGCCAATGTCTGGGTATCCGCCGAGCCCTATCTGCTCAGTCTGGTCATCGAGGCACTGCTGCGACAGCTTCGTAGCGAGCTCAATGTCTCTGCCCTGGCGCTATCGGGACGGGCCGAGGGCAGTCTCATCTACATGGATCTGAACTGGTCGGGGGATGTGGTGGCGCCGGATCAGCTCGACCGATGGCTGGATACGGGGCTGGCCGAGGTCGGTGGCACGGTGACCCTTCGCGAGGTCCTGCAGCGTCACGACACCACCGCCTGGAGTCAGCCGGATCTCTCGCGCACCGGCCGGGCCCTGCTTCGCCTGCCGCTGCCCGGTGCGCCCGAGAAGACCGAAAGCCCGGCATCGGTCATCCCGGCCCGGCCGGAGTATTACGAATTCGCCCTCGAGGAAGAATCACGACCGCTGGGGGATACCCGCGACGCGCCGCTCCAGCAGCTCGACTACGTCGTCTTCGACTGCGAAACCACCGGACTGGAGCCAAGCCAGGGGGACGAGATTGTCTCGATTGGCGCGGTGCGCATTCACCGTGGACGGGTCATGCATGGCGAGACCTTTGAGTTGCATGCCAACCCCGCCCGGCCGATCCCGGCCCTGGCGAGCAGCATTCATGGCATCACCGACGAGGATGTGGCCGACGCCCCTCCAGTGGAAGAAGTGGTAAGGCGCTTTCACGCCTTCGCCGGCGACGCCATCCTGGTCGGGTTCAACATCGCCTTTGACATGCGCTTTTTGCAGCTCAAACAGCGCCGCTGCGGGGTTCGCTTTGACCAGCCCACCCTGGATGCGCTGCTGCTCTCGATCCTGCTCCATGACCATACCGGTGAGCACACCATGGAGGGCATTGCCGAGCGCCTTGGGGTGGGCATTGGCGGCCGCCACACCGCGCTTGGCGACTCGCTAACCACCGCCGAGATCTTCATCCGCCTGCTCGATCTGCTGCCGGATGAATCCATCCACACGCTCGGCGACGCGGTGGCCGCCCAGGAGAGAATGGTCGAGTTTCGCCGCCAGCAACGGGCCTTTTAAAAACAAAAACCCCGCCTCGGGGGCGGGGTTCACGATGCGGGCACACCACCCGGCAAGCGGCGGCGCCGCGTCGGACTAGGCCTCTTCTTCGGCGAGTGCCTTGATGCTGAGCCGGATCCGGCCCTGGCGATCGACCTCGAGCACCTTGACCCGAACGGTCTGGCCCTCGCTGAGTTCGTCCGAGACATTCTCGACCCGCTCGTTGGAGATCTGCGAGATGTGCACCAATCCGTCCCGACCCGGGAGGATGTTCACGAATGCGCCAAAGTCCATGAGCTTGATCACCTTGCCCTCATAGACCTGGCCAACCTCGACATCGGCGGTGAGCAGCTCGATACGGCGACGGGCCTCTTCACCGGCGGCTTTGTCCACCGAACCGATGGTCACAACACCATCATCGGAGATATCGATGGTGGTGCCGGTCTCTTCGGTGAGCTGGCGGATGGTCGCCCCGCCCTTACCGATCACATCACGGATTTTCTCCGGATCGATCTTCAGGGTGATCAATCGCGGCGCGTAGGCGGACATCTCGTCCCGGTGCTCGGGGATGACCTCGTTCATCTTGCCCAGGATGTGCAGCCGCCCTTCCTTGGCCTGCTCGAGCGCCTTTTCCATGATCTCGCGGGTAATCCCGTTGATCTTGATGTCCATCTGCAAGGCGGTCACGCCGGCATCCGTCCCGGCGACCTTGAAGTCCATGTCACCGAGGTGGTCCTCGTCGCCGAGAATGTCGGTGAGAACGGCAAATTCGTCACCATCCTTGATCAGGCCCATGGCGATGCCCGCCACCGGCGCCTTGATCGGGACACCGGCGTCCATCAGCGACAGGCTGGTGCCGCAGACCGATGCCATGGAGCTGGAGCCATTGGACTCGGTGATCTCGGAGACCACACGCACCACGTAGGGGCAGTCTTCCGGCGAGGGCATGACCGCCTGGATGCCGCGCTTGGCAAGCTTGCCGTGGCCGATTTCACGCCGCTTGGGCGTGCCCATGAACCCGGTCTCGCCCACGCAGTAGGGCGGGAAGTTGTAGTGGAGCATGAATGGCTCGCGCCGCTCGCCTTCGATGGCGTCGATGATCTGCGCATCCCGGCCGGTCCCCAGCGTGGTGACCACGATCGCCTGGGTCTCGCCGCGGGTGAAAATCGCCGAGCCATGGGTCCGTGGCAGCGTGCCCACCTCGATATCGATAGGCCGCACCGTGCGCTGATCACGGCCGTCGATGCGCGGATGACCGGCCAGGACCCGGCCCCGGACGATCTTTTTCTCGAGGCCCTTGAACGCCTCGCCCACCGCCTCGGCATCATAGCCCTGCGGGTTTTCGTCATCGGCCACCAGCTGGCTGTTGACCTGCTCGCGGGCCGCCGCCACTGCCTCTTGCCGGGCCTGCTTGTCGGCAATCCCATAGGCCTCGGTCAGCGGCGCCTCGGCAAGTTCCCGGACACGCTCGGCGAGTGTTTCGTCCGTTGGCGCCGGCTGCCAGTCCCAACGGGGCTTGCCCGCCTCGGCGGCAAGCTCGTTGATGGCGTTGATCGCCGTCTGCATCTGCTCGTGGCCGTGCAGCACCGCATCCAGCATGGTCTGCTCGGAGAGCCGGTTGGCCTCGGACTCGACCATCAGCACAGCGTCCGCCGTACCCGCCACCACCAGGTCGAGCTCGGAGTCCTCAAGCTGACTGAAGGTGGGGTTGAGCAGAAAGCCGCCGTCCTTGTACCCGACCCGGGCCGCACCAATTGGCCCGTCGAAGGGCACCCCCGAGACGGCTAATGCCGCCGAGGTACCGATCATGGCCGGGATGTCGGCGTCCACTTCGGGATTCATCGAAATCACCGTGGCGATGACCTGCACCTCGTTGGAGAACCCTTCCGGAAACAGCGGCCGGATGGGCCGGTCAATCAGCCGCGAGACCAGGGTTTCTTTCTCGGAGGGACGGCCCTCGCGTTTGAAAAAGCCCCCCGGGATCTTGCCGGCGGCGTAGGTGCGCTCCTGGTAGTTGACCGTCAGCGGAAGGAAGCTGCGCCCGGGCACCTCCTCGCGCTTGCCCACCACGGTGACAAGCACCACGGTGTCGGACATGTTGACCATCACGGCGCCGGTGGCCTGTCGGGCCAGCTTGCCGGTCTCGAGTGTGACGGTGTGTTCACCGAACTGGAACGATTTCTTCACGGCTGGAGTCACTGCGGTTTCACCCTTGATCGTTGAATGTGGTCTTACTTACGCAGACCAAGACGCTCGATGACGGTCTGATAGCGCTCGAGGCTTTTGCGATGCAGGTAGTCCAGCAACTGCCGGCGCTGGTTGACCAGCTTGAGCAGGCCGCGGCGGGAGTGATGATCCTGCTTGTGAGAAGAGAAATGTTCGGTGAGATGCTGGATGCGGGCAGTGAGAAGGGCGATCTGGACTTCCGGCGAACCGGTATCCCCTTCGGATCGGCCGTAATCGCGGACGATCTCCTGTTTCTGCTGGGCGCTGAGTGACATCAATGACTCCTGGTTAACTCGCTGTTTTTTCGCAAAGCGTGCATTCTAGCCGCCGCCGTGCCGCTGAACAAGCAACCGACGCGGCACGGCTTGCCCGTCGGCATCCATGGTGGCGATGCCCAGCAACACCCTGCCCGGGCCGTAGACCCGCAGCAGGGTCTTATCCGGCAGATCCGTTCGCCCGGCGGCCACCGCCTGGCCATGACCGAACCGCCGTGCCGCCGTCGCGTCAAGGTGCACATCGGGACGGTCGACGAGGGCCGTGTCGATGGGTTGCAGCCATTCCTGCCAGGCCCCGGGGGTATCGCCCACGGCGTCTTCCAACGCCTCGAGGGAGACCATGTCGGGCTCGACAAAAGGCCCCAGGGCGGTGCGCCGCAGCGCCTCGACATGGGCGCCACAGCCGAGCGCCTCGCCGATATCGGCGACCAGACTGCGCACATAGGTGCCCTTGGAGCAGTCAATGGCAAGCGCCAGGCGGTCGTCGTCGACCAGCTCGCCATCAAGGGCGTTGATGGTGACCGCCCGCGGGGGGCGATCCACCTCGACCCCGGCCCGCGCCAGCTCGTGCAGGCGCTGGCCGTTGTGCTTGAGTGCCGAGAACATCGGCGGTATCTGCTGCTGCGGACCACGAAACGCAGCGAGGATCGATTCGAGGCGCTGGGCGTCGATATCAGCTACCGGCCGACGATCCAGCACCGCACCGTCGGCATCGGCCGAATCGGTGGTCACACCCAGCCGAGCCATGGCGGTGTAGCGTTTGTCGGCATCCAGTAACCAGCCACTGACCTTGGTGGCTTCG
Source organism: Spiribacter pallidus (assembly GCF_040838495.1). Lineage (NCBI taxonomy): Bacteria > Pseudomonadati > Pseudomonadota > Gammaproteobacteria > Chromatiales > Ectothiorhodospiraceae > Spiribacter > Spiribacter pallidus. Next base: position 292,077 of record NZ_JBAKFM010000002.1, on the reverse strand, counting down.
CCGAAACACAGCACCAACAGACCACTGGCTAACGGATCAAGGCTGCCGGTGTGACCGGCCTTGCGGGCGTCCAGCAGCTTTGCCACACGCCGAAGCGCCCGATTGGATGTCACCCCGGTGGGTTTATCCAGCAGGATGATGCCGTCGATATCGCGCCCGCGTCGTCTGGCCATGCCCCGGATCAATCGCCGGTGGACTGATCGTTGTCATCACCGACCGCATCATCGATCAGCCGGGTCAGCCGCGCCCCCTGATCGAATACCGGATCGTAGTGGAAACGCGGCGCCGGCACAGTACGAAGCCGCATGCGACTGGCCAGTTGACGACGCAGAAAACCGGCGGCGCCGTTCAGCGCATCCACCATCTGCCGGGACGTCGCCTCGTCCATCCCCAGGCCGGTGACATAGATCTCGGCATGACCGAGGTCGCGGGTGACCCGGACCTCCGAGACGGTCACCGACCCCACCCGCGGGTCGCGGATTTCATCGCGGATGAGCTCGGCCAGCTCGCGCTGGATCTGGTCGGCCACCCGCCGGGTGCGAGAAAAGTCCCTGGGCATCGGGTGCGCTAGAGCGAACGCTCGATGGTGATGCGCTCGTAGCACTCGATCTGGTCACCGGCACGCACATCGTTGTAGTTGCGCACACCGATGCCACATTCGGTCCCCGACTGCACCTCTTTGACGTCGTCCTTGAAGCGCCGCAGCGACTCGAGTTCGCCCTCGAACACCACCACATTGTCGCGCAACACCCGGATCGGATTGCTACGCCGGACCACACCGTCCACCACCAGACAGCCGGCAATCTGGCCAAGCTGTGACGAGCGAAAGACATCCCGCACCTCGGCGGTGCCGATGATCTGCTCCTGGGTTTCCGGCTCGAGCATCCCGCTGATGGCGTTGCGCAGCTGATCGATGGCGTCGTAGATGATGCTGTAGTAGTGCAGCTCGACGTCATTGTCCTGGGCAAGCCGCCGCGCCTTGGCATCGGCACGGACGTTGAAGCCGATCAACAGCGCTTCGGAGGCCATCGCCAGGTTGACGTCGGACTCGTTGATCGCGCCCACACCGGTGGCCACCGGGGTAATGCGCACCTCGTCGGTGGACAGGTTGGTGAGCGACTGGGTCAACGCCTCCACCGAGCCCTGGACATCGCCCTTGATCACCAGATTGACGGTTTTAACGTCCTGCTCCTGGATGTGCGAGAAAAGCTCATCCATCTTGGCGGCCTTCTGGGCCTGCAGCCGCTTGTCGCGACTCTTCTCGCGACGATGGTCGGCAAGCTCCCGGGCCTTTTTCTCGTCCTCGACCACTAGCACTTCATCACCGGCCTCGGGCAGACCCGAGAGGCCAAGCACAACCGCCGGTGTGGACGGGCCGGCGGATTTCACCCGCTCGCCCCGTTCATCGAGCAGCGCCCGGACCCGGCCGAACTCGGTCCCCGAGAGGATGGTATCGCCCTGTCGCAGCACGCCATTCTGGACCAGCACCGTCGCCACCGGGCCGCGGCCGCGATCCAGACTCGACTCGACCACGATGCCGGCACCGGGGCAGTCGACCACGGCCTTGAGCTCGAGCAGCTCGGCCTGCAGCGCCACCGCCTCGAGCAATGCTTCGACACCGGTTCCGTTGAGCGCCGAGCAGTCGATGAACTGGGTATCGCCACCCCATTCCTCGGGGATGACCTCCATGGCGGCCAGTTCATTCTTCACCCGATCCGGATCGGCGTCTTCGCGGTCCATTTTGTTGACCGCCACGACAATCGGCACCCCGGCGGCCCGGGCGTGCTTGACCGCCTCTTCGGTCTGGGGCATGACGCCGTCGTCGGCGGCGACCACCAGGATGACCACATCCGTGACCTGGGCTCCCCGGGCCCGCATGGCCGTAAAGGCCTCATGGCCCGGCGTGTCGAGAAACGTCAGCTCACCCCGGTCGGTGGGCACCTTGTAGGCGCCGATATGCTGGGTGATGCCGCCGGCCTCGCCGGCTGCGACCTTGGCGCGGCGGATATAGTCGAGCAGCGTGGTCTTTCCATGGTCGACATGCCCCATGATGGTGACCACCGGCGGCCGTGGCGCCTCGGTACCCGTGGGCTCGGTGGCCTGGCTCAGCACCTCTTCTTCGAGGTCATCCTCGCGCACGATGTGCGGACGATGGCCGAGCTCTTCGACCAACAGCACGGCGGTGTCCTGGTCGATGGCCTGATTGATGGTGGCCATGACACCCTGCTTCATCATCTCCTTGATCAGGTCCGCGGCCTTGACGCTCATGCGCTGGGCCAGCTCGCCCACGGTAATGCTCTCGGGCACCTGAACATCCCGTACCACGGGCGCGGTGGGCTTTTCGAACTCCTGCTGGATTGCCGAGCTGGCAACACCGGCGGCGCCACCGCGTCGGCCGCCACCGGCCGCTTTCTTGCGCGCCTTGCCCTTGCCGCGGGCGGCCTTGCGGGCGGCGCGCTCTTCGGCCTCGCGCTCGCGCTTGGCCTCGGCCTCGAGCCGCTTACGCTCTTTTTCGTCCTCGATCTCTTTTTTGCGCGCCGCCTCGGAATCGGCCTTCTGCTGTTCGGCCTCGAGATCGGCAATAGAGGTTGCCTCCTCGCTTGCCGCCGCCTCGGACTCGGCCGATGGCGCTTCCTCGGCCGGCGCCTCGGCGGCTGACGACGCCTCGGCGGCTTCGGCCTCGCGCGCGGCCCTGGCCTCGGCTTCCTGGCGGGCCTTTTCCTCGGCCTCATGGCGCGCCGCCTCGGCCGCCTTGATATCCGCCAGCAGGGCGCGCTCCAGCACCTGGGCGTCCTGCTCGGCCGCCTCGGCCTCGACCACGCTGCGCTTGACGTAGGTGCGCTTTTTGCGCACCTCAACGTTCACCGTCTTGCCGGTCGCCGCCCGACTGCCGCGCGCAGCGCGCTTCTCGCCGCCGCCGGCGGGCACCTTGAGTTGGCTGTGGCTGCGTCGCTTGAGCGTGATCTGCGACGGTGTCCCCACCTCGCCCTCTTCGCGCTGACCGTGGGTCTGGCGAATGTGCTCGAGCAACGTGGTCTTTTCCGATTCGGAGAACTCCGCATCCGGATCATCGGTTGACAGTCCCGCCTCTCGCAGCTGCATCAGAAGCCGGTCCAGGGGGACACCTGTTTTTTCGGCAAAATCTCTGACCGTGCTCTGTGACATATTCTTTCCCTCCGTCCCGGAGAACCGGGCTTAGGCCTGGGTATCACCCTCGTCGGCAAACCAGGGCTCCCGCGCCTTCATGATCAGGGCACCCGCGCGGTCGGCGTCGATGCCCTCGATATCCATCAAATCGTCCACCGACTGCTCCGCGAGGTCTTCCATGGTACGGATGCCCTGAGCAGCCAGTGCCCTGGCCGTCGCCTCATCCATCCCTTCCATGCCGAGCAGATCCTCGGCCGGCTCCGACGCCGATTCGGCCTCGGCCTCGCGATTGGCCAACACATCCCGTGCGCGCTGGCGCAGGGCGTTGACCAGGTCTTCATCAAAACCTTCGACTTCCAGCAGCTCGGTGACCGGCACATAGGCCACCTCCTCGATGCTCGAGAAGCCCTCCTCGACCAGCAGCCCGGCGAGATCTTCGTCGACATCCAGCTCGCGGACGAACATATCCACCAACTCGGCGGCCTCGGCTTCGCTCTTGGCCTCGGCCTCCTCGGCGGTCATGACGTTGAGCTCCCAGTGGGTCAATTCGCTGGCCAGCCGGACGTTCTGTCCGCCCCGACCAATGGCCTGGGAGAGCTGGTCCTCGGCCACAGCGATGTCCATGCTGCCGCGTTCCTCGTCGACAACGATCGACTCGACCTCGGCCGGCGCCATGGCGTTGATTACAAACTGGGCCGGGTTATCGTTCCACAGGATGATATCGATCCGCTCGCCGGCCAGTTCGTTGGACACCGCCTGGACCCGTGAGCCGCGCATCCCCACACAAGCACCCACCGGATCGATGCGGCTGTCCAGCGCATTGACCGCAATCTTGGCCCGCAGACCCGGGTCACGGGCCGCGCCGAGGATGTCGAGCAGCTCCTGACCAACCTCCGGCACCTCGATCTTGAACAGCTCGACCAGAAACTCCGGCGCCGAACGGCTGGCAAAAAGCTGCGGGCCACGGGTTTCTTCGCGGACTTCGCGCAACCAGGCGCGCAACCGGTCGCCGGGTCGGACCGCCTCGCGCGGGATCATCTCTTCACGCGGGATAAACGCCTCGGCGTTGTCGCCCAGATCCAGATACACATTGCCGCGCTCGGCCCGCTTGACGATGCCGGTGATGAGCTCGCCGGCACGCCCGCGATAGGCCTCGACCACTTTGGCCCGTTCGGCTTCGCGAACCTTCTGGACGATGACCTGCTTGGCGGCCTGCGCGGCGATGCGGCCAAACTCCACCGACTCCATGGGTTGTTCGATGAAATCACCCACATCGAGGGCGGGATCGCTCTGCCGGGCCTCACTCAGCGGGATCTGCTGATCCGGGAATTCGATTTCGGCCTCATCGTCCACCACGTCCCAGCGCCGGAAGGTTTCGTAGTCTCCGGTCTGCCGGTCCACCGCCACCCGGGCGGCGATCTCGCCCTCGTGACGTTTCTGGGTTGCCGAGGCCAGCGCGGCCTCGATGGCCTCGAAGATGACTTCCTGCTCGACGCCTTTTTCATTGGCGATCGCATCGACCACCAGCAGAATTTCCTTGCTCATCGTTCTGCGTTCTCCCGATGGGTCCCGTTTCAGGGCTCCAGCTCTACATGCGCGCGATCGATTGCCGCTATCGGCACGGCCACCGTCTCGCCCTGTTCTTCGATCAACACCGCCTCATCCTGCAGCCCGAGCAGCCGGCCGGCGTAGCGCCGGCGCCCGTCAATGCGTTCGCGCAGCTTGATGCGGATGGCTTCGCCTGCGAACCGGTCATAGTCGGCGGTCTTGAAGATCGGCCGATCCAGCCCGGGGGAGGAGACCTCCAGCAGGTATTCGCCCGCAATGGGATCTTCGACATCAAGCACACCACTGACCTGATGGCTGACCCGGGCGCAGTCATCCACATCCACCCCGTGCTCTGAGTCGATGAACACGCGAAGCACCGACTCTTTGCCGCTGGGGTGATACTCCACACCCACCAGCTCGTAGCCAAGGCCCTCGACAACGGGCGTCAACAGGTTGATCACACTCTCCGGCGCTTTCATGTCTCCCGATCCGGTCTCTGGCCGGAACAAAAAATGGGCCCGAGGCCCATTTCCGGTGCCGGCCGCCTGCAGCGCCGGCAAAAAAAAAGGCCGCAAGCGGCCTTCTCGAAGATGCCTGTTTGGTAGCGGGGGCAGGATTTGAACCTGCGACCTTCGGGTTATGAGCCCGACGAGCTACCGGACTGCTCCACCCCGCAACCGACATTCACTAGGATAGCCATGGGACAGGGTTTTTTCAAGCGCTGCTCCGGCGACGGCGTCGGCGCAAACGGCGTCGCAGGTCGTGCCGGTAGATGAACCCCGGCATGGCGAAGACGGCAAACAGGCAAAGCGCGATGACCCAGAACTCCCAGCCCTGAGACTGAAGCTCGCCCTGGGTACGGTATTCGAGACCGGCCCCGGCGAGGACGATGAGGACAAACATCACCCCCCACTCGAGAAGCCGTATCCACTCACGCTTGCCACGCCCCCGCGCCGGCCAGACGAAGGCGATGCGCTCGGTGGCCCAGGGCAGATTGGCAGCCAGCACGGCCAGCAACAACAAAACGACAATGGCCGCGCCGGTACTCATTGACTAGCCCAGACCAAAAACCGCCCGGCAGGTTGCGATCAACGTGTCCGGGAAAAGGCCAAGTAGCAGCACCGCGCCGCCGTTGGCCCACATCAGCACCTGCTGCCCCGATGTCGCCTCGACCGGTTGGGGCGAGTCGACACGGTCAAAGTACACGGCCTTGAGTACCCGCAGATAGTAGAACGCGCCGATCACCGCAAAGACCACCGCAAGCACGGCAAGCCAGATCAGTCCGGCTTCTACCAGCGCACTGAGCACCAGCCACTTGGCGTAGAAACCCACGGTCCCCGGGATCCCGGTCATCGAGAACATCAAAAGCAGCATGACCAGCGCATAACCGCCATGCCGATCATTGAGCCCGCTGAGATCGTCGATCATGTCGGCCTCGAACCCCCGACGCGAGAGCAGCATGATCATGCCGAATGCGCCCGCGGCCATGATCCCGTAACTGATGGCATAGAAAAGCGCCGCGGCATAACCCTCGTCGCTGCCGGCGACCAGCCCGAGAAACAGAAAGCCGATATGCGAGACCGTCGAGTAGGCCAGCATGCGCTTGAAACTCGTCTGCACCAGGGCAAAGAGATTGCCCACCACCAGCGATCCGGCCGCCAGGATGATTCCCATGATCTGCCATTGCGCATGCAGATCGCCGAGTCCATCGGCCATCAAGCGCAGGAACAACGCCAGGGCCGCCACCTTGGGCGCGGTGCCCAGAAACGCCGTCACCGCCGTCGGTGCCCCCTGGTAGACGTCAGGCACCCACATGTGGAACGGCGCGGCACCGAACTTGAAGGCGATGCCAACCAGCGCGAAGGTCATGCCAAAGGCGAGAAGCAGATTGTCCCCTGCCAGGGCCGCGGCGGCGATGTCATTAATGAGCAGGCTGCCCGCGGCACCGTAGATCATCGACATGCCATAGAGCAGCATGCCCGAGGATAGCGCCCCGAGGATGAAGTATTTCATCGCCGCCTCGGCCCCGATCCGGCTGTCGCGATCGAAGGCGACCATGGCGTAGAGGCTGAGCGAGAGCAGCTCAAGCCCCATATACAGAACCAGCAGGGACGATGCCGAGGCCATGACGAACATCCCCAGCGTGGCCGTGAGCACCAGCAGATAGATCTCGCCCTTGAGCAGGTCGCGGTCACGCAGGTAATCCCGCCCGTAGCCAAGGGTAATGACGGTCAGCCCGGCGATCGCCACCTTGAGCACAGCAGCCAGGCTGTCACTGATGTACATGCCGTTGAAGGTGATGACCGCATCGCCGCCCCAGTGGGTGTGAATCGCCAGTGCCATGGCACCGACCAGCGTTGCCTGGGTCAGATAGAAGGCCAGTAGCGACTCCCCGCCGCGGTCGAACAGATCGGCGATGAGCACCACGCAGAGCATGACCCCGAGCCAGATCTCCGGGGCGGCCAGTGCAAATTGGGGCATCTCAAAGGGCATGTTGATCCTCGGGCCAGGGCTAAAGGGTGGGCACCACGATACGGAACAGGGCGTCGAGCGAGGGCTCCATCACCTCGACAAGCGGTGCCGGGTACACACCGACGGCGATGATCGCCACCGCAAGGGTGCCCAGTAGCAGCCGCTCGCGCGGTGTCACGTCGGTGAGCGTGTCGACGTGTTCGTTGTCGACCTCGCCGTAGACCACCCGCTTGATCATCCAAAGGCTGTAGGCCGCGCCCAGAATCAGGGTCAACGCGGCGATGGCGGCATACCAGAACCCGGCCTGGAAGCTGGCTAGCACAATCATGAACTCGCCGACAAAACCGGACGTGCCCGGCAGACCCGCGTTGGCCATGGCGAACAACACGAAGAAACCGGCAAAGACCGGCATTTTGCTGGCCACACCGCCGTAGTCGGCGATCCGACGGGTATGCATGCGATCGTAGAGCACGCCCACGCACAGAAACATGGCCGCCGAGACAAACCCGTGGGAGATCATCTGCACCATGCCGCCTTCAAGCGCAAGCAGCGCCCCATCGCGGCTGCCGCTGCCGGCGAGGATACGAAAGATCAGGAAAAACCCCAGGGTGACAAATCCCATGTGGGCGATCGACGAGTAGGCGATCAGCTTTTTGAGATCGGCCTGCACCATCGCCACCAGCCCGATGTAGACCACCGCGATCAGCGACAGACCAATCAAAAGCCAGTCCAGGGCCATACTCGCCTCGGGGGCGATGGGCAGCGAAAAGCGCAAAAAGCCGTAGCCCCCGATCTTAAGGGTGATCGCCGCGAGGATCACCGAGCCGCCCGTCGGCGCCTCGACGTGGGCGTCGGGCAGCCAGGTATGCACCGGAAACATGGGCACCTTCACGGCAAATGCCGCCAGAAACGCCAGAAACAGCACCATCTGTGTCGCCAGTGGCAACTGCAGGCCGTAGAAATCCTGAATGGCAAAGCTGCCCGCCTCGGTGCGCAGGTAAATGAGGGCGATGAGCATCATCACCGAGCCGAGGAAGGTGTAGAGGAAGAACTTCAGCGTCGCATAGATGCGGTTGGGACCGCCCCAGATACCGATGATCAGAAACATCGGGATGAGCATGGCCTCGAAGAAAACATAAAAGAGGATGGCATCCAGCGCGCTGAACACGCCGATCATGATCCCCTCCATAATCAAAAAGGCGGCCAGATACTGGGCCGGTTTGTACTGCACCACCTCCCAGGCGGCGACCACCACCAGCAGCGTGGCAAAGGCGGTCAGCACCACCAGCGGCATGGAAATGCCATCGACGCCCAGGTAGTACTGGATGCCAAAGGCACTGATCCAGTCCGCCCGCTCGATAAACTGCATGCCGGCCACACCGGCCTCGAACGCCACCCACAGCCCCACGGCCAGCGCGAATACCAGCGCCGCGATCCCCAGGGCAAACCAGCGCGCACGAGCGGCATCATCCCGGCCGGCCACCAGTACGCCGATCCCCCCGAGTACCGGCAGCCAGACCAAAAGGCTTAACAAAGGCCATCCCTCCAACATCTCAGAACCATCCCTGCCAGCGCCCGACAAACACCGTCAGCAGCAACAGCAGCCCGATGATCATCGCGAAGGCGTAGTGGTAGAGGTACCCGGACTGCACCCCACGCAGCCCCCGGGCCAGCCGCCCGATGGTGCGGGCGGTGCCATTGACGATGACCCCGTCGATAATGGCCTGATCGCCGCCGCGCCAGAAAAGCGCCCCCAACTGCCGGCCACCACCGGCAAAGCCGTCGCGGTAGAGCTCATCGAATCCGTATTTGCGCTCGAGCACCGCGATCAGCGGTGCCATCGGGCGGGTCAGCGCCGGCCGCAGGTCGGGTCGGGCGATATAGAAAAACCAGGCCACCACCGCGCCCACCACGGCCAGCCAGAATGCCGGGTTGACCGCCGCATGCAGCCCGAAAGCCAGCGGGCCGTGGAAGCTTTCACCCTTTTTGGCGAGCACATCGTTGTCGCTCAGAACGTGGATGGCCCCATCAAAGAAGCCGCCGAAGAGCATCGGTTCGATGGTGAAATAGCCGATCACCACCGATGGCACGGCCAGTGCCACCAGCGGCCACTGCATGACCGGCAGGACGTAGCCGGGCAGATGGCTCATATGGGCCTTGGCGTGGGGGTCGATCCGCTCCTCACCCCAGAAGACCATGAAATACAGGCGGAAACTGTACAAAGCGGTGATAAAAACGCCCAACAGGACCGCCCAGTAAGCGAATCCGGCGCCGAAGCGGTCCGCGGCATGGACGGCCTCGATGATCACATCCTTGGAGTAGTAGCCCGAGAAAAACGGCGTGCCAACCAGCGCCAGCGTGCCCAGGAGCATGGTGATATGGGTCATCGGCAGGTAGCGACGCAGATTGCCCATCCGGCGCATGTCCTGCTCGTGGTGCAGGGCCACGATGACCGCCCCGGCCCCGAGAAACAGCAGCGCCTTGAAAAAGGCATGGGTCATCAGATGGAAAACGCCCGCGGCGTAGGCCGAGGCGCCCAGGGCCACGAACATGTACCCGAGCTGCGAGAGTGTGGAATAGGCGATCACCCGCTTGATGTCGTTCTGGACCAGCCCGACAAGCCCCATGAAAAGCGCCGTCACAGCGCCCAGGACCAGCACCACCGACAGCGCCGCATCCGAGAGCTCGAAAATCGGCGACATCCGGGCCACCAGAAAGATGCCGGCGGTGACCATGGTGGCGGCGTGGATCAGCGCCGAGATGGGGGTCGGCCCCTCCATGGAATCGGGCAGCCAGACATGCAAGGGCACCTGCGCCGATTTGCCCATTGCGCCGATGAAAAGCAATACACCGGCGACGGTGGCCACCAGGGCCTCGGTGCCGAAGATCGACAGACTCATCTCCGGTCGCAGGGTGGCGGCGGCGAACACCTCGCCGTAGTCCAGGCTGCCGTAGTACATCAACACCGCCGCGATGCCGAGCAGAAAACCAAAATCCCCGACCCGATTGACCAGAAACGCCTTGAGGTTGGCGAAGATCGCCGATTCTTTTCGGTAGTAGAAGCCGATGAGCAAATAGGAAACCAGGCCGACCGCCTCCCAGCCGAAGAAAAGCTGCAGGAAGTTATTGGCCATCACCAGCATCAGCATGGCGAAGGTAAAAAGATTGATATAGCTGAAAAAGCGCTGGTAGCCGGCGTCGTCGTGCATGTAGCCGATGGTGTAGACATGCACCGCCAGCGAGACGCTGGTGACCACCACCATCATGACCGCCGTCAGCCGGTCGATCAAAAAGCCCACTTCAAGGCTCAGCCCGCCAACCTGGGCCCACTGATAGAGGCTTTCATCGAAAACCGGGGCCCCGCCCCAGACATGCTGATAGAGCACCCAGAGCGAGCCGAGCGCCGAGACGGCCACCGCCGCCACGGCAATCCGGGCCGCATTGGACCGGCCGATGACATTGCCGGCCAGCCCGGCAATGACGGCACCGAAAAGCGGTGCGAGGACGACAAGCAGATAGATGGTCTTCATCGCCTAGCCCCGCATGCTGTCCAGGTCGCCGACATTGATCGTGTCCCGGTTGCGGAACAGGACCACCAGGATCGCCAGGCCAATTGCCGACTCGGCCGCGGCCACGGTCAGAATAAAGAAGACAAAAACCTGGCCATGGATGTCGCCAAGGAAATGGGAAAAGGCGATGAAGTTGAAATTCACCGCTAGCAGGATGAGTTCGATGGACATCAAAAGCACGATGGCGTTTTTGCGATTGAGGAATATCCCTGCCATTCCGATCGCAAAAAGCAGTGCGCTGAGTGCCAGGTAGTCTGAAAGCGCTAACATGGGGTTCCCGGTTGGTTTATCGTTCGTCGTCGACTTCGCTTGGCATTCTCACCAGCCGCAGGCGGTCATCCTTGCGGGTGCGCACCTGGGCCGAAATATCCTGATGCTTGGTATCGGCGCGCCGCCGATGGGTCAGCATGATCGCCGCGATGATGGCCAGCAGCAGCACAATGGCAGCAAGCTCGAACGGGTAGACATAGACGGTGTAGAGCACACTGCCGAGCAGTCGGATGTTGTTGCCCCCTGCGCCGGATTCGCCGGCCGCATCGGCCAGCGCCAAGGACACCTGCCCCTCACCGACCCCCGCGCCGATCACCAGCAGCATCTGCAACACCATCACCACACCGACCAACGCCCCCAGCGGTAGGTAACGGGCGAACCCCTCGCGGATCACCGAGATGTTGATATCGAGCATCATCACGACGAACAAGAAAAGCACCATCACCGCCCCGACATAGACCAGCACCAGGGCGATCCCGAGAAACTCTGCCTCGGCAAGCAGCCACAACGCGGCGCTGGTGAAGAACGCCAGAACCAGTGACAGCGCCGAGTGAACTGGATTGCGTGCCGTGATGACCAGCATCGCGGCCAGCAGCAGTATCGCCGCGAAGACGTAGAAAATTACCTTCTCGATCACTTTGTGCCCTCGGCTTCGCCGGTTCTAGCGGTACGGTGCGTCCGCCGCCCGGTCTTCTGCCAGCTGTGCTTCGTATTGATCCCCGACCGCGAGCAGATCGCTTTTGTGCATGATCTGCTCGCCGCGCTGTTCGAAATGATACTCGTGAATGCGGGTCTCGACGATGGAGTCGACGGGGCAGGACTCCTCGCAGAACCCGCAGTAGATACATTTAAAAAGGTCGATGTCATAGCGCGTGGTCCGACGGGTTCCGTCGTCACGCTGCTCGGACTCGATGGTGATCGCCAGCGCCGGGCATACCGCCTCGCAGAGCTTGCAGGCAATGCACCGCTCCTCGCCGTTGGGATAGCGCCGCAGCGCATGCAGTCCGCGAAACCGCGGCGACTGGGGGGCCTTCTCCTCGGGGTATTCGAGGGTGTATTTGGCGTCAAACAGATGCTTGCCGGTCAGGCGCATCCCCTTGAGCAGCTCGGTGAGCATGAAAGTGCTGAAAAATTCCTTGACTGCCTGCATGGTCACACTCGCTGTCAGAACCAGGGCCCGAAATCGGTGAGGATCATACCCGAAACCACCACCAGCCAGACCACCGTGACCGGTATCAGCACCTTCCACCCCAGGCGCATGATCTGATCATACCGGTAGCGCGGGAATGTGCCCCGGAACCAAATATAGAGAAACAGAAATACACAGGTCTTGAGCACGAACCAGATAATGCCCGGCACCCAGGCAAACATCGGGCCGAGCAGCGGGAGTCCGTGGAAGGGCGAATACCAGCCGCCTAAAAACATAATGGCCGCCAGACCCGAGATGAGGATCATGTTGGCGTACTCGGCGAGGAAGAAGATCGCAAAGGCCATGCCCGAGTACTCGACGTGAAAGCCGGCCACGATCTCGGACTCGCCCTCGGCGACGTCAAAGGGCAAGCGGTTGGTTTCGGCTACCCCGGAGATCCAGTAGACGACAAACAATGGCAACAGCGGCAGCCAGAACCAGTTCCAGATCGGCCCCTCCTGGGCGCGAATGATCTCGCCCATGTTGAGGCTGCCGGCGGCCATGAGCACGCCCACCAGGGCAAAGCCCATGGCGATTTCGTAAGAGACCACCTGTGCGCCGGCCCGTAGCGCACCAAGCAGGGCATATTTGGAGTTGGAGGCCCAGCCCGCAAGGATAATGCCGTAGACCCCCATCGAGGTCATCGCCAGCACATAGAGCAGCCCGGCGTTAATATCGGCAATCACCAGCCCGTCGCCGAGCGGCAGGACCGCCCAGGCAGCCAGCGCCGGCATGATCGAGAGCATCGGCGCGAGCACGAACAAAAACCGATTGGCGTTCTGTGGCAGCACCACCTCTTTCATCAACAGCTTCAGGGCATCGGCGATGGGCTGGAGCAGACCATGCCAGCCGACCCGGTTCGGGCCGCGCCGCAGCTGCATGGCGCTGATGATCTTGCGCTCGGCGTAGGTCATGTACGCCACCGCCAGAAAAAGCGGTATGATCAGGGCCACGATCTTGGCCATGATCCAGCTCAGCTCGATCAACCCGCTCATTCGCCGTCTCCGTCGACCCGCAGTGTCGCCGGGCCGATCAGCCCCCCCAGGCCCTCGCTGTGGATGAGCCCTGCGGCCAGCCAGAAGCTCCCGGCAGGCACCTGGTTGCTGGGTCGGGCCGGCAGCGTCCGCGTGACACCGGCCTGCTCGACCACCACCAAATCGCCGTCGGCAACGCCCAGCCGCTCGGCGTCCGCGGGGGCGATCTCGACCACGGCCTCACCGGCATGCACCGACGCCTGCAGCGAGGGCGCATGACGAACCAGCGGATCGCCGCCGAACATCGCCGGCCAGCCCACGCGCAGCATCTCCTCCACCGGCTGAGGCGTCGGTGCGCCGTCCGCCGTCGGGGTTGCGGCTTTGGCCTCACCGGCCACGGCACGGATTTCGTGATGGATCTCATCCGGTGCCTGGTAGTGAAAGCCGTCCAGCTCGAGGACATTGGCCAGCACACGCAACACCCGCCACCCCGGGCGGGCATCGCCCTGGGGCTTGGCACAGCCGGCGAATGTCTGCCACTGCCCCTCGGCATTGACCAACGTGCCCGCCGTCTCGCCCAGGGTGGCCACCGGCAGCAGGACATCGGCCCGGGCGCGAAGCGCCGGCGAATCGTAGGCCGCCATCGCCACCACACAGTCGGCGTGGGCCAATGCCTCGATCGTGGCCGCGCCATCGAAGTGATCGTGTTCTGGTTCGATGCCGTTGAGCAGATAGCCGCGGCGGGGCCGGGTCACCATAGCCCTGGCATCCAGACCGCTAGCTGCCTGGCCATCGGCACGCCGCCCCGGGACCGCGCCGGCGATCCAGCCGCCCGCGGTGTTACTGCCATCGGTGAGTTCGCCGTAGTCGGTCTGGGTCATGGCGGCCAGGCGACCGGCCAGCCAGCGCAACTCGGCACCGGCCGGATGGGCCTCGGCCAGGCCGCCCGTCAGCACCACCGCGTTGTCGGCATCGAGCAGGTGCCCGGCCATGGCCGTGGCCTGCGCGTCCGGCGCCTCGTCACCAATCCAGCCGGCAAGCGCCTCAGGCTCGGCCTGCCCGGTCCGACCGGCCACGGCGCGGACCACCGCGGCCAACGTCCTGGCCATCTCGCCGACGGGCACCACCGCGTCGACGGCAAGATCGATATTCCAGTCAAAACCCCGGGGGTTGAGCGCCATGATCGCGCCGCCGCGGATGGCGGCCTTGCGCAGCCGGTGATTGGCGAGGGGCTGCTCGTGGCGCGGATAGCCGCCGACAATCAGGGCCGCATCCACCGCCTCCAACCCGGCAATGGAGCCGGTCAGCCCCGGAAACCCGTCGCCGGCGACCCCGTCGCGGAAATCGCCCCGCCGCAGACGGGTATCGATATGGTCGCTGCCGAGCGCTCGCACGATCCGGGCGGTCAAGTACATCTCTTCGAGGCTGGCCGAGGGCGAGACCAGTGCCCCGAGGGCGTCGCCGCCGTGCTGGGCGACCACATCGCGAAGGCCGTTGGCAGCGGCCTCGATGGCGGTCTGCCAGTCGACGGTGTGCCAGGTATCGCCTTCACGGATCTGAGGCGCAGCCAGCCGCTCGGCGCTGTAGATGCCCTCGTAGGAGAAGCGGTCGCGGTCGCTGATCCAGCACTCGTTGATCGCCTCGTTATCCCGCGGGACGACGCGTTTGACGGTGCCCCGGACCTGATGCAGGTCGATATTGGAGCCCAGACAGTCGTGGGGCGCCACACCGGGGTGGCTGAGCATCTCCCAGGACCGGGCGCTGAATCGGTAAGGCCGCGATGTCAGCGCCCCCACCGGACAGAGATCGATGACATTGCCCGAGAGCTCAGAGTGGACGCCGCTACCGACCAGGGTACTGATTTCGGTGTGCTCACCACGGAACATGGCCCCCAGCTCGGAGGTGCCGGCCACTTCGTCCAGAAACCGGACACAGCGGGTGCAATGGATGCAACGGGTCATCTCGGTAGCAATCAGCGGGCCCAGGTTCTCGTCCTTGACCACCCGCTTGCGCTCGACGAAACGCGAGACGCTGCGGCCATAGCCCAGCGCCAGGTCCTGCAGCTCGCATTCACCGCCCTGATCGCAAATGGGACAGTCCAGCGGGTGGTTGATGAGCAGAAACTCCATCACCCCCTTCTGTGCCTTGAGTGCCCGCTCGGAGGCGGTCCGCACCACCATGCCATCGGCGACGGTCGTAATGCAGGCCGGCAGCGGCTTGGGCGCGGGTCGCCCGCCCATTTCCACATCCACCAGGCACATCCGGCAGTTGGCCGGCGCCGAGAGCTTGCTGTGGTAGCAAAAACGCGGGATGTCGATGCCGTGTTCGTCAGCCACCGCAATGATCGAGGCCCCCTTGGGCGCCTCGATGGCGCGGCCATCAATCTCGACGGTGACCGTCTCGGGGGCCTGGGTCTTGACTTCTGCGCTCATGCCGCCGCCTCGAGTATGGAACGCTTGTGCTCGATGTAGTACTCGAACTCATGCCGCCAGTGCTTGAGCACCCCCTGCACCGGCCAGGCAGCCGCCTCACCGAACGCGCAGATGGTATGACCGGCAATCTGTCCGGCCGCCGACTCGAGCAGCTCGATGTCCTCGGGCCGGCCGTTGCCTTCGTAGATGCGCTTGATCACCCGATACATCCAGCCCGTCCCCTCGCGGCACGGTGTGCACTGGCCACAGGACTCGGCGTAGTAGAAACGGCTGATGCGCAGGATGGCCTGGACCATATCGGTGGTCTCGTCCATCACCACGACACCACCAGAGCCCAGCGCCGAGCCGGCCTCGGCCAGGGCGTCGTAGTCCATGGTGAGCTCGAGCATCTGATCCCCCGGGATCATGGGCATTGACGAGCCGCCGGGGATGACCGCTTTGAGCCGCCGGCCGTGCCAGACACCACCGGCCATCTCGAGCAGATCGCGGAACGGCGTCCCCAGCGGGATCTCGAAGTTGCCGGGTTTGGCGACATGGCCCGAGACCGAGAAGATTTTCATGCCCCCGTTGTTGGGCTTGCCCAACTCGAGAAACCAGTCGGCGCCATTGCGGATGATCGCCGGCACCGAGGCCAGGGTCTCGGTGTTGTTAATGGTCGTGGGCCGGCCATAGACCCCCGCCTGCGCCGGAAACGGCGGCTTGTTGCGGGGCATGCCCTTTTTGCCCTCAAGCGACTCCATCAGTGCCGATTCTTCGCCGCAGATATAGGCGCCGGCACCGATGTAGTTGTGGATTTCGTAATCGAAGCCCGAGCCCAGGATGTCGCGGCCCAGATAGCCGGCGTTGCGGGCCTCGGCCACCGCCTGCTCCATGCGACTGAAAGGCTCTTTCATGAACTCGCCGCGCATGTAGTTGTAGCCCACGGTCACACCCATCGCATAACCGGCGATGATCATGCCCTCGACCACGGCGTGCGGGTTGTAGCGCAGGATGTCCCGATCCTTGCAGGTGCCCGGCTCGGACTCGTCCGAGTTGCAGAGCAGGTATTTCTCGCCCGGTGCATTGCGCGGCATGAAGCTCCACTTCATGCCCGCCGGAAATCCGGCCCCGCCCCGGCCGCGGAGATTGGCGGTCTTGACCTCTTCGATGACATCTTCCGGGCTCATCCCCTCGCGAAGGATCCGCTCGAGGGCCTGGTAGCCACCGGTGGCGCGGTAGTTTTCGAGTGTCCAGGGCTCGTCGTATTGCAGCGTTGTGTAGCAGACGTTGGTCATGACTACTCCAGCTCGTCGAGGATTTGGTCGATCTTCTCGGGCGTCAGATCGGTGTAGTAGGCCTCATCCACCAGCATCATGGGGGCCCCGGCACACGCGGCGAGGCATTCCTCCTCGCGCTTGAGGGTAATCCGGCCATCCGGGGTGGTCTCCCCCAGGCTGATGCCAAGCCGTTTTTCCACGTGCTCGACGATGTCATCGGCACCGCGGAGCATGCATGAGATGTTGGTACAGATATTGACCTTGTGACGGCCCACCGGTTCGACGTCGAACATGCCGTAGAAGGTCGCCACCTCGTAGACACGGGCCGGCGGCAACCCGAGATAGTCGGCCACCGCATCCATGCGCGCCCGCGGCAACCAGCCACCGCTGTTGTGCTGAACCACATGCAGCGCCGGGATGACAGCGGATCGGCGCCCATCCGGCGTGTCCGGAAAGCGTGCCAGCCACTGATCGATCTCGGCCTGCTCCGCTTTGCTCAGCCCCTCGGTCAATGCCGCTTCGGCATGGCTCACCGGTCCACCTCCCCGAATACAATATCCAGTGTTCCCATGATGGTGACGACATCCGCCAGCATGTGGCCCTGTGCCATCTCGTCCATGGCCGACATATGCGCAAACCCGGGCGCCCGGAGTTTGAGCCGGTAGGGCTTGTTGGCGCCATCAGAGACGATGTACGCCCCGAACTCGCCCTTGGGCGCCTCGATCGAGGCATAGACCTCGCCCGGTGGCGTGCAGTAGCCCTCGGTAAACAGCTTGAAGTGATGGATCAGCGACTCCATGTCGTCTTTCATCTCTTCGCGCGAGGGCGGCGCGATCTTGTGGTCGTCGAGCATGACCGGGCCGTTGTTGCGTCGCAGCCACTCGATGCACTGACGGATGATCGCCACCGATTGCCGCAGCTCTTCCATCCGCACCAGGTAGCGATCGTAGCAATCGCCGTTGGTGCCCACCGGGATGTCGAATTCCATCCGGTCGTAGACCTCGTAGGGCTGCTTGCGGCGCAGATCCCATTCGACGCCAGAGCCGCGCAGCATCGGACCGGTGAAGCCCAGCTGCAGCGCCCGCTCGGGCGAGACCACCGCCACGTCCACCAGGCGCTGCTTCCAGATGCGGTTGTCGGTCAGCAGGGTTTCGATCTCTTCGATGGTCCCGCTGAAGCGATCGCAGAACGCGTCGAGAAAGTCCAGCATGCTGCCCTCGCGCTCGGCATTCATCCGCTGGATGTCTTTCTCGTTGTGATACTCGCTGACGCGGTACCGGGGCATCCGGTCGGGCAGGTCCCGATAGACGCCTCCGGGGCGGTAGTAGGTCGCGTGCATCCGCGCCCCGCTGACCGCCTCGTAGCAGTCCATGAGCTCTTCGCGCTCCTTGAACGCGTAGAGAAAGACCGTCATGGCCCCCACATCCAGGCCGTGGGCGCCGATCCACAGCAGGTGATTGAGGATGCGGGTGATCTCGTCGAACATCACCCGGATGTACTGGGCCCGCTCGGGAGGCCGGACACCCAGCAGCTTCTCGATGGCCAGCACGTAGGCATGCTCGTTGCACATCATCGAGACGTAATCGAGCCGGTCCATGTAACCAATGCTCTGGTTGAACGGCTTGGTCTCGGCGAGCTTCTCGGTGGCCCGATGCAGCAGTCCGATATGGGGGTCGGCGCGACGCACCACCTCGCCGTCCATCTCGAGGACCAGACGCAACACCCCGTGGGCGGCGGGATGCTGCGGGCCGAAGTTCACCGTATAGCTGCTGATCTCAGGCATCGGCTGCTCCCTCTGCCGGGTCGGCGTAGCGGTTGTCATCGCGGATCACCCGGGGCACGAGCACCCGCGGCTCGATCGAGACCGGCTCGTAGACCACCCGGCCGCGATTTTCGTCGTACCGGACTTCGACATTGCCAATGAGCGGGAAATCCTTGCGGAACGGGTGCCCGACAAAGCCGTAGTCGGTGAGGATGCGCCGCAGATCCGGATGGCCGTTGAACACAATGCCATAGAGATCGAAAGCCTCGCGCTCCTGCCAGTTGGCCGACGCCCATAGCGGGACAATGGAATCGAGCATGGGCAGATCGTCGTCGGCGGCAAAACAGCGCACGCGGATGCGGTGGTTATGCTGGATGGAAAGCAGATGGTAGACCGCCGCAAAACGGCGTCCCGTGTTGGCGCTGATGGGCTGGACACCATAAATGCCGGTCAACCCCAACCGGCCCGTCGTAAAGCCATCCACCCCTCGTGAGAACCCGGTGTTGGTGGCCTCATCGGTGATCCACTCGTCCTCGCCATAGGCGGCATAATCCACCCCGGCGATATCGAGCAACTGCGCAAAGGCCAGTTCATCATCGTCGCGCAGCGTTTCCATCGCGGTATACAGCCCCGCCGGGGCGACCTCGATATCGACCTCGCCGTAGTCCTGCTTTGCCGCGACCAGGTGATCACCCAGCGCGCGTTTGACCGCCTCCAGCAATGTTTCGGTCTTGCTCGGCATAGGGGTTCCTCAGCGGGCGATGGTGTTGGTGCGACGGATCTTGTTCTGGAGCTGCACGACGCCGTAGAGCAGTGCCTCGGCCGTGGGCGGACAGCCCGGGACGTAGATGTCCACCGGGACGATACGGTCGCAACCGCGGGTGACCGAGTAGGAGTAGTGGTAATACCCGCCGCCGTTGGCACACGAGCCCATGGAGATCACCCATTTGGGATCGGGCATCTGGTCATAGACCCGGCGCAGGGCCGGCGCCATTTTGTTGACCAGTGTGCCGGCGACGATCATGACGTCGGACTGCCGGGGCGAAGGCCGGAAGATCAGTCCCAGCCGGTCCATGTCGTAGCGCGCCGCACCGGCATGCATCATCTCGACCGCGCAACAGGCTAGCCCGAAGGTCATCGGCCAGAGCGAGCCGGTGCGCGCCCAGTTGATGAGTTTGTCCGCCGAAGTCGTGACGAACCCCTTCTCGAGAACGCCCTCTATTCCCATTCCAGCGCCCCCTTTTTCCACTCGTACAAAAAGCCGACCAGGAGGACACCGATGAAAATGGCCATGGCACCAAAGCCGAACAGTCCGATTTCATCGAGCACGATCGCCCAGGGGAAGAGAAAGGCGATCTCCAGGTCGAAGATGATGAACAGTATCGCCACGAGGTAGTAGCGCACGTCGAACTGCATGCGCGAATCCTCGAAGGCCTCGAATCCGCATTCGTAAGGTGTGAGCTTTTCGTGCTCGGGGCGGTGCGGCGCCAGGATGAACCCGGCTGCCAGCGGCGCAATACCGATCCCCATGGCAAGGACGATGAACACAAGGATCGGCAGGTAACTCTCGACCATAAGCGACGGGGCCCCGTGCAAGCGTTGGGTCAACGGTTGGGCTGGTGCGGATGGCCGGACTCGAACCGGCACGGCTTGCGCCACTGCCCCCTCAAGACAGCGTGTCTACCAGTTCCACCACATCCGCGTGTCGGTAGCGCTCAACCTTTTGGAATGGTACCAGTCTTGCCATGACCGGACAACGCGAAACCGCCGGGTTGCCCCGCCTGGCGCCGGCGCCGGCCGGCTACTCCGGGGCGGGGGCCGGCGCCGGGGCCGACGATGCGTTGCCCCCACCGGCGGTGGCACTGTCCGGCTCGCGCGAAGTCGCCGGCGCGGTCGCCGGGCTTGTCGCCGGGGCCGTTTCGACGCGATCGACCACGCTGTCGCCCTCACCAAAGGTGCCGGCCATGATGGCGAGCGTCAGGCTGGTGACAAAAAACCCGACCCCCAGAAACCCGGTCAGGCGACCCAGAAACGACGCCGAACCCCGGGCGCCGAACACCGTGCTCGACGCGCCACTGCCAAACGCGGCACCGGCATCGGCCCCCTTGCCGTGCTGCAACAGCACCACGCCGATCAGCACCGCAGCCAGCACCAGATGAATCACCAAAACTATCGTATACATCGCCACTTCAATCGTTGTTACTGATGCGGGGGTCAGCCCCGCGCTGCCGCGGCACAAATGGCCGCGAACGAATCCGCCTGCAGCGAAGCGCCACCGATCAGCCCCCCGTCGACATCCGGTTGGGCGAGCAACGCCTCGGCGTTGTCCGCTTTCATGCTGCCGCCATAGAGGATGCGCATGGCATCGGCCGCAGAACCCCCCAGGCGCTCGGCGAGCTGCCCACGAATGAAGCCGTGCACCTGTTGCGCCTGTTCGGCAGTGGCGGTCCGCCCAGTGCCGATCGCCCAGACCGGCTCGTAGGCGACCACCCCCTCGCCCAGGCCCTCGGCGCCCAGGCGATCCAGTACCCCGTGGATCTGCTCGGCCACGGTGGCCTCGGTCCGATCGCCCTCACGCGCCTCGAGGGTCTCGCCGACACAGAGGATAGGCCGCAGCCCCGCGGCCAGTGCCTGGCCACAGCGTGCCGCGATCAACGCCTCGTCCTCGCCGTAGTACTGCCGCCGTTCGGAGTGGCCCAGGATGACATACCGCGCGCCCGCATCGGCGACCATGTCCGCGGCAACCTCGCCGGTGCGCGCCCCCTGCGGGGCATCGGCGCAGTTCTGCGCCCCCACGGCAATGGCGCTCTGTGCCAACTCGCCGGCCACCGCGGCAAGATGGATATGCGGCGGGCAGACCACTCGGTCAACCCCCTCAAGCCCATCCAGTCGGTCGCGCAACGCACCGGCCAGCGCCACCGCATCGGCGCTTAAGCCGTTCATCTTCCAGTTGCCGGCAATCAATGGCCTACGCATGTCATCCCCGTTCACCGATAAAGCCCGGGGAGGTTAATGCCCGCGCCACCGAGAATCAATTATCCAGCGCGGGCGCCCGCTGGCCGCAGAAAGCGGCCACCTGCTCGGCCAGCTCACCTGCCAGCCGCTGCACCCGATCGGCATCCTCGCCTTCGACCATGACCCGCAGGACCGGCTCGGTGCCCGAGGGCCGCAGCAGCACCCGCCCGGCATCGCCCAGATGCCGCTCGAGTGCCGCCACCGCCTGGCTGACCCGTGTGTCTTCCATGGGCCGGCTGTCCCGGGCGATGGGGACATTGACCATGTGCTGTGGCAGCCGGCTCATGCCGGCCGCCAGCTCGCCCAGCGAGCGGTTGCCCCGGACCGCGGCCTCGAGCACCTGCAGCGCCGAGACGACGCCATCCCCGGTCGTGGTGCGGTCGAGGCAGACGATGTGCCCGGACGACTCGCCGCCCAGCAGCCCGCCGTTGGCCTGGAGCATCTCGAGGACATACCGGTCGCCGACCCGGGCCCGCATGAACGGAATCCGGCAGCCATCGAGTGCCTGTTCGAGCCCGAGATTGCTCATCTGCGTCCCCACCACCGGGCCCTGCAGCGCCCGATCGTTGTGGCGCTGTCGGGCGATGATCCAGAGCAACTGGTCGCCGTCGAGCACCGCGCCGCTGCCATCGACCATAATCACCCGATCGCCATCGCCGTCGAGGGCGAGCCCGGCATCGGCACCCGCCTCTTGTACCGCGGCCTGGAGTGCTTCGGGGTGGGTGGAGCCGCATCCGACATTGATATTGAGCCCGTCCGGCTGGTTGGCGATCCGGATCACGCGGGCGCCAAGCTCTTCGAAAACCGCCGGCGCCACCTGGTAGCCGGCGCCGTTGGCGCAGTCGACCACAAGGGTCATCCCGTCGAGCCGCACGCCGTTGCTCAGGCTGTGTTTACAGAACTCGATGTAACGCCCGGGCGCGTCCATCAGCCGGCTGGCCTTGCCGAGAGCCGACGAGGATACGGTGGTCAGCGGCTCGTCGAGCATCGCTTCGATGGCCTGCTCGGCGGCATCGTCCAGCTTGAAACCATCACCGGAGAAGAACTTGATGCCGTTATCGTGGTGGCCGTTGTGCGAGGCGCTGATGACGATCCCGGCATTGGCCCGCAGGGTGCGTGTGAGATACGCGGTCGCGGGGGTCGGCATCGGGCCGAGCAACCGGATGTCGAGTCCCGCCGCGGACAGGCCGGCCTCGAGGGCCGACTCGAACATGTAATTGGAAAGCCGCGTGTCCTTGCCGATGAGCACCTGCCCGGAGCCGTGGCGATCGCCCAACACCCGGCCGGCTGCCCAGCCGAGTTTGAGGACGAAATCGGCGGTGATCGGCGGCTCGCCCACCCGGCCACGGATTCCGTCCGTGCCAAAGTATTGCCTGCTCATACCCCTCGCACTCCCTGCTGCAAACGGGCCTGCTCCAACCCCGGTGCCTCGGCGACGTATTCCATCAAGCGTACCGCGTCGAGGGTCTCCGCGACATCATGCGCACGGATGATCCGCGCGCCCTTCCATGTCGCCAGCGCCGCCGCCGCCACACTGCCAGCCAGTCGGTCCGGCATCTCGCGACCCAGCACACGGCCGACCAGGGACTTGCGGGACAACCCGGCCAGTACCGGAAGACCGCTGTCGACGATGGCATCAAGTCCACGAAGTAGCTGGGCGTTGTGGATGTCGGTCTTGCCAAACCCGAACCCCGGATCCAGTATCAGCCGCTGCCGCGGGATACCCGCCTGGGTGGCCGCCTCGAGGCGCTCGAGCAGAAAGCCACGCACCGCCGCGACGACGTTGTCGTAGCGCGGGTCGTCCTGCATGTCGCGGGGGGTGCCCTGCATGTGCATCAGACAGACCGGCAGCCCCGTGGCCGCCGCGGCCCGGGCGGCACCCTCGCGGCGCAGCGCCATGACATCGTTGATCAACCCGGCGCCGGCCGCGGCGGCCTCGCGCATGACCTCGGGCTTGGAGGTATCGACGGACAGCGGCACCGCGACCACATCACGGATCGCTTCGATCACCGGTATGACCCGGTCGAGCTCTTCCTGCAACGACACCCCCCGGGAACCGGGGCGCGTCGATTCGCCGCCGACGTCGATCACCGCCGCCCCTTCGGCCTCCATGCGCCGGGCATGGTCGATGGCGGCGTCCACCCCAACAAAAGCACCCCCGTCCGAGAAGGAATCGGAGGTGACGTTGAGGATTCCCATCACCTGCGGTCGGGTGAGGTCGAGACCCCGCCCGCCGCAATCGAGCTCAATCGCCATGGGCCATTAATGCTCGCTGGCCGGCTTGCCGACATCGCCTCCCTGGTCGTCGGCGGCCCCGGCCTCGCCGGTGGCGTCGGCATCGCCCTCGCCGGCGGTTCCGGTCGGCCGGTCATCATCCCGGGGCGGCCTCGGCGTACGTCCGTTCATGATGTCGTCGATCTGCTCACGGTCGATGGTTTCGTATTTCATCAACGCATCGGACATCCGATGCAGCACGTCTTCGTTTTCCTGCAGGATACGCTTGGCCTCGGCGTAGTTCTCCTCGACGATGCGGCGGACCTCCTCGTCGATGGAGTGCGCCGTCTCGTCAGAAATGGTCTTGTGCTGGGTGACCTGATGGCCCAGAAAGACCTCGCCTTCGTCCTCGCCATAGGCAAGTGGCCCCATCTTGTCCGACAGCCCCCACTTGGTGACCATGTTGCGGGCGATTTCCGTGACCCGCTGGATGTCACTCTGCGCGCCGGTGGTGACCCGCTCGGCGCCAAAGATCATCTCCTCGGCGATGCGCCCGCCAAACAGCCCGCAGATCGAGCTGTTCAACCGCTGTCGGGTGTAGCTGTAGCGGTCCTCCTCGGGCAGGAACATCGTCACCCCCAGGGCCCGGCCCCGCGGAATGATGGTGACCTTGTGGACCGGGTCGTGCTCGGGGACTTTCAGCCCGACGATGGCGTGGCCGGCCTCATGGTAGGCTGTCAGCCGTTTCTCATCCTCGGTCATGACCATGGATTTGCGCTCAGCGCCCATCATGATCTTGTCCTTGGCGTCCTCGAAGTCCTGCTGATCCACCACCCGCTTGTTCCGGCGGGCGGCGAAAAGCGCGGCCTCGTTGACCAGGTTGGCTAGGTCTGCGCCCGAGAATCCGGGACATCCGCGGGCGATGATGTTGGCATTCACATCATCGGCGAGCGGGGTCTTGTTCATGTGAACGCGAAGGATTTGCTCGCGGCCACGGACATCCGGCAGCGGCACCACCACCTGGCGATCGAACCGACCGGGACGCAGCAGCGCCGGGTCGAGCACGTCCGGCCGGTTGGTCGCGGCGATGACAATAATGCCTTCGCTGCCCTCGAAGCCGTCCATCTCGACAAGCATCTGGTTGAGGGTCTGCTCACGCTCGTCATGGCCACCCCCCAGGCCCGCACCGCGCTGGCGGCCGACCGCATCAAGCTCGTCGATGAAGATGATGCAGGGCGCCTGCTTTTTGGCCTGGGCGAACATATCCCGAACCCGCGAGGCGCCGACACCGACGAACATCTCGACAAAGTCCGAGCCCGAGATGCTGAAAAACGGCACCCGCGCCTCGCCGGCGATGGCCTTGGCGAGCAGCGTCTTGCCCGTGCCCGGCGGCCCGACCATGAGCACCCCGCGCGGGATGGTTCCGCCAAGGCGCTGGAACTTGCTGGGGTCACGCAGGAACTCCACCAGCTCGACGACGTCCTGCTTGGCCTCTTCGACCCCGGCCACGTCCTTGAATGTGACCTTGACCTGCTCGTCGGACATCATCTTGGCGCGGCTTTTGCCAAACGACATGGCGCCACGGCCGCCACCGCCGCCCTGCATCTGGCGCATGAAATAGATCCACACCCCGATGAGCAGCAGGAAAGGGAACCACGAGATGAGGATCTGCAGCAGCATGCTGCGGCCCTCGGGCTCTTCGGCGCGGATACTCACGCCGTTGTTCATCAGCTGCCCGATCAATGCGTTGTTGTCGGTCTCGGGGCTGTAGGTGCTGAAGTTGGACCCATCGGAGCGCGTCCCGCGGATCACTGGCCCCTTCATGGTCACCGAATCGATCCGTCCGCTGTCCACTTCGCCCAGAAACTGGGAGTAAGGCACCTCCTGCGCCGTTGTCCCCTGCTGCTGGAAGTTGCTGAAAACGGACATCAGCACCACGGCGATGACCACCCAGAGAATCAGATTCTTGGCCATGTCGTTCAAGATGGCGTCCCTCGAATCGAAGTGTATGTATCAACCCTACTATGCCTGGAAGCCCCGGGCCAGCAGGTAGACCTCACGGCTGCGACCACGCGAGGCATCCGGCTTGCGGCTCTGGACCCGGTCGAAACGCCCCCGCATCGATGCGAGCAGGGCATCGAAGCCCTGCCCCTGGAACACTTTGACCAGCAACCCGCCGCCGGGTTTCAAACGTTGGTGGCAGAAATCCAGCGCCAGCTCGGCGAGCAGCATCGATCGGGGCTGATCCACGGCCTTCTGCCCGGAGAGGTTGGGCGCCATATCCGAGAGCACCCAGTCCACTGCCTCGCCGCCGAGGCGCTGGTCGAGTTGCTCCAGGCCCTCGTCGGTGGAGAAATCGCCCTGGATGAAATCCACCCCGGCAATCGCCGGCATCGCCAGCAGATCCATTGCCACCACCCGACCCCGATGGCCCACCCGCTCGGCGGCATATTCGCTCCAGCCGCCCGGCGCTGCGCCCAGATCCACGACGCACTGCCCGGGCTTGAGCAGCTGGTCCCGACGGTCGATTTCTTCGAGCTTGAACACCGCCCGCGACCGCAGTCCCTGACGCTGGGCGGCTTTGACGTAGGGATCGGAGAAATGCTCATCAAGCCACCGTCGGCTGCCGCCCCGCCTTGCCATCGGCTAGTCTCCCTCGTCGTGATCCGGACGGATGGCGTCGAGACTGCGTCGGGTCCGCAGCGCCAGCCAGCCGCCGCAGACAAAGCCACACCCCGCCAGCATGGCCAGCTCGATGCCATGCCCCAGATCCAGCCGCCAGACCACGACGGCAACCCCCAGGGCCAGCCCCAGCACCACGGCCAGCTCGAGCTTGATGAGATCGAGCCGCTCGAGCGGATTACTCGTACCGGACCTCGACGATTTCATAGGCGCGCTGACCACCGGGTGTCTGGACATCGACCACGTCCCCCTCTTCCTTGCCGATCAGGGCACGGGCGATGGGCGACTGGACAGAGATACGGCTTGCTTTGATATCGGCCTCGTCCTCGCCAACGATCTGATAGGTCTTCTCGCTGCCATCGGCCTCGTCGGCGAGCACAACGGTCACGCCGAATACGACCTTGCCGTTGTCGGGCAGGGTGGTGACGTCAATGACCTGGGCGTTAGAGAGCTTGGCCTCGATCTCGGCGATCCGCCCCTCGATGAACCCCTGTTGCTCGCGGGCGGCGTGATACTCGGCGTTCTCCTTGAGATCGCCATGAGAGCGGGCCTCGGCAATGGCATTGATCACCCGCGGCCGCTCCTCGGTTTTCAGCCGGTTGAGCTCGTCACGCAACTGCTCGGCGCCCCGCACCGTCAATGGGGTCTTGCTCATGTCCTGGCCTCCTTGTGCAGATCCTGGAGCGAGCGCACATCGGTGGAGCCCAGATGATCCAGGGCCTGACCGGTGGCGCGTGCACCCGCCATGGTGGTCGTGTAGCAGACCTTGTGGTGAAGCGCTTCACGACGGATGGAGAAGGAATCGGAAATGGCCTGACGTCCCTCGGTGGTGTTGATGATCAGGTCGATTTCGCCGTTTTTGATGGCATCCACCACATGGGGTCGTCCTTCGACCACCTTGTTGATGATTTCGCAGGCCACACCCGCCTCGCGCAAAACCGCTGCCGTTCCCCGGGTGACCACCAGCTCAAAGCCTTTCTGCGCCAGATCGCGCGCAACCGCCACCACCGCGGGCTTGTCCGCATCGCGGACGCTGACAAAGACCCGACCGCCGGTGGGCAGATCCACCCCGGCGGCGAGCTGCGATTTGGCGTAGGCCTCGCCAAAGACCGGCCCCACCCCCATGACCTCGCCGGTGGATTTCATCTCCGGCCCGAGGATCGGATCGACGCCCGGGAATTTGATGAACGGAAAGACCGCCTCCTTGACCGCATAGCTGGGCGGCATGCGCTCTTTGGTACAGCCCTGCGCCGCAAGGCTTTGGCCAACCATGCAGCGCGCGGCAATCTTGGCGAGGGGCAGGCCCGTTGCCTTGGAGACAAAGGGCACGGTGCGCGACGCCCGCGGGTTGACCTCGAGGACGAAGATCTCCTCGCCCTTGATGGCGAATTGCGCGTTCATCAGCCCCACGACCCCGAGGCGCAGGGCCATGGCTTTCATCTGATCGCGCAGTCGATCCCCAATATGGGGCGGCAGGCTGTAGGGCGGCAGCGAACAGGCGGAATCGCCCGAATGCACGCCGGCCTGTTCGATATGCTCCATGATCCCGCCGATCAGCACATCGTGGCCGTCACACACGGCATCGACATCGACCTCAATGGCATCGTCGAGAAACCGGTCCAGCAGCACCGGTGACTCGTTCGAGACCTTCACTGCCTCGTTCATGTACTGCGCCAGTTCGGATTCCTGATAGACGATTTCCATGGCGCGCCCGCCCAGCACATAGGACGGGCGGACCACCAGCGGGTAGCCGATCTCGGCCGCCAGCTTGAAGGCCTCGTCCGCGCTGCGGGCGGTGCGATTGGGCGGCTGCTGCAGCCCGGCCTCCTGCAGCAGCCCCTGGAACCGCTCGCGATCCTCGGCCAGATCGATGGAATCCGGCGTGGTGCCGATGATCGGCGCGCCACAGGCCTCAAGATCGCGGGCCAGCTTGAGCGGTGTCTGGCCACCGTACTGGATGACAATCCCTTCGGGCTTTTCGGTGGCGACGATCTCGAGGACATCCTCGAGTGTCAGCGGCTCGAAGTAGAGCCGGTCTGAGGTGTCATAGTCGGTGGAGACCGTCTCGGGGTTGCAGTTGACCATGATGGTCTCAAAGCCGTCGTCCCGCAGCGCCAGGGCGGCATGGACGCAGCAGTAATCGAACTCGATGCCCTGGCCGATGCGGTTGGGCCCGCCGCCCAGGATCATGACCTTGCGACGATCGGTGGGCGCCGCCTCGTTTTCTTCGTCGTAGCTCGAGTACATGTAGGCCGTGGCGGTGGCGAACTCGGCGGCGCAGGAATCAACCCGTTTGAACACCGGTCGCACCCCCAGCCCGTGGCGGTGCGCCCGAACCGCCGACTCCGACTCGCCGACAAGCCGGGCGATGCGGGCGTCAGAGAATCCGGCGCGCTTCAAACGCCGCATCGCCGGTTCATCCAGGCGGCTCAGGGGCTGGTCTGCGAGGGCCTGCTCCTGGTCGATCAGATCGCCGATCTGGGCAAGGAACCAGGGGTCGATCCAGGTATCATTGAATATCGCCGACAACGCCAGGCCAGCGCGGAACGCATCGGCCACCCACAGCAGGCGCTCGGGCCCGGGGTGGCGGATTTCCTGCACCACCCGGTCGCGGTAATCCGGGGCCTCCGCGGACAGACGGGGGTCGAGCCCCTCGAGGCCGTTCTCGAGGCCGCGAAGGGCCTTTTGCAGCGATTCCTGGAAATTGCGGCCGATGGCCATCACCTCGCCGACGGATTTCATCTGCGTGGTCAGCACTGGCTTGGTGCGCATGAACTTCTCGAAGGTAAAGCGCGGGATCTTGGTGACCACGTAGTCGATGCTCGGCTCAAATGAGGCCGGTGTCCGCCCGCCGGTGATCTCGTTGCGCAACTCATCGAGCGTGTAGCCCACCGCCAGCTTGGCGGCCACCTTGGCAATGGGAAAGCCCGTGGCCTTCGAGGCCAGTGCCGAGGAGCGCGACACCCTGGGATTCATCTCGATGACGACCAATCGGCCATTATCGGGGTTGACCGCAAACTGGACGTTCGACCCGCCGGTCTCGACGCCGATCTCGCGCAATACCGCCAGCGAGGCATCGCGCATGATCTGGTATTCCTTGTCGGTGAGCGTCTGCGCCGGCGCAACGGTAATGGAGTCGCCGGTGTGCACCCCCATGGGATCGATATTCTCGATCGCGCAGATGATGATGCCGTTATCCGCCTTGTCGCGGACCACTTCCATTTCGAATTCTTTCCAGCCCAGGACCGACTCTTCGATGAGCAATTCGTTGGTGGGCGAGAGATCGAGGCCGCGCTCGCAGATTTCGGCGAATTCCTCGGCGTTGTAGGCAATGCCGCCGCCGCTGCCTCCCAGGGTGAACGACGGCCGGATGATGGTCGGAAAGCCGATCTCGCGCTGCGCGGCATTCGCCTCGTCCATGCTGTGGGCGATCAACGCCCGGGGTGTATCGAGCCCGATGCGGCCCATGGCCTGGCGGAAGGCCTCGCGATCCTCGGCCATGTCGATGGCCGATTTGGTGGCGCCGATCATCTCGACACCGTGCGCTGCCAGCACGCCGTGTCGGTCCAGGTCGAGGGCACAGTTGAGCGCCGTCTGCCCGCCCATCGTGGGCAGCACCGCATCGGGGCGTTCGCGCTCGATGATGCTGGCCACCACCTGCCACTGGATGGGCTCGACGTAAACCGCATCGGCCATCTCGGGGTCGGTCATGATGGTGGCGGGGTTGGAATTCACCAGGATGACCCGATAGCCCTCCTCGCGCAGCGCCTTGCAGGCCTGGGCGCCGGAGTAGTCAAACTCGCAGGCCTGGCCGATCACGATGGGACCGGCGCCGATGATCAGGATGCTCTTGATGTCGTCGCGTCTGGGCATGATGGAGGGGGTCCTGCTGCTTCAGGCCGCGTGGCGGGCGGCCATCAATTCGACAAAATGGGCGAAGAACGGGGCGACATCATGGGGGCCGGGGCTGGCCTCGGGATGCCCCTGGAAGCTGAAAGCCGGCGCGTCGGTCAGATGGATGCCCTGCAGACTGCCGTCGAAAAGGGATTCGTTCATCACCCGCACGTTCTCCGGCAGAGACGCCGCTTCGATGGCAAAGCCATGGTTCTGGCTCGAGATCATGACCCGTCCGCTGTCCCGATCGAGCACCGGGTGGTTGGCACCGTGGTGGCCGAATTTCATCTTTTCGCTGCGTGCGCCGGCGGCAAGACCCAGCAGCTGGTGGCCCAGGCAGATACCGAACACCGGCACCCCGGTCTCGAGCAGGCGGCGGGTGGTGTCGATGGCATAGTCGAGGGGTTCCGGATCGCCGGGGCCGTTGGAGAGAAAAACCCCGTCCGGGCCGAGTGCCATGATCTCATCGACGCCGGTGCGGGCCGGCACCACGGTGACCCGGCAGCCGGCGTCTACCAGCATGCGCAGGATATTGCGCTTGATACCGAAATCCATCGCCACGACATGCCAGCGCAGTGTCGCCTCCGCTTCGACCGGGGCCTCCTGCTCGTCGTGCGCCAGCGACCATGTCCCGCGCCGCCATTCGTAGGCCGTGTCCGTGGTCACGGCCTGGACCAGATCGCGACCGGTGAGCGAGGGATGGGCCCGGGCGCGCTCAACCGCGGCCTCGGCGCTCGCACTGGCACCGCTGATGATGCAGCCGTTCTGCGCGCCCGTCTCGCGAAGCAGCCGGGTCAGGCGCCGGGTGTCGATGTCGCTGATCGCGACGATCCCATGTTCTGCCAAATACGCCGGCAGGCTCTGGCTGGCGCGCCAGTTGCTGTAGCGCATCGGTGCATCCCGGATGACCAGGCCGGCCAGTTGCGGGCCGTCGGCCTCCTCATCCAGCGGATTGGTACCGGTGTTGCCAATATGGGGGTAGGTCAGGGTGACGATCTGGCCGTGGTAAGAGGGATCGGTACAGATTTCCTGATAGCCGGTCATCGCGGTATTGAAACAGACCTCACCGACCGTCTCGCCGCTGGCGCCCATGGCCGATCCCCGGAACACCGAGCCGTCCTCAAGCGCCAGTATTGCCCTATCACTCACGTGTTCACCCCGCTCACTCGCAAAAACGGGAGGGTCGCGCGGAGCCCTCCCGTCGGTTGTTTCAACCCCGCGATCTTAAGCCGCCGGCGCCTTCGCTGTCCACTGAACGGCGGCGGTTCTGACCACGCCCCGCCCTTGCAGAGTGACGGCCCACGGCGCTACCTTTGTCGTCTTTTCAGCGCCTGCGCGCCCCCGCATCCGGAACAATCTCGCTATGAACGCGCTTTCACTGCGTCAGCTGAACAAGACGTACGCCGGCGGTGTAACCGCCCTCGCCGATGTCGACCTCGAGGTCGAGCCCGGCGATTTCTTTGGCCTGCTCGGGCCCAACGGCGCCGGCAAGACGACCATCATCGGGATCGTCGCCTCGCTGGTCACCCCCACCTCGGGCTCGGTCTCGGTCTTTGGCCATGACATCCAGCGCGACCCCTGGGAGGCCAAGAGCAATCTTGGTCTTGTCCCCCAGGAGTTCAACTTCAACCAGTTCGAGACCGTCGAGCAGATCGTCATCAACCAGGCCGGTTACTACGGCATCGACCGGCACACCGCTCGGGAGCGGGCCGAGAAGTATCTGCGCGAACTGGATCTATGGGGCAAGCGCGATGCCAGCTCGCGCTCGCTCTCCGGCGGGATGAAACGCCGGCTGATGATCGCCCGGGCACTGGTCCACGAACCACGACTGCTGATCCTCGACGAACCCACCGCCGGGGTCGACATCGAGCTGCGTCGCTCGATGTGGGCATTTCTGCGGCGGATCAACGAACGCGGCACCACCATCATCCTCACCACTCACTATCTGGAAGAGGCCGAGTCGCTGTGCCGACACATCGGCATCATCGATGGCGGGCGGATCATCGAGAAAACCGACGTGCCCACCCTGCTATCCAAACTCAAAAGTCAGAGCTTTGTGCTGGATCTGACCGACTCGGTGTCGCGACTGCCCCACCTGCCCGACTTCCACGCCGTGCCGCTGGACGAACGGCGGCTCGAGGTTGAGGTGCGGGGCGATCAGACGCTGTCGGAACTGTTTGCCCAACTCGCTGCCGCAGGGGTGGAAGTCAGCAGCATGAAAAATAAATCCAACCGGCTCGAGGAGTTGTTTGTCCGCATGCTCGGCAACCGCAGCCCGGCCCCGACCTCGGAGAATGCCTGATATGGCCGCACTCTATCCGGCCTACCCCCGCCAGACCCTGACTGCACTGCAGACCCTGGTCCACAAAGAGACCCACCGCTACCTGCGCATCTGGGTGCAGACGCTGGTGCCGCCAGCGATCACCATGACGCTGTACTTTGTCATCTTTGGCAGTCTGATCGGCTCGCGGGTGGGGCCCATGGACGGCTTTGATTTCATGGAATTCATCGCCCCGGGCATCATCATGATGTCGGTGATCACCAACTCCTACAGCAATGTGGTCTCCTCGTTCTTCGGCGCCAAGTTCCAGCGTCATGTCGAGGAGCTACTGGTCTCGCCGACACCCAACTATGTCATCCTCGCCGGTTACGTCTCCGGCGGCGTCGGCCGGGGGCTTTTCACCGGGCTGATCGTCACGATCATCGCCAGTTTCTTTGCCGATCTGCAGATCCACAGCATCCCGGTGACCATTTCGGTGGTTTTCCTCACCGCGGTACTGTTCTCGATCGGGGGATTCATCAACGCGGTCTTCGCCAAGAAGTTCGATGACATCGCCATCGTCCCGACCTTCGTGCTCACTCCGCTGACCTACCTGGGCGGGGTCTTCTACTCGATCTCGCTGCTGCCGGACTTCTGGCAGGGACTCTCGTTGGCCAACCCCATCCTGTACATGGTCAACGCCTTTCGTTACGGCATCCTGGGCAGCTCGGACATCCCCATCTATACCGCCTATCTTTTGATCGGCGTTTTCATCGCCCTTGGCACCGCCATCAGCCTGTGGCTCTTGCGCCGTGGTTTTGGCCTGCGCAGCTGAGACAACAATATGAATCTCGAAACCACCCCGCTGCTCACCGACCTCTACGAACTGACCATGCTCCAGACCTACTACGAGCATGGGATGACCGATGAGGCGGTCTTTGAGCTTTTCATGCGGCGGGCGCCGGAGCGGGGCTTTTTTGTCTCCGCCGGACTGGACCAGGCCCTCGGGTGGCTGGAGAACCTGGTCTTTGGCGACGAAGAGCTCGAGTGGATGGCCGGCAGCGGGCTTTTTAATGCGGCTTTTATCGAGCGGATGCGCGATTTCCGATTCACCGGCACGGTCCGGGCCATGCCCGAGGGGAGCCTGTTTTTTGCCGAAGAGCCGGTATTGCAGATCGTCGCGCCGCTGCCCGAGGCGCAGTTGATCGAATCCCGGCTAATGAACATCGTCCACTACCAGACACTGATCGCCAGCAAGGCGGTCCGAAGCCGCATGGCCGCCGGGGATGTGCCGGTGATCGACTTCGGCATGCGCCGGGCCCACGGCGGCGAGGCGGGCACCTGGGCCGCACGGGCCTGCTATTTGGCCGGCTTTGGCGCCACCGCCACCTGTCTTGGCAGCGCCCGCTACAACATCCCGCCCACCGGCACCATGGCCCATGCCTTCATCCTGGCCCACGACGACGAAGCAACGGCCTTCGAGCGATTCGCCCGCAGCCACCCCGACAACGTGGTGCTGTTGATCGACACCTACGACGTCCGCCGGGGTGCCGAGCGGGTGGTCGAGGTAGCAGAAAAACTGGCCCCGGACGGCATCCGCATCCACGGTGTGCGCATCGACAGCGGTGATCTAGCCGCCAATGCCCGGATGACGCGCTCAATCCTGGATGCCGGTGGCCTGACCGAGACCCGCATCATCGTCAGCGGCGGGCTCGATGAATACCGGATCGAAGCGCTACAGCGCGAGAATGCGCCCATCGACGGCATTGGCGTGGGCTCGAACGTGGATACCTCGGCGGATGCGCCCTTCCTGGACTCGGCCTACAAGCTGCATCTCTACCAAGACCGGCCCCGCGGCAAACATTCAGCGGGCAAGACCGACCTGCCCGGGCGCAAGCAGGTGTTCCGACACATCGAGGCGGGCCGCATGAGCGGTGATGTCATCGGCCTGGCCGATGAGGACCTGCCCGGCTCACCGCTTCTCGAGACGGTGATGCGTGAGGGCCAACGGGTCGGCGAGGGTCAGGCCTGGGATCTGGAAAGTGCGCGCCTGCGACTGGGCGATGGGCTGACGCAGCTGGCACCCGACTATCGGGCGCTGCGCGAGCCCGATGCATACCCGGTGACATTGTCACCCGGTCTGGTGGCGTTGCGTGACGCCCTGGCCCGGGCGCTGTAGGCCCGGGCCGGTGCGTCGACGGGTGTCAGTCCACCCGCAGCTCGTCGAGGGAACGCCCCTTTGCTTCCCACTCCTTGACCCAGGCCGGCTTGCGGCCCCGGCCGGACCAGGTCTTGCTGGCATCACTGGGATGCTGAAAGCGAACCTTGGCTTTGGTCCGGGTGCGGGCCGGCTGCCCGCCCACGAGATCGCTGAGCGTGAAGCCATAACGCTCGGCCACTTGTTTGAGTTCATTTTGCGCTTTTTTGGCATCCTCTTTGCGCCGACCCTGGATTTCCTTATCAATATCTTTTTTCAGCTGATTGAGCTGCTCGGTCGTGTAATTGGAGAGATCCATAATATCCTCTTTGTGGGTTGGATTCGTTGCTTGAAAAGCCCGGGTAATATAATCCAAAAAAAAGCAGAAAACCAGCGTCATGAATTGATCCGGAATACAACCCGGATCATCAGAAAATCGGATAGGAATTGACCAATGAGTTCAGCACTCTCCGCGACGCCGGCGGTTTTGACCGTGGAAATCGAACCGGAAAAAGCCATCCAGGGTCGCCCACCGGAGCCGCTCAGTCGCGAAAACGCCGAAATCCTGGCCGGTGCGGTGGCCGATGATCTGCGCCGGATCGTCGGTGAAGACGTGGCCAGCGCCGGGCTCATTCTGCCGGCCGGTCTCTATGACCTCACCGAGCTGCTGCGGCCGGGCCTGCCAATGGTCGAGGCGCTGCTCGACCTATATCGCGGTAGCCTGCGCGGCGGGCCCTTTGAGCCGCAACTCCTGGCGCTGGGCACCGCCGGCGGCCGGTTTCCCGGCGCCGGTCTGGCGCCCGAGCGTCGGCCCGGCGCCGGTCCCCTTCTGGCGCTGCCGCTGGCACTGGTCGCGCCGGGCGAAACCCTCGATCCGCTGCGACGGTCGCTGGAGCAGGTGCTGCTGGAAAAGGGCCGGGCCAGCCTGGCCACCGACCGCACGATCCGGCAATTATTCGGCGTCGAACCAGTGCATTTGAGCTATGCCACATTCCATGATCTTTCGGCATTAATGAAGGTGCAATTGGAACATGCCGGATTCGGCGAACTCTGGCAGCTTGTCGAAGGTGCACTCTACCGGCCGGATGCCATCGAGAAAATCGATATGACCACCGGCAATACCTTCCTGGGATGGGGCGGGATGGTGTACACGCCGATTCGGACATTTAACGATCACGCCACCCGGGCCAATACCCAAAGCGAAGCGACCGGGAATGCCTATGTCGAATGGGCGAAAATACAGCGCCAATACACCCTGGCGCTGGCGCACCATGGTATCGAGGTGCGGCACTGCCCACCCCACTCGGGTATCGACGCCGCCGATGCCGAGGTGGCGATGAGCGTCGCCCAGGCCACCGCCCTGCCCGCCGACACGCCCTGGTACGCCGAGGAGATCGCCGCCGAAGAACCGCTCGAGGGTGCCAGCATCGTCACTCTGACCGAGCAGTTCGACACCACGCTGGGGCCGGTGGCGTATACCGTTTTGATCCAGGCCCGGGACGGGCGGCTGTTACGCCTCGAGCACGACTATCCACTCGCCCCGCCGGCCATCGACGCCATCCAGGACCACTGGCGCCGGCGGGCGAGCCAGCTTGGCGCCAACTTCCAGCTCGAGCGTCCGGGGCGGATGGTTGCCGGCGGTCAGCCGGCGCAGTTACGGCCGTGGCTGGATTATGCCGGCGAGGCCTGATGGCTCACGGATTCACAAGCACCCACTGCCACGTGCCGGCGGCGTCGCGAAAATACCGCTCGCGATCGTGGAGCCGGCCATCCCGTCCCTGCCAGAACTCCATCCAGTGCGGCCGAACCCGGAAGCCGGTCCAGTGCGGCGGCCTGGGCACCTCGCGCCCCGCGTATTCGGCCTCAAGGCTGTCCACACGGGTGTCGAATACCGCCCGGCTTTCCAGCGGTTCGGATTGATGGGAGGCCCAGGCACCAATCTGGCTAAGTCGTGGGCGTGAGGCAAAATAGGCGTCCGCCTCGGCATCGGAGACGACCTGCACGTCGCCTTCGACCTTGACCTGGCGCATCAGCGCTTCCCAGTAAAACACCAGCGCCGCTTTTGGGTTGTCAGCCAATTGCGCGCCCTTGCGGCTACGGGTATTGGTGTAGAACACGAACCCCGAGGTATCCACCTGCTTGAGCAACACCATCCGGGCGCTTGGCTGGCCGTCCGCCGAGACCGTGGCCAGGGTCATGGCGGTGGGGTCGATGATGCGCTCGTCCGCACGGGCTGTCTCCAGCCAATCGCCGAAACGCTCGATTGCCGCCTGGTAATAATCGCTCACCGGTTGCCTCCCTCTGTGTTATCTCCCCGGGCGACGTTGAGTGTGAGACCGTCCACACCAACGACCTCGACCTGTTCGCCCCTCGATAGATCGGCAGCGCCCCTGGCGCGCCAGCTCTCGCCCTCGACACGCACCCGGAGCACGGGCCGTGTGGCGATGACCTCGGCGGTCTGGCCGCGCAGGTGCGCGGCGCCGGCCACCCCACGGCGGCGGAATGCGCGCATGGCGAGGCTGGCGGTGCCCAGAAAGATCAACAGACTGGCGGCGGTCACCCCCGCCACCAGCATCATCGAGAGCTCGAACCCTGGCCCTTCGGTGTCGAAGAGCAACAATGAACCCAGCCCGAAGGCCAGCACACCGCCCACGCCGAGGGCCCCGAACGAGGGCACCAACGCCTCGGCGAGCATGAAAAGCACCCCCAGGGCCAGCAAGCCCAACCCGGCAAAATTGATGGGCAACGCCTGCAACGCGAAAAGCGCGAGGATCAGCGAGATGCCGCCGATGACCCCAGGCACCAGACTCCCCGGATTGGCCAGCTCGAAGATCAGCCCGTAGATACCGATCAAAAGCAGGATATACGCCACATTGGGGTTGGTGATCGCCGCCAGCAACTCGTGCCGCCAGTCGGGCGGGCGATCCACGATCGCCGCGCCTTCGAGGGCAAGGGTGCGTTCCCCCTGCTCCAGTGCGACCCGCCGTCCATCCACAGCGGCGAGCAGCTCGGCCGGTGTCGCTGCCACGCCATCGATCACCTCGGCGGCCAGCGCGGCATCGGCGCTGAGGCTGACCGACTCGCGCACGGCCCGTTCGGCCCAGTCGGCGTTACGGCCCCGCAGCTCGGCCAGCGAACGGATATAGGCGACCGCATCGTTGATCAGCTTGCGCTCGCTGGCCGAAGCCGTGGGCTCGCCGCCCTCGTCGGCCCCGGCGGCGGCCGTATCGTCGCCACCCGCGTCCGGCTGGCCATTGCCATCGCCCGTTGACCCGGGATCAGTTGTCCCAGTGTCGCCGGGTTGGCCCGGCATGCCGCCCATCTGTACCGGGGTGGCCGCGCCCAGATTGGTTCCGGGCGCCATCATGGCGACATGACTGGCATAAAGGATATAGGTCCCGGCGCTGGCGGCCCGAGCACCAGAGGGCGCCACATAGCCAATCACCGGCACATCGGATGAGAGGATGGCCTGGACGATGGTGCGCATCGACTGATCCAGGCCACCGGGGGTGTCCATTTGCAGGATCACGGCCCCGGCCTCTGCCTCACTGGCCGCTTCAAGCCCTTCGACGACGTAGTCGGCGGTCGCGGGGCCGATGGATCCGTCGATCACAAGCTTGTGAACCGACGCCGCGGAGGCCGGCATCGCCAGGGTGAGCAACAGGAGGATTGCGCTGAGAACCCGCAGTTTCATGCCCTATCGGATCGCAGAAAGGTCCAGCGGGTTCCCCGGGTCATGCCTCCAGCGCGTCGGTGATCCGCTGTCGAACCTGATCGATCGCCCCCTCACCACTGACGCAGACATAGCGTGGTGCGTTGGTGTCACCGGAATCCGCCAGCGAGCGGTAATAATCCACCAGTGGGCGGGTCTGCTCGTGGTAGACGGCGAGCCGCTGACGGACGGTCTCCTCGCGGTCGTCTTCGCGCTGGACCAACGCTTCGCCGGTGACATCATCCAGCCCGGGCGATGCCGGTGGCGCGTTATCGATGTGATAGACGCGACCCGAGGCCGGATGGACTCGGCGGCCGGCCATGCGCGAGACGATGGCCTCGTCGTCGACCTGGATCTCGACGACCGCATCGATGGCGATCCCGGCGTCCTTGAGGGCATCGGCCTGGGCGATGGTGCGGGGAAAACCATCAAACAAAAAGCCGTTGGCGCAGTCCGGCTCGGCGATCCGCTCACGGACCAGGCCGATGATGATCTCGTCCGAGACCAGCTCGCCGGCATCCATGACCGCCTTGGCCGCGCGACCGAGCTCGGTACCCGCCTTGACCGCTGCGCGGAGCATATCCCCGGTGGAGATCTGCGGTATGCCATAGGCCTCGCAGAGGCCGGCCGCCTGGGTCCCCTTACCGGCCCCGGGCGGGCCCAGAAGAATGATCCGCATGAAACTCCCCTCCTAGTCGTCTTTATCGTTAATGCCAATGGCGTGCAGTCTACCTGCCAGATCCTGCAGGTAAACTCGGCCATCCGCGACCAGTGGCTTGACGGTGATGCCCGCGCTGCCGACCGTTCGGCGGCCAACGAGCTCGCCATTGCGACGGTCCAGCGCGTTGATTGATCCATCCGAAGCGGCCACGAGCAGATACTCACCAGCCACACTCGGGGCTGCAAGCCGCAATCCGCGAAGCTTCTCGGCGCGCCAGACCGACGCCCCATTGCGCCGGTCCAGGGCCCAGACACGCCCCTGGGCGTCGGTCACATAGAGCCGCTCGTCATCGACCGCCAGGCCGCCTGTCACCGATAACTCGCGGGCCCAGGCCACTTCGCCGCTGCCCAGGGCCACCCCGGCGACACGCCCCTGGTAGGCGCCGGCAAAAAGATCTCCCCGGTCCACCAGCGGGTCGGCATCGATATCGACCATGCGTGCCAGATCCGTACGGCCCTCCGGCACCGCGACCGTCGACTCCCAGGCCGCCGAGCCGGTGGCCAGATCCAGGGCACTCAGCCGGCCGTTGTCAAAACCGGCGACGACGCCGTCGTTGACCAGCACGGGACTGGAATGCCCCCGCAGCGTCAGCGCGGGGACATTGCGACTGTACAGCCAGCGTTGCTCGCCGGTTACCGCATCCAGGGCGAAGACATGGCCATCGGCGGTCCTGACCACCACCGAGGCCTGGCCGACGGCCGGCGGGGCAAGCACCTCGCTGCTCAATGACTGACGCCAGCGGACGGCCCCGCCATCACGCTCGAGCGCGATCACCTCGCCGGACGCGGTCCCCAGCGCCAGGAGCCCGTCACCGGCCCCCAGGGCGCCCGCCACACGGACATCAAGATCCTGCGCCCAGCGCGTCTCGCCCGAGACCGGATCCAGGGCCACGACCCGGCCATCGACGCTGGCTGCATAAAGCGCGCCGTCGGCAAGCACAGGGCGCAGTCGCAGCCCGTCGGCCTGGGACTGACCGATGCGCATCGAGAAAAGGGACTCGAATTCGATCTGCGGCGCCTCGAGCCCGATATCCACCGACTCATCGGCCGGCAACAGACCCCGCGCGCTGCATCCGGCGAGGAACAACACGCTCATCAGGACGAGCCCCACCCGTACACGGCGATCCTTCATGACTCCGGCGCTCCCCCCAGGTTGTTGAGCTTGATCTCGACCAGCGAGCGACGCTGCCCGGTGGTCTGCTCGAGCGCATCGGCATAGGCCGCCGCCGCGGCACGGGCATCACCGGCCATTTGCTGCAGATCGCCCTGCAACTCCAGAAAGCGCCCCCGCAGCTGACCGTCGGGCAGGGGTTGCAGCACATCCAGGGCCGCGGTCGTCTTCCCCGCCGCGGCCAGGGCCTCACCCTGTCGCAACCGCGCGATGTCGGCGAGCGCGGTTCCGGCCTGGGCATCGGTCACCCAGGCCAGCTGCCGGGCCGCCTGCTCGGCGGCACCGGTTTCGACCAGGGCGCCGGCAACCGCCAGCGTCGCCAGCGCCGCCTGGGCGGTCTGGCCGTGCTCTTGCTGCATGATGGCCACGCGATTGGCCGCGGTCTCGACCTCGTCCTGGTCCAGGGCCGCCAGCACCGCTGAGTGATCCGCCGATGCTGCGCCCAGTTGGCGGGACTGCCAGCTCTGCCACTGCTGATAGCCGAGCACCGCCACCAGCGCGACCACCAGGCCAATCACCACGCCCCGGCCGTAGCGGGCCCACCAGTGGCGTAGCGCCTCGAGTTGTTCTTCGTCGTCGTATGCCAATCCAGGCTCCTGTTCCCTAAAGGCGGTTCAATCCATCGGCAAGCCAGTCTTCCAGCGTTGCCGACAACCGATCCACTGCAACCGTGGTCTGCTCACGATGGCCACGCATGTCCTTGATGGTCATCGTCCCGGCGGCGCGCTCAGCAGCGCCGTGTATCAGTGCCAGTGCCGCGCCGCTGCGATCGGCACGCCGCAGCTGGCTTTTCACCGACCCCCCGCCCATGTGCACCTGCAATCGCAACCGAGCGTGCTGGTGCCGCAGCCGTTCTGCAAGGGCCAGGCTCTCCGGCATGCCCTCGGCATCGGGGACCACGAGATAGGCATGGGGCGATGGCCCGGGGGGCACATTGCCAAGCGCCTCGACTAAAGCGACCAGCCGCTCCAGCCCGGCAGCAAAGCCGATGGCCGGTGTCGGTCGGCCGCCGATCATCTCGACCAGCCCGTCATAGCGACCGCCAGCCAGCACCGTGCCCTGCGCGCCAAGATCATCGCTGATCCACTCGAACACCGTGCCCCCGTAATAATCCAGCCCCCGCACCAGGCGGCTGTTAATCCGGTAAGGCTGTCCGGCGGCATCGAGTATGGCCTTGAGGCGATCGAAATGGGCCTGTGACTCGGCGTCGAGGTAGTCGAGCAAATCCGGAGCGGTGGCCACGACCGGCTCCATGGCCGGGTTTTTGCTGTCCAAGATCCGAAGCGGGTTGCTCTCGAGCCGGCGCCGGGCGTCTTCGTCGAGGGCCGACTCGTGGGCGAGGAAATGTTCCACCAGTGCCTGGCGGTAATCGGCCCGGGCTGCCGGGCT
Source organism: Spiribacter pallidus (assembly GCF_040838495.1). NCBI lineage: Bacteria > Pseudomonadati > Pseudomonadota > Gammaproteobacteria > Chromatiales > Ectothiorhodospiraceae > Spiribacter > Spiribacter pallidus. The sequence goes on along the minus strand of NZ_JBAKFM010000002.1, from coordinate 250,204 downwards.
GCCGAGGTTGTTGAGCTCGAGCCGCACCCCGTCGAGGCCAAGCCGGCGGAGGATGCGCCCGGACATGAGGATGAGCTCGGCGTCGATATCCGGACCGGTGAGGCCGAAGACCTCGGCACCGATTTGGTGGAACTGCCGATAGCGGCCCTTCTGCGGGCGCTCGTGGCGAAACATCGGGCCCATGTACCAGAGCCGCGGCGTGGCATTGTGCAGCAACCCCCGCTGGATGCCGGCCCGCACACATCCGGCGGTGCCCTCCGGCCGCAGGGTCAGGCTGTCCCCATTGCGGTCGCTGAAGGTATACATCTCCTTCTCGACAATGTCGGTCACCTCGCCGATGGAGCGGGCGAACAGCGCGGTTTTCTCGACAATCGGCAAGCGGATCCGGTCAAAGCCGTCGCGTTCGAGCTCGTGGCTAAAAGCCGCCTCGACGAATCCCCAGGCCGGCGCCTCGGTCGGCAGGATGTCGCCAAAGCCGCGAATATTCTGAATGGTCTCGCTCAAGCTGCCCTCATTCGTCCGAGCCCAGGGTAAAACGGGCGACCTTCTGCCGGGCATACGCCTCCAGATTGACGACCTCTCCCTGATAGCGAAGGGTGACATGATCGGTATTGCCCACCACGACATCGAACGGCGGTTTACCCGCCACCCGCGCCGTGCCCGGACGCGCCATGCCAAACAAAAGCCGCTCGCCGCGGTCATCGCGGATTTCCATCCACGAGTCACCGGTGTAGGTCAGTTCGATGGCCTGTTGCTCTGCCGTCCCGGCGGCGACCTCCGGCGTTGGCGCCGATTCGGCCGTGGCCGCGGCGCTTGATGCGGTTCCAGCGGTGTCAGCGTTGGATGCCGTCCCGGCCGCGTCGCCGGTGGATGCCATGGCCTCGCCATCCTGTGATGGCGCTGCCGCAGGCGTCTCGAGCGGTCCGGGCGACTCATCGACGGTGGCGTCGGCGTTGGTGGGCTCAGACGACTCGGTCGGCTCGGATGAGTCGGTCGATTCGAGCGCCTCGATAGGCTCAGCTGTCTCGATCGACTCGGACGACTCGATCGGCGCCGGCGCCTCATCGGAGGACGCCTCGGCGTCGCTCGCCTCGGGCGGGCGGTTGGCCTGCGTGGTGGTGGCGGTATTCTCACCCGCATCCGACGGCTCGCCGCGCTGCGCATTGTCAACGCCTTCGGTCATATCGCTCAGCCAGGGCACCGCCAGCCCCCGGTCGGTCAGATACCAGGCGCCGGCGCCCACCACCCCCAGACCGGCGATCAGCAGCGCCGCCAACACCACAACACCGGGTGTGCGGCCGGCCGGGCGCGGACGCCTGGTGCTCGTCCCCGTCATGCCGGCATGCGCCCTGAGCGGGGCGCTGTCCTCGGCAAGGCCCATCGCATCGAGGCGTCGCACCAGATCATCCGCATCGAGTTCGATCCACTGTGCGTAGGCGCGAAGGTAGCCCCGAACAAAGGTCAGTGGCGGCAACGCGCTGTAGTCATCGGCCTCGAGTCGGGTAATGGTGGCCTGATCCAGATGCAGCGCCTGGGCAATCTGCTCGACACTCAACTGCCGGCGCAGCCGCTCATCGCGCAGACTGACACCGGGCCCCGACATAGCGGCTGCGTTTCGATCCAGCGTTTTGTCCTGTTCGCCCATGGCGGTCACTCCATCAAGCGTGCGGCCTGCTCGGATGCGGGAAAACGCTCCCTCAGCCGCCGCGTCAGCCGCGACAGACGGTCCGCATCGTTCGCCGCCCTGGCAATCCGCACCCCCAGCCAGAGCATCGATGGGCTTTCCTTCCCGGCGGCAGTGTAGCGCGAAAACCAGCGGGCTGCGGCATCAACCTGCCCGGTCTCAAGCTGGTACTCGCTCATCCCCCGCAGGGCCGGCGCAAAGCCCCCATCGATACGCAACGCCCGACGCCAGTAGCCAGCCGCCGATGACCATGCGCCGGCGTCGGCAAGGCAGCGTCCGGCATTGGTCAGTGCCATGGCGCGTTGATCGTAGAGCCGGTCGGCCGCCGCCAGCTCCCAGAGGTCCAGCGCGCGCTGGCGCTGATCGCGCCGACATAGATAGGCCGCGTAGTTGTTCAGGACCCTGGGGTTGTCCTGTTCAAGCCGCAGGGCCTTTTGATAATGCCGCCCGGCGCTTGCCTCGCGATCCAGCTCGAGGTCGATGGCGGCGGCGACCAGATGCGCATCCACCAGTGCCGGATCCTGCTCGAGGGCACGGTCGATCTTCTGCCTCGCCCGGGCCAGATTGCCGTTGTCGAGGTGATGGGTGGCGATTTCGGCGTTGATGCGCGCCGCCTCGCGGAGCTCGTCGGCATCAAGCGGGCCGGTTGCTGTGACCGAGCAACCCGCGAGAGTGACGATCAACAGCGCCCCAGCAAGCCGCCCCATCACACCGCCGGAGATTGCTTACTCTTTTTGCCGCGGTTGCGCCGGTTGATCACCTGTCCAACCAGCTGTCCACAGGCGCCATCGATATCCTGCCCCCGGGTCCGCCGGATGGTGGTGATGAATCCGGCTTTCTGGAGCTTGTCGGCAAACGCCAGGATCCGCGGCCGCGGCGAGGCGCTGTACCGGGTCCCCGGAAAGGGGTTGAAAGGGATCAGGTTGATCTTCGAGGGGATACCGTCCAGCCGCTCGATCAACTCTTCGGCATGGCAATCGCGATCATTGACCCCATCGAGCATGACGTATTCCCAGTAGATACAGTGATGGGGCGTCTGCGCGATGTAATTCTCACAGGCGGGCAAGAGTTCGCGCAGCGGGTACTTTTGATTGATCGGGACGATCTCGTCACGGAGCGCGTCATTGGGTGCGTGCAGCGATACGGCCAGGCTAACGTGACTGGCATCGGCCAGCCGGTAGAGCGCGGGCACCAGCCCCACCGTCGATATAGTCACCCGTCGCCGTGACAACCCCCAGGCGTAGGGGTCGACCATCAGATTGGTGGCGGCCACCACGTTGTTGAAGTTGGCCAGGGGCTCACCCATGCCCATGAGGACCACGTTGGTCACGCGCCGGCCCCGGCCCTCTGCCTCGAGCGCCTGGCGTGCATAGTGGAGCTGACCGATGATTTCGGCGGCGGAAAGGTTGCGGTTGAACCCCTGCTTGCCGGTCGAGCAGAACCCGCAATCCAGCGCGCAGCCGACCTGTGAGGAGACGCACAACGTCCCCCGCCCCCGCTCGGGGATATAGACGGTCTCCACCGCATTGCCGCTGCCCAGTGCCAGCAGCCATTTGCGCGTACCGTCCTCGGACTCGCGATCGAAGATGGGCTGGGGCAGCCGGATCTCGGCCATTGCCTGGAGCTTGCCGCGCAGGCTTTTGGCCAGGTCGGTCATGGCCTCGGGGTCAAAGACCTGACGCTGGTGCAACCACTGACGCAGCTGCTTGCTGCGAAAAGGTTTCTCGCCGAGCTCGGCGAAAAGCCGCTGCAGCCCCGACTCGTCGAGGCCCAGCAGTTCGACGCCGCCGGCGGGGGCGGCACCTGGATCAGTGGCGGCTGTGGAGCTCATCGTCATCAAAGAAAAAGCCGATCTCCTCCCGGGCCGTTTCCAGTGCATCGGACCCGTGGACCGCATTGGCATCCACCGTCTCCGCCAGATCGTGCCGGATGGTTCCGGCGGCCGCCTCGGCGGGATTGGTGGCACCCATGATCTCGCGGTTCTTGCGGATCGCCTCCTCGCCTTCGAGCACCTGAACCATCACCGGCCCCGAGGTCATGAACTTGACCAGATCGCCGAAGAAAGGCCGCTCACTGTGCACCGCATAGAAGGCCTCGGCCTGCTCCTGGCTGAGATGCAGCATCCGGGCGGCGATGATGCGCAATCCGGCGGTCTCGAAACGACGATAGATCTCGCCGATGTGATTGCCGGCGACAGCGTCCGGCTTGACGATGGAAAGCGTACGCTCGGTGGCCATTCCCCATTCTCCCGTTTGCAACCGGACGCGGGCCCGGCTGAGAAAAACACAAAGACCCACGCGCCGGGCGCTGTGGGCCTCGATCAAAAACCGGCGAGAAGTCTACCGGGATGGCCTGGCAGCGGCAAATTACTGAATGGCGAAACTCTCGCCGCAGCCGCATTCAGCGGTCACGTTGGGGTTGCGAAACTCAAAGCGCTCGTTGAGCCCCTCGCGGATAAAGTCAACCTCCATGCCGTCGAGAAAGGGCAGGCTTTTGGGGTCGATGACAACGGATACCCCGTGCTGCTCGATCAGGGTGTCGTCATCGCTGATCTGCTCGGCATACTCGACGGTATACATAAACCCACTGCATCCCGACGGCTTGACACCCAGTCGAAGCCCCAGGCCACTGCCGTGCTGCTCGAGCGACCGCCGGATATGCGCCGCGGCGCGGTTTGTCAGTTCGATGGTCATGAGCTGCATCCACCTCCTTCATCGGGCAACGCGGCGAGTGCCGCCTGCAATGCATCCTCAAGGCAAAGTGCCTCGGCACGGGATTCGGCATCCATTGCCGCGGATTGCGCCAGCCAGTGACCGGTGACTGCCCGCGCATCGCGGATGTCCCGGCCCTCGAGCCAGCGGGCCAGCCATCCGGCCGCCCTCAGCGCATCGGCGCCGGCAAACACCTCGAACCGGGCGGCGCGAATCACCCCCCGGGACGATCGCAACCAGCACACCGCCTGACAATCATCCTTGATGCGGCCGGCGGATCCGCTGACCCAGCCGGTTGGGTCCGACGGCGCGCCGAGTCCCGTCTGATCACGATGATCCAATGCAACCACCATGGATTCAAGCCACCTCGAGCGGGGTTGTTGTCGAATACAGCGCGCCGATGTCCTGCCCCCGGGCAAGGGCCCGCCACACCGGCGAGACCCGGCGCAGCCGGTCAACGGTCTCACCCACGCGCTCGATGACCTGAGTGATATCGCTACCGTCGGTAAAGCGCCCGAGACTGAGGCGCAGCGTGGCGTGGGCAAGGGGCTCCGGCCGTTGCATGGCCCGCAACACCGACGAAGCCCCCTCGTGGCTGCTGCATGCCGACCCAAAGCCGACGTCGAGCCCGTCAAGGTGGGCGCGCAACGCCGCGCCGTGGACCCCGGCAAAGCTCACGCTCAGGATGTGGGGCGACGCCTCGGCCGGGGTGTTGAGCACCACACCGCCGAGCGGCGCCAACCCAGCCAGCAGACTGTCCCGCAGCGACCATTGACGATCCCGCTCGGCGGCATCATCCGCCAGCCGAAAGGCCTCACCCAGCCCCGCGATCAGCGGCACCGGCAATGTGCCCGAACGCATCCCCTGCTGCTGACCCCCGCCGTGGAGTTGCGGCGCGACCCGTACCGACGGGCGAAGGCAGAGCGCGCCGATGCCCTTGGGTCCGTAGAACTTGTGCCCGGACAAAGAAACCATGTCGGCCTGGTCATAGGCGGCCGCCGCTGCATCCACCCGACCCCCCGACTGTGCCGCATCCAGATGCAGCAGAGCGCCGGCGTCGTGAACCATTGGCGCGAGCGCCGGCATGGCCTGAAGGACCCCGGTTTCGTTGTTCACCGGGGCGATGGACACCAGCGCCACCCGCTCATCCAGGGCATCGGCCAATGCCTCGGGGGTCAGCCTTCCCATGGCATCCACCGGCAGACGCTCGATTGCAAAGCCATGACGGCTGGCCGCCCGGGCCGCCATGGTGACCGCCGCATGCTCGGTGGCAGTGATCAGTATCCGATCACGACCTCGACGGCGTTGCGCCAGCGCCTCGGCGGTTCCCAGGATGGCGAGGTTATCGGCCTCGGTCGCCCCGCTGGTCCAGACCACCTGCCAGTGCGGATCCCCCAGATAGTCGCGGATTGCCTCAGTGGCGCGGTCGATGACCTCGCCGGCAAGGGCGCCGGCCCGGTGGGGACTGGCCGGATTGGCCACGAGCCCTCGGGCGTCGTAACAAGCCATCATCGCGGCGTGCACCCGGGGGTCGAGGGGCGTGGTGGCCGCGTAGTCCAGATAGGGCCGGGGCCGATCCATCAGGACTCCGCCGACGAGGACCGTCCCTCACCGGGCTCATCGTCCATGCCACAGCCCTGCAGCTCGGGAATCCGGCTGTCGCTGACCTCGCCGCCAAGGGCCCTTAAGGCTGCGCACATCTCTTCGAGCCTGGCATCGGTGTGGTGGACATGATCGAGGATGGAGTTGATGGCGTTGGCCACCGGATCGGGCATGTCCTGGGTAGCGCCATAGGCCTCGAACCCGATCCGTCGCGCGGTCTCGGCCCGTCGCTGATCCGCCTCGGTGGCAGGAGGCGCCTCGGAGGCGATCCGCGCCACCCGCGCCGGGATGCCGACCATGGTGGCATGCTCGGGCACATCCTTGACCACCACCGCATTGGAGCCAATGCGCGCGCCAGCGCCCACGCTGATCGGCCCCAGGACCTTAGCCCCGGCACCGACGACCACATCGTCACCCAGCGTCGGGTGGCGCTTGCCGGCCTGCCAGCTCGTCCCGCCCAGCGTGACGCCCTGATACAGGGTGCAGTCATCACCGACCTCGGCGGTCTCGCCGATGACCACGCCAAGGCCATGGTCGATGAAAAACCGCCGCCCGAGCCGGGCCGCCGGATGGATTTCGATGCCGGTGAGCAGACGTGCGATCAGGGCGAAGAACCGGGCCAGCCAACGCAGCCGGTGGGTCCACAACCAGTGGTTGATCCGATGCATCAAAAGCGCATGGACCCCGGGATAACTGGTCAGCACCTCAAAATGGTTGCGGGCCGCCGGATCGCGATCGAAAACGCAGCCGATATCTTCACGCAGTCGCTGGAACATAACCGTCTATCGCCGCCAACCCGGCTATTGCTGTGATGGCCGACCAGTATACGCCCGCGTCACAGCCGACAACCACAGCATCAGGGCAAAAGCCGCTTGAAAAGGCCCCGCAGCAGATCCACCTCATCGGCGCTGGGACGCGCCCGGTTGAACAGATTGCGCAAACGCCGCAGCAGGACCGCCCGGGGTGCGGTGGCCGAATAGCCACTGACCTCGACCGCCCGGGCCAGGGTCTGGTGAAGCCCCTCGAGATGGGCGCCCGTGGCCGGCGGCGCGGCATCGCCATCGACCCGCCCCGCGGACTGACCGGCTGTCGCATCGAGTCGCGCCAGCCACAGCTCGTAGGCCATCAACTGCACCGCAGCGGCGAGGTTGAGCGAGGGATAGTCGGGGTTGGCCGGGATATGCACCAGACGCTGGCAGCTGGCGAGCTCATCATTGGTCAGGCCGGTGCGCTCGCGGCCAAAAAGCACGGCCGTGGGCACCGACTCGGCCACCACCAGCGCAGCGGCCTGCCGCGGTGTCAATGCCGGGACACCGTCGCGCCGGGGACGGGCGGTCAGGCCCAGCACCAGGGCGCGGTCGGCCAGGGCGGCGGGCAGGTCATCGAACCATCCACCCTGCTCGACCACATCGTAGGCGCTGGCAGCCATGGCACGGGTGTTTTCATCGACGCGACAATCGGGCGAGACAAGGTCAAGGCCCTCGAGCCCCATGGTTTTCATCGCCCGCGCGGCGGCGCCGATGTTGCCCGGATGCGTCGTGCCCACCAGCGTGAACCGGCAATCAACGGCCTTTGGGTCGGTCAAAAAATGCGCTCCTTGTGTTTGCTGTTATCATGCCGGTTTAATCAATTCGACGACAGGTGGCGGGTTGTCATCCGCCGGTTCAGGACTCACTGCATGCATCCGATGATCAACGTTGCCGTGCGCGCCGCTCGCAGCGCCGGGAATATCATTGTCCGTCACATCGACCGGCTGGACCGGATCGAGATCCGGGACAAGGGCCGCAATGATTTTGTCAGCGATGTGGATCGAATGGCCGAAGACGAGATTCGCGCCATCCTCTCGCAGGCCTATCCTGATCACGGCATCCTCGGCGAAGAAGGCGGCGGCGATGACAGCGCCGATCATGTCTGGGTGGTGGATCCGCTGGACGGGACGCTCAACTACCTGCGCGGATTCCCGCACTTTGCCGTGTCCATCGCCCTGCGCCATCGCGGTGCGCTGGAGGTGGGGGTTATCTACGACCCGATCCAGCAAGAGCTCTGGACGGCCCGACGCGGCGGTGGCTGCACTTTCGAAGGCCGCCGGGTGCGGGTGGCGCAGCGGCCGGGCATCGACAACGCCCTGATCGGCACCGGTTTTCCGACCCGCTTTGAAGCGCTGCACACCCCCTATCTGGGGATGTTTGGCGATATCTTTCGCCGCGCCGGCGATCTGCGCCGGACCGGCTCGGCGGCCCTGGATCTGGCCTATGTGGCCTGTGGCCGCCTGGATGGATTCTACGAACCCGGCCTGGCCCCCTGGGACATGGCCGCCGGTGCATTGATGGTGCGCGAGGCCGGCGGCATTGTCGGTGATTTCGCCGGCGGCGATCGCTATCTGGAGACCGGCAACATCGTCGCCGGCAGCCCCAAGGTCTTTGCGGATCTGGTGCGCACCATCGCCCCCCACCGGGTCGAGGGAATCCGCGCCTGATCAGGCCACACGCCGGGACGCCGCCGCATCGGCGGTGGTCTTCAGCGTCTCGCGGACATCGCTCCAGCGCAGCAGCTCCAGATGGCCCTGGTGAGATTCGACCAGGCAAGTGCAGCTCTCGACCCAGTCCCCATCATTGCAATAAAGGATGTCATCGCGCTGGGTGATCTCGGCATGGTGGATATGGCCACAGACCAGTCCATCGACGCCGGCTTGCCGGGCCTCGTGGACCAGGGCCTCCTCGTAGTTGGCGATGTACTGCATGACGTTTTTGGTGCGCTGTTTCAGGTGCGCCGCCAGCGACCAGTAGGGGCGGTTGAACGCCTGACGCACCCGATTGATCCAGTGGTTGGCCCGGATCAGCCAGGCGTACATGCGATTGCCCAGCATCGCGACCAGTCGGCTGCACTGGACAACCGTGTCGAATTCATCGCCATGCAGCACCAGCAGCCGCCGGCCATCGGCACAGGCGTGGATGGCGCGCAGCCGGATATCCACCCCCTCGATGGACATGCCGGCGTAGTCACGCATCATCTCGTCGTGGTTGCCGGGAATATAGACCACCCGTGTGCCGTTGCGCGCCCGGTTGAGGATATTCTGGATGACGGCATTGTGGCTGTCCGGCCAGCGCAGCCCTCGCCGGCGCATCTCCCAGATATCGATGATGTCGCCCACCAGATACAGGGTCTCGCATTCGACACTCTCGAGAAAATCGAGCAGAAAGTCGGCACGGGCGCCGCGAAAGCCAAGATGGGTGTCGGAGATAAAGATACTGCGGTAGCGGAGTGGTTTGAGCAGCTGGACATCGGTCATGCCAGGTTCCCCGTAGCCAGGTTTCTCCGTAAGGTACGCCGGGTTTATGAAAGCCTTGTGACGCCGGGATCCGGGATCAGGGTCGTTCATCCTCCGCATCCTCTCCCTCCTTGGGCGGCGGTATGAGGTCTTCTTTGCTGACACCCAGAGCCAGCGCCGCCGACCCGGCGACGTAGATGGATGAATAGGTGCCGACTACCACACCGATGATCAGCGCCAGGGCAAATCCGCGGATGAGTTCGCCGCCGACCAGAAAGAGCGCCAGCAGCACCAACAGCGTGGTCAGACTGGTGACCACTGTGCGCGGCAGCATCTGGTTGATGGAGCGGTTGGTCACTTCCACCGCCGAGCCCTTGCGCATGCGGATAAAGTTCTCGCGAATGCGGTCGAACACCACGATCGTGTCATTGAGCGAGTAGCCGATCACCGCCAGCAGCGCCGCGAGCACAGTCAGATCGAAGGTCATGCCGATCCCCGCGAATATGCCAAGGGTAATCACCACATCGTGGACCACCGCGGCGACCGCGCCGATGGCAAACCGGTATTCAAAGCGAAAGGCGACATAGATCAGGATCCCCGCCAGGGCATAGAGCAGTGCCAGACCGCCCTTTTCGGTAAGCTCCTCGCCCACCTGGGGGCCGACAAACTCGACCCGGCGCAGCTCGGCATCGGCGTTATCGGCCCGAAGCACCTCCAGCACGGCATTGCTGAGCGCATCGCCCTCGCCCGCATCCGGGGCCAGGCGAATCAGCACATCTCGGGCCGTGCCAAAGTTCTGTACCACCGCATCCGAATACCCGCCCGCCTCGAGGGCGCTGCGGATGCGATCGAGCTCGACCGCCTGGCTGTAACCCACCTCGACCAGCGTGCCGCCGGTGAAATCGAGCCCGAAGTTCAGTCCCCGCAGGCTCAAAAGCCCCACGGCGAGTGCGATCAGGGCAAAGGTCAGCAGCGCCGCCCAGAGGCGGTGGGCCATGAAATCGATACGAGTTTCGCGTTTGAAAAAATCCACTCTGCCTCGTCCCTAGATCGCCAGCCGGACACCGCGACGGCCACCGTAGATGAGATTGACCAGAACCCGTGTCCCCAGAATGGCGGTAAACATGGAACTGACGATGCCAAGCGATAGCGTGACCGCAAACCCCTTGATCGGACCGGTCCCGAAGGCGAACAGCACGACCGCGGCGATCAGGGTGGTCACATTGGCATCTGCAATGGTCGAAAACGCCTTGCCATACCCCCCTTCGATGGCCTGTTGGGTGCTCGAGCCGGCGCGCAGCTCCTCGCGGATCCGCTCGTAGATCAGCACATTGGCGTCCACCGCCATGCCCACGGTCAGCACGATGCCGGCAATGCCCGGCAGGGTGAGGGTTGCCTGCAAAAGCGACAGCGCGGCGATCACCAGCACCAGATTGACCAGAAGCGCCAGATTGGCGATCAAGCCAAAGACCTTGTAGTAGACGGCCATGAAAAGCACCACCAGGACAAACCCCAGCACCACCGCCATGAACCCCTGGTTGATGTTCTCCTGACCGAGGCTGGGGCCGACGGTCCGCTCTTCGACGATCTGCATGGGCGCGGCCAGCGACCCGGCCCGCAACAGAAGCGCCAGGTTGCGGGCCTCGCGCGAACTCTCCAGTCCGGTGATCCGAAAACGACTGCCGAGCTGCTCCTGGATGCGGGCAATGTTGATGACCTCTTCAACCTCGACCTGCTCGCGGACGATCTCACCATCGACTCGCCGTGCCTGGATCTCTGTCTCTTTGAAGACCACCGCCATGTGATCGCCCACCCGACCGCCGGTGACCTCATTCATGACCCGGCCACCGCTGCCGCTCAGGCGGATATTGACCTGCGGCTGCCCGGTCTGGGTATCCAGTCCGGACTGGGCATCGGTGATGGCCTCGCCGGTGATAATGACATTGCGCTCGAGCAGCACGAACCCGCCCCCGCGTTCGGGAAAGCGCTCGGTGCCCGGCGGGATTGGATCGTCGCCGTCGCCGAAATACGGGAAATTGCCCTGATCAACCATGCGGAACTCGAGGGTCGCGGTGGCACCGATGATGTCCTTGGCACGGGCGGTGTCCTGGACACCCGGCAGCTGAACAACGATCCGGTCGCGACCCTGACGCTGGATCACCGGTTCGGCCACGCCTAGTTCGTTGACGCGGTTGCGCAGGGTGGTCATATTCTGCTCGACGGCAAAATCCTGGGCCTCGCGCCGCTCTTCGTCGGTCAGCCTGGCGGCCAGCCGCGGCGGGTTGCTGTCGGCCACCGGTTCGAGATCAAGTTCGATGTATTCGTCTGCCAGCAACGCCTGCGCCTGTGTGCGTGTGGCGGCATCGGCAAAGGTCAGATACACCCCATCGGCCTCGAGGCTGACATCACGGTAGCGAAGGTCCGCCTCGCGGAGCAGGCGCCGAAACTCGTCGCGGTAGCGCTCGCGGGTCTGCTCGATGACCGCCGCCATGTCGATCTGCATGAGAAAGTGCACGCCGCCGCGCAGATCCAGCCCCAGGTACATGGGCTGCCCGCCCAGCGCCCGCAGCCACGCCGGTGTGGCCGGCGCCAGATTGAGTGCGACGGTATAGTCCCGGCCCAGGGCGACGGCCAGTTCGTCCGCGGCCCGGACCTGGGCATCGGTACTGCCAAGCCGCAGGAGGTAGCGATCTTCGCCGGCCTCGCGGCCGCGCACGGCGATCTCCCGATCGGCGAGCAGTTCGTCGATCCGCTCGCGATCCGCCGGCGACGGTGCCTCGCCATCGGCGGTTGTGACCTGCAATGCCGGATCCTGCCCAAAGACATTGGGCAGGGCATAAAGACAGCCGGTGGCAATGACCACCACCAGCAGCAGGTATTTCCACAGGGGGTTTTGGTTCATGAAAGCCTACTTGTCGGCCTTTTTCTCGTCCTTGCCTTCCTTGCCGGCATCGGCCTTGTCCAGCCCGCCCTTCATCGAGCCCTTGGGCAGCACCTGGGCCACCGCGCTCTTTTGCAGCCGCACCTCCAGGCCATCGGTCAGTGCCAGGTTGGCAAAACTGTCACCCACCTCGGTGATCCGCCCGACGATCCCGCCGGTGGTGAGCACCTCATCACCCTTGGCCAGGTTTTCGACGAGCTTCTTGTGCTCTTTGGCGCGCTTTTGCTGCGGGCGGATGAGCAGAAAATAAAAGATCACGATCAGCGCGATCGGGAATATCAGCCCGGTCAGCCCGGCGGCGGGTTCGCCCCCCTGGGCCAGGGCATCACTGATGAAAAAGTCCATGTCGATCTCCCTCGGTCAAAAGGCCGGCATTATGTCACACCCGTTCGCCGGGCATGGAATGCCTTGGTGAAATCCGCCAGACATCCGGCGTCGATCGCGCCGCGTATATCGGCCATCAGACGCTGAAAATAGCGCAGATTGTGAATGGTGTTCAGCCGGGCGCCGAGCATCTCGCCGCAGCGATCAAGGTGGCGCAGATACGAGCGGCTGTAGTGCCTGCAGGTATAGCAGTCGCAGTCGCGCTCGACCGCCCGAGTGTCGTGGGCAAACCGGGCGTTGCGCAGCCGCAGGGTGCCGGTGTCGGTAAACAGAAATCCGTTGCGGGCATTCCGGGTGGGCAGCACGCAGTCGAACATATCGATGCCGCGGGCGACACACTCGACCAGATCCTCGGGCCGTCCCACGCCCATGAGATAACGCGGCTTTTGCTCGGGCAGCCGCGGGCCGAGCCCGTCAAGCACCCGCAAACGCTCCTCCGGGGGCTCGCCCACCGACAGCCCGCCAACGGCGTAACCGTCAAAGCCGATATCCACGAGCCCGGCCAGAGACGCCGCCCGCAGGTCCTCGTACATCCCGCCCTGGACGATGCCGAACAGCGCCGAGGGGTTGTCACCGTGGGCCTGGCGACTGCGCTGCGCCCAGCGCAGCGAACGCTCCATGGACTGCCTGGCGCCCTGCCAGTCCACCGGCCACGGGGTGCATTCGTCAAAGATCATCACCACGTCCGATCCCAGGGCGCGCTGCACAGCCATGGAGCGCTCGGGGTCGAGGAAGACCCGGGCACCATCCACCGGCGAGCGGAACTCGACCCCGGATTCGCTGATGCGACGCCCATCGGCGAGGCTGAAGACCTGAAAGCCGCCGGAGTCGGTCAAGATGGGCCCCGGCCACTGCATGAAATCGTGCAGATCACCATGGGCCTCGATGATCTCGGTGCCGGGTCGCAGCATCAGATGGAAGGTGTTGCCCAGCAGGATCTCGGCGCCGCTGTCGCGCACTTCCTCGGGCGTCATCCCCTTGACGGTGCCGTAGGTGCCCACCGGCATGAAAGCGGGTGTCTCGACCGTGCCGCGGTCGAAATGCAGTCGCCCGCGACGCGCCAAACCATCCACTGCCAACGACTCGAACCGCAGCGTCATGCCCATCGCTCCGCGGCATGGGGCAGGATGAACATGGCATCGCCGTAGCTGAAAAACCGGTAGCCTGCCCTCACCGCATGCTGATAGGCCGCCAGGATCGACTCACGCCCGGCAAGCGCACTGACCAGCATGACCAGCGTCGAGCCGGGCAGATGAAAGTTGGTCACCAGCCCATCGATCACCCGAAAGTCAAAGCCCGGGTAGATAAAGATTTCTGTCTCGCCCTCGAAGGGCGCCAGATCGCCATGGTTGGCGGCGGCGGCCGCTTCGAGCGAGCGCACCACGGTCGTCCCCACCGCCACCACCCGGCCGCCGCGGTCACGGGTCCGGGCAATGGCCTCGCAGGCGGCGGTCGGGACCGAGATCCACTCGGCGTGCATGTGATGGTCCTCGATGCGCTCGCTCCGGACCGGCTGGAAGGTGCCGGCACCGACATGCAGCGTCAGGGTGGTGGTCTCGATGCCGGCGGCGGCCAGGTCCTGCAGCAGGGGCTGGTCGAAATGCAACCCGGCGGTCGGCGCCGCCACGGCGCCGGGGTTCTGGGCATAGACCGTCTGATAGCGCTCGCGATCGGTGGCGTTGTCGGGCCGCTTGATGTACGGCGGCAGCGGCATGTGACCATGACGCTCGAGCAGTTGCGGCAGCGGCGGTTGGGCCGGGAATTCGATGCGATAGAACGCATCCTCCCGGCCCGTCACCGTCACCGGGATGTCGCCCTCGAGGATGATTTGGCTCCCGGCTCGGGGCGGTTTGTTGGCCCGGATCTGGGCAATGGCCCGAGTGTCACCGGCGAGGCGCTCGAGCAGGATCTCAACCGCCCCGCCACTTGGCTTTCGCCCGTACAAACGCGCCGGCAACACCCGCGTGTCGTTGAGCACCAGCAGGTCACCGGGGCGCAGATAGCTTTTGATGGCCGGAAACTGCTCGTCCCGATATTCGCCGCTGAGGCGGTCGAGCACCAGTAGCCGGCTGTCGGTGCGATTGGGCAGTGGCTCCGAGGCGATCAGGGCCTCGGGCAATTCGTAGTGGAAATCGCTGACTTTCATCTTGGCCTGTTATACTTTGAGATCCGTTGCCGGGGTGGCGAAACTGGTAGACGCGCCGGACTCAAAATCCGGTTCTCGAAAGAGAGTGCGGGTTCGACTCCCGCCCCCGGCACCATCAATCAGCCAGAATGAAGCTCAGTCGTCGCGATCGGCGGTATTCTCCAGCACGCGGCCGGCTTCCTGGATATCCTTCCCCAGCCCTTCCATGGTGTTGCAACCGGCCAGAAGCAGACCGATCAAAACGGTCAGGACAACGGTACCGGCGCGTAAAGTGTGGGACCTGGCCATGGGTGCTCTCCGCTAAAACAGCAACGACAGGCACTATATCAAGCCCGGGCGGCGTTGTGGCACCGGATCATCCGGGAGTGTTAAGATTTAGAATTGACGCGATGGGGCCGTAGCTCAGTTGGGAGAGCGCTAGAATCGCACTCTAGAGGTCAGGGGTTCGACTCCCCTCGGCTCCACCATCTTTCCCCCGACACCATCCCGGGCCCCGGTAGCTCAGCTGGATAGAGCAATCGCCTCCTAAGCGATAGGTCGCAGGTTCGACTCCTGCCCGGGGCGCCAGACCGAGGGATCGGTCACTCGGCCTCGGATGATGATGGCTTGCCCCCCATCCAGCCGATGGGCAACTCCAGCTGCCACTCGGCCTGTTCGGCGTTGGCCCGCATCAGACGAAGAATCTCGTGCGCGTGGGGCCGTGTCAGGGCCAGACCGGCCACCGGCGCCGGTTCAAAGCGACGATCCGGCTCACCCGGCAGCGGCTGCCCCAGCAATGCCACCACCACGGTTTCGCCCGCCTCGCCCTGGGCCTCGACGCGCGCTTCGGTGACCAGGTAATGCGCCCAGCTGTCGGGTTGCACCACCGACGATTCCTCGGCCTCGGCTTTTTCCTGATCACGCTGGGCGGCCACCTGTGAGCGGGCCCCGATGTGCTCCAGCGCCATGACCGTATCGTGGGCTTCCTGGCCCTCACCGGCGGGATGACTCTTTTTGAGGACGGTGTTGATGTGGTGCATCAACCCGGTCAGCGCCCGGCGCGAGAGCCAGGCGACCCGACCCTCGCCGGAGGCCATGGTCAGCATGATCGCCATCCGGTCCTCGAGTCCTGAGTAGGCGAACCGAATCTGATGAACCCGCGGAAAGCTTTGCTCAGTCATTGTCCTTATGCCTTGCGACGGTTGCGGCGAATGAGGCGTTCGCGTTTGCGCTGCTGACGCGGTGTCAGCCGATTGCGTCGGCCCGCGTAGGGATTCTCGCCGGTTTTGAAATCGAGCCGGATGGGCGTGCCCTGCAGCGAAAATGCCCGCCGGAAACGATTGACCAGATAGCGCTTGTAGGCAGCGGGCAGCGCTGCGGTCTGATTGCCATGAATGACAATCATCGGCGGATTGCGCCCGCCCTGATGGGCATAGCGCAGTTTGATGCGCCGACCTCGGATGAGTGGCGGCTGATGGGCTTCGAGTGCATCGGCAAGCACCGCATTGAGTGCCGGCGTCGGCAGCTCGGCGCGCGCCGCCCGGTGGACCTGTGCGACCTCGTCGAGCAGCCGGCCCACCCCGGTGCCGTGCAATGCCGAGATGAACCGCGGCCGGGCGAAATCCAGAAAGGCCAGCTTGAGATCCAGTTCGCGCCGAATGCGGTCGCGATCGGCCGGGGCGAGCCCATCCCACTTGTTGACCGCCAACACCAGCCCCCGGCCGGCGTCGACGGCGTGACCGATCAGATGCGCATCCTGCTCGGAGATTTCCTGCTGGGCATCGAGCACCATGATCACCACCTCAGCCGCGTCGATGGCCTGCAGGGTCTTGACCACGCTGAACTTCTCGACGGTCTCGCGAACCCGGCTGCGACGCCTCACGCCGGCGGTATCGATGAGGGTGAACGCCTGGCCATCCCGCTCGAAGGGCACACGAATCGCATCCCGGGTGGTGCCGGGCATGTCATAGACCAGGACCCGCTCTTCGCCCACCAGCCGGTTGACCAGGGTGGATTTGCCGACATTGGGGCGCCCGATCAATGCCACCCGTATCCTGGCCGAATCATGCGTCTCGGAGATCGGCGCATCGGTATGGCCATCGTCGTCGGTGCCCGGTGTCGCCGGCTCGTGGGCCTCGTGCCGCGATCCGACCAGATCGTCGAGCACCGCCTCCATGAGCCTGGGCACGCCACGCCCGTGGACCGCGGCAATGGGCCAGGGCCGATCCAGCCCCAGGGCATGGAACTCGGCACCGGCAAGATCCGGGTCGACACCGTCGACTTTGTTGAGCACCAGCCAGACACGCTTGCCGCGCTGTCGCAGCTGATGCGTCAGCGCCTCATCCCCCGGCGTCACCCCGGCGTGGGCATCGACGAGAAACAAGACTGCATCGGCCTCGTCCAGGGCACGGACCGCCTGGCCCTGCATGTCGTGGTAAGTGGGGTCATCCGGCTCACCCAGCCCGCCGGTATCCACCACCACATAGGGCACCGGCCCCACCCGGCCAAGGCCGTACTGGCGGTCCCGCGTGAGCCCCGGAAAGTCCGCCACCAGGGCGTCCCGGGTTCGCGTGAGCCGATTGAACAGGGTCGATTTGCCCACATTGGGCCGGCCCACCAGGGCGATTACAGGCTGCTCCATGGGCAAATGATAGCAAAGCCGGCGCGCGATCAGGCGTGCAGGGATGCCGCCAGCAGCCGCCGGGTATAGGGCTCGACCGGATCGGTAAAGATGCGCTCGGCCGAGCCAGTCTCGCAGATCCGGCCGGCCTGCATCACCACCACCCGGTGACTCATGGCCCGCACCACTTTGAGGTCATGACTGATGAAGATATAGGAAAGGCCATGGCGGGCCTGCAGCGTGCGCAGCAGATCCACCAGCTGTGATTGCACCGACCGATCGAGCGCCGAGGTCGGCTCATCGAGGACGATCAGCCTGGGCTTGAGCACGATCGCCCGGGCCACGGCCACCCGCTGGCGCTGACCCCCGGAGAGTTCGTGGGGAAACCGCCGCAGCAACTCCGGCGCCAGGCCCACCTCGACCAGCGCCTCGCGGGCCCTCGCCTCGCGGCCGTTGGCATCCAGTGCGCGCTCGTGGACCGCCAGGCCCTCGGCAATGATCTGCCCGACCGACATACGCGGACTCAGGCTGCCGAAGGGATCCTGGAAGACCACCTGCATCGAGCGGCGCAGCGGGCGCAGCCGGCGCTTGTCCAGACGGCTGAGGTCCTGCCCATCGAAGGTGATTCGGCCCTTCGCCGGTTGCAGCCGCAGCAACGCCATGCCCAGGGTCGTTTTGCCCGACCCGCTCTCACCAACCACGCCCAGGGTCTCTCCTGGGCGCACCCCCAGCCCGACACCGTCGACGGCCATGAGATGCGACCGCACACGGCCAAATGGCCCGCGACGCCGGGGAAACGCGACTCGAAGATCGCGGACTTCGAGAAGCGGCGGGCCATCCGCCACGGGCGCTGGCCGCCCATCGGGTTCGGCGTCCAGCAGCATGCGGGTATAGCCATGCGTCGGGCGGGCGAAGACCGCCTCAACCCGGCCCTGCTCGACAATCCGGCCGGACTGCATCACCGCGACGCGATCGGCAATGCGTTGGACCACGTTGAGATCGTGGCTGATGAACAGCATGGCCATGCCCAGCCGGCGACGCAGATCGGCGAGCAACTCGAGGATTTCGGCCTGAATCGTGACATCCAGTGCGGTGGTGGGCTCATCGGCAATCAAAAGCCGCGGGCTGTTGGCGATCGCCATGGCGATCATCACCCGCTGGCGCTGCCCGCCCGAGAGCTGGTGGGGATAGGCACCAAGCCGGTCGGCGGCTTCGGGCAGCCGTACCATCTCGAGCAACTCGACAATCCGCTCGCGGGCCGTGGCCGGGGACAGGCCCTGATGGATCCGCAATGTCTCACCGATCTGTTTTTCCAGCGTATGCAACGGATTGAGCGAGGTCATCGGCTCCTGGAAGATCATCCCCAGGGTGCCGCCGCGCAATGACCGCAGCCGCGCCACGGGGGCATGGATCAGCTCCTCACCCTCGAGCCGGATGCTGCCGCCGGGATGGGTCGCCTGGGGATAGGGCAGAAGCCGGGGGATGGAAAGCGCCGTGACCGATTTGCCGGAACCACTCTCGCCAACCAGCGCCAGGGTCTCGCCGGCATTCAGCGACAGGCTCACCCCCTCCACCACCCGGGTCGGGCCGTTTTCGCCGTCAAAGGCCACCTCGAGATCGCGGATCGACAGCAAAGGCTCGCTCACCGTCCACCCCCGGTGAAAAGCTTGCGCGGATCGAATGCATCCCGGGCGGCTTCGCCGATGAACACCAAAAGCGAGAGCATGATCGCCAGGGTGAAAAACGCCGTCAGCCCCAGCCACGGCGCCTGCAGATTGGCCTTGCCCTGGGCCAGCAGCTCGCCCAGCGATGGCGAGCCCGGCGGCAGGCCAAAACCCAGAAAATCCAGCGAGGTCAATGTGGTGATCGAGCCGGTGAGGATGAACGGCATGAAGGTCACCGTTGCCACCATGGCATTGGGCAGGGCGTGGCGGATGATGATCACCCCATCCGAGACACCCAGCGCCCGGGCGGCCGTGACGTAGTCGAAATTGCGCACCCGCAGAAACTCCGCCCGCACCACCCCCACCAGCTGCGTCCAGCTGAAAAGCAGCATGATGCCCAGCAGCCACCAGAAATTCGGTTGCACGAAACCGGCCATGATGATGAGCAGATACAACACCGGCAGGCCCGCCCAGACCTCGATGAAGCGCTGCCCGAAAAGATCGACCCGCCCACCAAAGTAACCCTGCAGGGCACCCACGGCCACACCGATCAGCGAACTCGCCAGCGTCAGGGCAAGCCCAAACAGCACCGAAATGCGAAACCCGTAGATCAGCCGGGCCAGCACGTCCCGGGCCTGGTCATCGGTCCCCAGCCAGTTCGCCGCCGAGGGCGGCGCCGGCGCCGCCGCCTCGCTCGCGTAGTTGATCGTGGCGTGGTGATAGCGGATCGGTGGCCAGAGCATCCAGCCCTTTTCCTCGATCAGCCCGGCCACGTACGGGTCGCGGTAGGACGCCTCGGTGGGAAAGTCGCCGCCAAAGGTGGTCTCGGGGTAGCTCACCAGCACCGGGAAATACCAGCCCCCGTCGTAGTGCACCACCAGGGGACGCTCATTGGCGACGAACTCCGCCCCAAGGGACACCACAAACAACACCAAAAAGATCCACAGCGACCACCAGCCACGCCGATTGGCCTTGAATTGAGCCCAGCGTCGTTGATTGATGGGGTCGAGCCGCATCATGGCCTAGCCCTCGCGGGTCTCGAAATCGATGCGAGGGTCGACAAGCACATACATCAAGTCCCCGAGCAGATTGAGGACGAGTCCCACCAGGGTGAAGATGAAAAGACTGCCGAATACCACCGGATAGTCCCGGTTGACCACCGACTGAAACCCCAGCAGCCCCAGCCCGTCCAGCGAGAAGATGACTTCGATGAGCAGCGCGCCGGTGAATAGCACCCCGACGAAGGCGGCCGGAAAACCGGCGATGACAATGAGCATGGCGTTGCGAAAGACATGGCCGTAGAGCACCCGTCGCTCGCTCACGCCCTTGGCCCGGGCGGTCACCACGTATTGCTTGTTGATCTCCTCTAGAAAGGAATTCTTGGTCAGCATGGTCAGCCCGGCAAAACCGCCGATGACCATCGCCAGCACCGGAAGGACCAGGTGCCAGAGGTAGTCGAGGATGCGCATCGGCCAGGTGAGGGATTCCCAGTTGTCCGAGACCAGCCCCCGCAGCGGAAACCAGTCGAGATAACTGCCCCCGGCAAAGAGCACGATCAGCAGGATGGCAAACAAAAACCCGGGGATCGCGTAGCCGACGATCACCACCGCGCTGGTCCAGACATCGAATGCCGAGCCATCGCGAACCGCCTTGCGGATCCCTAACGGAATGGAGATCAGATAGGTGAAAAGCAGCGTCCATAACCCCAGCGAAACGGACACCGGCAGCTTGTCGGCGATGAGCTCGAGCACGGTCTGGTCACGGTAGAAGCTCTCGCCGAAATCGAGCCGCGCATAGTCGCCAAGCATCTTGAGAAACCGCTCGTGGGCCGGTCGGTCAAAGCCGAATTGGGCCTCCAGCTCGGCGACATAGGCCGGGTCGAGCCCCCGGCCACCGCGACTCTCCCCGGCCACCTCATCGGCCGCCACCCCCGAGAAGCGACTGGTCGAGAACTCGGCGGTCCCCTGCACCTGGGCCATGATCTGCTCGACCGGCCCGCCCGGTGCGAACTGCACGATGGCAAAGTTGATCAGCAGGATGCCGATGAGTGTCGGGATCATCAGCAACAGCCGGCGCAGGATGTAGCCGTACACGTCAGTCTCCGGGTGATCGCTAGCTAGCGGTTATCGATGCGTCGGGCCTTGTCGGCATCCACCCACCATGTATCCAGGGCCAGCCCGTAGGGCGGGTTCTCCGCCGGACGACCGAACCGGTCCCAGTAAGCCACCCGAAAACGGTCGATGTACCAGTTGGGAATGGCGTAGAACCCGAACTGCAGCACCCGGTCGAGGGCGCGCACCCGGTGGATCAGCGCTTGCCGGTCGGGGGCGTCGATCACCGCCTCGACCAGCGCCTCAACCACCGGATCACAGACACCGGCGACATTCCGGCTGCCCTCGACGCTGGCCGCCTCGCAACTCCAGAAATCGCGCTGCTCATTACCGGGCGACAGCGACTGCGGTGCGACGTGAACGGTCATGTCAAAGTCGAAGGACTCCATCCGGTTCTGGTACTGGGTCGGATCCACGGTGCGCACGCTGACCGCCGCCCCGAGACGCTCGAGATTGCGTTTGAACGGCAGCACCACGCGCTCGAATGACGGGCTGACCAGCAGGATCTCAAAGCGCATTGGTCGGCCGCTCTGCGAATGAACCAGCTGCCCGGACTCCACCTGCCAGCCGGCCTCGTTGAGCAGCGCCAGTGCCCGTCTGAGATTGGCCCGGCGACTGGTCTCGGCGGTCGAGGGCGGCTGATAGGCTTCATTGAACACCCGTGCCGGCAGCTGGTCCCGCCACGGCTCGAGCACCGCCAGCTCGGCCTCGCTCGGCAATCCGGTGGCGGCCAGTTCGGAGTTCTCGAAATAGCTGCGGGTCCGGCGATAGGCCCCATAGAACAGATTCTCGTTGGTCCACTCGAAGTCAAAGGCATAGGAGAGCGCCTCACGCACCTTCGGGTCCGAGAAGATCTCGCGGCGGGTGTTGAAAAAGAACCCCTGCATCCCCGCCGGGCGGTCATGGGGAATCTCGGCAAGGCGCAGATCGCCCGCCTCGACCGCGGGGGTGTCGTAGGCCGTTGCCCAGTTTCGGGCGACGTTTTCCTGACGCAGGTGGTATTCACCGGCCTTCAGGGCCTGGAGAGCGACCGTGCCATCCCGATAGTAGTCGTAGCTGATCCGATCGACATTGTGACGTCCCCGCTTGATGGGCAGATCCGCGGCCCAATAGTCCTCGACCCGCTCGTAGACCACCCGTCGGCCCTGCTCCACTTCGACGACCCGATACGGCCCGCTGCCCAGCGGCGGCTCCAGGGTCGTGGCGGCAAAATCGCGCCCCTCCCAGTAATGCGCCGGCAACACCGGCAGCTGCCCGAGAATCAGCGGCAACTCGGCGTTGTCGCGGGTGGCAAAATGAAAGACCACCTGCCGCGGCCCCTCCACCTCGACCCGTTCGACGTCGCGGTAGTAAGCCCGGTACTGCGGATGCCCTTCGTCCCGTAACCGGCGGAACGTCCAGGCCACATCGTCGGCCGTCACCGGCTCACCATCATGAAACCGGGCCGCTTCGCGCAAATAGAAACGGACATGGCTGTTATCGGGCGCCACTTCGATGGCCCGTGCAATCAGCCCGTATTCGGTAAAGGGCTCGTCGAGCGTCCCCTCGGTGAGGGTGTCGTAGACAAGCCCGATGCCCTCGGCCGCCGTTCCTCGCAGAATGAACGGATGCAGGCTGTCGAAGGTGGCCGCCGAGACGTTGGCGAGCTTGAGCGTTCCGCCCTTGGGGGCGTCCGGGTTGACGTAGTCGAGATGCTCGAAATCGGGTCCGTATTTAGGGCTGCCATGCAGCGTCAGCGCGTGTTCGGCGGCAGCCGCCACCGTGACCGGGCCGATGGTTGCCACCAACAGGGCCATGAGCAGCCCACGGAGACCGTTGTTTGCCATTCTCCGACTCCCTTGTCGAAACCGATCCGGCCATGACCGCTTGGCCATGGAAACGCTTTTGAGTAACGTACTCGTGATTCTTTCAGGGGCAAAGGGGTTCCCATGGGTTTTCTCACCAACCGCAAGGCGCTGGTCGTCGGCGTCGCCAGCAACCGTTCGATCGCCTGGGGTGTGGCCAAGGCCATGCACGAGCAGGGCGCCGAGATCGCGCTGACCTACCAGACCGAAAAGCTCAAGGCCCGGGTCGAACAGTGCTCGCAGGCCTGCGGCGGGGGGCCGGTGATGCCACTGGATGTCACCGATGACGCCCAGATCGAGGCCGTGTTCAAAGAACTCGAGTCCACCTGGGGGCATCTGGATATTTTGGTCCATGCGGTTGGCTTTGCCCCGCGGGAAGAGCTGGAAGGCTCATTCGTTGATAACACCACCCGGGGCGGCTACGCCATGGCCCATGACATCAGTGCCTACAGCTTTTTGGCGCTGGCCCGGGGCGCCCGCCCGCTGATGCAGGGGCGGAACGCCAGTCTGCTGACACTCACCTACCTGGGCGGCGAGCGGGCGTTGCCCAACTACAACGTAATGGGCCCTGCCAAGGCGAGCCTGGAGGCATCGGTGCGATACATGGCCAACGACCTGGGCCCGGAGGGCATTCGCGTCAACGCCGTCTCCGCTGGGCCCATCCGCACGCTGGCGGCGTCGGGCATTGGTGACTTTCGCAAGATGCTCGACTACAACGCCGCCTCGGCGCCGATGCGCCGCAACGTCGACATCGATGAGGTCGGCAACGCCAGCGCCTTCCTCTGCTCGGAGCTGGCCTCGGGGATTACCGGCGAGGTGGTCCACGTCGATGGCGGATTCCACGCTGTGGCGCTGTCGAGCAGCATGCTCGACAGCCAATAACCCCACGGCAGCGGGTCAGATGTTGTCTTCGTAGACCCGCACCTCGGCGGCTTCGCGCAGCGCGGCGCGGACCGCCCGCATGCTCACCTGCCCGTCCAGATCGTTGAGTGAGCGACGCAGTTGCTCGCGCTGCTCGGCGCTGAGTGACTGCGGGTCACCGTTTTCCACCGCTTCGACGGTCACCACCGCCCAGCCGTCGACGGTCCGAGCCATCCGCGATACCCCCTGGCCGGCGGCATCCGCCGCCAGCCGGAACCCCGCCTCACGCACACCGGCCGGTAACTCGCGGTCGTTGCGCCGACTCCAGCGTGGTCCGTTGACGGATGCCGCTTCGACTTCATCGGCGGCGGCCTGCATGGACCGACCCGCCGACAACGCCTCGCGGATGCGCTGGGCGTCCGCCCGCGCTTGGGCCTCGGCCTTTTCCTCAACCACCGCCGCGCGCACCGAATCACGCACCTGCTCGAGAGGCTGCAGCGCGGCCGGCTTGTAGTCCTCGACCCGGATCACTGCATAGCGGCCCTGCGAGAGCTCGAGCAGATCGCTGTTCTCTCGGCGCTCCAGGACCCCTTCGCTGAAAGCGGCCTCGAGCACGGCGGACTGGGCGCCGATCCCTTCTTCGGTGCCCTCGCGGGGTATCCAGCCGCTTTGCTTGACCTCAACGCCCAGCGCCTCGGCGGCGGGCGTCAGTCGCTGCGGGTTCTCGAAGGCGAGCGTCTCAAGCTCGTTGCCAAGCTCAAAGACCTGGCGCTCGGCCCGCTCTCGGGCAATCTCATCGCGGATGCTGTCGCGCCGCTCGGCCAGCGGCGCCAGTTCCGCGGCCTGGATGTCGGTGACCTCGATGATGTGAAACCCGAACTGGGTCCGTACCGGCTCGCTGATCTCACCCGGATCAAGTGCCCATGCCGCCTCCGCAAAGCCATCCACCACGTCTGTCCGCTCGAGCACACCCAGACTGCCACCATTGGCGGCCGATCCGGTGTCATCCGAGACCGCCTCGGCCACCTGCGCAAACGACTCGCCGGCAAGAATGCGCTCTCGGGCGGCCATCGCCGCCTCCCGGGCAGCTTCTACCGCAGCGGCATCGGCCTCGGCATCCACCGCCACCAGGACATGGCGGATTGCCCTGGATGACTCGGCCTGCACCTGCGCCTGACGCTCGGCATAGCGATCATTGATGGCTTGCTCGTCGACGGAAATAGACTCGGCCAATACCGCGGGATCCAGAGCCACATAGCGCAGCTGGACCTGCTCGGGCTGTCGGTAGCGATCGGGATTGGCCTCGTAGTGTGCCTCGAGATCGGCTTCGGTCACGCTGACGCGGTCGCGGTAGCGATCGAGCGATAGGGTTACCCAACGCAGCTCACGCCGCTGCCGTTGCAGGGCAATGACCCGGTCGAGTGCCGGGTCGGGGGTAAAGCTGCTGGCCCGCAGGCTTCGCTGCAGCAGCGACAGGGCCAGATCCCGGCGCAACTGCCCCTCGTAGCGCTCGGGGGTCAGCCCGTTTTGCTGGAGCACCCGCCGATAGCGATCGGCCGAAAACGCGCCATCGACCTGGAAGATCTCCTGGCTTCGCACGGCGTCGGCCACATCCTTGTCACTCACCCGCAGACCATTTGCCCGGACATAGCCAAGCAGCACCTGCCGGTCGATCAACTGCTGCAGGGTCTCGCGGCGGAGCTGATCATTGTCAAAGAGCGCCGGATCGAACTGATCACCCAGCATCCGCCGCAGCTCGGCCTGCCGCTGTTGGAAGGCCTGATCGAGCTGCGACCGGCTGATCTCCTCGCCGTTTACCTCGGCCACGGTCTGCGGCCCTCCGCCACCGCTGACATAACCGTAGAGGCTGGAGATCACAAAGGGCACCACCAGCAGGACCAGCACCGAGATGGCCAGTCCGATTCCCATGCGATCACGTATCGATTGGAGCATGATTGGTTTTCCGTAAAATCAAAAAGGCGCCAATTGGCGCCTTCCTGATGATGGGATGATGTGGCGGAGCGGACGGGATTTGAACCCGCGACCTCCGGCGTGACAGGCCGGCATTCTAACCAGCTGAACTACCGCTCCGTATTCTTTTTGGTGGGTGGTGAGGGGCTCGAACCCCCGACATTCGCCTTGTAAGGGCGACGCTCTCCCAACTGAGCTAACCACCCGGGAAAGCGGCGCTTAGTTTACTGCATCCTTGAGCGCCTTGCCAGCCTTGAAGCCCGGCACTTTCGACGCGGCGATGTTGATGGTGGCGCCGGTGCGCGGGTTGCGGCCGGTGCGAGCAGCCCGCTCGCGGACAGTGAAAGTGCCAAAGCCGACCAGTGTGACCTGGTCACCCTTTTTCAGCGCGCCGGTGACGGTTGACGCGAAAGCGTCAACGGCCTTGGTGGCATCGGCTTTGGACAGGCCCGCGGCCTCGGCGACAGCGTCGATAAGCTCAGACTTGTTCATGGATCGAATCCCCTTAAATGTTTATTACGATTGACGTCGTTCCCGACGAATTCACTGTGCACTGTTCTTGAGACAACAGGCTGACATGAAGTGGCCGTTCAGGTGCCCCGCTTACGCGCGCTCTCTGCGACACATCATGCACAACCCCGGTATAGCAACGGCTCTGCGGCGCTGTCAAACAAAAGCGCCAAAAACCTGGGCCTAATGACGCCTCAACGACGGGGCTTCCGCTTCGTTGGAGGCCACCGCCTTGGCGGGTGTCTCGCCATCATCCACCCTGGGTGTCGGCTGCTGCGTGAGCGCCACACCAAGCACTTCATCGATCCAGCGCACCGGCCGGATATCCAGTTTGCCTTTGAGATCTTTGGGAATCTCGGCGAGGTCCTTTTCGTTTTCTTGCGGGATCAACACCGTGGTGATCCCCCCACGCAACGCGGCCAGGAGCTTTTCCTTGAGCCCGCCGATGGGCAACACCTCGCCGCGCAGGGTGATCTCGCCGGTCATCGCCACATTGGCGGCCACGGGAATCCCTGTCAGCGCCGAGACCAGGGCGGTACACATGCCGATCCCGGCACTCGGACCGTCCTTGGGGATGGCGCCCTCGGGTACATGGATGTGGATGTCGTTGTCCTGATGGAAGCCCGGGTCGATGCCCAGCACCTCGGTACGCGCCCGCACCACCGTCAGCGCAGCGTGGATGGACTCTTTCATCACATCGCCCAGCTGACCGGTGTTCTGCAGTTTGCCCTTGCCCGGCATCACCGCGCCCTCGATGGTCAAAAGCTCGCCGCCCACCTCGGTCCAGGCAAGCCCGGTCACCCGGCCGATCTGGTCGCTGGTCTCGGCCACCCCGTAGCGGTAACGCCGCACACCCAGGTATTTATCGAGATTGCGCGGTGTGATTTGCACCGCCCGGTCCCGCGGCTTGAGCAACACATCCTTGACCACCCGGCGGGCGATCTTGGCGACCTCGCGCTCCATGCTGCGTACACCGGCTTCGCGGGTGTAGTACCGGGCGATGTCCCGCAGTGCGTTGTCGCTGACCTCGAGCTCGCCGTTTTTGAGCCCGTTGGCCTTGAGTTGCTTGGGCAGCAGGTAACTGCGCGCGATGTTGACCTTCTCTTCTTCGGTATAGCCGGACAGCCGGATCACCTCCATGCGATCGAGCAGCGGCTCGGGGATATTCATGGTGTTCGCGGTACAGACGAACATCACATCCGAGAGGTCGAAATCGACTTCAAGGTAGTGGTCGTTGAACGTGGCGTTCTGTTCGGGGTCGAGCACCTCGAGTAGCGCCGATGCCGGATCACCGCGGAAGTCCATCGCCATCTTGTCGATTTCATCGAGCAAGAACAGCGGATTGCGTGTACCCACCTTGGCGAGCTTCTGAACGATCTTGCCCGGCAGCGAGCCGATATAGGTGCGGCGGTGGCCGCGTATCTCGGCCTCGTCGCGCACGCCCCCCAGCGACATGCGCACGAACTTGCGGTTAATCGACCGGGCGATGGACTCGCCGAGCGAGGTCTTACCGACCCCGGGGGGGCCGACCAGACAGAGGATCGGCCCTTTGAGCTTGCGCACCCGCTGCTGGACCGCCAGATACTCGAGGATCCGTTCTTTGACCTTTTCAAGGCCGTAGTGATCGGCATCCAGTACCGACTCGGCGTGGCCGAGATCGTGGCGAACGCGGCTGCGTTTTTTCCACGGCAGCGAGAGCATCCACTCGAGATAGCTCCGCACGACGGTGGCCTCGGCGGACATCGGCGACATCATGCGCAGCTTGCCGAGCTCCTGGTCACATTTCTCCCGCGCCTCTTTGGACATGCCCGAGGCCTCGATCTTCTGTTCGAGGTCTTCGATTTCGTTGGGCACATCCTCGAGCTCGCCAAGCTCTTTCTGGATGGCCTTCATCTGCTCGTTGAGGTAGTACTCGCGCTGGGACTTCTCCATCTGCTGTTTGACGCGTCCGCGGATGCGCTTTTCCACCTGCAGGATATCCAGCTCGCCTTCGATCAGCGCCATGAGATGCTCGAGCCGGGCCTGCACCCCGGCCATCTCGAGGATGCGCTGTTTCTCGTCGATCTTCAGGCTCATGTGCGCCGCGACGGTATCGGCCAGACGGCTGGGCTCGTCGATCCCCTGCAGCGACGAGAGGATTTCCGGTGGCACCTTCTTGTTGAGCTTTACATACTGCTCGAACAGCGAGAGCAGCGAGCGGGTCATGACCTCCAGCTCTTGCTCGTCCTCGCCGCCTTCCTCCGGCATGGCGGTCACCGTCGCCTGGTAGTGGTCGGCATCGACCCGCAGGTCACGGACCCCCACCCGTTCGGCGCCTTCAACCAGCACTTTGACGGTGCCATCGGGCAGTTTGAGCATCTGCAGGATGTTGGCCATGGTGCCGACCGAGTAGATGTTATCCGGCGAGGGATCATCCATCTCGGCGCTGTGCTGCGCCACCAGCAGGATGCGTTTGTCTACCGCCATGGCCGCCTCGAGGGCCTCGATGGATTTCTCCCGACCGACAAAAAGCGGGATCACCATGTGGGGGTAGACCACGACGTCACGGAGCGGCAGCGCCGGTGTCTCGGCACCGGCCGCCGGAATGATTGGCTCACTCATGGATTGCCTCTTGGGGGTCGAGCCCCGGCGGCGGCTCAGTCAGATGCCGCCGCCGACTGCTCGGACCCGTCATAGATGAGATAGGGGGGCGTCTCGCCGCGAATGACCGCATCATCCACCACCACCTTGCTGACGTTCTCGAGCGACGGCAGGTCATACATGGTATCGAGCAGTACATGTTCAACCAATGTCCGCAGCCCCCGAGCACCGGTGTTGCGGGCAATCGCCTTGCGGGCAACCTCGAACAGGGCTTCGTCCCGGAATTCGAGCTCAACGCCCTCCATCTCGAACAGCCGCCGGAACTGCTTGACCAGCGCATTACGCGGCTCGCGGAGGATCTGGACCAGCGCCTCTTCGTCGAGCTCTTCCAGGGTCGCCACCACCGGCAGACGGCCGACAAACTCGGGAATCAGCCCGTAGCGGACCAGGTCCTCGGGCTCGACATCGCGGAGGGTCTCACCCACCGCCTTGCGCTGGCTCTCGCCCTTGATCTCGGCGGAAAAGCCGATCCCGCCCTTCTCGGAGCGCTGCTGGATGACCTTCTCGAGGCCCGCGAATGCGCCGCCGCAGATGAACAGGATGTTGCCGGTATCCACCTGCAGAAATTCCTGCTGGGGGTGCTTGCGCCCGCCCTGGGGCGGCACCGACGCGGTGGTCCCTTCGATGAGCTTGAGCAACGCCTGCTGCACGCCTTCGCCGGAGACATCCCGGGTAATGGACGGGTTCTCGGCCTTGCGCGAGACCTTGTCGATTTCGTCGATGTAGACGATGCCCCGCTGGGCCTTGTCGACATCGTAATCGCAACGCTGCAAGAGCTTCTGGATGATGTTCTCGACGTCCTCACCCACATACCCCGCCTCGGTCAGGGTCGTCGCATCGGCGATGGTGAACGGCACATCCAGCAACCGCGCCAGCGTCTCGGCCAGCAGTGTCTTGCCCGACCCGGTCGGCCCGATCAACAGGATGTTGCTCTTGCTGAGCTCGACATCCTCTTTGCCCTGTGCCGCCTGCATGCGCTTGTAGTGGTTGTAGACCGCCACGGACAGGACCTTTTTGGCGTGATCCTGACCGATGACGTGCTCATCCAGGGTGCTTTTGATCTCTTGGGGTTTGGGAAGGCCCGCGTCGCCTTCGCCGACCTTCTCTTCCATCTCTTCGCGAATGATGTCGTTGCAGAGCTCGACACATTCGTCGCAGACAAAAACCGAAGGCCCTGCGATGAGCTTGCGCACCTCATGCTGGCTCTTGCCGCAGAATGAGCAGTAGAGCAGCTTGCCGTTATCGTCGCGACCGCCGTTGTCTCTGTCAGTCATGGGCTACCTTTGCGCCGTAGGAAGTGGGACAGTTCCGACGATGCCCGCTTTTAGCGGGTCACGCAACCGCGTTAATCCGTGGGCAGGCTACTGCGGTCGGCGAGCACCTGATCGATAATCCCGTAATCGCGGGCCGCCTCGGGGGCCATGAAATTATCCCGCTCGGTGTCTTCGGCGATCTTCTCGAGCTTCTGCCCGGTGTGGTGGGCGAGAATCTGATTCAGTCGCTCGCGCATGCTCAGGATCTCGCGGGCATGGATGTCGATATCCGTGGCCTGACCCTGAAAACCGCCCAGCGGCTGGTGGATCATCACCCGCGAGTTGGGCAGCCCAAAGCGCTTGCCCGCCGCGCCGCCGGCGAGCAGCAACGACCCCATACTCGCGGCCTGGCCGATGCAGACAGTGCTGATATCCGGCTTGATGAACTGCATCGTGTCGTAGATCGCCAGTCCCGCAGTGACCACGCCGCCGGGGCTGTTGATGTAGAAGTGGATATCCTTGTCCGGATTCTCCGACTCCAAAAACAGAAGCTGTGCAATCAGCAGGTTGGCCTGGTGATCCTCTACCGGCCCGACCAGAAAGATCACCCGCTCTTTGAGCAGGCGCGAGTAGATATCGAAGGCGCGCTCGCCGCGGGAGGTCTGTTCCACCACCATCGGCACGAGGCCGGTGGCCATGGGGCTATCTTCGCGGTGCTCGTTGTTCATCAACGTTTTGACTCCCGGCCGCTTATTCGGCCTTGGCGTTGTCTTCATCCTCGACACCACTGGTCAGGGCGTCGAGACTCATTGGTTTGTCCGTCACGGTGGCCTGTTCGGTCACCCAGTCCACAACCTGGTCTTCCATGACCTGCAACTGCAGGCTTTGCATCATCTCTTGGTTCTGCAAGTAGTACTGCATCACCTGCTCCGGCTGCTCGTACCCCGATGCGACCCGCTGTAGGGCCTGCTGCATGCGTTCCGGCTCCAGCTCGATGCCGTTGGCGCGGACGATTTCGTTGACCAGCAGCCCCAGCTTGACCCGTCGCCGGGCCTCGCTCTCGAACTGATCCGCCGGCAGCTCGGGCTCGTCACCCTCGGCACCCGACTGCCGCATCCGCTCGCGGGCCTGTTGCCGGAGCTGGTCGATCTCGCTGTCCACCAGTGTCTGCGGCAGTTCAATGTCGTTTTGCTCGACAAGCGCCTCCATGACCTGATTCTTGACCCGGGTCCGGGTTGCCTGATCGCGCTCGCGCTCGAGGCTCTCGGTGATGCGCTGACGAAGCCCGTCGATGCCGCCATCGATACCCAGCTTCTCGGCGAACGCCTCATCGGCATCGGGCAGCTCTGCTGCCTCGACCTTTTTCACCGTCACCTCGAAGGCCGCCTCATTGCCGGCAATCGCCGGGTCGGGAAACCCTTCCGGAAACGTGTAGGTCACGGTTTTGGTCTCGCCTGCTTGCATCCCGACAAGCTGTTGCTCGAAGGGTTCCGGCATCTGCCCCTCGCCCAGCGGCACCGGCACATCTTCGCCGCTGTTGCCCTCAAAGTCCTCGCCATCGATCTTGCCCTCAAAATCGATGGTGACCTGGTCGCCCTCGGCGGCGGCCCGGTCGACCTCGGCGTACTCGGCGTGCTGTTTGCGCAAACGATCCAGGATCCGGTCGACGTCCGCGGCCTCGATATCCACCACCGGTCGGGTCAGCTCGATGCTCTCGATGCCACTGACCTCGATATCGGGGATCACCTCGAAGGCCGCCTCGTATTCGATGTCACTGCCCTCTTCGAGATTGACCGGCTCGATCTGCGGGCTACCG
This sequence comes from Spiribacter pallidus, assembly GCF_040838495.1. Lineage (NCBI taxonomy): Bacteria > Pseudomonadati > Pseudomonadota > Gammaproteobacteria > Chromatiales > Ectothiorhodospiraceae > Spiribacter > Spiribacter pallidus. Next base: position 218,199 of record NZ_JBAKFM010000002.1, on the reverse strand, counting down.
GCGGGCCGGAGCGATTCCTGCTCGAGTGCCTCGGCATAGGTCTGTCGGACCACCTCGTCGAGGACCTCGCCCCGCACCTGGGGGCCGTAGCGCTTGGCCACCACCTTCATCGGCACCTTGCCGGGCCGGAACCCCTGCAGACGGACCTGACCGCGCATTTCGCGGAGCTTTTTATCCACCTGCTCATCGACCCGCTCGGACGGGACCTGAACCTTCAACTTACGCTTCAGGCCCTCGCCCGCCTCTACCGATACTTGCATCGCCCACCTCTAGTGACTGGTGCGAAAGGCGAGACTCGAACTCGCACGGGGGACTACCCCACTGGGACCTAAACCCAGCGCGTCTACCAGTTCCGCCACTTTCGCGCTTGTAAACCCAATCCATCATCATACCGGCAAGGGGGCAGGCAAGAAACCTCAGCGCGCCTGACTACGGCGCCGCATCAGCCATTTGTGCCCTTCTGCCACCAGGATGATTGGCAGACTGACCACAATGGCCAGAAGCCAGGCCCCGGGGCCGAGTGGCTGGGTTTCAAAGATCACCTGCATGGGCGGCAGATAGGTAAAAACAAGCTGTGCCGCGACGATAATCGCGATGGCCAGCCAGACCCTGGCATTCCCGGTGAGACCGCTGGTGTTCAGGATCCCCGTGTGCAGCCGCCGCGATGAGAACAAAAACCAGATTTCGAACAGTACCAGGGTGTTCACCGCAAGCGTTCGCGCTTCTGCAAGCGGCCGCCCATCTGCAAGCTCGCGGGCGAACAGGGCCAATGTGCCCGCGACCATGCATACCGCAACAATCAGAATCCGCACCAGTATGACCCGGGGAATGAGCGGCGCCGATGGCGACCGTGGAGCGCGGGCCATGACATCGTCCTCGGGCGGCTCGAAGGCCAACGACAATGCCAGCGTCACGGCGGTGATCATGTTGACCCAGAGAATTTGCGCCGGCGTGATGGGCAGCATCCAGCCGGCCAGCACCGCCACCACCAGCAACAGCGCCTGCGCCGCGTTGGTGGGCAGCAGAAACGCAATCGATTTGACGATATTGTCATAGATCACCCGGCCCTCATGAACCGCCGCCTCGATGGTGGCGAAGTTGTCATCGGCCAGAACGATTTCCGCGGCCTCGCGGGCGGCATCGGTGCCACCGTGCCCCATCGCCACGCCGACATCCGAGCGCTTCAGGGCCGGGGCGTCATTCACCCCGTCACCGGTCATGGCGACCACCTCGCCCTGGCTTTGCAGCGCCTGTACCAGCCTGAGCTTGACCCGGGGCGAGACGCGGGCAAACACCGAGTGCTGGGCGGCGCAGCGCGACAGGGCCTCGTCATCCATCGCCTCGAGTGCTTCGCCGGTGATCCCCCGCTCGTCGTCGCCGATGCCAAGCTGACGGCCGATGGCGGCCGCCGTCACGGCGTGGTCGCCGGTGATCATCTTCACCCGCATTCCCGCTTCGTGGCAGGTCTTCACCGCTGCGATCGCCTCCTCGCGCGGCGGGTCGATGATGCCGACCAACCCGATCAGCGTCAGACCATCGATCCGCGACGGGTCATCGAGGTCAACCCCACCGGGGGCGGTCTGCCGGGCGATGGCCAGCAGCCGCAGGCCGTCAGCGGCCATGGCCTCGGCCTGCCGGTGCCAGGCTGCCTCATCCAGCGGCTCGGTCCCATCGACGCCCAGCACCTGCTTGCAGCGGGGCACAACGGCCTCGGGCGCGCCCTTGACCATCAGCACCTGTCCTTCGCCATCGTCGGTGCCGTGGAGGGTTGCCATGAAGCGATGCGTGGAATCGAAGGGCAAACCGTCGACCCGCGGATGCGCCGAGCGCAGTGCCCGCAGCTCGACGTCCTGGGCCTTGGCAAAGTGCAGCAATGCCACTTCCATGGGATCGCCACTGACCCTGACCTGGCCCTCGCTGTTGGCATGGACATCGGCGTCGGAACAAAGCACCACGGCGCGGGATAACGCGTCGACCACCGATGCCGGGGCCGGCTCCTGGGCCCGGGCTGCCTCGAGCGCCAGTGTCTTGTCATCCACCCGGTGGAGACCGTCACCCAGCAACACGGCGCGGACCGCCATCTCGTTGAGGGTCAGGGTGCCGGTCTTGTCCGAGCAGATGACACTCACTGCACCCAGCGTCTCGACCGCCGGCAGTCGTCGCACGATGGCCTTGCGTCTGGCCAGCCGCTGAACGCCAAGCGCCAGGGTGATGGTGACAATGGCGGGTAGCCCCTCGGGGATGGCCGCGACAATCAACGCCACCGCGGCAAGGAACATCTCGACGACCGAAAAACCATGCACCAGGATGCCGGCGAGCGCGGTAAACGCCCCGGCGCCGAGAATGATCGCGGCAAGGCGTTTGCCCAGCCGGGCCAGATCCCGGAGCAACGGCGTTGTCACCGACTCGACCGACGAGAGCATCGCGGTGACCTCGCCCAGCGCGGTGGCATCTGCGGTCTCGACCACCACGCCGGCACCCTCGCCACGGGTCACCAGCGTGCCGGCATAGGCCATGCACCGCCGGTCGCCGATGGAGGCCTCGGCAGAGACCGGTTCGACGGACTTGCTCGCCGGCACCGACTCACCGGTCAACGCCGACTCGTCGATCGCCAGCCCCCGGGTTGTGACAAGCCGGATGTCGGCCGAAATCTTTGACCCGGGCTCGAGGATGACCATGTCTCCGGGGACCAGCTGCGAGGCATCGATGGTCTGGCGGCGATTGTCCCTCCGGACCGTCGCCTGCGGTGCGAGCAACCCGCGAATGGCGGCCAGGGCCTGTTCGGCGCGGCCTTCCTGGATAAAGCCGATGACCCCGTTGATCAGAACGACCGCCGCGATAACGCCGGCATCAAGAAAATGGCCGAGCACAGCGGTGATCACCGCCGCGACGATGAGCAGCTGGATGAGGAGGTTGTCGAACTGGCTGATCAGCCGCCGCAAGCCGCTGCGTTGGGCCACGCGACGTTGTCGGTTTTCACCAAAGCGCTCGAGCCGGGGAGCGATCTGTGCTTGATCCAGCCCCCCACGGCCGGTCTGCAATGCCTCGAGCACCTCTTCGGCGTCAAGCGTATGCCAGGCTTCATGGCGCCTGATGCCGGCGTCTTGCCGCTGCGATTGATGGGCCTGCATGGGCATCCCTCGCCGCGTTGTCTACCAGTGGCTGGTGCCGGGTTCGCCTTTCCAGGGCCCGACCAACTCGCTTGTCACCCAACCGCCGTAGTACTCACCCCGCTGAGGCACGACCGCTTCGCCGCCGACAAAGCATTGCAGCGACTCCGGATAGACCGACAGGTATCCGGCGATCGCTTCCGCGCCGGCCAGCGGGTCGGCATAACACCAGACCGCTGCCTTTAAATCCAGCGTCGGGGTGACGACATCATAGTAATTGGCCTGCCCTTTCCACTCGCAGAAGCTTTGATGGGCCGAGGGACGGAGCCACTGCCGGTCAAACGCCCCGGCGGGCAGATAGAAAGCAGGTGGGCTGCCCGTCTCCAGCGCCCGGATGGCCTGTTGGCTGGCGGCGATGCGTCGGTCACCCGCCCAGATCTCGACGCGGCGGTCGTCAGCGACATAAGCCGGCGGCCGGGGATAATCCCAGACCGACTCCTGCCCCGGCCCCGGGGCAATGGCAAAGTCCGGCCGGGCGTCGCCGCGATAGCGCCACCCCTGTCGGAGCGATTCAAGGTCTGTCATCGGCGGTGTCTCCGTGGTCGATTCGTTGATCAATGGTCTGCAAAAGCAGCCGTCGGAACCATTGACTCATGGCGTCGTTGTGATGGCGCGCGTGCCAGTACAGGTACATGGGAAATCGCTGCTCCTGCAGCGCTCCGGGCAACGGCCGGGTCACCAGACGACCGTCCCGGGCCGCCAGTCGCCGGGTCAGCCGGTGCGGCAACGAGAAGATGACATCACTGTTGGCACAGGCATCCGAGACATTGGCAAAGCTCGAGAGCTTGAGCGCCACTTGACGGTGGACACCCTGGCGGGCGAGGCGTTCATCCATCATCGCCGGGCCGCGCCCGGTGATCGATACCACCCCGTGGCGGGCAGCGCTGTAGCGCTCCAGGGTCATGGGCGGGTCGGCGAGCGCATTATCCTGCCCCATCAGCACCTCGGAGTGGGTGTGGTCAATCACCCGCCGATGGAACTGGGCGGCCCCGGCCCAGGGCTCCAGTCCGCTGATGGCCAGATGCAACCGACCTTCAGCCAGAAGCGCAAAGTAATCATCCGGGTGCGAGTAGATCTCGAGCTGCATGTTCGGCGCGTTCTGCCGGATCGCGGGCACCAGGTCCGGCAGGTAGATCGCCGCCTCCAGATCCAGGCACCCGATGCGCAGCGAGCCGGTGGCATCGGCCGGTTCAAAATCGGGCGCGGCCACGAGGCCCGAGAGACCGGCCAGCAGATCCGCAAGCGGCTGTCTTAGGCCCTCGGCCCGTTCGCTGAGCGTCAGCCCCGCCGGCCCGCGAACCAGCAATGGATCATCGAAGGTTTCGCGCAGGCGGCCCAGGGCACGGCTGACGGCCGGCTGACTCATGGACAGGCTCGTCGCCGCCCGGGTGATGTGACGCTCACGCAGAAGGGCCTCCAGGACCACCAGCAAATTGAGGTCGACACCTCGAAGATTCGTTTCACGCATAGAGTAAATATAGATAATTCATTAGACGCATCATAACAGGCATCGTAGGGTCTCGGTTGAACCCAAGGACCTGAACCGGAGGATGCATGCAATTCACTCAAACGCTCAAAGCCTTTGCCACTTCGGCGCTGCTCGGTGGTGCTGCCATGGCCGGCACGGCCCATGCCGCGGACTATGTGATCGACACCGAAGGCGCCCATGCGTCGATACAGTTCAAGATCAGCCACCTGGGCTTTAGCTGGCTGAAGGGGCGTTTCAATGATTTCGAGGGGGACTTTAGCTACGACGCCGACAACCCCGAGGCCGCGGAAATCACCGTGACCATCGACACCGCCAGCATCGACTCCAACCACGCCGATCGCGATGCGCACCTGCGCTCGGCCGATTTTCTGGATGTCGAGCAGTTTCCGCAGGCGCGGTTTGTCAGCACCGACTTCATCCCCCACGACGATGGCGAGGCCACCCTCGAAGGCGAACTGACGCTGCGGGGCATCACCCGTGATATCGCCATTGATGTCGAGAAAATCGGTGAGGGCGAAGACCCCTGGGGCAACTATCGGGTGGGCTTCAGCGGCGAGACCGAGTTCCGGCTCGAGGACTATGGCATCGACTACGAACTTGGCCCGACCAGCGAAGTGGTCTACCTCGAGCTCGAAGTTGAAGGCATCCAGCAGTAAGCCCATCCAGTCGATATCAGGGAGCAACCAATGGCCAGGATTCTTGTCCTCTACTACTCGATGTACGGCCACATGGAGACCATGGCCCAGCGCATCGCCGATGGCGCACAGGGCGTGGACGGCGCCACAGTGACCATCAAACGCATTCCCGAGACCATGGATGCCGAGGCGTTCGCGGCGGCAGGCGGCAAGACCGACCAGAGCGCCCCGGAGGCCACACCGGCAGAACTGGCAGACTACGATGCCATCCTCCTGGGCACACCGACCCGCTTTGGCAACATGGCCGGCCAGGTCCGGACTTTTCTGGATCAGACCGGCGGGCTGTGGGCAGAAGGCAAACTCGCTGGCAAGGTCGGCAGTGTCTTTACCTCGACCGGCACCGGTGGTGGTCAGGAGCAGACCATCACTTCGAGCTGGATCACCCTGGCCCACCACGGCATGGTGCTGGTGCCGCTGGGTTACACCAACCCGGTGCAGTTCGACATCTCCACCGTCAGCGGCGGCACGCCGTATGGGGCGTCGACCATCGCCGGGGGTGACGGCTCAAGGCAGCCCGACGACAAGGAACTCGAGATCGCCCGCCACCAGGGTGAGAAGGTCGCCGAGGTCGCCGTCAAGCTGCACGGCTGAGGTATAGGGCGGCTTGACCAGGGCCGGGCCGGTGACAGACCGGTCCGGTTCTTTGCAGGTTGCATGACCACACTTTCAACGTAAAAGCTCGTCCAAGCGCCTTTGAGCGTCTCGAGCTCTCTCGGCCCACCCCGCACGAGATAAAGCATCCCTATATTCGATCAAGGCTGGCCGGTAGTCCGCGTCGCCTAGTCGGACGTACTGATCGTCGGTGTCTAACGCCAACCCGACATCGACACTGATGAGACCGGCAACGATCGCGGGGAGCGCATCCGGATAATTTGCCTCATCGCGCAATTTGGCGAGAATATCGATGCCTTCTCGGTGGCGGCCGGTCGCTATCCTTTCCACACCCACCTGCAGCCTTGCCTCAGCGATGTCCGCTTTGGATGGCTCCCTCTTGAAAGAGGCGGAAATATCGTTATCAGCCACATTACAGCGTGTACGAAACCGACCAGGGCCCAGCCTCTCGGTGTCGCGCTGCATCCTGGATACACGAACACGGATTCCGATTGTTTTAGACAACTGCCGGTGAACGGCAAGAGAGAACTGCCCGCCCGACTGACCAAAAAGGGCATCCCTGCCAAGAATAGCCCGGCACTTTGCAGCGCCGACCTGTGACCCCTGCGACATATCGAGGCCAGCATGCGTGATTTCCACATACCGGACGGGCCCTTCCACCCAACTGCGTGCGTAGCTTTTATCAGCGTATCCTGATGTCACGACGATACCCAGTGCCAATCCACAAGGTATCGCCCGGACGAATTGCTCCCTAAAAGTCATGCTGCGGCACGACAGCGCCGCTGGGGCCTTGCGGATTGGCCGCGTCTTCGTTGGCACCACCGCTCATATTCACATCAGAGCTATTGGTGTTAGCTCCACCTGACTCGATGGAGTCGATCGCTCCGCTAGTAAACGCCGGCTGATACACCGCGACGGTGAATCGCCAATAGCCGTCTTCCGAAGTGAAGCTCTGCAGACGGGTCCCCGGCGGCACCTGACCACTGGTCACCGAGCTGCTTGCATTGGAACTGGACATGACGTTCAAGAACTGACTTTGCGTTTCGTCATGCTTTTGCGGTGACCCGGGCGTGCCGTCTTCATTCTCCGGCACGAAGAACTGCTCAGCATTCTCCATCTGCTCCTGCTGAAAACCGCCCTCCCAGTAGATTTCATCTCCGGAAAGATAGGACACCAAAGCGCTCCTCGCTCGAGTCTCAGAGACATCCTGCGCCATTGACCGCAGCCGTCTTGCCATCATTGGGTCCGAATTCTGGCGGATGATCGCGCTGCCGAAACCGACCACTGTGTAAGCTCCGCTTTCGACATCGCTTATTAGGCGGGCCCCAAGTGGCGGAGTGGCAAAATTGGCGATATCTTCGAGGACGCCCTGGAACGCCGCCTCAGGATCCGTGGTATTGACCACGGTTTCACCGATCCGGTCGACTGCACCCTGAGTTTTCGTCGAGGTGAGCACACTAACCATCACACTTTTCTCATCGACGAGGTCCTCAATGGCGTACACGATATAGCCATTCACCATCCCCGACACCGTCTCAACACATTCCTCCGATGTACTGGAGAACATGTTGGCCACGCTCTCTACACCGGTATCCATGGCAACCGTCGAGTCCTCTACCTGAGCGCTGCACTCGCTGCTCATGCCCTCCATGAACTCAACAATGCCTTTGCGTGCGTTGACATACGCTTTGAAGTAGGCATTACGTTTGCTCAAAAGTGTGGCGTTGATATTGTCGTACGTGCGGTAACCGGCAAACTCCGTTGAAAGATAAGCGAATCCCGTATCGGTGTTGATAAGCTTTCCGCCGGCAAAACCATCGCTTTTGATCCGCTGGTAGGCCCGACTGACACCTTCTTCGATGGTTTCAGCGTTTATGGCATTTGGGTCAGTCCCACTGCCACCGTCCCCCTCAGGTGAGAAATCATCCAGGGAAAGTCCTTGTCCGAGTGCTACGTTTGTCGCACCGAAAATCAAAACAGCACCCATTAGTCGCCAAGGATTACCAAACATCTTCCATCTCCTGTGTCATCTCGTCGACGGCTTCCTGGCCATCTTGTGCGGTCGCTTCGGCGTTTTTCGCTTGACTACCACCCGCTGATCGGGATGAACCTGACGCCTCCATGGGCCGAACGATGAAGTCACCTTGGCGAAATTGAGCCCCCAGGTCCACGGTGGTTTCGATAACAGAGGCATTGGACAACTTCGCCTGAACACTTGTGATCTCAATCACGCCAACTGAGCGCTCCTCACGCCCTAGACTCTCTTGTGTGTACGGATCAACAATGGGTTCCCCATATTGCACAAGCCGGTATCGGTCACCGATCTGGATATCGTTTCCACCCTGCCCAAGAGTGACCGTGTTATTGCTGTAACTCGCGACCATGATCGGGAATATGGCATTGAGAATCGTTTCCCCGATCTCGGAGCCGCCCCGCCGGGCGAGCTGGGAGAGCGTCAAGTCGCGTCCACTGCCCTGCCACCGGTCGCTGTACTTGATCTGCGTTGTGGCAACATCAATGATGCGGTAGCTGACATCAGCACTCGCCGTGGTTATCGTACGGCTTTGACCTGTGGACGATAATTCAATCGTTCGCTCGGAAAGATTCGCCTGCTCAATCCGACCAACAATCAAATAGTCAGTCCCCAGACGGTTTCCCAGACGGGCAAGCTCCGGTGTCGCCGCGCCACCGGATGCAACAAAACCCAGCTCTTTGCTCTGTTCTTCTAGGAAATCACGATCAAGCATCGCGAATCGGCGGCTCTGCGTCAGCGAGGTCGTTAACGCGTCTGTCACGGCAAGCTCAAAAGATGCCTGGTCGCTATTCATCAATCGGAAAGGCATGACGGCCATCCGAAGCCGCTCAGCTTGCGCGGAGACCTCATACTTGGCGACCCGCGCTCTGAGCTTTACCGACCAGAGACCCTGCTCTTCCGATGCCTCGAGCAGGGTATACGAATCGACCACGCCTTCCGTTTGTGTCGCAATGGCCTCGCTTGTCATCGAACTCGAGGCAACCGAGGAGCCATCTTCGGTATCGAGAGCCAACGTGGCCTGCGCGCTTTCCGAGACACCCGCTAATTGCCCACCGTTGACCGACAACACTGCCTCGCGGAGAGCGGATGCGATCGCGATATTTTGTGTTGACCCCTCGCCCCTCGTTTCAACCTCGACATAGCTCACCCGAGCATGTACGGTTGAAATGAACATCAGGAACACAACCGCCAAAATGAATGTGGCCCGCTCGGGCCACATTTTTTCATGCTGAATCATAAAAGGCCTCAATCAGCCTGTATCAGAACGACACGTTCGAAATGTCATCCGGAACTTCAACGTCATTGGACCGGGCAAATGCGACGAAGTTGTTCGTTGCTCCGGCAAACGATTCCATGAAGCTGGGCAGATTCGTAGCCACGAAAATGGGCGCAGCAGTGCTACTCCGCAGCTCGTTGAGCTTCATCGGGTTACTTGAGAGGCTCGAAATACCACTGCTAACGGAATCCGCCCACTTCTGCGCCTCCGGCAGGAGCTGAGTTGCTTCATAGACTCCCTTGACGTAGTGCGGCACTGCCGATGCCAGGGCCTCTTTGCCCGCATCCGAGACAGCCTCGGCGCTATCTGCCGACTCCTCGACCAGCGCAACCGCCTCCCGAGTGACCTCTATATCCCGCTCTACCGCATCTTTCTCTGCAATGTTGCCTTCAGCATAAAAGTTTCCGCGGGCGCTAAGCTGCTCGGCTTTTTCTTTATACCCCAGTGCATCCAACGTATTGGCAAGCGCAAGATTCATGTTGCCAAAAGCAAGCGAAAAGCGCCCCATGAGGCCATCACCCTGACTAACAAGCTGACCCACATCGACATCGCTGCCCCCATCGCCACCACCGGTAACGTCATCCAGACCGAGAGCGCCCACCGGGCCGCTAATGGCGAGCGTCAGTAGACCTGCGGACAGACTTTTTAAAAGACCTTTCATTACACTTCTCCAGGTTGAAAACTTAACGAATTCCTTTCGCGTTGAGCTGATCTACCAGCACTCGACCGGCATCCTCTGCCGCTTCGATCAACGCATTACGCTTGGCAACCTGCCTGTCGGGTCCCAGACCCGCATATTGCACAGGCCCAACGCTGGCTACCTGCCGGGGAAGACCTCGGCCGATATCCCATATCTGCCCGCGGACAGACACAAAAACGCGTCGATTGCCCGTTGCTGGATCCACCTCATCCTGCTGCAGGCCCACGTCTAGTGTTCCCATGGCAAACAACTCAACATCACAGGAGGACGCTGCTTTAATTGCCGCTGTTCTCGTACCCGCTGTCAGCGTGTCGGACTCTGCAAACTCCGACCGGATAGCATCCAGAGAGGCTCCTCCACAGAAGCCAAACACGTCGACATATGGGATGACCTCAAATCCGTTGCCCGCAAATACCTGGCCAACGGCGCTATCAATGTCGCTGGCGCTGCTGACGTCATAGGCAATTTCGTCTGCTTTGGTCAGCGTGCTGCCGCCCGTGGTGCTGCTTGAAATGGACGAAGAGGATGTACTGCCGGATACTGTCCCACCCGAATCAGCCATTTGGTCTGTCTGAGTCGCTTTACTGTCCTTTTTCTCAACCACGGTGCGGCGGTCATCAAAGTCGCGAATGCTCTCGACTTCGCGAGCCACAAAAACGAAACTCAGCATCGAGGCCGGACCGGCCCCTTGACTCGAGGTCTGTCCGGCTTGCGCCAGCTCGTTGAACGCTGCATCCACCATGCCGGTATTGACTGCAATCCGAACGGCCACGCGTATGACATTCGATTCCTCATCGACCATCTCGTCGAGGACAGTGACGTCAGAAATAAAAGTATCGAGTTGCTCCTCGAACTTTGTGGCCGACGCCGAATAGCTGGTCGACCTTGCCGTGTTGAATGTCGCGGTATAGCTGCGCCACGCGGATAATTTCGCCTCATGGAGCGCCTGCGTCCGATCTGCCTCACTGGGTTTGCTGTTGAAAACACCGCTTTCGTAACGCACTTCACCAACACCCTGGAACTCACTTTGGGCATGCACTCCAGCCGAGGCGAGCACTGCCAAGCAGCCAAGGGTCAACAACAAAAATTTACCTGCATTTCGCAAGGACATCGTCCATCTCCAAAAAAGCCTTCTGAATACCATCGGTCACGCCCCATTTATCCACCCACTCCCTCTGAGGATCCGAAATCTGTTGTGTAAAGGAGTTGATTGAAGAGAGGACTAACTCTTCGAACGCGGCTGGATCATCCGGCCGAATGCCGACCGGCACGGTTGAACTTACCGCATATTTGAATTGATGATTCGCATAATCTTTCTCAAGCAACGGCTGGCTGACACGCGCGGTCGCGTAGAGCCCATACAAGTAAGCGATCTGGCTGGACGTCCGATCAAGCTCTAGCTTTCTCAACCGGTCAACCGTGAAGGATACCGTATAGTCGGGATTCGGAATCTCGAGCTGATAGACATCACCGTTTGTAAACTGAGCCGCCATCTGGTTACCGATGACGGTACCTTTTTTGAACGGCAGCACCGGAACGGATTGATTGGACGCGAGGTACTTGCTCATTGTCTGACCGACTCGGGCAGAGAAAGCGTCTGCATCAAGTCCAAGCTCATCTACTACACTGACAGATTCGGGGGATAGCTCGGCGGTGGTAACCTGAATCCTGTTGCTATATGCCGGTTTCAACTCCACTTGCTTGAGCATCTCGACAAAACTCGCAAGCAATCCGAAGTCATCCTCTCCGATTAGGGCCCGACGGGCGAGCGCCCTGGCATGGTCATCGGATGGGCCACCTTTGCGCGCATCCCGCACTTGTACACCGATCGGAAATGCCCCGACGACCTTCATCGTCGAGTAATCAAAGGCGAGCACCTGCCCATGGACATCGACAACATATTTCGTATTGCCGTCGATATCGGTGGTGGAGACGTTTTCCCAGTCAATAGCCAGGGCCAGGACAACACCATCGCCATCGCGGTAGTCCGCAAGCTCACCGAATTGGAAGTTATGACCGGTTTCGGTAGCCCTCAACCTCTCCACAAGCAGAGTGTCCACCAGCGATGCGCCACGCTCATCCTCTAGCTTCAAGAGCTCAGAAACGTGAGGATACCTTTCGGCTTGACCCTGAGATGCGCCAATAATGGCAGTCCCGGCGAAAAATACCGGCAACTCCGCCTGTGCAATGCTTACGCTGCAGAATAAGCATGAAATCGCAGCAACTAGAAATCGGATTGTGCCCCCAAAAGACTTTTTAACCCTTGCTATCACCTCTCACGGTATCCGGTATTTGTTTGCGATCACACCCCCTATATGGGGTGTTGATCAACGAAAGGACGCGGGAACAAGCAACCCGACGACAAAGTGATATCGGATGTACCGGATGGTCTCTGGCGAGGGGATGGTGGGCCGTCAGGGACTCGAACCCCGAACCTACTGATTAAGAGTCAGCTGCTCTACCAATTGAGCTAACGGCCCTGAGAGAAATGGGGTGAGCGATGGGACTTGAACCCACGACCACCGGAGCCACAATCCGGAGCTCTACCAACTGAGCTACGCCCACCATTGTCAACTTTGTCCTGCCCGGTGACTGGTCGGGGTGGAGGGATTTGAACCCCCGACATCCTGCTCCCAAAGCAGGCGCGCTACCAGACTGCGCTACACCCCGCCGTGATCGCAGGCGCCCCGCGGCCGACTGACCGAGAGGAGAAGGATAATACTCAGCGCGCCATAGGCGGTCAATGTGCGTATACTCCCGACCAGCGCAAGGAGTAACGCTTACATGACATTCGATTCCTTCGGCCTGCGTGCCGAACTGCTCGACGCCGTCAAGGCATCGGGATACACCACCCCCACCGCCATCCAGCAACGCGCCATCCCAGCCATCACCCAGGGCAACGACCTGCTTGCCGCCGCACAGACGGGTACCGGCAAGACCGCTGCGTTTACCCTGCCCCTGCTGCATCGCCTCGCCGCGCAACGCCCGGCAGGCAAGGGTCGGCCCGTTCGCTTGCTGGTCGTCGCCCCCACCCGCGAGCTGGCCGCGCAGATCCATGAAAGCGTCAGGAACTACGGCCAGGATCTGCCGCTGAAATCCGCCGTGGTCTTTGGCGGTGTCGGCATGCAACCCCAGATCGACCGGCTGCGTCGGGGCGTTGATGTGCTCATCGCCACGCCGGGCCGGCTCCTCGACCACCTCCAGCGTGGCCATGTCCGGCTCGACCGCCTTGAGACCGTGGTCCTGGACGAAGCGGATCGGATACTCGACATGGGGTTCATCCACGACATCCGACGCTTGCTCAAGCAGCTGCCACGCGAGCGCCAGACGCTTTTGTTCTCGGCAACCTTCTCGAGCGAAATCCGCCGACTGGCCAGCGGCATGTTGCGGGACCCGGTGGAAATCGATGTCGCCCCCCGCAACAGCGCCGCCGAGACGGTCGCGCAGAAGGTCTACCGCCTCGACAAGGCCAAGAAGCGCCAACAGCTCAGCCAGCTGATTCACGAGGGCGACTGGCAACAGGTGCTGGTCTTCACCCGGACCAAGCACGGGGCCAATAACCTCAGCCGGCAACTGGACAAGGACGGGCTGAGCGCCGCGGCCATCCACGGCAACAAGAGCCAGAGTGCGCGGACCCGAGCGCTGGATGGCTTCAAGCAGGGCCAGGTGCGGGTTCTGGTGGCCACCGATATCGCCGCCCGGGGGCTGGATATTGACCAGCTGCCCCATGTGGTGAACTACGACCTGCCCCAGGTGGCCGAGGACTATGTCCACCGCATCGGCCGTACGGGAAGGGCCGGCAACGTAGGCGAGGCCATTTCGCTGGTGGCCCCCGAGGAGAATAAACTGCTCAAGGGCATCGAGCGGCTGCTCAAACGCCCACTGGAGCGGGCCGAGACCACGGTCTGAACCCTGGATCATGGCGCGCCCGGCAGGACTTGAACCTGCAACCCTCGGCTTAGAAGGCCGATGCTCTATCCGGTTGAGCTACGGGCGCCCTGTGAGCATTGTAGCGCAAACACAGCCGGCGTAGAGTTCGCGCCCTATCGGGCTGAACGGGTGACAGGACAGGGTATGAGCGCAGCCATCATCGACGGCAAGGCAATCGCCGCGGATATTCGCGAACGGCTGACCGATCGGGTCAATGACCGGATCCGGGCCGGGCAGCGCCCGCCGGGGCTGGCGGTGGTACTGGTTGGTGACAATGCCGCCTCTTCGGTCTATGTCCGCATGAAACGCCGCGACTGCGCCCAAGTGGGGTTTGTATCCCACGACCATGATCTGCCCGCCGACACCGACCAGGCGGCGCTACTGGCGCTGATCGACCAGCTCAACGCCAGCCCCGAGGTCCACGGCATTCTGGTACAGCTGCCACTGCCCGATCACATCGATGCCCAGGCGGTCATCGAGCGCATCGATCCGGCCAAGGATGTGGATGGTTTCCATCCGCGAAATGTCGGCCGGCTGGTCTTGCGTCTGCCGGGGCTGCGCTCCTGTACGCCCCATGGTGTGATGACGCTGCTCGCCCACACCGATACCCCGCTCGCCGGGGCCCCGGCCGTGGTCCTCGGCCAGTCCAACATCGTTGGCCGACCGATGGCATTGGAGTTACTCAATGCCGGCTGCACCGTGACCATCTGTCACAGCCGCACCCGGGATCTGCGCGCCGAGGTGGAACGCGCCGACATCCTAGTGGCCGCCGTGGGCAGGCCGGGATTTGTCCCCGGGGACTGGATCAAGCCCGGCGCCACGGTGATCGATGTCGGTATCAACCGGCTCGAGGACGGCAGCCTGGTTGGCGATGTGGATGAGCGGGCCGCCGAGCGGGCCGCCTGGATCACACCGGTGCCCGGGGGGGTGGGCCCGCTCACCCGGGCCACGCTGCTCGAGAATACCCTGCAGGCTGCCGAAGCCCTGGATGGCTGAAAAGCGCGGAGCACAACTCCGCTCAGTCACCGTGCTCGCGTAACATCGCCAGCGCCGCATCCAGGCGCTCTACCCCCAGCACCTCCATACCCTCGGGCGCCTGGCCGCGGGCCGGTGCGTTTTTGCTCGGCACCAGGGCCTTGGTAAACCCGTGCCGGGCGGCCTCGGCCAGCCGGTCCGGCCCGTTGGGGACCGGCCGGATCTCACCGGCGAGCCCCACTTCGCCGAATATCACCCAATCCTGCGGGATCGGCCGATCGCGCAGACTCGAGCTCACCGCCAGCAGCGCGGGCAGATCACTGGCCGTCTCGGCGATCCGCACGCCGCCGACCACGTTGACAAACACATCCTCACCATAGGTGCTGACCCCGGCGTGGCGCTGCAACACGGCGAGCAGCATGCCAAGGCGGTTACCATCCAGACCCACCGCAAGCCGTCGGGGATTGGACAACGGGCTCTCCGCGACCAGGGCCTGGAGCTCGAGCAGCAGCGGCCGTGTCCCCTCGCGGGTCACCAGAATGGCGCTGCCGGGCACCGGCTGCTCATGCCGGGATAAAAAAATGGCCGAGGGGTTTTTGACCTCTTTAAGGCCGGTGTCCTGCATGGCAAAGACACCCAGCTCGTTGGCGGCACCAAACCGGTTCTTGACCGCCCGCAGCAACCGGTAACGACTGCCGGAATCGCTTTCAAAATAAAGCACCGTATCGACCATATGCTCGAGCACACGCGGTCCGGCCAGTTGCCCTTCCTTGGTGACGTGCCCGACCAGAAACAACACCGTGCCGGTGCGCTTGGCAAACTGCACCAGCTGCGCCGCCGACTCGCGCACCTGGGCCACACCACCGGGTGCGGAACCCAGCTCCTCGCTGTGAATGGTCTGAATCGAGTCCACCACCAGGACATCCGGTTTCTCGCGGGCGGCAAGCTCGATGATGGCCTCGACCCGGGTTTCGGCCAACAGCCGCAAATCAGCATCCATCACCCCCAGCCGCTCGGCACGCATGCCCACCTGACGCAACGACTCCTCGCCGGTGACATAAAGCGCGCCCTGACGCTGGGCCACCCGGGCGACGGCCTCGAGCAGCAGGGTGGATTTGCCAATCCCCGGATCGCCACCGAGCAAGACCACACCGCCGGCCACCAGACCCCCGCCGAGGACACGATCAAGCTCGGCGATCCGGGTGGGGAAGCGCGCTTCCTGATCCCGCGGCACCTCGGCCAGGCGCTTGACCCCACTGTCACCGGCGTACTGGCCGGCCACACGTGTCGACCCGCGGCCCTTGGCGGTTGCAGGCGCCTCGAGCTGCTCTTCGAGGGTGTTCCATTGACCGCAGTCCGGGCATTGCCCGGCCCACTGCGGCGTCACCCCACCACAGGCGTTGCAGACGAATCGGGTTTTAACGCTGGCCTTGGCCATTATCCATCTCCCTGGCGGTAGACACGCTGGACCCGGGGGGTCAGCCGGCAGAAAAGCTCGTAGCTGATCGTCCCGCAATACCCGGCAACCTCGGTCGCCAAGGGGTCGGCGCCCCACAGCACCACCGGATCCCCCACCCGGGCATCGGGCACCGGGCGCAGATCCACCGCCAGCATGTCCATCGACACCTTGCCGATCAACGCCGTCCGGCGACCGTTGACCACCACTGGCGTGCCGTCCGGGGCATGGCGCGGATAGCCATCGCCGTAGCCCATCGACACCACCCCGACGGGCATGGCCTCGGGGCAGACAAAGCGCGCCCCATAGCCCACGCCGTGGCCGGCGGGCAGGGTCTTGACCGAGACCAGACGGGCCTCGAGGGTCATCGCCGGTTGGAGCCGATCATGGATGGCGGCATCCGCAAAGGGCGAGGCCCCGTAGAGCATGATGCCGGGCCGGATCCATCCGGCCCGGGCCATGGGCCAGTGCAGCGTCCCGGCGGAGTTGGCAATGCTTGTCTGATCATCCGACACCGCATCCGTGGCCAGCGCCTGCTCAAGCGTCTCGACCTGGGTGGCCGTGGCCGATGCATCCGGCTCATCGGCGCGGGCAAGATGCGTCATCCACCGCAGCTCACCCACCGCCGGCAGGGCTCGCAGGCCCTCGACCGCCGCGTCCGCCTCATCGGGGGAAAATCCCAGGCGTCCCATGCCGGTGTCGACTTTCAGCCAGCAGTCAATGGGCTGTGACGGTGCCGCGGCTGCCAGCGCCTCGATCTGCCATGGCAGATGGATGACGGCATCCAGTCGCCGCGCGGCGAATACGCCGATCTCGTCGGCGTCAAAGAACCCCTCGAGCAACACGATGCGTTGCTCGAGCCCGGCTTCGCGCAGGGGCAGCGCCTCTTCCAGGCAGCTCACGGCAAAGGCGTCGGTGAGATCACTGAGCGCATGGGCGACGGGCAACAGGCCGTGGCCGTAGGCGTTGGCTTTCAAAACCGCCATGGTCCGGCCATCGGATGCCGCGGCCCGGGCCATGGCCATATTGTGCCGCAGGGCGTCGAGATGGATCGTCGCCCGGGCCAAGCGGCTCATTGCCAGCCCCCGCCCCCGTAGCCGGCATCGGCGATGAAGTTCTCGAAACGGGTGAACTGCCCCAAGAAGGTCAGCCGCACCGTACCGACCGGGCCATTCCGCTGCTTGCCGATGATGATCTCTGCGGTGCCCGTGTCGGGACTGTCTTCGTTGTAGACCTCATCGCGGTAGATGAACACGATGACGTCTGCATCCTGCTCGATCGCGCCGGAGTTATGACTCACGATGCCATCCGCCAACCAACAAGCCGTTTCCGGAACCGTAAGATCGTACACCGTCTCCTCGCCGGCCGCTTCGATGGACACGACCCGATCCCAGAATAATTCGGAGGAGGCCAACACCTCGAGGCGCTCATCGTCCAGTATTTTTGCGTAGTCGCGCACAACCTTCCGCGAGGGTGCGAACGCGAAATGTGCGCTCCCTCCGTAGGCCGTGCCACGCATCGCTGCCATGCGCCGGTGGGTGATGCCTCGGTCGTGCATCCGGGCTTTGATATGGTCGAAGACCTCGTTAGGCAGGGTATCGACATTGGTGTTGACTGCCCGCTGCGTCAAAACGCTCCGGATCGCGGGCAACCGTGCTTGTTGATCACCAAAGACGCCCACCTTGTCGAGGAAGATCAGCTGATCCTGGACACCCGACACATCGGCCGTGTACCAGCCTTGACCACCGGCCTGGGACACGTGCCGTAACCGGCAGACGATCCCGAATCGCAGCAACAAATCGCTCACATCAACCGCGAGTTGGTGACTGGCTGTTGCGAAGTAAATCCTCACCCGACCATCCCGGGCGAGCGTGATGCTGCCATCCGTCGCCCAGAGATGGCGTAGAAAAAGTGCTATTTGCCGGTTGGAGAGACGAAAAAGCGCCTCGGGCAGGGTTTTCTGCCTTGAACGTTGACCGAAGATGCCGAGCGTCTTGAGCCATCGACCGACACCTGCAGGTTGCCATCTTGTACCGTTGCCACTGATCAGTAATTGATGCCAGTTCCCCCGGCCCTCGCGTCGCTTAACGGTTGAGCCAAGCGCC
Source organism: Spiribacter pallidus (assembly GCF_040838495.1). Taxonomy (NCBI): domain Bacteria; kingdom Pseudomonadati; phylum Pseudomonadota; class Gammaproteobacteria; order Chromatiales; family Ectothiorhodospiraceae; genus Spiribacter; species Spiribacter pallidus. Next base: position 199,756 of record NZ_JBAKFM010000002.1, on the reverse strand, counting down.
TCGGCGGCCTGTCGGACAGCCTGGCTGTTGGCCTCACTGGCGGTGGTGTAGCGAAGGGGCTGCCCCTTGACGTAGCTACCATCACCCACCAAATGCCCCAGCAGGCTCACCGCCGCTTCGGACCAAACCGCTGGTTTCGCGGGCTCAGGCCGATAACGCGCCAGACCCAGACGGTCACCAAAGCGGATATCCTTGACACGGCGCCATCCCCAAAGCGTTCGCAGGCGATGGTCATCGGTGCAGCGGATTGAACGGCCACTGGCCAGATTGATTCGCCGAACCGGACGCTGCCCAACGGGCCAAACCCGATCGGAGACGGCCTCTGTGATCCGCCCATCGGCGCTCACCGTCAGCACCGATGGCATCTCGCCGACGAGCGACGCGATCGGCTGGCACGAGCCATCGGTCAGCATGACCCGGGTATCACCCGTCACGCATTCGCGTAGATCGGACATGATCGGGCGCTTGTTGGGGCGTTGCTCGAGGCTGCGGTTGAGCTGCGAGAGCACCATGACCGGCACGCCCAGCTCCTTGGCCATGCCCTTGAGCGCACGGGAGATCTCGGAGATCTCGGCGGCGCGGTTTTCCTTGAACCCGGGTAGCTGCATGAGCTGCAGATAATCAACCAGGACCAGCCCCAGGCCATGCTCGCGTTTGAGTCGCCGACAGCGGGCACGCATCTCGGTGGGGGTCAGACCCGGCGTGTCGTCGATGAACAGATTGGCCTGGGAGAGCAGATTCATGGTGGAGGTCAGCCGCGGCCAGTCGTCATCCCCGAGCCGGCCGGAGCGGATCTTCTGCAGCTCGACCCGCCCCAGCGAGGCGAGCATGCGCATGGCCAGCGCGTCGGCCGGCATCTCCATGCTGAACACCGCCGTGGGCGGTCCCCCCTGCAGTGCGGCCGCCTCGGCGATGTTCATGGCAAACGTGGTCTTGCCCATGGACGGCCTTCCGGCGACGATGACCAGATCACCGGTCTGCAGCCCCGAGGTCATGCGATCGAGATCGGTGAATCCGGTCCCCAGCCCGGTGACATCGCTGTCCTGGTGATAGAGGGTGTCGATGCGATCCACCACCTGGGGCAGGACATCGCGGACGCCCACAAACCCCTGACGGTTACGCCCCGATTGCTCGGCAATCTCAAAGATCCGCCGTTCGGCGTGATCGAGCAGGTCCGCCGAGGTCCGCCCCTCGGGGTTGAAACCGGCGTTGGTGACATCGGTGCCCGCCTCGATGAGCTGCCGCAGGACCGACTGCTCCCGGACAATATCGGCGTAGGTGCGGATATTGGCGGCGCTGGGGGTGTCCCGGGCCAGCAGCCCCAGGTAGGCCAGCCCGCCGGCGTTCTCGAGCTCGTCGTTGGACTTGAGCCACTCCGAGAGGGTCACCGCATCCATCGGCTGACCACCCTCGGCCAGCGACTCGATGGCGCGGAAGATCAGGCGATGATCGCGGCGGTAGAAATCATCCTCAGCGACCCGGTCGGCGACCTGATCCCAGGCCTTGTTGTCGAGCATCAGCCCGCCCAGTACCGCCTGCTCCGCTTCCAGCGAATGGGGCGGGACCTTGAGCGCGTCGGTGGGCGAGGCGTTGCGCGCTTCTGCCATGGTGAGTCACGGAACGGCCGAAGCCGCCGGGATCAGGCCTCGCCGGTGACGTTAACGCTCACCGTGGCGTTGACATCGGCGTGCAGGTGCAACTCGATGCTGTACTCGCCCACCGCACGAATGGGCCCCTCGGGCATCCGTACCTCGTGGCGCGCCAGTGCCTCGCCCGCGGCGGTGACCGCATCGGCGACGTCCTGGGGGCCGACCGAGCCAAAGAGCTTGCCCTCTTCGCCGGCATTGGCGGCGATGGTCACGTTGAGCGCTTCAAGCTTCTCGACCCGGGCCTGCGCGGTGGCCAGCTCTTCGGCGGCCTTGCGCTCGAGCTCGGCACGCTGCGCTTCGAAATAGGCGATGTTCTCGGCCGTCGCCGGTTTGGCCTTGCCCTGCGGAATCAGGTAGTTGCGCCCGTAGCCGGGCCGCACTTTGACCTTGTCTCCCAGACCGCCCAGGTTGGCGACTTTCTCGAGCAGAATGACTTCCATGATGGTATACCCCAGTCTTGTACGATTCGTATTTTATGCCGGCCGCGACAGCCGCGTGCGAAAATCCACAAAGGCATCTGCCAGCCCCAACAACGTGATTGGCCGCAGCATAAGCGGCAGAATCAGGTAAAACCCGATCAGCCAACCCACATGCCAGCCGCGTCGCGCGACCACCGCGTGGGCGACGGCCAGGGCCTGCAGCACGAACAACCCGCCGATCACCGTCCCGGCGTCGGCCATCAGCCCGGGCGGCGCAAAGCCCCCGGCGAAAAGCCCCGCCAGCCCGGCGACCGCAAACCAACGGGCAAAGCGCAGTTCGTGGAACTCCGCCCTGAATCCGCCCGGATTGTACAGCACCGCCTGCCACCAGCGGCCGAGCAATAGGCAGATCACCGCCACCGCCAGCATGTTCACCACCCACAGCCCGGTCAGCCTTGGCGCCAGTTGCGAAGCCGCCCGTTGCCATTCCGGCCCGGGCTCGCCCCCGGCAAGGGCCTGTGCCAGCGTGTTCAGCGTCTGCTGCCAGAAAGCCGTCGGGTCACCGTGCAGCCCATAGAAGGCCGCCACCCCCACGGCCGCCACCACGGCCCCGGTCTGCAGCGCGAATGACAGCGATACGCTGCGCCGCAGGACCTCGGCGAGCAGCATCACCGGCAGCCAGATCAAGGCAATGGGCTGAAGCACCGCCGCGGGCATCCCCAACAGCAGGCCATAGAGCGGCCACAGCACGAGGGCCGCGCCGGCGGCGATCAGCGCGCCTTCGATCACCCCCCGACGGAGGGTCACCAGCGCGATCACCGCGCCGCTTAGCCAGAACAGCAGCGGCATCAACGCGCCCAGCGCCACGATGCCGACGGCAGCCGGGCGCGAGCGCATCAGAAACGCCAGAAAACCGCTCATCTCAACCCACCGCGTAGCCGCGGCTAGTGGCTGTCGGTGTACGGCAGCAGGGCCAGATAACGGGCCCGTTTAACGGCCGTGGACAGCTGACGCTGGTATTTGGCGCGCGTCCCGGTGATGCGACTCGGGACGATCTTGCCGGTTTCGGTGATGTACTGACGCAGGGTGTTGAGATCCTTGTAGTCAATCTCTTTGACACCCTCGGCGGTAAAGCGGCAATACTTGCGACGACGAAAGAATCGGGCCATGTCGGTTTCCTCTATTCCGTTTCGGCCAACCGTTCGATCCGGTTGACGCTGATAATGATGGGATCGGTCTCGGCGTTGCGCTGACGCGAGCGGCGCAGGATGCCTTGCACCCGAATCGGTTCGCCCACCCCCAGCGCTCCCAGTGTCTCGGCGACACCGGCACCGGCGGCATTCAAGCCCACCCGAAACCGGATGGGACGCCGCGCACCGGCCTCACGCTGCTCGGAGTCATGCTCGAGCAGCGCGCGGGCGATGGGCACACCGGCCGGGGAGTGACGGAGCTCGGCGGCATCCACCAGCCGCCCGGTCAACTCAACGCAATTGCTCACGACTGGGGTTCGGACTCGGCGGACGCCTCGGCCGCCTCGTCATCGCCGGCATCGCCGTCGGCGCTGCCCTCGTCCTCATCCCCGGCCGGGTGCTGTCCTTCGTCCGAGTCGCGACGCTCGTCACGCTCACGCTCGCGCTCGCGCTCTTCGTCCTGGCTCTTGGCCAGCGGCGAGGGCTCGGTCACGGCTTCTTTGCGCGCCAACACCATGTTGCGGATGACCGCATCGTTGAACCGGAACATCGACTCCAGCTCTTCGATATCGCTGGGTTCGCATTCCACGTTCATCAACACGTAATGGGCTTTGATGAGCTTGTTGATCGGGTAGGCAAGCTGGCGCCGCCCCCAGTCCTCGAGGCGATGGATCGCCCCACCATTGCCCTCGATAAGGCCGCGGTAGCGCTCGATCATGGCCGGGACCTGATCACTCTGGTCCGGATGGACCATAAAGACGATTTCATAGTGCCGCATTGTGGCTCCTTTCGGTTAATCCGGTCGTCCACCGGGAAAAGCCACCCGCACACACACGGCGGGCAGCAAGGAGAGCCGACGATCACGCCGGCTAGCCGGGCAGTATAACCACAGAGCCGATCAACCGGAACCCTGGCGTTGGCGCAGCGCTTCGTAGAGCACAACCCCGGTGGCCACCGAGACGTTCAGACTCTCGACCTGGCCGGCCATCGGAATGGCCACGAGCTGGTCGCAGTGCTCACGGGTCAACCGCCGCAGCCCGCGCCCCTCGGCCCCCATGACCAGCGCCAGCGGCCCGATCAGATCGGTATCGAAAAGCGGGGTATGGGCCCCGTCGGCAGCACCCAGAAGCCAGATGCCCCGATCGGCGAGGCCCCGCAGGCAACGAGCGAGATTGGTGACCTGAAAAAACGGCACCGTCTCGGCTGCCCCTGCCGCGGCACGATGAACCGCCGGGGTCAGACCCACGGCGCGGTCACGGGGGGCGATGACCGCATCGACGCCGACGGCATCGGCGCTGCGCAGACAGGCCCCGAGGTTGTGGGGATCCTGCACCTGATCCAGCACCAGCAAAAGCGGCGGGCGGTCAAGGCCATCCAGGTGCACGGCCAGTGCGTCATCGCCGCGCGGTGTCATGCCCAGGGTCGCCACCACCACGCCCTGGTGACTGACCTCGGGCAGCAGTCGGGTCAATTCTCGCGCATCGGTCTCGTGCACTGGACAGTCAAGCGACTGACACTGACGTCGCAGCCGCTGGAGCCGGGCATCACGCCGGCGTTTATCCAGCCATACCGCTTCGATCCGCCCCGGGTCGTATTTAAGGGCGGACTGCACGGCATGGAGCCCGCCGATGAACTGGCGCTCGCCGCTCATCGCCGCTGGCGACGCCCTTTGGTGCTGCGCGGCGGTCCCTTGCGGCGGCTACCGGCTTTTTTCTCGCCCTTGCCGGCCCCTTTCGTCGACCGCGCCGGCGGTTTTTCGAGCACTTCGCCGTCGGGCCCGAGCGGGTGTGCCACCGGGTCGAAGTCGATCTTGCCCTCATCCACATTGACCTGCGCGAGCCGGACACGGATGCGGTCGGTCAGGCGATACTCCTTGCCGGTGCGCTCGCCCACCAGACGGTGGCCGATGGCGTCATAGTGGAAAAAGTCCTGCTCGAGATTGGTGATATGGATCAGCCCGTCGACGAAGACTTCATCCAGCTCGACAAAAAGCCCGAACGAGGTCACGCCGCTGATCACGCCGGTGAACGCCTCACCCAGGCGCTCGGCCATGAACCGGCACTTCAGCGTCATGGTGGCCTCGCGGGTGGCCTCCTCGGCCCGACGGTCGGTCATCGAGCAGTGCTCGCCCACCGTCACCAGCTGATCCTCGGTGTAGGGGAAGGCCTCCACCGGCTTTTTGTGGATGAGGTGCTTGAGCGCCCGGTGGACCACCAGATCCGGATAGCGCCGGATGGGCGAGGTGAAATGGGCATAGGCATCCAGCGCCAGGCCGAAATGGCCGGCGTTATCCGGCCGGTATTCGGCGGCCATCATCGAGCGCAGCATGATGGTCTCGATGAGGTGGCGGTCGCTTCGCTGCCGCACCTTGGCCATGAGTTCGGCGTAATCGGCAGGACTCGGCTCATCGCCGCCGCCCAGCGTCAGCCCGGTCTGCGCCAGGAATTGCCGGAGGTTTTCCAGGCGTGTCTCGGCCGGCGGCTCATGCACCCGGTAGAGCGCAGGGATTTTGTTGCGCTCGAGAAACCGGGCGGTCGCCACGTTGGCCTTGACCATGCACTCTTCGATCAGGCGGTGGGCGTCATTGCGCTCGGCCGGATGGACATCGGCCACCTGACCCTCGGCGTCGAATTCGATGACCGATTCGGTGGTGTCAAAATCGATGGCGCCACGCTGGCGACGGTCAGCGCGCAGGGCCTTGAAAACGCCGTAGAGGTTTTCCAGATGCGGGATGACCTCGGCGTATTCGCGCTTGAGACTGGGGTCACGGTCATTGTGGATGGCATCCACCGCCTCATAGGTGAGCCGTGCACAGGAGTTCATCACCCCTTCGTAGAAATGCGAATCCAGCAGCTGCCCCCGGGGGTCGATCTGCATTTCGCAGACCATGCACAGCCGATCGACCCGCGGGTTGAGCGAGCAAAGCCCGTTGGACAGGCTCTCGGGCAGCATGGGGACGACATTACGCGGGAAGTACACCGAATTGCCCCGCTCTGCCGCCTCGGCATCCAGCGCCGAACCGGGCTGGACGTAGGCGGCCACATCGGCAATGGCGACCAGCAATCGCCAGCCCTTGTCGGTGGGCTCGCAAAACACCGCATCATCAAAATCCCGCGCATCGGCCCCGTCGATGGTCAGCAGCGGCACATCGCGCAGATCGGTCCGCCCCTGCTTGCTGCGCTCGGGGACGGTATCCCCGATCTGCGCGCTCTCGGCAAGCGCGGCATCCGGCCACTCCACGGGGATGCCATGGGTGCGAGCGGCCACCGCCACCTCATCGCCCCGGGCAATCTCGGTGCCGAAGACCTCGATGATCCGGCCGATGGGCTGGCGTCGCTGCGAGGGCTGACTGACCACCTCGGCGGTGACCAGTTCACCGTTTTTGGCCCCATTGCGATCCGCCGCGGGGATGATCAAATCCTGGTGGAGGCGCTTGTTGTTGGGCACCACAAAACCGATGCCGCTTTCCTCGAAATAGCGCCCGGCAATCTCGCGGTTGGCATGTTCGATGATCTCGACGAGCTCGCCAGTGGGTCGGCCGGCCTCGTCGTCACCGGTCAGCCGCACCACCACGCGATCGCCGTTGAGCAGGCGCTTCATCTCGCGCGGGGCGAGGTAGACATTGGGCCCGGGTCGGTCGGGATGGACAACACCCGAGCCGTCGGCGGCAGCGCGGATCCGGCCCCGGACCAGCTCCTCGTTATCCACCACCACATAGCCGTTGCGCCGGTTGCGCACCAGCTGACCATCGCGCTCCATGGCCTTGAGCCGACGTCTCAACCCCTCCAGGGCGTCCTCATCGGTGAGGCCGAACAGTTCGGCCAGCTCTTTGCGCCCGAGGGGCCGGGCCTGGGCCTGAAGTTGCTCGAGAATGTATTCCCGGCTGGGCACCGGCGAGCCGTATTTCTCGCGTTCGCGGTCCAGGTAGGGGTCGTTGCCGGGATCGGCGGAGTCGGTTTTTTTTGCCATGCGCGAAGGATACGGCATGTTGGCAGCGGTGCCTACGCAAGCAGGCTGATAGCGCCGCCCGCGGCGGGTTCGCGTTTGACAGCCCCGGCGGCGGGCAGTATTCTCCGCAGCGCTGTTGCGCCCTGCGGGCACGATCAGCCAAGCCGAGGTGGCGGAATTGGTAGACGCGCTAGCTTCAGGTGCTAGTGGGGGTAACCCCGTGGAGGTTCAAGTCCTCTCCTCGGCACCATCGTCCAGCGGATGACGGCGGATGATGGTATCGGCCCGGTCCGGTCCGGTCGAGACAATATCCACCGGCACATCACAGAGTTCTTCGATCCGCTCGAGATAATCCCGCGCTGCCCGCGGCAGATCGTCATAGGCCTGGATCCCCAGTGTTGAACACTGCCAGCCGGGCATCTCCACATATTCCGGTTCGCACTCGGCAAGCGCCTCGGCACCGGTGGGAAGGACATCCCGCGACTGGGCACCGCAACGGTAGCCGGTGCAGATACGCAGGGTATCCAGCTCGTCGAGGACATCCAGCTTGGTCATGCAAAGGCCCGAGAGACTGCTGATCTGCGCCGCCCGCCGCATGGCCACGGCGTCAAACCAGCCGCAGCGGCGCGGCCGACCGGTGGTCGAGCCGAACTCGTGTCCCCGACGTGCCAGATGCTCGCCCAAATGGTCACTGAGCTCGGTGGGAAACGGCCCCGCCCCGACCCGGGTGGTGTAGGCCTTGGTAATCCCCAGGACATAATCGAGCTCCAGCGGCCCGACGCCCGTTCCGGTGGCGGCGGCACCTGCCGTGGTATTGGATGAAGTGACATAGGGGTAAGTCCCCTGGTCGATATCGAGCAGCGTGCCCTGGGCGCCTTCGTACAAAAGATGCCGCCCATCCCGGCGGTGGTCCGCCAGTCGCTGGCTGATGTCGGCCACCATGGGCTCGAGCTGCGAGGCCATCGCCAGGCACTCCTCCTGGATGGCCTGAAAATCCAGTCCCGCCCCGCCGTAGTATTGTTTGAGGATGAAGTTGTGGTAATCCAGCAGCTCACCCAGCTTGGCGGCCAGCCGCTCACGTTGGAACAGGTCACCGACCCGCAGCCCGCGCCGGGCGACCTTGTCCTCGTAGGCGGGACCGATGCCGCGGCCGGTGGTGCCGATCGCCGCTTTGCCGCGGGCTTTCTCGCGGGCCTGATCCAGGGCCACGTGCGAAGGCAGGATCACCGGGCAGGCCGGCGAGACCCGCAGCCGCTCGCGGGCCGGCACCCCCGAGGCCTCGAGGGGCTCGAGTTCGGCCATCAACGCCTGCGGCGAGAGCACGACCCCATTGCCGATGAGGCACTCGACCCCCTCGCGGAGGATGCCTGAGGGGATGAGATGCAGCACCGTTTTTTGTCCGTCGATCACCAGGGTATGCCCGGCGTTGTGCCCGCCCTGAAACCGGGCCACCGCCGCCACCCGGTCGGTGAGCAGATCGACGATCTTGCCCTTGCCCTCATCACCCCACTGAGAGCCGATGACCACCACGCTTTTTGCCATGCCGATTATTCCCCTTCGAGCGGCTGAACCGACCAGCCGCCCTGCCCGTCGGAGACGAGCATCCGATTGCAGCCCACGGTCTGTGGGTGATGCCCGTGCCCCGGCAGCTGCCAGACCACCTGCTCACCCCGTTCGCGAAGCTCGGCGATACAACGCCGCAGCGCGGCATCATCCACCCACGGCGCCGCAATCCCGGTTGGCGCATGGTCAACCGCAGCCGCGGGCGCGGTGACCCGCAACAGGGTCTTGAGATCGGTGCTGAATCCGGTCGCCGGCCGCCGGCGCCCGAACACCGCCCCGATGTCGTCATACCGACCGCCGCGGCCGAGGGCCTGAGAGGCGCCCGGCACGTAGGCGGCAAACACCACCCCGGTGTGATAGCGGTAACCACGCAGCTCGCCCAGATCGAAATGCAGGACGAGCTGCGGCAGCCAGCCCTGCAGATGGGCCGCGATTGCCCTGAGGTCGGCCAGGGCGTTGACCACCGCCTCGCCCGCTGGGGCAAAGCGGTGTTCCGCCTCAGCAAGCACATCCTCGCCGCCGCTTAACCAGGCAAGCGCCAACAGCCGGCTGCGATGCGGGTCGCCAACCGCCAGGGTATCGAGGATCGCCTCGAGATCGGCGACGGCCTTGCGCTGAAGCGCATCCCAGAGCCTTGCCTCGTCGCCGCTATCCAGGCCGGCCTCGGCGGCCAGACCGCGAAAGATCCCCACATGCCCCAGATCCACATGCAGTGTCTCGACACCCGCGGCGTAGAGCACCTCCGCCATGAGCGCGATGACCTCGACGTCGCTCTCGATACCGGGGTGGCCATAGAGCTCGGCGCCGAGCTGCAGCGGATTGCGGGCCGCACCCGGCTCGTCCGGGCGGGTTCGCAGCACGCTGCCGCTGTAGCAAAGCCGGACCGGGCCGTCACGCCGCATCTGATGGGCGTCGATCCGCGCGGCCTGGGGCGTGATGTCGGCCCGCACACCCATGGTCCGGCCGCTGAGTTGATCGGTCAGCTTGAAGGTCTGCAGATCGAGATCATGCGCCACCCCCGAGAGCAGCGCCTCGAGGTATTCAATCAGCGGCGGCATGACCAGCGCGTAGCCCCAACGCTCGCATGTCACCAGCGCCTGGGTGCGCAGCCGCTCGAGCCTTGCGGCAGCCGGCGGCAGCAGCTCTTCGACTGCATCCGGCAACAGCCATGGATTGCGGGCAACCCCGCCGGTATCCGTCATATCCCCCCCTGGCGGATCAGATAAAGCAGCGCGACCCCCGTGAGCATGCTGGCAAGCCCGGTCCAGCGCAGCGATTTGTCATTCTGCTGGACAATGGCGAACAGCGCCTTGCGCAGCGTCCTCGGGCTTAGAAAAGGCAGGATCCCCTCGATGATCAGCAGCAGTGCCACCGCTGTGAGCAGATCCTGCATTCCCCCCCTCGCACCGGCCTAGGGCCGGTTGGTCTCGATCTGGTCGAAGTACTGGAAGAACTCGGACTCGGGCGAGAGCACCAGCATGTCGCTGCGATCGCGGAAGGTGTTCTCGTAGGCCCGCAGACTGCGATAGAAGCGGTAGAACTCCCGATCGCCATCGTAGGCATTGGCATAGATGGCCGTCGCCTCGGCATCCGCCTGACCGCGGAGCTCTTCGGCTTCACGCCTTGCCTCGGCAAGGATCTCGGCGCGGCGCCGGTCGGCGGCCGACCGGATCCGCTCGGCCTGCTCTTCACCCTCGGCCCGGAACTCACGGGCGACCTGTTCACGGGCGGCCACCATGCGGTTGAACACCGACTCGCTCACCCCCTCGGGCAAGTCGACGCGCTGCAGCCGCACATCCAGCACCGAGACGCCCAGCGAACCGCCGGCGACGTTGGCCTCTTCGCTGAGAATGCGCATGATCTCGGCCCGATCGCCGGAGATGACCTCCTGGACGGTGCGTTTACCGAACTCATCCCGCAACCCGTCACGGATGATCTCTGAAAGCCGCAGGTTGGCCCGCCGTGGATCGGCCCGCACCGTGACGTAGTACTGCTCGACATCCTCGACCCGCCACTTGACGAAGGCATCGACGATGACGTTTTTCTGCTCGCTGGTCAGAAACCGCTGCGGGCTCTCGTCCAGCGTCTGGACTCGGGCATCCACCTTGCGCACGTTGTTGACGAACGGCACCTGGAAGTAGAGCCCCGGCGTGAAGTCGGTGCGAACCACCTCACCGAGCCGGAATTTAAGCGCCCGCTCGGTTTCCTTGACCGTGAATGTGCCGAAGGTGATCCCCACGACCACGAGGACGATCACGACCGCCCCGATAGAGGTCAGACGACTCATCAGCGTGTCTCCCGCATCCGCAGCGTCCCGGCGGTACCGGCGCTACTCTGTGTCTGGCTCGAGCCACTGCCCGAGAGCGAGTTGTTCATCTGTGTGCTGTCGCTGTTGCCGGTACCAGTCCCGGTGCCGCTACCGCGCAGCATCCGATCCAAAGGCAGATACATCAGCTGCTGGCTGGACTTGTTGTCGATGAGCACCTTGCCACTGCGGCTGAGCACCCGCTCCATGGTGTCGAGATAAAGCCGGCTGCGCGTGACCTGGGGGGCTTTCTGGTACTCGGCAAGCTGTTGGGTGAACCGGCTGGCATCACCCTGGGCCCGCTGGACGATCCGCGCCAGATAGGCCTGCGCATCCTCGCGAATACGCGCCGCCTCACCCTCGGCCCGCGGGATGACCTCGTTGCGATAGGCCTCGGCCTGGTTGATCAGCCGCTCGCGGTCCTCACGCGCCTTGATCGCATCCTCGAAGGCGTCCTGCACCTGCTCCGGCGGCTGGACATCCTGGATGACCACTTCGACGACCTCGATACCCGCGTCATACTCTTCAAGCACGCTGGTGATCAGGTCGCGGGTCTGCTGGGCTACCTCGGCACGGCCCTCGGTGAGGACGAACTCCATGCGCCGTTTGCCGACCACCTCGCGCAGCGCGCTTTCGGTGAGCTCTTTGAGCGTCTGCTGCGGATCGACGAACTCGAAAATGAACTGCGCCGCATCCGAGACCTGGTACTGCACCGCCAGCTGGACGTTCACGATGTTCTCATCCTCGGTGAGCATGAGCGCTTCGGAGAGCACCGGCCGGGTCTGCTGCGGTGAGACCGCCTGATAGCCCACGGTAATCCGGCGACGCGTCGAGACATCGACCGTCTGGACCGCCTCGATGGGATAGGGCAGATGCCAGTGCGGCCCGGGCACGGCGGTCTGTTGATAGGCGCCGAACCGGGTGACCACCCCGCGCGTGCCCTCGTCGATGATATAGATGCCGGACAGCACCCAGCCGGCAAACACCAGCCCGATGATGATGCCGATGCCCTTGGCATTGGGTTTGCCCGGCCCCCGGCCTTCGCCGCCCTGAGCGCCGTTGCCACCACGGCGGCCGCCGCCGAAGAGCCCCTCGAGGCGCTGACGTAGTTTGCGGATTACCTCATCCAGATCCGGCGGCCCCTGATTGTTGCGTCCACCACCACTGCTCCAGGGGTCGCGATTGCCGCCACCGGGTTCATTCCAGGCCATTCCATTTCTCCAGTTTCGGAGTCAACCCGGCGCCAGACATTCGGCGCCGGCCGTTACTATCGGATGACACCGCATGCCGGCGCCAGCCTCGTGATTCTAATGAGCCACCATCCCGACCGGCAACCGCGCCGGCGGGGTTTCGCTGTCCAGCTCGGCTTGCAGGCCCTCGTGACGATACAGCCGCTCGAGTTCGCGCCGTGGCAATTCCACGGTCAGCCGGATGCGACCGTCCTCGGTCCAGGCCTCATCCAGCACATCGCCGAGGCTGTAGAAGCGGGCCCGCAGACGGCCCTCGGCGGGGCTCAGCTCGATGGTGCCACAGGCCTTGTCCGCGCTGACCCGCTCGGCGATCGCCGCGAGCAGCGCCTCAACCCCCTGCCCCGTGACCGCCGAGACCCAGACCGCCACCGGCACCCCGTTGTCGTCACGATCGACACGGGGCGCGACCCCGTGGGCGTCAATCTTGTTGTAGACCACAAGCTGCGGCACCGATTCGGCGCCCAGTGCCTCGAGCACATCCCCCACCTCGGCCATGTGCTCGGGCCGGGCGGGGTCGGCGGCATCGACGACGTGCAAAAGCAGATCCGCCTCGACGACCTCTTCCAGCGTCGAGCGAAAGGCAGCGACCAGCTGCGGCGGCAGATCGCGGATGAAGCCCACCGTATCGGCCACCACCGCCGCCTCACCACCGGCCAGCTCGATGCGCCGCATGGTGGTATCCAGGGTGGCGAAAAGCTGATCGGCCGAGTAGACACCCGAGTCGGCGATGCGGTTGAACAGCGTCGACTTGCCGGCGTTGGTGTAGCCGACCAGCGAAACCGCCGGAAGATCGCGGCGCCGCCTGGCCTTTCGCCCTTGATCGCGCTGCTGCCGGACCCGGCCAAGGCGCTTTTCAAGCTGCCGGATGCGGGTGCCGAGCATGCGGCGGTCGAGCTCGAGCTGCGTCTCGCCGGGGCCGCGCAGACCGATGCCACCCTTCTGCCGCTCTAGATGGGACCACCCTCGTACCAGCCGGCTGGCGATGTGCCGTAACTGCGCCAGCTCGACCTGTAGCTTGCCCTCGTGTGAGCGGGCACGCTGGGCGAATATATCGAGGATCAGGCCCGTGCGATCAAGCACCCGACAACGAAGCGCCTGCTCGAGGTTGCGCTCCTGCACCGGCGAGAGCGCATGGTTGACCAGCACCAGATCGGCGGCCTCGGCGTGCAGGCGCTCGGCGATTTCAGCGACCTTGCCGGAACCAAGGAACGTCCGCGGATCCGGTGTGCGACGCCGGCCGGTGTGTGCACCGACAACCTGCGCCCCGGCGGAATCCGCCAGGGCCTTGAACTCGTCGAGGGCCTCTGCCGGGTCGACACTGCCGTCATCCAGCTGCACCAGCACGGCCCGTTCGCCCCCACCGGGGCGTTCGAACAACTGCGCCGGAGCGGCTGCCGGAGCCGCGGTGGGTTCAGTCCTGTTCGGATTCGGGATTGCGTTCTTCCTCCAGCAGCCCGCGGACATTGCGTGTGGGCACGATGGTGGAGATGGCGTGTTTGTACACCATCTGACTCAGGGAGTTGCGCAGCAGGATGACGAACTGGTCAAACGACTCCACCTGTCCCTGTAGTTTGATCCCGTTGACCAGATAGATCGACACCGGAATCTTTTCTTTGCGCAGCGCGTTGAGAAATGGTTCCTGCAAAGACTGCCCCTTTGACATCGTTGGCGTGCTCCTTGATCGCCAGCCTTTTATTGTTGGTAGCCACCCTACGGTAGCATGTCGTCGACCCGCTGCCGAAGCTGATCGTGCACCGCGGCATCGGTACTATCCAGCCAGACCAGATTGTCTTCCCGCCGCAGCCAGGTGAGCTGTCGCCGGGCGAACTGCCGGGTCGCCACCACACCGCGATAGGCGAGCTCATCCGGGCGGATCATGCCCTCCAGGTAATCCCATACCTGGCGGTAGCCGACCGAGCGCATCGCCGGCAGATCGCGGTGCAAATCCGCCCGGGCCCGTAACTGCTCGACCTCTTCGATAAAGCCCTGCGCGAGCATCTGCTCGAAACGCTGCTCGATGCGTCGATGCAATTCGGCCCGGTCTCCCGGGTATACAGCCACTTTGACCAGGCCATTGTGACTGGGTTCCGCCGCCGGCTCGCGCTGCAACCGACTGAGGGGTTGCCCGGTAAGGGCATGGACCTCGAGGGCGCGTTGGATGCGTTGTGCATCATTGGGATGGAGCCGCGACGCCGTCTCCGGATCCACCTCGGCCAGTCGACGGTGCATTGCCGGCCAGCCCGCCTGGCTGGCCTGAGCCTCGAGCCGGGCGCGCAGCCCCGCATCGGCGGCGGGCAACGGCGAGAGGCCCTGACTGAGGGCCCGAAAGTAGAGCATGGTCCCGCCGACAAGCAGCGGCAACCGGCCCGCGGCATGGCTGTCGGCGATGCACGCCCGGGCATCGTTGAGGAATTCGGCCGCCGAGTAGGGTTGCGCCGGATCGCGGATATCCACCAGGGCATGGGGGATACGGGCCCGAACCGAGGCCGATGGCTTGGCGGTGCCAATGTCCATGCCGCGATAGACCATGGCCGAATCGACACTGATGATATCCACCCCACCCAGGGCATGGAGCCCCAGCGCCAGGTCCGTTTTGCCGGATGCGGTGGGGCCCATCAGGCAGATCACCGGCCCGCCGGCACGGATTGATTCGCTCATCGGCCGCGCAGAAAAAGCCGATCCAGTGCCGCGGTATCCAGCTCGACCCAGGTCGGCCGGCCGTGGTTGCACTGATCGATGTTGGCGGTTTGCTCCATATCGCGCAGCAGCCCCTCCTGCTCGGCGAGGGTGAGCTGGCGGTTGGCCCGGACCGAACCGTGACAGCCCATGGTCCCGAGCAGCCGGGCCAGGCGATCATCCACCGCGTCACTGCCACCGGCCTGACGCAGGTCAGCGAGCACGTCCCGCAGCAACGCCTCACCATCGGCCTGCGCCAGCAACGCCGGCAGACCACGCAGCCTGACCTGCTCGGGGCCGGTACGATCGACATCCAGCCCGATGCCCTCGAGCAGCGGCTGCTGCGCCTCGACCAGATCCGCCTCGGCCGGCGTGACCGCCACCGTCACCGGCACCAGCAGCGGCTGGCGGGCGATCGCCTGGCTGGCGTACTGCGCCTTGAGCCGCTCATAGACGATGCGTTCGTGGGCGGCATGCATATCCACCAGGATCAGGCCATTGACCGACTCGGCAAGCAGATAGACGCCGTGGATCTGGCCCAGGGCCCGCCCAAGACGCGGCAGCCGCGCTTGCTGATCTGCCCGGTCAGCCGGAGCGGCTTCGCGATCGGACGGCGCCGGGATATCGGCGGCTGAGCGGGTGTCGCCATAGACCGCCCTCGCCTCGGCCAGCGGCAGATCCAGCGCGGCGCTTGACCCGGTCGGCGCGGCCGGAGCGCCCCGCCGGGCCGATGGTGGTTCAGCGTGTTGCCACGACCCGGCAACGGCGGCCCCGGCCGGCGGCCTGGTCGGTGCGACGGGCGCGGCGGCACCCCCATGGGCCAGGGCCCGTGCGGCCTGCCTCTGCAGGAAGTCGAACACCAGTCTTGCGTCGCGGAACCGCACCTCGTGTTTGGTTGGGTGGACATTGACGTCCACCTGGGCCGGATCCATCTGCAGATGGACGAGATAGGCCGGGAAACGGTCCTTGAAAAGCACATCGGCGTAGGCACGACGCAACGCCTGGGTGACCAGCCGATCCCGGATCATGCGGCCGTTGAGATAGACATACTGAAGATCCGGTTGCCCGCGGGCGGCGGTGGGCAGACCCAGCCAGCCGTGCAGCCGCAGACCGGCGGCTTCGGCATCCATGGCCAGGGCGCCGTCGACAAAAGCCGCCCCCATCAGATGCCGCACCCGGGTGACGGCCTGATCCGGTGCCAGGGCGGGCAGATTGACAAGCTCGCGGTCGTTGTGGGTCAACCGAAAGGCGACCTCGGGCCGGCCCAGTGCCACCCGGCGGAGCAGTTCCTGGATGTGGCGCAGTTCGGTGCGCTCGGTGCGCAGAAACTTGCGCCGCGCCGGGACATGATGGAACAGATCAGCCACCGCCACGGTGGTCCCGACCGGATGGGGCGCCGGTGCCGGCACGGCATTCGGCTGGCCGGCCATACGATGGCCGTGTTCTGCCCCGGCGGGGCGCGAGGTGATGGTCAGATCCGCCACCGAGGCGATGCTCGGCAGCGCCTCGCCACGAAACCCCAGGGTGGCGATATGCTCGAGGTCATCCAGCTCGGCGATCTTACTGGTGGCGTGGGACTGGACCGCCAGACGAAGGTCATCGGCGTCCATGCCGCGGCCATCATCCCTGACCCGAATCAAGCGCAGACCGCCGGCCTCGACATCGACCTGGATCGCCCTGGCCCCGGCATCCAGGGCATTTTCGAGCAGCTCTTTGAGCACCGAGGCGGGTCGCTCGATGATTTCGCCGGCCGCGATCTGGTTGACGAGCGCCGGTGGCAGAAGACGTATGGTCATGCGCGGATTATGACGCCGCCGGGGGCGACGGGGAAAGCCAGTCAGGGAATGCGCAGCGTCCGGCCGGCCATGATCACATCACCCCCCAGGTCATTGGCGCGCCGTAGCTCGCTGACCGAAACCGCATGCCGATGCGCGATCTGCGAGAGGGTATCGCCATTGCGCACCGTGTACTGGTCCGCCTCGAGGGCGAGATCGGGACGGGTTGCGGCGACATACTCGCGAATCCCGTGGACCAGACCGTCCGCCAGCTGGCGCTGATAATCCCGCGAGCGCAGCCGTCGCTCCTCATCGGGGTTGGAGATGAAGGCCAGCTCGACCAGCACCGATGGCATGTCGAGCGATTTCAAAACAGCGAACCCGGCCTTCTCGACTCGCCCGCCGTGGACATCGCCCAGGGCATCCAGCTCGCGCAGCAGCACCTGGGCAAGCCCGACGCTCTCCTCGACGGTGTGGGCGCGGGAGAGATCCACCAACACCGAGGCCAGCTCTTCGTCCTTGTCCTGCAGCGAGACCCCGCCAATGCGATCGGCCTGGTTCTCGCGCCGCGCCACCATACGGGCCATCTCGCTCGAAGCCCCGTTTCGTGACAGCACAAAGACCGAGGAGCCCTTGACCCGGCGGTCGGTGAAGGCGTCGGCGTGCAGCGAGACAAAAAGATCCGCCTCGGCGGCCCTCGCCTTTCGGGTGCGCTCGCGCAGACCGATGTAGTAGTCGCCGTCGCGGATCAGCACCGCCCGCAGGCCGTTGATGTCGTTGACCCGTCGTGCCAGCTTCTTGGCCACCGCCAGGACGATGTCCTTTTCATGGGTCCCCGACGCGCCAATGGCACCGGGATCCTCGCCGCCGTGGCCGGCGTCGATGGCCACCACGAACTCGCCATCATCCGGGGCAGTCATCACCGGCCCGCGTTCATCCGTGCTCTGGCTGTCGTTGGCCGGGGCCGCCGCGCCGCCTCCGGGCTTGTTCAGATCCACCACCAGGCGGTGGCCATAGGTCTGGTTGGGGCGGATGGTGAACGCCTCGGGGTCCACCGCCCGGGCCAAATCCAGCACCACCCGGGTCCTGTCGCCCCGCTCGCCGGTCCGTATCCGGGCAATGGGCCCCTCGTCACGGATCGCGTCGACCGCATCGGCCGGCACATCGGCACCCAGGTCAACCACCACGCGCTGCGGGTTGTCGAGGGTAAACATGTGATGCTCGGCCGGGCCGGAGAGATCAAACACCACCCGGGTGTGATCCGGACCATTCCAGGTCCGCACCTCTTCGACCACCACCCCGGCTTGGGCGGTGACGACCATGAAAAGCCCGCAAACTAAGCCGGCCAGCCTGCGCATCCCGTTGCTACCTCCAACCCTTGCTTGGCGGACAGTACGCCACAGGCACTCGAAGATTTCAATAAAAAACCGGCCGATTAGCTAGATAGCGCGATCTTCTCTTTCAATGTCTCAAGGATGGCCGCCAACCCCGTCCACTCATCCGGTCTGGCATCCAGCCGGGCACGACGTCCGTGGCCGACCACCGCCAGCTGCACCCGCAGGCTCGGCGGTGGCAGCACCCCCTGGCCGCGATCGGGCCACTCCACCAGCAGCAATCCATCGTCCAGCAACTCGCGCAGGCCGATGAACTCGAGTTCTTCGGGATCGCTCAATCGGTAAAGATCCAGGTGGAACAACCGCTCATCACCAAGTGCGTAGGGCTCGATCAGGGTATAGGTGGGACTGCGCACCGGGCCATCATGGCCGGCCGACTGCAGAAAGCCGCGGACCCAGGTGGTCTTGCCGGCGCCCAGGTCACCCTCAAGGTGAACGACCCCATGGCGTGGACGGATCGCGGCAATCGCCCCGGCGAGCGCCCGAGTGGCGGTCTCGTCCGGCAGATCGACGACCATCGGGCTCATGGGTTGACCACCCCGCGCAATGCCTCGAGCACATCGCCGGCGAGCAGGCCGCGTTCGCCATCCACCGCCGCCCGGTCCGCCGCCCGGGCGTGTGCGACAACCCCCCGACTGGCAGCGGCCGCAGGCGTCAGCCCCTGGGCAAGCAGGCCGGCGATCACACCGGTCAGCGCATCCCCCATACCGCCGCTTGCCATGCCCGGATTGCCCTCGGTACAGACGTCGCAACCCCGGCCGTCGCTGATCAGGGTGCCGGCGCCCTTGAGCACCGCCACGCCGCCATATTGATCGGCAATCGCCCGCACCGCGGCAAAGCGGTCGCGATTGATGGCCGCGACATCCGTATCCAGAAGCCGTGCCGCCTCGCCAGGATGCGGAGTGAGCACCCAATCGTCACGTCGCTCCGGCGCCCGGGCAAGCCAGTTGAGCCCATCGGCATCGACGACCAGTGGCCGGTCGCCATCACGGGCCGCCTCGAACACCGCCCGCCCCCACTCGGCTTGACCCAGCCCCGGCCCCACCGCGAGGACATCGGCCCGCGAGCGCAGCAAAGACAGATCGCCGGGCTGCTCGAGCCCGTGCACCATGAGCTCGGGCCGTGCCCCGATGAGGGCGGGCACATGCCCCGCTCGCGTGGCGACACTGGTCAGGCCGGCTCCGCTGCGGGCCGCCGCCTCGGCGGCAATGCGCACCGCGCCGCCCATGCCATGGTCGCCGCCGATCACCAGCACATGCCCGAACGCGCCCTTGTGCGCCGTGCGCGGCCGCCGTGGCAACGCGCCGGCGAGGGCTGTCGGGCCGAGCCGTTGCGCCGGCGGCTCGATACCGTCATACACCGCCGCCGGGACGTGAAGATCGTCAAAGACCACCTCGCCGACACAGTCCGCGGCCTGACCGGTAAAAAGCCCCTGCTTGAGGCCGATGAAAGTCGGCGTCAGCGCCGCCCCGATCGCCACCCCCATGACCTGCCCGGTCCGGGCATTGAGGCCGGAAGGCACATCCACCGCCACCACGGGACAAGGGCTTGCATTGACCGCCTCGATGGCATCGGCCATCGGCCCGCTCACCGGCCGATCGAGCCCGGTGCCCAAGAGGGCATCGACGACCAGATCCGTCTCGGCCAGGCATTGCGAGGTAAATGGCGTCGGCGAGATAGCCGTGAGCGCCTGGTCGGCGGTTCGGCGCGCATCACCGCCGAGCGCCGATGACTCAGCGAACGGACAAAGCGTCACCGCCAGACCGGCCTCGGCGGCGTGCCGGGCAATGACATACCCATCGCCGCCGTTGTTACCGCCGCCGCAGAGCACCAAAAGCCGCCGGGCATCGGGAAAACGTTGCCGGATCAAACGCCAGGCGGCCCGGCCGGCGCGGGCCATGAGCACGCCGCCGGGGATGGCGTGGTCCTCGATGGCCCGCCGGTCGAGTTCGCGGACCTGCTCGGGTGTATACAGGGCTTGGGGCAATTCGCTCATGGCGTGATTATAACGGCTCTGCCGATCACCGGCCGGGACTCGTTACAATGCCGCCATGGATGGCACCGCCGACATGCATCGCCTCAGCGACGATATCCGGCAATGGGCGGATGCGCTGGGGTTCGACGAGCTGGGCATCGCCCGGCCGGCGCTGGCCGAGGACGAAGCCCATCTGCTGCGCTGGCTGCAGGATGGCCGCCACGGCACCATGCGCTGGATGGGCCGGCATGGCGTCAAACGGGCCCGGCCCGAGCGCCTGGTCCCCGGCACGGTGCGGGTCATCAGCGTGCGCATGGACTACCGCCCGCCCGACCTCGAGGCGGATGATCAAATCCTCGCCGATGGCCGACGGGCATTCATCGCCCGCTATGCACTGGGGCGGGACTACCACAAGCTCATGCGCAAGCGTCTGCAACGCCTCGCCGAGCGCATCGAGGCGACGGTCGGCGCATTCGGCTACCGGGTGTTCGTCGACAGCGGGCCGGTGCTGGAGAAGGCCCTGGGCCGGAATGCCGGACTGGGCTGGATCGGCAAGAACACCCTGCTGCTCAACCGCCATGCCGGCTCATATTTCTTCCTCGGCGAGCTTTTCACCGATCTGCCATTGCCCGAGGACAGACCGGTCACCGAGGATCTGTGCGGCAGCTGCCGGGCGTGCATCGACATCTGCCCGACCCGGGCCATCACCGGCCCAAGGCAGCTCGATGCCCGACGCTGTATCTCCTATCTGACCATCGAGCATGAGGGCAGCATCCCGGAGGACCTGCGTCCGGCCATCGGCAACCGGGTATTCGGCTGCGACGACTGCCAGGCCGTCTGCCCCTGGAACCGCTACGCCCAGCCCACCGACGAGGCGGATTTCCACCCCCGGCACGGGCTCGAGACCGCCTCGCTGGTGGCGCTTTTTGACTGGGATGAAACGACCTTTTTACGCCGCACCGAGGGCTCGGCCATTCGCCGTCTGGGGCACGCGCGCTGGTTGCGTAACCTCGCGGTGGCGCTTGGCAATGGCCCGGCCGATCCACAGGCCATCACCGCGTTGAAAGCCCGGCTCGGCCATCCACATCCACTGGTGCGCGAGCACGTCGTCTGGGCACTGGAGCGGCTGCAGCCCGGCGGCGCGGCGCAAAGCCGCTGATTGTAATGACCGCCTAGCGCCGCCACCGTCGATAGCAGCCCACCAGCCCGGCGGTGGAGCCATCCACCCCGTCCGCCGCCTGACCGCCAGCGATGAGGGGTTTGAGATCCCGGGCCAGGCCCTTGCCCAGCTCGACCCCGAACTGATCAAACGCGTTAATCCCCCAGATGGCGGCCTCGACAAAGGTGCGGTGCTCGTAGAGCGCGATCAGCGCCCCCAACCGCGCCGGTGTCAGCGAGTCGAGCAACAGGGTGTTGCTGGGCCGATTGCCCGGGCAGCGGCGGGCCGCATCGATACCCGCCTCGGCGCGGCCGAGCATCAGCGCCTGGCTCTGGGCGAACAGGTTGGCGGTGAGCTCGAGGGGGTCGCCGTGCTCGCCGGCGACGGGCCGGGCCACCCCGATAAAATCCACCGGGACGATGTCAGTGCCCTGATGCAGTGCCTGGAAGAAGGCGTGCTGGCCCGGTGTGCCGGTCTGCCCCCAGATGGCTGCCGCCGTGGGCTGCTCGATGGCCCCGCCCTCACGGTCGACGGACTTGCCGTTGCTCTCCATCACGAGCTGCTGGAGATAGGCGCAGAGTCGGCCGAGTCGCTCGGTGTACGGCACCACGGCCTGGCTCCGCCGGCCGAGCAGCGTGCCGTTTAACACCGAGACAAGCCCCAGCATCAAGGGCATGTTCGACGCCGGCGGCGCCTCGGCAAAGTGGCGATCCATGCCATGGGCTCCACCCAGCAGCGCATCAAAGCCCGCCGGGCCAATCCCCATCATGATGGCAAGGCCGACCGCCGACCACAGCGAATAGCGCCCTCCGACCCAATCCCACATCGGCAGGGCCGCCGCCGGATCAAGCCCCAGCGCGCGAACCCGGTCCAGATTGGCGGTGATGGGGATGACCTGCTGCTCGAGCACATCATCCGCCGGCACGCGCCGCCGCAGCCAGGCCATGACCTCGTGGGCGTTGGCCATGGTCTCGGCCGTCCCGAAGCTCTTCGAGACCACCAGCACCAGGGTCCGGGCCGGGTTGCAACGCGCCAGAGTCCGTTCAAGTTCGACGCCATCGAGGTTGGCGACAAAATGCACGGCCGGCCCGTCGGCGATCGGTGCCAGGGCCTCGAGCACCAGGCGCGGGCCCAGATCGGAGCCGCCGATGCCAATGTTGATGACATGCTCGATGGGCTCACCGGTGGCGCCGGTGCGGCACTGCGTCCTCACCGCATCGGCCATCTCGTGCATCTGCCGCCGGGCGCTGGCCACCGCCCGGGTGGTGGCCGCGTCCGCCCAACCCGCGGCCCCGTCCGGCACACGCAGGGCAGTGTGCAGCGCGGCGCGGCCCTCGCTGGTGTTGATCGACTCGCCGGCCAACATCCGGTCACGCTGCCCGGCGACATCCCGGGCCTCGGCGAGGGTCAGCAGCGCATCGCGTGTCGCCCGGGTGAGGGGCTGTTTGCTGTAGTCGAGCAAAAGCCCATCGAGTTCGATGGAAAACGCCTCGAAGCGCTGCGGGTCATCATCAAACAAACCGGCAATGGATCGCGCCTCGATGGATGCGCGCTCATCGAGCAGCGCCTGCCAGGCTGGCGTTGCCTTCAATGCCTTCATGACACCCCCTTCAGCCCCGGCGCCGGCAGGCTCACCGGGATGTTATCAATCAGCCGCGCCCGACCCAGATAGACCGCCGCCGGGATGATCAGCGACTGATCCCCGGCGCCGGCGGGCGTGAGATCATCGGCTCGCCGGATCTCGAGATAATCCGGTTCGAGCCCCGCATTGATCAACTGCTGCTTGGCCTGGTCGATCAACCGGCCGAGCCGGTGGTCGCCGGCCAGCAATCGATCCGCCAGATCCTGGAGCGTGGCGTAAAGCGCCGGCGCCCGGGCCCGCTGGGCCTGCGTGAGATAAGCGTTGCGGCTGCTCATGGCAAGGCCGCTGGGCTCGCGGGCAATGGCGCCGCCGACGATCTCCACCGGCAGACTGAGGTCGGCGACTAGTTGGCGGATGACCATAAGCTGCTGGTAATCCTTGCGACCGAACACCGCCAGATCGGGCTGGACGATGTTGAGCAGTTTGGTGACCACGGTCGCCACACCGGTAAAGTGACCGGGCCGAGAGGCGCCGCAGAGGATGGCATTGAGCGCCGGCACGTCGACCCGAGTGCGCAACTGCGGGCCTTCGGGGTAGATGGCATCGACCGCGGGGGCGAACACCAGATCGGTGCCATGGGCTTCGAGCGCCGCACAGTCCGCCTCCCAGGTCCGGGGGTAGTTTTCGTAGTCCTCGTCCGGTCCGAACTGGGTGGGATTGACGAAGATGCTGGCAACGACTCGATCGCTGCGGGCCCGGGCCTCGTCCACCAGCGCGAGATGGCCGCCATGCAGATTCCCCATGGTGGGCACAAACCCAATGCACTCTCCCGCCCGACGCCAGGCGGCGACCTGCTCGCGCAGCGGCGCAATGGCCTCGACCGTCTGCATGGATCAATCGAACCCGTGTTCGGGTCCCGGAAAGCGTCTGGCGCGCACCGCCTCGGCATAGGCACTGAGGGCACCGGGGATGGTGCCGGCATCGGCCATGAAGTCATGACTGAAACTGGGCGGCTGACCGGGCGTGATGCCGAGCATGTCCTGGAGGACCAGGATCTGCCCGTCACAATCGC
This sequence comes from Spiribacter pallidus, assembly GCF_040838495.1. Lineage (NCBI taxonomy): Bacteria > Pseudomonadati > Pseudomonadota > Gammaproteobacteria > Chromatiales > Ectothiorhodospiraceae > Spiribacter > Spiribacter pallidus. The sequence continues at coordinate 175,799 of NZ_JBAKFM010000002.1, read as the reverse complement.
TACCCGCGCCGATGCCGATGAGCGGCGTCTGGCACTGCGCCTGGACAGCCCGCGCCGCCTTCGCCGAAACGCACTCGACCAGCAGCATGTCGGCACCGGCGGCCTCCAGCGCGCGGGCGTCCTCGCACAACTGTGCCGCGCCATCGTCGCCACGGCCCTGGACCCGATAGCCGCCCAGCTGTCCGACCCGTTGCGGTCGCAGCCCGAAATGCGCACACACCGGTACACCGGCGCGGGAGAGCGCTGCGACGATGGGCGCCTGCTCGGCGGTTGCCTCGACCTTGACCATGTCCGCGCCGCCCTCTTTGATCAACACCGCCGCGCTCTCCAGCGCGCTGCGCTCGTCGTAGTCGCTGAGAAAAGGCAGATCCACCATTAGATAGGCCCGCGACAGCCCCCGGGCGACACAGCGGGTGTGGTAGGCCATCTCGGCGACGGTCACCGGCATGGTGCCCGCATGACCCTGTACCACCATGCCCAGCGAATCGCCGACCAGCACCAGATCGATGCCGGCGGCGTCCACCGCCCGGGCAAAGCTGTAGTCGTAGGCGGTCAACGCCACGATGGGCTCGCCATCGGCTTTCATGCGCCGCAATCGGGTCAGGCTCAGGCGTTTGCTCATGGCTCTTAGAGTACGCTTTTGTCCGGGTTGAAGTAATGCCGTCCGCTGCGCGCCCGGCCCATCTCCTCGAGCAGCATCTCCAGATGGGCCTCGCTGCCAAGCGGGTCGAGCCCGGCGCTGTTGACGATCAACACCGGGGCGTCGCTGTAGTGGTGGAAAAAATCCACATAGGCGCCGGCCAGACGCTCCAGATAGTCACTATCGAGCCGCGCCTCGGGCCCTTTGGCGTGCCGTTTGAGCCGGCCCTGGAGGACCTCGACCGGGGCCTGGAGATAGACCACCAGATCCGGCGCCGGCACGCTGGGCGCGAGGGTCTGCCAGACCCGGTCATAGAGGTCGAACTCGTGGCTGTCGAGGTTGAGCTGGGCAAAAAGCCGATCCTTGGCAAAGAGAAAGTCCGAGACCACCCGGGGCTGGAACAGATCGCTCTGGCGCAGTCCCGAGAGCATCTCGGCACGCTGCATCAAAAAAAACAGCTGTGTCGGGAAGGCGCCCTCGCGAGGGTTGCGATAAAAGCGCTCGAGAAAGGGGTTTTCCTGGCTTCGCTCGAGCAGCGGCTGGGCGTTCATGCGCTCGGCAAGCTGCTCGGCCAGCCGCGACTTGCCCACCCCGATCGGCCCCTCGACCACCACATAGTCCAGCGCCCTGTCCGTCATGCCCTACCCGATTGCCTGTAACGCACCGCCATCTACCGCCCCGGCCAACGCCTCGACGCTGCCCTCGCCCGGGATTATGCGGTGCGGGTCGATTTCGCTGAAAGGATACAGGACAAAGGCGCGTTCGGTGACGCCCGGATGAGGCACCTGCAGATCCGGTGTATCGATGACCCGCTGCCCATAGACGAGCAGATCCAGATCCAGCGGCCGCGGCCCCCAGCGTGGCCCCTGGCGACGGCGGCCGGCATCCGCTTCGATGGCCTGCAACGCCGCCAACAGCTCGAGCGGCGAAAGCCCGGTCCGCAGCCAGGCTACCGCATTGATGTAGTCCGGCTGATCGGCCGGCCCCATGGGCGGGTTACGGTAGAGACCGGAGGCAACATGGCAGCGGCTCTCGCCAATACCATCCAGCGCCACAATGGCCCGACGGACCTGGGCGGCGGGATCGTCCAGATTGCTGCCGATCCCGACAAAGGCATCAACGCTGGGGGTCACTCGCCGCCAGACTCCACGGCCGAATCGGACGGCGCCGCATTGGCGTCGCCGGCATGGCCGCCCCGCCGGCGTTTGCCACCCCGCCGACGCCGCCTCGCCGGTGTGGGCGGCGGGGCGTCGGGGCTGCTGGTGGTGTATTCACGCCACCATTCCACCAACGCCTTGTCGGCCAGCCCGGCCTCACCACGTAGCAGCAGGAAATCATAGGCAGCGCGAAAACGCGGATGGGCAAAAAGCCGTTTGGCCTTTTTCTCGGAGCGGGTATCAAAGCGCGGTTGCAGCGCCCAGATCTCGCGCATCGGCTGCGAGAAGCGCTTGGGAATGGCCACCTGCCGCAGCTGGCGCTCGAGGGCCTCGGTGACGGCCTGCTCGAAGAGCTCACGGTTGATCTGTGACTGCAACCGGCCGCCGGGCAGTTGCGCGAGGATCGCCGGCCAGATGAGCGCGGCAAACAAAAACGCCGGGGTCACCGGGCGTTCTTCGTTGACCCGTTTGTCGGTGCTCTCGAGCGCTCGGGCGATGAAGGTGACAAACTGCCCGTGTTCATCATCATCGAGGGCCGTATCCGAGGCCGGAAACAGATAGCGAAAAAGCCCGTGCTGGCGAAGCGTCTCGAAGGTCTCCACCCCCTGGCCGGCCATGAAGAGCTTGAGCACCTCATCAAAAAGCCGCGCCGGAGGGATATCGTCCAGAAGCTCGGCCATCCAGGGGATCGGCTCGGCCGTGGCGGTGTCGATGGCAAAGCCGAGCTTGGCGGCAAAGCGCACCGCCCGGAGCATCCGCACCGGATCCTCCCGGTACCGCACCGCCGGGTCACCGATCAGTCGCAGGCGACCGGCTTTGATGTCCTCCATGCCGCCGGCGTAGTCCACCACCGTGAAATCGGCGATATTGTAGTAAAGCGCATTGATGGTGAAATCGCGCCGCAGTGCGTCTTCCTCGATGGTGCCGTAGACGTTGTCGCGCACGATCATGCCGTCCTCGGTCACCCGGTCGCTGTCGGTATCGCCATCGGGCGGGGTCAGCGCCCGAAAGGTGGCCACCTCGATGATCTCGGGGCCCCAGTGGACGTGGGCGAGCCGAAAGCGGCGCCCGATCAGCCGGCAATTGCGGAAAAGCGCCTTGACTTCATCGGGCGTGGCGTCAGTGGCGACATCAAAATCCTTCGGCTCCCGGCCCAGCGAGAGATCACGGACGCCACCGCCCACCAGATAGGCCCCGTAGCCGGCGCTTTTGAGCCGATAGAGTACGGTCAGGGCCTTGTCGCTAATCTGTGACCGCGAGATGACGTGCTGGTCGCGCGGGATGATGGCGGGTTCGATGGATTGTGGTTGCGGATCACTCACGGAGCGGCAGTCGCCTCTTGTGCGGTGGGTTGCAGCCCGTATAATACCAGCCCTTGTCTGGCGCGCCGATCGGCGGTCAAAAACGCCGGCCAAACGACAACGCTCCCATCGTCTAGTGGTGAGGACGCCGCCCTCTCAAGGCGGAAACCGGGGTTCAAATCCCCGTGGGAGCGCCATCACCCAAGCCGCTACCCTTTCCCCGCCACAGGATCTAGAATCGCGGGATGAATCTGCCCGACGAAAACCGCCCCAGTCTGCTGCGCCGCCTGGCCGCCGTGCTCTATGACGGCATGCTGTTGATCGCGCTGTGGATGGGCGCCGGCGCCGCGTGGATTGCCCTGCACGGTGGCAATGCCGCCGCGCCCGGCGATGCATTCTTCCGGCTCTATCTGCTGGGGGTGTCTTTCGTATTCTTTGTCGGCTTCTGGGTGTGGGGCGGCCGAACCCTGGGACTGCAGGCCTGGCGGATGCGGCTGATTGATGCCAACGGCCAGAAGGTGGGGCTGGTGGGGGCCAGCAACCGGTTTTTTGCCGCTTTGCTCTCGTGGCTGCCGGCGGGGGCCGGGTTTCTCTGGGCGCTTTTCGACCGTCAGGGACTGACCTGGCATGACCGGCTCTCGCGGACCTATCTCTATCTCGATCCCAAGCGTCCCTAACCCGAGCGCTCAGCGAACCCGGCGCAGGGTGAAAAGCGCGATGGCCAGAAACACCACCGTCGGCGCCAGCGCACTGACCGCCGGCGGCAGCCCGTAGATCAGCGCCGCGTTGCCGATGAACCGATTGAGCAGGAAAAACGCCAGGCCGATCAACACCCCCAGAAAGACCTGCTGGCCCACGCCGGCGCTGCGTTGCGAGCCAAACACCAGCGGCACCGTCAGCAACAGCATCACCACCGTGGCAAGGGGTGTCGCCAGCTTGACCCACAGCGCCAGTCGATACCGGTCACTGTCGAGGTTATTGCGCTCGAGATAGCCCACGTACTCGAGCAAATCCCTGCCCGAGAGGGTGTCCGGTTCGACCACCACCACCTCGAGCGCCTCCGGCGTCAACGCCCCGCCCAGGTGCAGGGATGAGACTTGTCGCAGCTCAACGCCGCCAGCCGATCGAAACCGCGTCACCGTTGCCTCGGGCAACCGCCAGGCGCCGTTCTCGTAGTTCGCCCGGGGCGCGGTGATGATCTCGGCCAATCGGTTGTCACGGATACGGTAGGCACGAACGCCATCGAGCCGGTCAGCCTGCGGCACCCGCTCGGCCCGCAGCCGGTATTCGCCATCCCGGGCCCATATCCCCTGCCCCAGGGTGCCCACCGGCCCGCCCCGGGCTTCTGTCTGCAGCTGCTGAGCCAGTCGGCTAGCTGCCGGCGCCACCCACTCGCCCATCGCCGCGGCCAGCAACGCAAGCAGCACACCGGCGACCACCACCGCCCGAGCGACACGCCCGACCGAAAAGCCAAGGGCACGCATGGCCACGAGCTCGCTGCGCGCAGCAAGCCCACCCAGACTGACCAGTGCACCGATCAGCGTTGCCATGGGGAATGCCTCGTAGGCGCGTTGCACCATGGATAAGGCCACCACCAGCATGGCGGTGGCAAAGGTATAGCCACCGCGGCCAATGTCATCCGCCTCATCAATGAACTCAAAGACAAAACTCAGACAAACAATGACCAGCAACCCGGCGAGGGCACCGGCGGCCACCGTGGTGGCGATGTAGCGATCCACCCGCGTCACCCTGCCGCCCCCGGCTGCCAGCGCCGCAGCGGGCTCACCCCAAGGCGCACGACCACCGCCGCTACGGTGATCAACAACGCCAACCCGTGCACCCAGACCGGGCCGCCCAGCAGCCCCACCCGACCGGACTCGAGCCAGTCCGCTGCGGTATAGATGAGGTTGAAATAGATCATGAACACAAGCACGGCGATGACCACCCGGCCGAATCGCCCGCTGCGGGGCGCCGACTGGGCCAGGGGCAGACCGGCGAGGGCCAGCACCAGCAGCATTACCGCCGGCGACAGGCGACGCTGCAACTCCGCCCAGGCCGCCGCATCGGCCTGCTCGATCAATGCCGTCGCGCCGCGGCTGTCCATGCCAACCCCCGGCTCGACCGGCGCCGGCATCGCCACGCGAATGCCATGCTCAGCATATTCCATCACCCGCCAGGCAGCCTCGCCGGGATTGCCGTCATACCGCCAGCCGTTGTCGAGCACCAGAAACTCGCCGGGCCCAAGGGCGTTGGCGACCCGTCGCCCCCCTTCGGCCACCCAGATCTGCCACTGCCCATCCACGCGCCGCTCGGCGAACAGGCCCTGCATGCCACCGTCGGCGCCCAGCTGGCCCACATAGACCGTGGTCTGATCGCCAAAATTGAGAAACCGTCCGGGTTGAACCCCGCCAAAGCGGGCCTGCTGCTCGGCATTGGCCAGCACCCGATCGGCCTGGCGTTCCGCCGCCGGCCCCAGTGACAGGGTGAGCACCGCCACCCCGAGCGCCAGGGGCACCGCCAGGGCAAAGATCCCCCGATAGATCCGGTTCGGGCCGATCCCGCAACCCGCCATGGCGGTGACCTCGCTGTCGCGGTAGAGCCGGCCCAGCGCCAGCACCACCGCCAGAAAAAAGCTGCCCGGCAGCACCACGCCGATATTGGCGGCGGCCTTGAGGCCCAGGAGGGTGAAGATGACCGACGGCGGGATTTCGCCACTGGCGGCATCGGCCATGAACTGAATAAGCCGATTGGTCAGCAAAACCACCACCAGCACCAGCGTGACCGCGGCCCAGGCGAGCAGCAGCTCACGCAGCAAATAGCGAGTCAGGCGGTTCAGCCCCACGACACGCCCTGCCCGGCTGCGGTAACCTTCCAGCGTTTGTGCAATGTAACGACATCCATGCCCATCCCTTGATGGGCCGATATGGTACAGCTGCCGGGGCGATGATGCCGCGCATCGATTTCTACATCCTCGACCGGGGCGGAGATGACGCCCGCGAGCATTTCTGCTGTCGACTCGCCGCGCGGGCCTGGCAGCAGGGGCTGGATGTCCACATCCGCACCGCCGACGAGGCGAGCGCGCAGCGACTGGATGAGGCCCTCTGGACGTTCGAGCCGGAGAGCTTCATCCCCCATGGCCAATCCTCGCAGGATGGCCACAACCCCATCGTCATCCACCCGGATCCGGCGCCCGGGCGGCTGCTGATCAACCTCGGCGAGGATCTGCCGGCGCAGTGGTCAGAACGCGAGCGGATCGCCGAGATCATCACCGCCGATGAGGCGGTCCGCCGGGCCGGGCGGCAACGCTACCGCGACTATCAACAGGCCGGGATCGACCCCCGCACCCATCGCATCGAGCACTAGGAGCCTTTCGCGTCCATGGACAAGACCTATAACCCCCAGCAGATCGAGACCCAGTGGTATCAGACCTGGGAGTCGAGGGGCTATTTCCAGCCCGACGGCAAGGGCAACCCTTACTGCATCATGATCCCGCCACCCAATGTGACCGGCACCCTTCACATGGGACACGCCTTTCAGGACACGCTCATGGATATCCTGGTGCGTTACCACCGGATGCATGGCGACAACACGCTCTGGCAGCCGGGGACCGACCACGCCGGCATCGCCACGCAGATGGTGGTCGAGCGCCAGCTCAACGCCGAGGACAAGACCCGCCACGATCTCGGCCGCGAAGCGTTTGTCGACAAGATCTGGGCGTGGAAGGCCCAATCCGGCGGCACCATCCAGAACCAGATGCGGCGTCTCGGGGCCTCGGTGGACTGGTCGAGAGAACGCTTCACTATGGATGAGGGCCTGTCGACGGCAGTCCGTGATGTCTTCATCCAGCTCTACCGGGAGGGGCTGATCTATCGCGGCCAGCGCCTGGTCAACTGGGATCCGGTGCTGCAAACCGCCGTGTCCGACCTGGAGGTGGAGTCGGCCGAAGAGCAGGGCTCGATCTGGCGGCTGCGCTACCCGCTGGCGGACGGTGACGAGACCCTGGTGGTCGCCACCACCCGGCCCGAGACCATGCTGGGGGATACCGCTGTGGCGGTGAACCCCGAGGACGAGCGCTACCGTCACCTCATCGGCCGCCGGGTCAAGCTGCCCCTGGTCGGCCGCGAGATCCCCATCGTCGCCGATGAGTATGTCGACGCGAGTTTCGGCACGGGCTGTCTAAAAATCACCCCGGCCCACGACTTCAACGACTACGAGGTCGGCCGCCGTCACGGCTGCGAGCCGATCAATATCTTCACCGGCGACGCCCGGGTCAACGCCAATGCCCCGGCCGCCTACCAGGGCCTGGACCGCTACGAGGCGCGTGAGCGCATCGTCGCCGACCTCGAGGCGGCGGGCCTGCTCGAGGGCATTGATGCGCATAAGCTGATGGTGCCGCGCTGTGACCGCACCAGGGCGGTGATCGAGCCCTATCTGACCTATCAGTGGTTTGTCGACCTCACCCGCGAGACCCAGTCCGATGGCCGGCCCGGCGGCTGGGCCGAGATCACTCGGCCGGCCATCCAGGCGGTCCGACAGGGCCATATCCGCTTTGTGCCCGAGAACTGGACGAAGACCTATTACAACTGGCTCGAAGATATCCAGGACTGGTGCATCAGCCGGCAGCTCTGGTGGGGCCATCGCATCCCCGCCTGGTACGACGAGGCCGGCAATGTCTATGTCGGCGAGGATGAGCAGGCGGTGCGCGCGGCCCACGGCCTGGACGAGGCCACCGCCCTTACCCGAGACGAGGATGTGCTGGATACCTGGTTTTCTTCGGCGCTGTGGCCGTTCTCGACCCTGGGCTGGCCGGACGAGACGCCAGAGCTCGCCAGCTTCTACCCCACCAGCGTGCTTGTCACCGGCTTTGACATCATCTTCTTCTGGGTGGCGCGGATGATCATGATGGGGCTCAAGTTCCGGGGCGATGTGCCGTTCCGCGAGGTGTACATCCACGGACTGGTGCGCGACTCCGAGGGCGCGAAGATGTCCAAGTCCAAGGGCAATGTCCTCGACCCCATCGACATTGTTGACGGCATCGATCTCGAATCGCTGGTGGCCAAGCGCACCACCGGACTGATGCAGCCCCAGCGGGCGGGTGCCATCGAAAAGCAGACCCGCAAGGCCTTCCCCGAGGGCATTGCGGCCCACGGCACCGATGCCCTGCGATTTACCTTTGCCAGCCTGGCCACCACCGGACGGGACGTCGTCTTTGACATGGGCCGGGTCGATGGCTATCGCAACTTCTGCAACAAGCTCTGGAACGCGGCGCGTTTCGTACTGATGAACACCGAAGGCCAGGACTGCGGCACCTCGGGCGGTGAACAGACCCTGGGCACCGCCGAGCGGTGGATCATCTCACGGCTGCAGACAACCGAGCGGACCGTCAACGACGCCATCGCCGGCTATCGCATGGATCAGGCCGCCCAGGCGATTTACGAGTTCATCTGGGACGAGTACTGCGATTGGTATCTGGAGCTCAGCAAACCCGCGCTCCAGGACGCCGGCGATGACGCCGCGGCCCGGGGCACCCGCCGGACACTGGTGACAGTGCTCGAGGCAGTGCTCCGCCTGGCCCATCCCATCATGCCCTTTGTCACCGAAGCCATCTGGCAGCGGGTGGCGCCCCTTGCCGGTGTCAGCGGCGAGACGGTCATGACCCAGCCCTTCCCGGTGGCCGAGCCCGCCCGGGAGGATCCCGAAGCCGAAGCCGAGATCGACTGGCTGCAGCGTTTCATTCTTGGGATCCGGCGCATCCGTGGCGAGATGGACATCGCCCCGGGCAAACCCCTGCCGGTGCTGCTCGGCAATGCCTCGGCCCAGGATCTTGACCGGCTCGAACGCCATCGTGCGGCGCTGGATTTTCTCGGACGCCTTGAGTCGGTGACCGTGCTGGATGCGGCCGACAACGCACCGGAGTCGGCCCTGGCCCTGGTCGATCAGCTAGAAATCCGGGTCCCGATGGCCGGGCTGATCGACAAGGATGCAGAGCTCACCCGACTGGAGAAAGAGCGCAGCCGGCTTGCTGGCGATATTCAACGCACCGAGGGCAAGCTAGGCAACGAGCGCTTTGTCACCCGGGCGCCCGCCGATGTGGTGCAAAAAGAGCGGGACAAGCTTGCCGAGGCCCAGACGGCCCTCGGCCGGATCGAAGATCAGATCAACCGCATCGCCCGGCTTTAAAAGCCGCCGACGCTACCCATCCAGGCGCCACCAGGGCCGATCGTTAATCGTCAACGTGCCCTGCTCAAGCGCCGCCTCGATGCGGTACTCGCCGGCCTGCCGGCGGACAATGCCAAAGGCCTGGAGCTGGGCAAGCCAGGCGGCGGGCTCGGCCGGCAGTGCATCACCGAGGGATTGATCAAGCCCCATGGTTGCGGTCATCGCCAGATGCCGTAGCAGCGCTATGCCCCGTGCCCCGGTGCGCAGCGCCTCGGCCATGGCCGGATCGACCATCACGCGACCGGTGCTGCTCAAACCCGTGCCGGCTTCGGTCTCAAGCCGCATCGACTCGAGGGTGAGCACCGGGCCTGCCGCTGCCAGATCGGCAAGATGCGCCCGTGCCCGGTCGGGAAGCGTAGGACTATCCTCCAGCGCCGGGGCCATGCGGCTTAGCGCCATCAACGGCTCGGCGGCCAGCGAGCGCAGTTGCCATCGGGCCTGGCCGCGCACCACCGGAAACTCCGGCAACGACAGCCGGCTGAAACGCAGCCCCAGGCCGGCATCGATCCGGCCGTTGTCCGCCGCCTCGCTGTTGGCCGTCACCGACAGTTCAGCGAGCCGGACCGGCGGCTCCATGGGCGATCGGGCGGCCATATCGCCGAGCCGCAATTCACTGCGGCCGACCCACAGGCCATTGAGCAGATCGCCCGCCACCAATCGGCCGGTACTGTTCAACGAGACGTCATCGACACGCAGCTCGCCGCCCTGCTCCGGCGCGTCCAGCGTCATACCCGGCCAGTTCAGCAGGGTGTCGAGGCGCTTTTCATCGGGCTGGAAGCTGAGCTCCAGGCGAAGCGGGGCGGCGTCCAGCACCAGCGGCTCGTCCGCCTCGATCAACCCGCTCAATGGCACAGTCGAGACCCGAAGCTGTCGCATCTGCAAGTTGACCTTGCCCCCGACGCGGACAGCCTCGGCGGGATCGGCGACAAACCGGCGCAGTTGCATGGCCAGTCGATCATGTGGGATGAGATGCCCGTCAAAGCGAATGCCCAGCAAGCCATGCTCGATGGTCTGCTCGAGGGTCAGCACTACCTCGCCGCGATCATTGCCCAGTGCCGCAGCAAGCGCCGGTGACACAGCCGGTGCCGCCAGACGGATCCGGGCCCGCGCCTGGGCGCTGAAAAGCCCCCGGTCATAGACCCGCGACTCGACGCCACTGGGCCGGCCATAGTCGCCCTCAAGCATTGCATCGATGGATTCGATCCCCGTCACCCAGGCCTGTTCGGCCCGCTGACCATTGACGATGGGCAGGGCAACCCCGCCTGCCACGACCCCCACGACCAGGGCCGTCAATAGCCAGTGCCGTCTACGCGCCATGGTGCCAGTACTCCCGTTGTTGGTTTCGGCCGCCATCATGCCGATTTGCCGGCGCCACGCCCAGCCCAACCGCAGCCGACGACTTGAGCGACCCCACCCACCGCGGTCATACTCGATCCTCGAATCATCCAGATTTTCGTCGCCAGGGGAGTCTTCGGACTGAGAGTGCGCTTCGCGCAGACCCTGGAACCTGAACCGGGTCATACCGGCGGAGGAAGTGCGACATGCAGACCCTGACCATGGCGGCGATTGCCGCCGCGCTTTTGATCTTTGTCCTTCTGGGGCTACGGGCCCGCCACCCAGGCGGCCTCGATGACTATCTCACCGCCCGCAACAGCCAGACCGGACTCACCCTGGGCCTGTCTTTTCTGGCCTCGGGCATGGGCGCATGGATTCTGTTTGCCCCACCCGAGGTCGGGGCCTTTGTCGGCCCGGTGGCCGTGGCCGGCTACGCACTGGGTTCGGCACTGCCATTCGCCCTGCTCGCCTGGATGGGCCCCACCATCCGCCGGCGGCTGGCGCAGGGGCGAAGCCTGACCGAGTTTGCCGCCGAGCGCTTCGGCAATGGATTCAGGCGCTGGATCGGGGTGCTCTCGCTGCTCTACATGCTCTGCTTTCTGGCCGCGGAACTCACCGCCGTGGGGGCGATTACGGCCCTTTTGTCCGGGATAGACGGCGCTTTCACCATCGCGGCGGTCGCCGCCGCCACCCTGGTCTACACCATGGCCGGGGGGTTGCGGGCGAGCCTGATCACCGACCGCTGGCAAGGGGGGTTGCTGCTGGTGTTGCTCGCCCTGGTGGCGTTGGCGGCGCTGATGGCGGCCGCGGGGGATGCCACCGCCGAGGCGGCAAGCGCCGCGCCCCCATCGGCGGCCACGGGGCTGACCGTCGCCCTCACCCTGGTGATCGCGGTGACCGCAGCCAATCTTTTCCACCAGGGCTACTGGCAACGGGTCTGGGCCGCTGCGGATATCCCTGCCCTGCGACGCGGCGCGCTGCTGGGCGGTATCGCGACGATGCTGGTCATCGGCGTGCTTGGCGGCCTCGGGCTGGTGGCGGCCGGGCGCGGCCTCGAGCTGGGCAACCCGCCCATCCCGTTTTTCGCGCTACTCGCCGAAGCGCCCGCCTGGCTGACCCTGCCGGCGCTGGTACTTGGCATCACCCTGGTGGCCTCGTCGGTGGATACGCTACAGAATGCGCTGGTCTCGCTGGGGGCCTCCGAGACCGGACGCCTGGGCCTGCGGGGGGCGCGGGTTCTGACCGCGTTGTTAATGCTGCCGGTGGTGCTGTTGGCGCTCCAGCAGGTTTCGGTGCTGAGGCTGTTTTTGATTGCCGATCTGCTCTGCGCCACCGCGGTGGTCCCGCTGCTCTCGGCGCTTTTCCATCGCGCCTCGACCAAAGCGGCGGTGCTCGGCTGCCTGGCCGGCGTCGTCGGCGCGATCATCCCGGGCGTGGTCACCGGGGGCAGCCTTGCCGCCGGATTGCTGGCGGCGAGCTTTCCGGCGGCGACACCCACACTGGCGCCGTTTCTGGGCGCGCTGGTGGCCTCGAGTCTGGTGACCGCCGCGGTGATGGTGCCGCTGCCCGTCAGCCGGCGCCGCTCAGCACCAGATTAACGATCACCACCAGCGCCACCACAAAGGCCGCGGTAAAGACCAGCCCGGCGATGATGAACGTCGCCGCGCTGCCTTGCTTGAAATCGCGCTGCCGGGCGGCCTCGGTCTGCACGCCAAACGCGGCGGCAACCGTGCTCTTGATCACCTGCCAGACCGTCAGACGCGGTGCCGTCGGGGTCTGCTCGTTATCACTCATGCTTCCGCTCCTCTCAGATCCACCCGCCATAATATCAACCCACCGGCGGTAAACAGCACAATCAGGGCCAGCATCGAGTAGCGCACATCCCCCAGCCAGACGCCCAGAAAGCCGAACGCCGGCGGACCGATGAGGGCGGCGAATTTGCCGAGCAGATTGTAGAAGCCGAAAAACTCCGCCGCGCGCTCCGGGGGGATGAGACGTGCATAGAGCGACCGGCTGAGCGCCTGCACACCCCCCTGGGCAAGTCCCACCAGCGCGGCAATGCAGTAAAACTCCCAGGGCGCCTGGATGAATGCGCCCCATACGGCAATCAGGATATACACCCCGAGGCCCAGCAGGATGCCAGGGCGCGCGCCGATGCGCTCACCCAATGCCCCCATGGCAATCGCCGCCGGAAAGCCCACGAACTGGGTGATCAAAAGGGCCACGATCAGATCATTCTGCTCGAAGCCCAGGGCCCGGCCATAGGCCACCGCCATGCGGATGGTGGTGCCGACACCATCGATATAGAGCCAATAGGCAAGCAGAAACACAACCACCGGCCGATAGGCCCGCAGATGCCGCAGCGTCGAGCCGATCTGCCGCAGACCGCCGCCCAGCGAGGCACCGCCACCGGTGGCGGGCGGCTCGGGCACATAGCGCGCCAGCGGCAGTGCAAACACCGCCCACCACACGGCGGTCGCCATCAGCCCGGCCAGCGCCGCCTCGAGCGGCCCCGCCAGCCCGAAACGGGCGGGCTGGAGCACGGCGATGACACAGCCGAGATAGAGCAAACCGCCACCCAGATAGCCCAGGCCAAACCCCAGCCCGGAGAGCGAATGCCATTGCCGGCGTGGCGCGATCCCCACCAGCAGGGCGTCGTAGAACAGGTTGGCGGCCATGAAGCCCACCGTGGCAAGGACGAAAAGCGTCGCGGCAACCAGCCAGTCGCCGCCGGGGACCAGCGCCAGAAGCGCCGTCAGCGCGGCCGCCGACCAGGCAAAGAAAAGCAGCGCCCGTTTGCGCCAGCCGCCGCGATCGGCCATCGCCCCCGCGAGCGGCGCCAGCAGCACGATGAGCAGGCTGGCCAGCCCATTGGCCCAGCCCAGACGCAGATTGGCCGTCGCCGGCGCGGCGGCGCTGCTCCAGTAGTCCTGAAAGAGAATCGGAAAAAACCCGGCCAGAACCACCGTGGCAAACGCCGAGTTGGCCCAGTCGTAGAGGGCCCACGACCAGACCACCCGCCGCGACGGCCGAGCCGGCGATGCCACACCCGCCATGGGGGTCATCAACGGCCCGCGGGTGCCACCTCGCGCAGCGTGTAGCGCAGCACAAGGGCATCCTCGCGGCCATCTTCGGCGGGATAGTAATCGCGTCGCCGTCCCACCCGCCGGAATCCGGTGGCGCGATACAGATGCACCGCCGGGGCGTTGCTGGGACGAACTTCGAGGAACACCGACTCCGCCCCCAGCTCTTCGGCCCGGGTCAGGAGCCGCTCGAGCAGTGCCCGCCCCAGGCCGCGGTTGTGCCAGTCGGGGTCGATCGCGAGATTGAGCACATGGGCCTCGCCCGGGCCCATGGCGAGCACACAGTGCCCCACCACCCGCTCGGTGGCCAGTTGCACCCAGCACTCATAGCCCATGCGCAGACAGTCGCGGAAGATATTGATGCTCCATGGATAGTCGTAGGCCCGGGCCTCGACGCCCTCGACCAACGCGAGATCCGCCGGTCGCATGGGGCGGATCACGGGCAAAAAGGCCCTGGCGACCATCAGACGTCGGCTTCCAGCGCCGTTTTGAGCATCAGCAGATCGGCCCAGCTGCGCGCCTTGGCGGCCGGCTCGCGCAGCAGATACGCTGGATGATAGGTCACAAGCAGCGGGGTTTCGGCCTCGCCCAGGCGGTGCCAACGGCCGCGCAGCTTGCCGATGCCCTCCCGCGTGCCAATGAGCTGCTGCGCGCTGACCCGGCCCACGGCCAGAACGCGTCGCGGGCGGATGAGCCGGATCTGCGCCTCGAGCCAGGGCCGACAAGCGCTCAACTCTTCGGCTTTGGGATCCCGGTTGTCCGGTGGCCGGGACTTGATCACATTGGTGATATACACCCGCCGGTGCCGATCCAGATCGATGGCCCGGAGCATGGCATCGAGCAGGCGGCCGGCACGGCCGACGAACGGTTCACCCCGCTGGTCCTCTTCGCGGCCCGGCGCCTCGCCGACGATCAGCAGCTCGGCATCCCGGTCACCCACCCCGGGCACCGCACAGATCCGGGTCTGGTGAAGCGGGCAGCGGGTACAGCCGCGGATACCCGCTTCCAGCGCCGCCCAGTCATCGACGGCTGCCGCTGCACCGGGCGGTTCGGCACCGCTGGGGGCCGGGCGCTCGGCGCGTCGCGGCGACCAGACCGTCACCCCCATATCCGCCAGCAGGCGATGCCGTCGCGCATCGAGCCCAGCCACAACGCGGCCCCTCAGACGCCTTCGGTCTGGGGGTGGGTCCGGTTGGCGCTACTTCGCAGCCGATTGAGCGCGTTGAGATAGGCCTTGGCCGAGGCGATCACGATGTCCGTATCCGAGCCCTGACCATTGACCGCACGACCGCCCCGCTCGAGGCGGACGGTGACCTCGCCCTGGGCATCGGTGCCGGTGGTGATGTTATTCACCGAATACAGCAGCAGCTCGGCGCTCACATCGAGGATGCCATCGATGGCCTTGAATGCGGCATCCACCGGTCCATCGCCGGCGGCGCTGTGCTTGTGCTCCTCGCCATCGACCTGCAGCGTGACATCGGCCACCGGCGTCTCGCCGGTCTCCGAGCAACAGCGAAAGGCCACCAGTGTCGCCCCCTGGTCTTCTTCCAGCGCAGCCACCGCCTCGGTGGCCAGCGCCTGGAGGTCTTCGTCGAAGATTTCGTGTTTTTTATCCGCCAGGTCCTTGAATCGCTGAAAGGCCTCATTGAGCTGGGCGGCGGTCTCGAAGCGGATGCCCAGCTCGTCGCAACGGCTGCGAAAGGCATTTCGGCCCGAGTGCTTGCCAAGAACCATGCGATTGGTCCCCCAACCCACGTCCTCGGCACGCATGATCTCGTAGGTCTCGCGATGCTTGAGCACGCCGTCCTGGTGGATGCCCGACTCGTGGGCAAACGCGTTGATGCCGACGATGGCCTTGTTGGGCTGGACCTGAAAACCAGTAATGTTGGAGACCAGCCGCGAGGTGGGCAGGATTTCGCGGGTCTCGACCCGGGTGTCACAGGGGAAGTCGTCCTGGCGCGTACGCAACGCCATGACGATCTCCTCGAGGGCGGCGTTGCCGGCCCGCTCGCCAAGGCCGTTGATGGTGCACTCGATCTGCCGGGCCCCTTCGCGCACCGCCGCCAGCGAGTTGGCGACGGCCACCCCGAGGTCGTTGTGGCAGTGCACCGACCAGACCGCCCGGTCGCTGTTGGGGACACGCTCGCGCAGGCTGCGGATCAGACCGGCAAACTGCCGCGGCATGTTGTAGCCCACCGTGTCCGGGATGTTGATCGTGGTCGCGCCGGCGTCGATGGCCGCCTCGATGATCCGGCAGAGGAAGTCCGGATCGGATCGGCCGGCGTCCTCGGGCGAGAACTCCACATCATCGCAGAGCCCGCGGGCGCGCTTGACCGCGGTCACCGCCCGCTCGACCACCTCATCGGGCGTCAGCTGGAGCTTTTTCTCCATATGCACCGGCGAGGTGGCGATGAATGTGTGAATCCGGCCGGCCCGGGCGGGCGCCACCGCCTCACCGGCGCGATCGATATCCGCCTCGTTGGCCCGGGCCAGGCCGCACACCCGGGCGTCTTCGACCGTCTCGGCCACCGCCTGGACCGACTCGAAATCGCCCCGGCTGGCCGCTGGAAAACCCGCCTCGATGACATCCACCCGCAGTCGATCGAGCGCCCGCGCGATCCGCACCTTCTCTTCGCGGGTCATTGAAGCCCCGGGGCTCTGCTCGCCGTCACGGAGCGTCGTGTCAAAGATGATCAAACGATCCGCATCGCTCATCGGATGTATCCTCTTAACGGGTTGGCAAATCCATTCTAACCCGCCTTGCGCCTTTTGCGACGCCGACGTCGACGCAGCACAGTCAAAACCGGCCCCGACCCCATGTAGGTGAGCGCCAGGGCGAACAGCACACTCGGCGGATGCAGCGACATCAAGGCCACGGCCATGACCCCGAGGACCATCACCACAAAGGGCACCCGATAGCGAAAATCGATTTCCTTGAAGCTGTCATAGCGGACATTACTGACCATCAACACCCCGGCCAGAAGGGTAATGACAAGCGCCGGGATACCGGCGGGCCAGCCGCCAAAATCCAGCCGATCGCCGGCCCAGACCAACCCGGCCAGTGTGGCCGCCGCGGCCGGGCTGGGCAGACCCTGGAAATAGCGCTTATCGGCCATCCCCGCCTGGGTGTTGAACCGTGCCAGTCGCAGACCGGCACAGGCGGTGTAGATGAACGCCCCGAGCCAGCCGAGTTTTTCCCAGACAGCGCCGAGACTGGCCAGGTCGGCGAGCGCCCAGAGATACACCACCAGCGCCGGCGCGATGCCAAACGAGACCATGTCGGCGATGCTGTCGAACTGCACGCCGAAATCGCTCTGGGTGTGGGTCAGTCGGGCAACCCGCCCGTCCAGACCATCCATGACCATGGCGACGAAAATGGCAATGGCCGCCAACTCATAGGTTCCGGACTGGGCCGCGACCACCGCGTAGAAGCCAAAGAAAAGCGCCAGCGTGGTGATCAGATTGGGCAGCAAATAGATGCCCCGGCGCTTTCGCCGGGGCTCGGGGCTTGGGTCGCTCATGCCTCCCTCGACCGGGCGGCGGACGCCCGGGATTTAGTTGCGGTCGCGATCAACCAGCTGATTCGCCTGGATCCAGGGCATCATCCCGCGCAGCTTGCTGCCGACCGCCTCGATGGGATGCTCTGCGGCACGACGCCGCATGGCCTTGAGTCGCGGCGCACCGGCCTGGTTTTCGAGGACAAATTCCTTGGCGAATTCGCCATTGCGGATTTCCTCGAGCAGCTCACGCATCGCCTGACGGCTTTGCTCGTTGATCACCCGGGGGCCGCGGGTGAAATCCCCGTACTCGGCGGTGTTGGAAATCGAGTAGCGCATGTTGGCGATGCCGCCCTGGTAGAGCAGATCGACAATCAGCTTGGTCTCGTGGAGGACCTCGAAATAGGCCATCTCCGGGGCATAACCCGCCTCGGTCAGGGTCTCGAAGCCGGCCTCGATCAACGAAGTGATGCCGCCGCAAAGCACTGCCTGTTCGCCGAAAAGATCCGTTTCGGTCTCTTCCTGGAAGCTGGTTTCGATCACCCCGGAGCGGCCACCGCCGTTGGCGGAGGCATAGGACAGGGCAATCTCGCGGGCCTTGCCGCTGGCATCCTGATGCACTGCGATCAGGCTGGGGACGCCGTTGCCCTCGACATAGGTCGAGCGCACCAGATGCCCCGGGCCCTTGGGGGCGACCATGATGACGTCCATATCCGCCCGCGGCTCGATCTGCTGGTAGTGGATGTTAAATCCGTGGGCAAAGGCGATGGCGCCGCCCTTTTTGAGGTTGGGCGCCACCTGGGATTCGTAGACCGCCGCCTGGTGTTCGTCGGGGAGGGTCATCATCACCAGATCCGCGGCGGCCACGGCATCGGCCACCTCGGCGACCTCGAGACCGGCGGCACGGGCCTTCTCGGCGCTGGCCGAGCCGGCACGCAGTCCCACCACCACCGGTACGCCGGACTCCTTGAGGTTGTTGGCATGGGCATGCCCCTGCGAGCCATACCCGAGAATGGCCACCTTCATGCCCTTAATGATGGAAAGATCCGCGTCCTTATCGTAGAAAACCTTCATGACTCCCCCGGGGGTTGTGTTCAGATACGCAATTGTTTTTCGCCACGGGCGATGCCGATCACACCGGATCGCACCACCTCCATGGGCGTTTTGCGATCGAGCAGCTCGAGAAAGGCATCCAGCTTGCTGCTGCGACCGATCACCTCAATGGTATAGGTCTTGTCGGTGACATCCACCACCTTGGCGTCAAAGATATCGGCCAGGCGCTTGAACTCCTCGCGCGCCTCGCCCGAGGTGGCCTGGACCTTGACCAGCATCAGTTCGCGCTCGATGTGGGTGGCCTCGGTGATGTCCAGCACCCGGACCACATCGAGCAGCTTGTTCAGCTGCTTGAGGATCTGCTCGACGATCTGATCATCCCCCTGGGTCACCAGGGTCACGCGCGAGAGGGTGGCGTCGTCGGTGGGGGCCACCGTCAGCGAATCAATGTTGTAGCCGCGGGCGGTGAAAAGCCCCGCGATCCGACCCAGCGCGCCGAACTCATTCTCGACGAGGATAGAGATGATATGTCGCATAATCCCGTGGCTGGCGCTGTTCGCGATCCGCTGTTTATCCGATGAAAGCGGCTCAAATTACGGTGCCGAGCCATGAGCGTCAAGCTGGCAGGGGTGGGCGCCCGCCCGACGCTGGGCTACCCTGTGGCGCCAACCCAGCCACCGACAGGGCGACAAACCATGCGGGTGAGCCGTTTTCCGCTTTTCACCAGCAAAGAGACACCGGCGGATGCCGAGATCATCAGTCACCAGCTGATGCTGCGCGCCGGCTTGATCGAGAAACTCGGTGCCGGGCTCTATACCTGGCAGCCACTGGGCCTGCGGGTGATGCGGCGGGTCGAACAGGTGGTCCGCGAAGAGATGGACGCCATCGGCGCGCTGGAGATGCTCATGCCCGCCGTCCAGCCCGCCGAGCTGTGGCACGAGTCCGGTCGCTGGTCGGTGTACGGCCCCGAGCTGCTGCGACTGACCGATCGGCACGAGCGCGACTTCTGCATCGGCCCCACCCACGAAGAGGTGATCACCGACTACCTGCGCCGCGAGCTGCGCAGCTACCGGCAGCTGCCGCTGAGTTATTACCAGATCCAGACCAAGTTCCGCGACGAGATCCGGCCGCGGTTCGGGGTGATGCGGGCCCGGGAGTTCGTCATGAAAGACGCCTACTCCTTTCACCTGGATGAGGCCTCGCTGCAGGCCACCTATGAGGCCATGCGCAATGCCTACGAACGCATCTTTGCGCGTCTAGGGCTGCGCTTTCGGGCGGTCGGCGCCGACAGCGGCGCCATCGGTGGGTCGGTGTCCGAAGAGTTCATGGTTCTCGCCGACTCCGGCGAAGACGAAATCGCCAGCTGCAACCACTGCCGCTACGCCGCCAACACCGAAACCGCGAGCAGCCGACCGGCGCCGGGCCCGGCAACAAAGCCGCAGCCCGCCGAGCAGCACACCACCCCGGGGGCGCGCTCGGTCGAGGCCCAGTGCCAGGCCCTGGGGCTGCGCCCCGACCAGGTGGTCAAAAGCGTGGTGGTCATGGCCGATGGCGAACCGGCCGTGCTTTTCATCGCCGGCGACGACGAACTCAACGACGTCAAGGCCGCCCGTGCCCTGGAGGCCGATGAACTGCGCATGGCCGAGCCCGCCGAGGCAGAGCAAGCCACCGGTGCCCCGGTCGGCTTCATCGGCCCGGTCGACCTGCCACCCGGGCTGACGGTGCGGGTGGACCACCGGGCAGCAGATCTGGGCAATTTCTCGAGCGGCGCCGGACGCAGCGACCACCACTGGATCAACCTCAACTGGGAGCGCGACACCCCCCGCCCGCCGGTGGCCGATCTACGCATGGTCAAAGCCGGCGAGTCCTGTCCAGCCTGCGACGAGGGCCAACTCGAAATCCACCGCGGCATCGAGGTGGGCCATATCTTCCAGCTGGGCACCAAATACAGTGAGGCCATGGAGGCCACGGTCCTCGACGAACAGGGCACGCCGCAACCATTGATCATGGGCTGCTATGGCATCGGGGTCTCGCGGGTGGTGGCCGCCGCCATCGAGCAGAACCACGACGACAAGGGCATCGTCTGGCCAGCACCGCTCGCGCCCTTCGAGGTGGCGCTCATCTCCATCGGGGCCGACCGCGACCCGGCCGTCGCCGAGGCGGCCGAGCGTACCTATGCGGCCCTTGGCGAGGCCGGATGGTCGGTGCTCTGGGACGACCGGGGGGCACGCCCCGGAGTGAAATTCGCCGACATGGAGCTCATCGGCATCCCCCATCGCGTGGTCATCGGCGCCCGGAGGCTCGAGGCCGGCACGGTGGAATATCGGCCCCGGGATGCCGAGCGCAGCGAGGACCTGCCGCTGGATCAGTTATCCGCGGCGCTGGCCGAGCGGATTGGGTCGCCGTCGGCATCCAGCGCCGGATAGGCCTCACCCAGCTCGCGACAGCGTGCCGCGAGCCGGGGGTGGAGCCACTCGAAAAGGGTCCGGCGATATCGCTCCGGATCGAGTCGGACTTGATCATAGAAACCGGCGGCCTGGCGCTGACGCTGCGCCTCGAAAAGGATCACCGCCGCCGCCACCGAGACGTTCAGTGACTCCACCAGCCCGGCCATCGGCACACTGATATGGCCGTCGGCCGCCGCGGCTCCGGCGTCGCTGACCCCCCACAACTCGGCGCCCATCAAAACCGCGGTCGGTGCGGTGTAATCCACGTCGCGAAAATCCACCGCCCGGGGCGACCAATGCGCGGCATAGACGCGGACTCCCTCGGACTGCAGCGACCGGACGGCGGCGGTGACCTCGTCATGCAGTACGGTCTCAACCCATTGTCCGGCGCCGGCGGCGCAGTGGCGGTGGATGGCCAGATTGCCCCGGGGGACGACGGCATGGGCCTGGAACACCCCCACGGCGTCACAGGTGCGCAGGATCGCACTGAGGTTGTGGGGCTTGTGCACCCCGTCCATGAGCACCCGCAGATCCGGCTGACGGCGATCCAGCGCGGCACGGCAGCGATTCAGGCGATGGGCGGTCAACGCTTGTCCTCCATGGCGGTGAACGGCGTATTCTAAGCGATGATGAAAGAAAGAATCCTCATCGCCGGCTGTGGCCGGCTGGGCACCCGTCTGGGCGTGCGGCTTGCCGCCGCCGGGCATCACGTCTTTGGTCTGCGCCGGCGCTGCGACGCGTTGCCCTCGGCCATCGTCCCGTGCCCGGCCGACCTGGCTTCGACCCGCGAGCTGTCATCGCGCTTGCCACAGCGGCTCGACCGCATCTACTTCATCATGACCCCGGATCAGTACGATGATGCCGGCTATCGGGCCGCCTATGTCACAAGCCTCGAGCATCTGCTTGGCGACCTGCCCGATCGACATAGCCATAACGCCCGGCTGGTCATGGTCTCGAGCACCGGCGTCTACGGCCAGGACGATGCCAGCTGGGTGGATGAGGCAAGCCCCACCCGGCCGGCGCGTTTCTCTGGGGTGCGATTGCTTGAGGCCGAGGCGCTGGCCCACCGCCATCACGGGCCATCCACGGTGGTTCGCTTCGGGGGCATCTATGGCGCCGGGCGCGAGGCATTGTTGCGCAAAGTCCGCCGCGGCGACGCCTGCCAGGCCCGGCCACCGCGCTTTACCAACCGAATCCATGAGGATGACTGTATCGGCGTGCTCGGGCATTTGGGCGGACTGCCGGACCCGCCGCCGGTGGTTATCGGCGTGGACGACGATCCGGCGACCCAGTGCGAGGTGATGACCTGGTTAGCCCGGCGACTCGCGTTGCCGGCCCCGGATCATGTCAGCGGGGACAGCGCCGGGCGGCGCTGCAGCAACCGGTTGCTCCGGCAGTCGGGTTACGAGCTGATCTACCCAGACTTTCGCGCCGGTTACTCGGCGCTGCTGACCGCCTCGCGCTGAAGGCCATGGACCGCCGGGGTCTGGGCGGCAAAGTAGGCGGCGAGATCCCGCATGTCCTGCGCGCTCAGCCCGGCCGCCTGGCCGTTCATGATGGCGTTCTGCCGGTCGCCGCTTTTGTAGGCCTTGAGCGCGTGCAACAGATAATCCGGGTGCTGGCCGGCAAGCATGGGCCAGGCGGGGTTATTCTGCGCCGCACCTTTTTCGCCGTGACAGGCGATGCAGGCCTGGGATTTTTCCCGCCCGGCTTCGACATCACCGATGGGCTGGGCCACGGCCGCGCCGCTCATCAACGCCCCCGCCAGCAGGCAGGCTTTCGTTGCCCGGTGCATCATGGGTTGTCCTCCCGGCCAGCGGCTTCGAAATAGGCCGCAATATCCTGCATGTCCTGGTCGCTGAGCGTGGCGGCCAGTGCCTGCATGGTGGCGTGCTGGCGGTCGCCGTTTTTATAGGCCTGAAGGGCCGAGACCAGGTACTCGGCATGCTGTCCGCCGAGCTTGGGCACCCGGTAGGACGGGTAGGCATTGCGGTAACCCTCGACCCCGTGACAGCCAAGGCAGGTGTAAGCCTTGGCGCGGCCCGCCTCGATATCTCCCTGGGCCAGCGCGATCCCGGGCAAGGCCAGTGGCAGCAGCATGATGGCAACCGCCATCGCTTGCGTGATTCTCATTGCACTCCTCTTAGCCGGTTCCGGCAATCCAGCCGGGGACGGCGCCCCGACGCACCGTCATATATTTCCATGGATCGCAACGGCGGTAAAGTTGACTTGCGTCAACGCCGCCGAATCCCGATGATGCCGCCATGAGCTGCGAAATCCTGGTCCTGTACTACAGCCGCCACGGCGCCACCCACGGCATGGCGCGTCAGATCGCCCATGGCATCGAAAGCGTTTCGGATTGCCGGGCCCGACTGCGTACCGTGCCCGCCGTCTCCGAGGTCAGCGAAGCCGTGGCGGCACCGGTACCCGCCGAAGGGCCACCCTATGCCGAGCTGGCCGATCTTGCGCAGTGTCAGGGACTGATCCTGGGCAGCCCGACCCGGTTCGGGAACATGGCATCGGCGTTGAAGCATTTTCTCGACCAGACCACCAGCGAGTGGCTCAGCGGGGCGCTGACGGACAAGCCGGCCGCCGTGTTCACCTCGACCGGCAGCCTCCATGGCGGCCAGGAGACCACGCTGTTGTCCATGATGCTGCCGCTGCTCCACCACG
This sequence comes from Spiribacter pallidus, assembly GCF_040838495.1. Classification (NCBI taxonomy): domain Bacteria; kingdom Pseudomonadati; phylum Pseudomonadota; class Gammaproteobacteria; order Chromatiales; family Ectothiorhodospiraceae; genus Spiribacter; species Spiribacter pallidus. The sequence goes on along the minus strand of NZ_JBAKFM010000002.1, from coordinate 152,394 downwards.
GCATGCTGATCACCGGCCTGCCCTACCACGAAGCCGCGCTGATGCGGACCACCACCGGTGGGACGCCCTATGGCGCCAGCCATCTGGCCGGCGCCGATGCCGACCGGGCGGTGGACGAAGATGAGGCGCAGCTCTGCCAGGCCCTCGGCCGCCGGGTGGCCAACGCCGCGCGGCGGTTGCAAAGCGATACGGACGCGTGGCTGTGAGCGCGACCGACGAGAGCGCCCACCGGGTCGGCGACACGCCGCTCTACCGCATCGCGGCGGGCTGCTATGTCGGGCAGATCGCGTTGCTGTTCGCCTGGCTCATCTGGCTGTCACCACCGCCCCCCGAATCCCGCAGTCTGATGCTGGTGATCTTTCTGCTGCCGTTGTTGCTCGGCCTGCGCGGGTTGCTCCACCGCCGCCGCTATACGCTGCAATGGACGGGCATGCTGATCCTGGCCTACTTCGTCCACGGCATGCTGGCCGCCACCGGCGGCTTTCCCGAGCGCTGGCTGGGCAGTGCCGAGCTGGTGCTGACGCTGGGTTATTTTGGCGCCGCCATGCTGGTGTTACGGCGCGGCAAGCAGCGCCACAAGGCCGAAAAACAAACCCTCGGGACCGACTAATCCGGCGGTCCGAGTACCTCGCGGGCAAAGGGCACGGTCAGGCGGCGCCCGGCCTCGAGTGACGCGGCATCCAACCGCTCGACCACCATCAGCAGGTGGTCGAGATCCCGCGACTGGTGGCGCAGAACATAATCGATGGTCGGTTCGGGCAGCGTCAGCCCCCGCTGGCCAAGCAGCGCTTTTAAGATCAGACGGCGGCGCTGATCATCCGGTGCGCTCAGCCGCAGCCTGAGCAGCGCCTCGAGACGCGAGACCAGATCCGGCAGCTGCAACCCCAGCCCAGCCGGCGCCTGCCGGGCGCCGACCACCAGTTGCCCCCCCTGATCCCGCAGGCGGTTGTACAAATGGAAAAGCCCCTCCTCCCAGGCCGGATCGCCGGCCACGGCCGCCAGATCATCGATGGCCACCAGTGCGAGCTGATCGAGCCCCTCGAGCAGCGCCGGTGATTGGCCGGCCAGCTGCGCCAGCGGCAGATAGACCGCCTGTCCTGTCTTTTGAGTGGCGTCGCCACAGGCGGCCTGCAGCAGATGACTCTTGCCGCTGTCGCCGGGCCCCATCAAGTAAAGCCCCTGCGGATGGCCATCGCCCAGCGACCGGATGGCGGCGACCGCCTCCTCGTTGCCATGCGGCACAAAGCTCGCCAGATCCGCGCGGTCGTTCCATTGAAACGCCAGCGCCCGTTGTGCCCGCCGATGCCCCCCGGTCATGGCTGCCAGCGCCAGCCCGACCCCGACTCGGCAAGGCGCGGGTCGTCCGCCAACGCCGCCAGCACCCGCTCACTATCCACCTGCAGCGCCAGGCTCAGCGTCACCCGGTCGGCGGCGACGCGGGTCACACGGGCACGCTGCACCCCGGCGATCGCACCCAAACGGCGCTGCAGCGCATCCAGGGCAGACAAATCGGTGACCCCCCGGACCTCGACCTCGAGGCGGCGGCGGGCATCCAGATCGGGCAGAAAGGCATAGACCCGCCGCAGCCGCCTGGCAATGCGCGGGACCATGTCCTCGACCACCGCTTCGACGCTCGGCCCGGCCGCTTGCCAGCGCCCGCGGCTGACTTCCTCGCCCAGCCCGATCCAGCGGCTGCGGACGTAGCCGGTGGCATCGCGCTGCAGTCGACCCGCAAGCACGAGATCCGCGTTGTAGCGCTTTGAGGCTTCGCGGATCGGCTCGGTAAAGCCCGCGGCCACATCGACATAGGTGAGCGTCTGGCGATCGGCGAGATCGAGCAGCGGGAAGAATACGCGGATGCCCCGTTCGGCAGCCAGCGACCGTAACCCGGGGGCCAATGCCGCGGCCGCCGAGGCGTCGAGCAGCTGCCGCTCGCCATCGCGCTCGAGTGCCAGCCACACCAGCACGGTGGGCAACTCCGATGGCCAGACCCGGACACCGGCGCGCACCAGCGCCTCGCGCAGGGCCGGTTCATCCAGCTGCAACGCCAGCTCGAGGCGCTGGGCATCGGCGGCGTCCTCGGTCTCGGTCTCGGACTCGGTCTCGAGCCGGCGATACGAAAACCCCTCGACGAAGCGATCCGCCTGTTCCTGCAGCCGCTGCCCGATGAGACTATCCCCCACGGCCGGATCGCCGGTCAGCCGGGTGATCATGCGGACCACGCCCGTCTCGATGGCCGCTGACCGCGCCGCGGCCGAGTCATCACTGACCGCCACCCGGACCTCGCCGGGCGCCGACGCGTTCTGGGCGATCGCCGGCCACGCCGCCGGAAACAGGCAAAGGGCAAGTAAGAGGCGGTTGAGCAGTATTTCCATCACGAGGGCTGCAGCCGATGAACCGGCGATTACGGTACCATGGCCGGATGAATAGCCAAGCACCAGTCCGTCGGAGCTCAGCGTGACCGAAGCCGACCCCCACAGTGGATTGAGTTATCGCGATGCCGGTGTCGACATCGATGCCGGCAACACCCTCATCGAGCGCATCAAACCCGATGTCAAAGCCACCCACCGCCCGGGCATGATGGGCGGCCTGGGCGGCTTTGGCGGCCTTTTCGAGCTGCCGCTGGATCGCTATCGCCAACCGGTGCTGGTCTCTGGCACCGATGGGGTGGGCACCAAGCTCAAGCTGGCCATCGACAGCGGCCGGCACGACGGCATCGGCATTGATCTGGTGGCCATGTGTGTCAATGACGTGCTGGTCACCGGCGCCGAGCCGCTGTTCTTTCTCGATTACTACGCCACCGGCGAGCTCGATGTCGCGACCGCCGAGCGCGTCATCCGGGGGATCGCCGAGGGCTGCCGGCAGGCCGGCGCCGGATTGATTGGCGGCGAGACCGCCGAGATGCCGGGGATGTACGGCGACGGCGATTATGATCTGGCGGGGTTTTGCGTGGGTGTGGTCGACAAGGACCGCATCATTGACGGTCAGTCCATTCGCAGCGGTGACCGGCTGATCGGTCTGGCCAGCAGCGGCATCCACGCCAATGGCTACTCGCTGGTGCGGCGGGTCATCGAGCTTGACCCGGCCGCCCGACAGCCCGCGCGGCCGGACGGGCCGGGCATGGAAGCACTCCTCGCCCCGACACGGATCTATGCCCGGGCCATTGCCGCACTGACCCGTCAAGTCACGGTGCACGGGCTTTGCCACATCACCGGTGGGGGGCTGACCGAGAACCTGCCGCGGGTGCTGCCGCACGGGGTGGACGCCCGGATCGATACCCACAGCTGGCAATGGCCCGAGGTCTTTGCCTGGCTGCAGCAAACCGGTGGCATCCGCACCGCAGAGATGCGACGGACCTTCAACTGCGGGGTCGGCATGGTGGCGGTTGTCCCGGCCGCCGAGGCCGATAATGCCATCCGCTGCCTCGAGGCCGCCGGCGAGACGGCCTGGACGATCGGCGAGGTGGTCCCGGCGTCCGACGCGCAGCCCAGTGTCCATTATCAGGCCGGCGAATGAACAACGCTCGTCTGCGCATCGCGGTTCTGATATCCGGCAGCGGCAGCAACCTGCAGGCCATCATCGATGGCATCGAGACCGGCGAAATCGATGCAACCATCGTCCGGGTCATCAGCAATCGCCCCGGCGCCGGCGGGCTGGAGCGGGCGCGACGCCACGGCATCGACACCGAGGTCATCGACCACCGCCAATTCGCCCGCCGCGCTGACTACGACCGCCGGCTTGCCGGCCGGCTCGAGGCCCTGGCGGCGGATCTGGTGGTGCTGGCGGGCTTCATGCGCATCCTCGGCGATGCATTCGTCGAGCGCTTCGAAGGGCAGCTCATCAATATCCACCCCTCGCTGTTACCCGCCTACCGCGGGCTTCATACCCATGAGCGGGTCATCGCCGATGGTCAGCGACAGCACGGCTGCAGTGTTCACTACGTGATTCCCGAGCTGGACGCCGGCCCGGTCATCGCCCAGGCGGTGGTCCCGGTCCACGCCGATGACACACCGGCGCGGCTCGAGGACCGGGTCCGGGCCATGGAGCATCGCCTCTACCCCCGCGTGGTGCAGTGGATCGCCGCCGGCCGCGTGGCCATGGCCAACCGCTCGGTTGTATTCGACGGCCAGACCGGTCAGACCCCGGTGCGTCTGGAGACAGGCGAGACGTGAAGCGGTGCAGCCGCCAATGGCTGGGCTGGATGGTCTTTGCTATGGCCATCGGGAGCGGCGCGGCCGCTGCCGAGACATTCCGGCCACCTGGCGATTTCAGCGCCCGTTATGCGGTTGAGCGAACCGGCCTGACGCTGGGCCGGGCTGATCTGAGCTATCGCCGGCTGCCGGGTGAACGCTATCACTACCGCCTCTACACCCGGGCCGTGGGCCTGGCCCGGTGGCTCTTTCCCGCCCAGGTCCGCGAAGAAAGCCGCGGGCGCATCGTCGAGGATGGGTTCCGCCCCGAGGTCTATCGCTATCAGCGCACCGGCGGCGACGATGCCCGCGAAGCCGAGCTGCGCTTTGACTGGCAGGCGCTGGAGGTGGTCAACGACATCGCCGACTACCCCTGGCGAGCCGAGATCACCCACGACACCATCGATCGGGTCATCAGCCCACTGCAGCTGATGCACGATCTCACCGAGCGGGGCGAGGAGGCCAATCGCCTGGTCTATCGCATCGCCGATGGTGGGCGGCTGAAGACCTATCTGCTCACCATCGAGGGCAAAGAGACGGTCAACACCCCGCAGGGCCGGTTTCGGGTGCTGCGCATCGAGCGGCGGGACACCGACAGCGATCGACACACCATTCTCTGGTGCGCGCCGGCACTGGGGTATCTCGCCGTGCAGGTGGAACAGTGGGAGGACGGCAGCCGCAGTGCCCGGCTGGTCCTGGAAAGCCTCGAAGGTCTGCGCCGCGAGCCGGGGATGCGCGGTGGCGGCTGATCGCGGTCAGGGGCGCGGCAGGGTCACGCCGCGCTGGCCCATGTATTTGCCGGCCCGATCGGCATAGGACTGCTCGCAGACCTCGTCGGACTCGAGAAAGAGCATCTGCGCGACCCCTTCGTTGGCATAGATCCGGGCAGGCAGCGTCGTGGTATTCGAGAACTCCAGGGTCACATGCCCTTCCCACTCGGGCTCGAGGGGCGTGACGTTGACGATGATGCCGCAACGCGCATAGGTGGATTTGCCCAGACAGATGGTCAGCACGTTCCGCGGAATGCGGAAGTACTCCACGGTGCTCGCCAGGGCAAAGCTGTTGGGCGGGATGATGCACACATCCGAGCGGACATCGACAAAGCTCGACTCGTCGAAATCTTTGGGATCGACCACCGCCGAGTTGATATTGGTGAAGATCTTGAAATGATCGGCACAACGGACATCGTAGCCATAGCTCGAGGTGCCGTACGAGATCATCCGCCCGCCGGCGTTCTCGCGCATCTGGCCGGGCTCGAAGGGCTCGATCATGCCCTCACCGGCCATCTGCCGGATCCAGCGGTCGGATTTGATGGTCATCGAACAGGGTCCTCGGTCAGTCGTCGTCGACGACGATGTTGGGAAAACGGCTGGCGCCCGCCGGATCCTGGCGCGACAGCAACGCGGCGGTCCGGCGCGCCGCCTCTCGATAATGGCTGGCAACCGAGCTCTCCGGGTCGGCCACCACGGTGGGCTGCCCGCTGTCGGCCTGCTCGCGGATGCGCAGATCAAGCGGCAGCGACCCGAGCAGCTCGACCCCCTCCTGGTCGGCCAGGCGCTGGCCGCCCCCGGCGCCGAATATGTGCTCCTCGTGCCCGCACTGCGAGCAGACATGCAAGGACATGTTCTCGAGGATGCCCAGCACCGGGACCTTGACCTTTTCGAACATCTTCACCCCCTTGCGGGCATCCAGCGTGGCGATGTCCTGCGGCGTGGTCACCACCACCGCGCCGGCCACCGGAACCTTCTGCGAGAGCGTCAGCTGGATGTCGCCGGTGCCGGGTGGCAGATCGATGATGAGATAATCCAGCGACTCCCAGCGGGTTTCGTTGAGCAGCTGGGTCAACGCCTGGGTGACCATCGGCCCGCGCCAGACCATGGGGGTGTCTTCTTCGATCAGAAAGCCGATGGACATGATCTGCACGCCGTAGTGCTCGAGCGGCGTGATGTGTTTGCCATCCGGGCTGTCCGGCTTGCGCCCGGCCACCCCCATCATGCGGGGCTGACTGGGGCCGTAGATGTCGGCATCCAGAAGCCCCACCCGAGCGCCCTCGTCGGCCAGTGCAAGGGCCAGGTTGGCCGAGGTGGTGGACTTGCCCACCCCGCCTTTGGCCGAGGCCACGGCGATGATGTTGCGGATATTCTCCAGCGGCTTGAGCGCCGCCTGGACCTGGCGGGCAGAGACCTGCCAGTCGACGTTGATGGTCACCGTGCCGGCCCCGGTCTGCGCCTGGAGATGCTCGGTCAGGGTGCGCTCGAGTTCGTCCTGGTAGCGGCCGACCGGGAAACCCAATCGCAGGGCGATGGTCACCGCCGTGCCATCGACGGTGATCGCCTCGACGGCGTCGGCGTCAACCAGATTCTGCCCCAGGGCCGGCTCCACCCAGCCCTGCAGGGCGGTCTCGACGGCTTCGCGGGTGACTGTGCTCATGAACGCCCCATGGGTTGTCGCAACGGATTAACCGCCAAGTCTAACCCCCGCCGCCGGCAGTGGAAACCGCAGCCGCCCCGGATGGCTACGCCCCTTGCGCTTGCGGGGGCGGCGTCTGCCGCGGGATATTGCTCGTATGACCCGCCGACCATCGAACATCGTGCTCATCGGCATGCCCGGCGCAGGCAAGACCACCGTTGGCGCACTGCTGGCCCGTCGCCTGGGCCTGGCGTTTGCCGATACCGACCGCTTAATCGAACACCGCGAGGGGCAGACGCTGCAACAGATCGTCGATACCCACGGGTACCAGACCCTGCGGGCGATCGAGGCCCGGGTGCTGACGCAGCTCGATTGCCGGGGTGACGTCATTGCCACCGGCGGGAGCGCGGTCTACAGCGACGCGGCGATGACCGCCCTGCAACGCCACGGCGTGATCGTCCATCTGCAGGTGGATCTGGAGACGATCCTCTCTCGGGTGCAGGATGCCGCCACCCGCGGGCTGGCTCGAGCGCCCGGCCAGAGCCTGACGGCGCTTTTCGCCGAGCGCGAGGCGCTTTATGCGCACTATGCCGAGTTCAGCGTCGATGCCAGCGGCGATGATCAGTTCGCGGTGGCCGATCGGGTGATCGCGACGCTAACCCGGGCGCATGCCCTGCCCTCGCCTCTGGCATAATGCTCCCTTTAATTTGCCACCGCGCGGAGCGTCAATGAGCCGGAAGATTCTGGTGACCAGTGCCCTGCCCTATGCCAACGGGCCCATCCACCTCGGCCATCTGGTCGAGTACATCCAGACCGATATCTGGGTGCGCTACCAGAAGCTCCAGGGCCATGAATGCTGGTACGTCTGTGCCGATGATGCCCACGGCACACCGATCATGCTCAAGGCCCGGGAGCAGGGCATCACGCCGGAGGCACTGATCGAGCAGGTGGGCGCCGATCATCGCCGGGATTTTGCCGGCTTTCATATCGGTTTTGACAACTACTACAGCACCCACTCGGCAGAAAACCGGCATTTCTCCGAGCTCATCTACACCCGGCTGCGCGATGGCGGCTGGATTGACCGGCAGACCATCACCCAGGCCTATGACGAGCGCGAGGGGATGTTCCTGCCCGATCGCTACATCAAAGGCACCTGCCCGCGCTGCGGTGCCGATGACCAGTACGGCGACAACTGTGAAGCCTGCGGCGCCAGCTACTCGCCCGACGAGCTGCAGAACCCGGTCTCGGTGATCTCGGGCGAGACGCCGGTCCAGCGGGCCTCGGAGCATTACTTCTTTCGGCTGCAGGACTTCGAGCCCATGCTGCGCGAATGGGCCACCGGCGAAGGGCTGCAGGAAGAGGTCGCCAACAAGCTCCAGGAGTGGTTCGACGCCGGCCTGCGGGCGTGGGATATCTCGCGGGACGCCCCCTACTTCGGGTTTCAGATCCCGGATACCACTGACAAGTACTTCTATGTCTGGCTGGACGCGCCGATCGGCTATATGGCCAGCTTCCAGGATCTGTGCAACCGCCAGGGACTTGATTTCGATGCGTGGTGGCGCGCCGACAGTGACGCCGAGCTCTATCACTTCATCGGCAAGGACATTGTCTACTTTCACGCCCTTTTCTGGCCGGCCATGCTGCACGGGGCCGGCTTTCGCACCCCCACCCGGGTCTGCGCCCACGGGTTTCTGACCGTCGATGGGCAGAAGATGTCGAAATCGCGGGGGACGTTCATCATGGCCGAGACCTATCTGCGCCACCTCGACCCGGAATATCTGCGCTACTACTTCGCTGCCAAACTGGGCACCGGGGTGCATGACATCGACTTAAGCCTTGAGGACTTTACCCAGCGGGTCAATGCCGATCTGGTGGGCAAACTGGTCAATATCGCCAGCCGCTGCGCTGGCTTCATCCAAAAGCGCTTTGACGGCCAGCTTGGCCCGCGGCTCGACACGCCCGAGCTTTTCCGCCGCATCAGCGCCCGCGCCGAGACCATCGGCGGGCTCTACGAAGAGCGCGAATACGCCCGGGTGGTGCGCGAAGTCATGGCACTGGCCGATGAGGCCAACCAGTACATCGACGAGAAAAAGCCCTGGGTGCTGGCTAAAGACCCGGACCAGGCCGAGGCACTGCATGCGATCAGCACCACCGGCATCAACCTGTTCCGGGTGCTGATGCTCTATCTCAAACCGGTGCTGCCACGGACCGCCGAGGCCGCCGAGGCCTTCCTCCAGGTCCCGCCCATGGCCTGGGCGGACGCGGGTCAGCCGCTACTCGACCATCGTATCGAGCGCTTCAAACCGCTGATGACGCGCATCGACCCGGCCGCGGTCGAGGCGATGATCGAAGACTCCCGGGAGAGCCTCAAACCGGCATGAGCGATCACGCGAGCCTGATTGACCGGATCGACGCGCTGCTGCCGCAGACCCAGTGCGAGCAGTGCGGTTACCCGGGGTGTCGCCCCTATGCCGAGGCCATCAGCCGCGGCGAGGCGGGGATCAACCAGTGCCCGCCCGGGGGCGAGGCCACCATCGAGGCGCTGGCCGAGGTGACCGGCCGGGCGGTCGAGCCGCTCAACCCCGACCATGGCGCGTATCGCCCCCCCCGGGTCGCGTGGATCGATGAGTCGGTCTGCATTGGGTGCACCAAGTGCATCCAGGCCTGCCCGGTGGATGCCATTGTCGGTGCCCGGCAACGCATGCATACCGTCATCACCGAGGAATGCACAGGCTGTGATCTGTGCCTGGCGCCCTGCCCGGTGGATTGCATCCATATGCAGCCCACCGACCGCGAGCAAGAACCCGCATCCCAGCAAAAGGCCCGCCGCGATCGGGCCAGACAGCGTTTCAACAACCGTAAGGCCCGGCTGGCGCGCCGCGCTGCCGAGGCCGAGGCCAAACGCCAGCAACGCCGGGCCCGGCGCAGTGGCGCGGATGATTCCGCAGCGGACGGCCCAGCGCCGTTGCCCGACCGCGAACGCCGCCGCGCCGTGGCACAGGCCGCGCTCGAAAAAGCCCGTGCCCGACGCCGCGCGCGGGCGGGAGGCCAGCCGCGGTGAACCGGGACAAACGCCAGGCGATCTTCGAGCGACTGCGCGCCGCCAATCCACAGCCGACAACCGAACTCGAATACCGCACCCCTTTCGAGCTGCTCGTAGCGGTCATCCTCTCGGCACAGGCCACCGACCGCAGCGTCAACAAAGCCACCCGGCCGCTGTTTGCGGTGGCCAACACGCCCGAAGCCATCCTGGCGCTGGGTGAGGTCGGGCTTCGGCAGTACATTCGCACGATTGGCCTTTTCAACAGCAAGGCGAAGAACATCATCGCCACCTGCCAGGCCCTGGTCGATGAACACGACGGCCAGGTACCGGCGCAACGCAAAGCGCTGGAAGCCCTGCCCGGGGTGGGTCGCAAGACGGCCAATGTGGTTTTGAATACCGCCTTCGATCAACCCACGATGGCGGTGGACACCCATATCTTTCGCGTCGCCAACCGAACCGGCATTGCCCGGGGCAAGACCGTGCGGGCGGTCGAAGAACGGCTACTGCGGCTGCTGCCGCGTGAATTTCTCAAAGACGCCCACCACTGGTTGATCCTGCACGGCCGCTACGTGTGCGTGGCCCGCAAGCCCCGCTGCGGCGCCTGCCCGATCTACGACCTCTGCGAGTTCAAGGACAAGACGCGTTACGCCGACGAGGACGCCGACACGGCAGGTGGCTGACCGGAGCGGTACCGGCGGCGTTCGCGCCAGCGCCGCCAGCTGAACGCGCCAACAAGGAAGGGCGCGGTGGCAAGGGCCATAGCGCCGCCCACCGATACATCCAGCCAAAGCGCGGCCCCGTAGCCAAGGGGGGCGCTTGCCACAGCGATCAGCATGGCCACTGCGATCAGGCTCGAAAGCCGCCGGCAGAGCAGATAGGCCGCCGCCGGGGGGACCACCACAAAGGTGACAAAAAGCACCACGCCCACCGCATCAAAGGCCGCCACGGCGGTGCCACTGAGCAGCGACAGATGGGCATAGAACACCAGCCCCGGGGCCAGCCCCAAGGCCCGGGCCAGCCCCGGATCGAAGGTCGCCAGCTTGAGGGCGTTGTAGAAGGCAAGCACGAAAAGGGCGTCCACCAGCAACAGTGTGGCGCTTGCCAGCAGTGCCCGTGGCACGACCAGGCCCGCCACGGTGACCGTATCCAGCCAGACGAACCCGATCTCGCCAAGCAGTACGGTGTGCTCATCCAGATGCACGTCCCTGGCAAAGACGTTGATCAGGACCACGCCAATGCTGAATAACGCCGGGAAGACCAGCCCGATGGCGGCATCATCCCGGAGCCGGCGGCTGCGGGCGAGTGTCTCGATCAAGAATACCGCCAGCACCCCGCTGAGCGCCGCCCCGGCAATCTGCACCGCACCGCTGGTCTCGCCGGTGGCAAGCCACGCCAGTGCGATCCCGAAGAGAATCGAATGACTGATGGCGTCGGCCAGCATGCTGTTGCCACGCAGCACCAGAAAACTGCCAAGCAGCGCGCCGGCCATCCCCACCAGCATACCGGTCAATAGAATGGCGATGGTGGGATTGGCCAGCCCGCTCATGCCCGCACCCGCCAGCGCCGTCGCTCGTTGCGTCGTTTGGCCTGCTCGGCGGCATGGCCCTGGCCTTTTTCGGTGAGCCGCCAGTGCGGCCCCTCGTCGGGCATATGCTCGGTACTGATGAGCAAGCCCCGATCGGCCAGCGTGGCGAGCTGCGGCTCGGTGATCATCCCGTGGTAGGCGTCGACTGCCCCCTGCTCGACGCGGTAGCGCCAGTCACCATGTTCCCGAGCCAGCTCGTAGACGGTCTGCAGGATCTGTTCGGTGGAGGTGTGGCTGCGCCGCCGCCGGCGCCGCCACCAGGCCGGCAGCAACCCCCGCCGCGGGGCGATGAGCAGTGACACCAGCGCCAGCGCGGTGGCCACCAGCACCACCACCGGCCCGGTGGCGAGCCCTGGACCCAGGGTGCTGATCAGCCCGCCACTGATCCCTGCGGTGGCACCAAAGCCCGCCGCAAGCAAGACCATACCCAGCAGGCTGCCGGCCCACTGCCGCGCGGCCGCCCCGGGGGCGATGATCATCGCCGTCATCAGCACCACACCCACCATCTGCAGCCCCACCACCACGGCCAACGCGATCATGGCGGTCAAAAGCCGTTCGATCCGCCGCACCGGTAGCCCCATGACCGCCGCAAACTCCGGGTCAAAGCTCATCAATTTAAGGGGCTTCCACAACATGACAACGCCCGACAGCGCCACGACGGTCAACAAGGCCATGGGCAACAGATCCGCCCGGGTGGTGGCGGCGGCCTGACCAAACAGAAAACTGTCCAGGCCGGCCTGCGCCGCTCCGCCCCGGTTCTGGATCCAGGTCAGCAGCACCACGCCCAGGGCAAAGCCCAACGAGAGCATGATGGCCAGGCCAGCGTCGGTTTTGAGCCGGGTGCGTCGGGTCAGCCCCACCATGAGCAGTGCCGCGACCACGGCGGTGAAAAGCGCACCAGCCAGCAGACTGCCCATGTCACGCATCCCGGTGACGATAAACCCAAGGCAGATCCCCGGCAGGGCCGCATGGGAGAGGGTATCGCCCAGCAGGCTCTCGCGGCGGAGCACGGCAAAACTGCCCAGAACGCCGCTGATTACGCCAATCAGCGCGGCGCCCAGCATGACATTCTGCAGCGTGTAGTCGCCCAGCAGCGCTGTCATCGCTCACCCGGGGCGTCCGGCGCGGCGGCACCGTTCTCGTCCAGCAGCGCGATCTGCCCGCCGTAGGTACGGCGCAGGTTGCGGGCGCTGTACACCGCGGCCATCGCGCCGGCGGCGATCACCCGCACGTTGAGAAACACCAGCCAGTCGAAATAGCGCTGGACGGTCTGCAGATCGTGGTGGACCACCACGATGGTGCGGCCTTCGCTGCGCAGCCGCGAGAGGATATCGATAATACTGCGCTCGGTGGTGGCATCCACTCCGGCCATGGGCTCGTCGAGCAACAGCAGATCGGGCTTCTGGACCAGCGCCCGGGCGATGAAAACCCGTTGCTGCTGCCCCCCCGAGAGCTCACTGATCTGACGATCCGCCAGCGCCTCCATGCCCACTTCTTCGAGCGCCCGCAGCGCCCGGTCGCGCTCGCGCCGGCCCGGCCAGCGCCACCAGCCCAGCTGGCCGTACAGCCCCATGGTCACGACATCCACCGCGGTGGTGGGAAAATCCCAGTCAACGCTCGAGCGTTGCGGCACATAACCCACCCGCTTGCGCTGGCTTTTGTAGGGATGCCCGAACAACCGCACATGACCGGCGGAGCGCGGGACCAGACCGAGGATGGCCTTCAGCAGGGTGCTTTTGCCGGCGCCGTTGGGCCCGACCACGCCCGCCAACACCCCCGGCGGGATATTCAGGTCGATATCCCAGAGGGCCGGACGATCGCCATAGCTGACCGTCAGATCCTCGATATGCAGCGCCAGCTCGGGTTCGTGGGGCGTGTGGATATCCGCTCGGAGATCGCTCAAGGCGCGACCTCCTCGCGCCGCTGTTGCCAGGGCGCCAGCGCTTCGGGCAGCGGAATGACCTGCCCCCCGAGGGCGTCGGTCATGACCCGGGTGTTGTGGATCAACATACCGACCAGCGTATCAGCCAGTGTCCCCGGCTGCCCCAGCGCATCGCCGTAGAGGCTGCCCCCCACCTCGACATCTGTTCCCCGCGCGCGGGCCGCCTCGATCACCGCCTCGACGGTGCGCGGGTTGATGGTGGTCTCAATGAAAACCGCCGGGATATTGCGTTGGGCAATCAGATCGGCCACCGACTGGATGGCCGCGACACTGGGCTCGGCCTGGGTGCTGATCCCCTGCACCCCCCTGACCTCGAGCCCGTAACCCTGGCTTAAGTAGCCAAACGCGTCGTGGGCGGTCAAAAGCACCCTCTGGCCCGACGGAATCGTGGCAAGGCTCGCTGCCATCCAGCGGTCCAGGGCCTGCAGCTGTTGCCGATACGCCGCCGCCCGGCGCTGCATCGGCTCGAGACAGTCCGGTGCCAGGCGCGCAAGCGCCGCCTCCACCGCCGGCACGGCCTGGGACCACAACGCCGGCTGCATCCACAGATGCGGATCGGTGGCATAACCCGCCTCGCCATCTAACGCCTCGATGGGACCGGCGCGAGCGGCCGCTTCGGCCACCGCCAGGGTCGCCTTGTGCCGATCCAGCCCCGCAAGCACATCCGCCAGCTGCCCCTCCAGGCCAAACCCGTTATAGACAATGAGTTCGGCCTTTTGAAAGGCTCGGACATCCGAGGCGGTGGCCTGGTACAGATGAGGGTCGACACCGGGGCCCATCAACACCTCGGCGTCGATGCAGTCACCCCCGATCGTCGCGACCAGATCGCCGGCCATGCCAGTGGTCGCCACCACCAGCGGTGCCGCCAGCACCGGCCCCGGGGCAAGCGCGATGACCACGGCCATGGCGGCGCGTCGAATGCGTGACTTGGGCACAGGTCGTCACCTCAAAAATTGGAATAATTCCAATGTAGACCCCTGCCGCCATCGGTGCAACGCAACCGCTGCGATGCGCCACCGGTGACCGCTCACTCGCCGCGTCTTGCCGCCACGCGCAGTCGCAGGGCGTTGAGCTTGATAAAGCCCTCGGCATCCTTTTGATCGTAGGCCCCGGCGTCGTCCTCGAAGGTGGCAATGCTGTCATCGAACAGGCTGTCCGACTCAGAGCGGCGGCCGAGCACGATGACGTTGCCCTTGTAGAGCTTGAGCCGGACCACACCGTTGACCCGGGTCTGGGTCTGATCGATCAGCGCCTGCAGCGCCTCGCGCTCCGGGCTCCACCAGTAGCCGTTGTAGATGAGTTCGGCATAACGCGGCATGAGCTCGTCTTTAAGATGCGCGGACTCGCGATCGAGGGTGATCGACTCGATGGCGCGGTGGGCACGCAGCAGGATGGTGCCGCCGGGCGTTTCGTAGCAGCCGCGGGATTTCATCCCCACATAGCGGTTCTCGACGATATCGATGCGGCCAATGCCATTGTCTCCGCCCAGCTGGTTGAGCCGCGAGAGCATTGCCTGGGGCGAGAGCGTCTCGCCGTTGATCGCCACCGGATCCCCCCCGCGGAAGGTCAGGTCGATCTCGGTGGGGGTATCCGGCGCCGCTTCGGGGGCAACGCTCCAGCGCCACATCCCTTCCTCGGCCGGTGTCCAGGTGTCTTCGAGCACGCCGCCTTCATAAGAGATATGCAGCAGGTTGGCATCCATGGAATAGGGCGAACCGCCGCCCTCGGTCTTGCCCTCGATCGGGATGCCGCGCTCCTCGGCGTAGGCCAGCAGGCGCTCGCGCGAGTTCAGATCCCACTCCCGCCAGGGGGCGATGACCTGGATGCCCGGCTCGAGGCCGTAGTAGCCGAGCTCGAAGCGAACCTGATCGTTGCCCTTGCCGGTGGCGCCATGGCAGACGGCATCGGCGCCGGTCTCGCGGGCGATCTCGATCTGCCGCTTGGCAATCAGCGGCCGGGCAATCGAGGTACCGAGCAGGTATTCGCCTTCGTAGATGGCGTTGGCGCGGAACATGGGAAAGACGAAATCGCGCACGAACTCCTCGCGCAGATCGTCGATGTAGATCTCTTCGACACCCAGGTCCCGGGCCTTGCTGCGGGCCGGCTCCAGCTCCTCGCCCTGGCCGAGATCGGCGGTGAAGGTCACCACTTCGCAGCGGTAGTGATCGCGCAGCCACTGAAGGATCACCGAGGTATCCAGCCCGCCTGAGTAGGCCAGCACCACCTTTTTGATATCGCTCATGAATAGACTCTCGAAATGCTCGGTCACGCCGGTGGAAAAGCAATCATGATCCGGCGGCTCGGCGCACAAATCAAGACAAGCACCGCGGCACCGCAACAGCCCTGATACACTGCGGTCATGGACACGCTCACCCTCACCCGCCCGGACGACTGGCACCTGCATCTGCGCGACGGCGATGTCCTGCCGGATGTCGTCCACTGGAGCGCCGCGCGTTTTGGCCGGGCGATCATCATGCCCAACCTCGTCCCGCCGGTGACCACCACGGCAATGGCCGAGGCGTATCGCGAGCGCATCCTGGCGGCCTGCCCCGCGGACTGCGATTTCGAGCCGCTGATGACGCTCTATCTCACCGACAACACCCCCGCCACCGAGATCGAGCGCGCCGCCGCCAGCGGCATCATCCATGCGGTCAAACTCTACCCGGCCGGTGCGACCACCAACGCCGACTCGGGCGTGACGGATATCAAGCGCTGCAGCGACGCCCTCGATGCCATGGCCGAGCAGGGACTCGGGCTGTGCATCCACGGCGAGGTCACCCACGGGCAAACCGATATCTTTGACCGCGAGAAGGTGTTTTTGCACGAGCGACTGGCACCGCTGCTCGAACGCCACCCCCGCCTCAGGGTGGTCCTCGAGCATCTGACCACCGCCGAGGCGGTGGCCTTTGTCCGCCAGGGGCCGGCGCGGCTGGGAGCGACCATCACCCCGCAGCATTTGCTGATGAACCGCAACGCGCTGCTCGCCGGCGGCATCCGGCCGCACCACTACTGCCTGCCCATTCTCAAGCGCGAAGCGGACCGCGAGGCCCTGCTCGAGGCCGCCACCTCGGGCCATCCAAGGTTTTTCCTGGGCACCGACAGTGCCCCGCACGCCCGCCACGCCAAAGAAAACGCCTGTGGCTGCGCCGGCATTTTCACCGCGCCACTGGCGCTGGAACTCTACGCCGAGGCCTTCGCCGCCGCCGGGGCCCTGGACCGACTCGAAGGCTTTGCCAGTCACTTCGGGGCCGATTTCTACGGGCTGCCGCGCAACCGCGACACGGTCACCCTGGCACCAGAAAGCCGCGACATCCCCGACCGCCTGCCGTACGGCGATGACACCGTCGTGCCATTGCGTGCCGGCGAGACGGTCGGCTGGCAGCTCGTCGACCGCCACCCCGGCAAGGCGCGCGCCTCGTGACCCATCGCATGATCAAGGATCGGTTCCGCGGCTTTCTGCCCGTGGTGGTGGATATCGAGACCGGTGGCGTCAACGCCGCCACCGACGCGATGCTGCAGATCGCCGCCACCCTGGTCCATATGGAAGCGGATGGCACACTCTATCGCGGCGAGACCCATACCCATCATGTCCAGCCCTTCGAGGGCGCCAACCTCGACCCCAAATCGCTGGAGTTCAATGGCATCGACCCGGATCATCCGCTGCGCATGGCTATCCCCGAGGACGAGGCCCTGCGGCAGATCTTTGCGCCCATTCGCGAGCAGATCCGCGCCACCGGCTGCAACCGGGCGGTGCTGGTAGGTCACAATGCGTGGTTCGACCTGGGCTTTCTCAACGCGGCGGTCAATCGCTGCGCGATCAAGCGCAACCCCTTCCACCCGTTTTCGTGCTTTGACACCGCGACGCTCTCGGGCCTGGCCTTTGGCCAGACCGTCCTGGCCCGCGGCATCGCCGCGGCGGGCATCGAATGGGATGCCCGCGAGGCGCACTCAGCCATCTATGATGCCGAGAAGACCGCCGAGCTTTTCTGCAACATCGTCAACCGCTGGGATGCCGCCAACGGTTTTCCCGAATACGCCGGCCGCTAAGACAGCGGCCCGCCCGGTCAGGCGCTGCCACCGGCGGCGCTTTGCACCGCCGGCTGCAGCTCGCCGTTTTCGTACATCTCGAGGATGATGTCGCACCCCCCCAGAAGCTCGCCGCCGACATAAAGCTGTGGGATGGTCGGCCAGTTGCCGTATTCCTTGATGCCCTGACGGATGTCCTCATCCTCGAGCACGTTGACGTACGCAAACTCGACCCCGCAGCCGGCGAGTGCCTGGGCGGCCCGCATCGAAAAACCACACTGCGGAAACTGCGGCGAGCCTTTCATGTAGAGGATGACCGGGTTGCCCTCGACCTGTTGACGGATCGTCTCCTGCGTATCGCTCATCTTGGCTCCTCGAATGAATGTGTACCGTCAGTGTACGGATTGCAGAGAAAACAGGCGAGGGGCAAAACCGGCTGTGATGCGTTACCATCCGCGCCCATGGAAAACAATCATCTCTCTGACGTTCGCTTTGAGTCCCTTGGACTTCATGAATCCCTTCTCACAGGCCTGCAGGAAGCCGGTTTCGAGCAGTGCACCCCGATTCAGGCCGGCGCGCTGCCCATCGCCCTTGAGGGCCGGGACGTGGCCGGGCAGGCGCAGACCGGCACGGGCAAGTCCGCTGCCTTTCTGCTGGCCTGTATGCACCATCTGATGACCCACCCGGTGGCCGCCGACAAGACCGGCCCCTGGGCCATCGTTCTGGCACCGACCCGCGAGCTGGCGTTGCAGATCCACAAGGATGCCGAACGCCTTGGCGATTTCACCGGCATGGACTTCGCCTGCATCTATGGCGGCACCGGCTACGAGAGCCAGCGCAAGGCACTGGAGCGGGGCACCGATATCCTCATCGGCACCCCCGGGCGGATCATCGACTTCTACAAGCAGCGGGTGTTCAGCCTCGAGAACATCGAGGTGTGCATCCTCGATGAGGCCGACCGCATGTTCGACATGGGCTTTATCGCTGACATCCGCTATCTGCTCCGGCGGATGCCGCCGCCGGAGAAGCGGCTCAACATGCTGTTCTCGGCCACGCTCTCGGAACGCGTCCGGGAGCTCGCCTACGAGCACATGAACGAGCCCGAATCGGTCAAGATCGAGTCCGAGACCATCACTGCCGACCGGGTCAACCAGCAGCTCTATCATGTCGAAAACAACCAGAAAATCGGCTTGCTGCTAGGTGTTCTGCGCCAGCAGGAACCCACCCGGACGCTGATCTTTGTCAACACCAAACGCGATGCGGACAAGGTCACCGGCTATCTTCTCGGCAATGACATCAAGGCCGCGGTGATCTCGGGGGATATCCCGCAGAACAAGCGCGAACAGCTCCTTGGCAAGTTCCAGCGCGGCGAGCTGCCGATCCTGGTGGCCACCGACGTGGCCGCCCGGGGACTGCATATCCCCGATGTCAGCCATGTCATCAACTACGACCTGCCTCAGGATGCCGAGGACTATGTCCACCGCATCGGCCGCACGGCTAGGGCCGGGGCCACGGGTGAGGCGATCAGCTTTGCCTGCGAGAGCTATGTCTATTCATTGCCCGACATCGAGGCCTACATCGAGCAGAAGATCCCCGCCGAGATGGCGCCACCGGCGTTGATCGCCGAGGACATCAAACCGGCGGCGCGCACCGACAGCCGCCGGAGCGGGGGGAATGCCCGGGGCGGCAACAGCCGAAGCGGCGGCGGCCGCAGCGGGGGCAACCGCAGTCGCGGCAACGGCGGGGCCCGGCGCTCGGCCGGTCAGACCCGGTCGGATGCCGAGAAGGCGGATGGCAACAACGACAAGACCCCGGCGCCCCAGGATCAGTCGTAGTCAAAGGCATAGAAAAGATCCAGGGCACTCTCGGCGCCGCTGATCGCCTCGAGATAGAGCTGCTCGGTGAGGTAGTAGCGCAGGCTGAGGGTGTTCTGGGGCGTAAAGACCCCGACCCCATAGCGGATTAACAGGTTGGGCGCCAGATACCCACTGACCGCGACCTGCGCTGTCTCGCCCTGACCGGTGGCCTGCAACCGGAAATCGCTGATGCCGATTTCCTCGGCGAGGGCGCCACCGATCTGACCGCCACCGAAAACGCCCAAAGAGACGGCCGCCTGACTGATCAGTGCGGTCTCATCGGGTGTCCCGCTGCCGGGCGGGGCGCCGGTTATCAGATAGGCCAGTATCCGGGACTGCTCCATTGGCGGACGCGAGAAAAGCGTCAGCACCGGGTCATCGGCCGGCCCGGTCACCCGTAACCCGGCCAGCCGCCGGGGCGAGGCGCGCACCGCCTCGATATCCAGTCGCGGGCGGCGCGGCGAGCCGGCAAAAATCAACCGCCCGCGGCGCACCTCAAGGCGCTGGCCGTAGGCCTCGAGATGCCCCGAGACCAGCCGGACCACCCCGTCGGCCCGGGGTTCATCGAGCCCCTGCTGACGCAGCCGCAGGCGCCCGGCGAGCGCTCCCGTCAGCCCCCGACCCCGAAAGCGCAGCCCTTCTCCCAGATTGAGGCGAACATCCGTGCTGAGCGCCAGGGGCAAGCCCCCATCCGGGTCCGGTCGGCTCGGCGCCGGCGTGTCGACGCGTACGGCATCCGCCGAGACCCGGACGGCATCGCTGGCGCTGCTCGGCAGCGACACCGCCCCGCCCTGCACATCCACCACGCCATCCAGACGGGCTTCACCGGAGGCCAGGGTTACGGTCAGATCCGGGGCCAGCGTCACGCTCGCCGTCGGACCGGTGTCAATGGCCAGATCCTCTCCGGTCAGACGAAGCCGGCCGGCCAGCGCCTGCCCCCGACGCTGCAGGCGGCCCGACAGCACGGCTTCGCCCTCGCCGGCCCGGAATCCGCCGGCGATCTCGGCACGCGGGCCATCCATTGTCAGTCGCAGTCGAAAATCGCGAAGCGGTCGGGCCAGTGCCCGGGGCAGAAGCAGTCCGTCGGCCCAGGTCACATCACCGGCAAACCGTGGCCGGGAGAGGTTGCCGGAGACCCTGCCCGCCACCTTGATGCGCCCCTGCGACCGCCGCAGGCCGGGCAGTGCACCGGCCAGGGGGGCCGCTGGCAGGCCATCCAGCCAGACCTCGCCCTGCAACGGGCGCGGCGACTGGGTGGGGTCAACACGCAGGGCAAAGCCCCCGCGGCCAAGATCCGGCGAGGCCATGCCAAAGCGCAGATCCACCTGCTGCGGCCTGAGATCGGCGTCAATAACGGCACGATGGTATTCGAGCGCCAGCGGCTCTTCGGTGTCCATCGGCAGCACCACCTGTGATGCACGACTGACCAACGTCAGCCGTGCCCGGGGCGGATGGCCGCTGCGCCAGTCAACGCGGCCCGTGCCACTGACCCGGCCGGGTAGCCGAACGCCGTCGGGCAGCCACGAGTCAAGCGCGGCCAGCGGCAGCGTGGGCAGATCAAGGCGCAGGGTGGCCGATCGGGGGCGGGCCTGCAGGGCGCTGGTGGTCAATTGCAGGCGCACCGGTTGCTCACCCAGCGACTCACCCCGCCAACGGATACCGTCGATGGCCAGTTGAAAACGGCCACGCTCGCTCAACGGCCAGCGGCCGTCGGCATCCAGCACCGCCGCACGGAACGCCCCCGCCCTGGCATCAATGACAAGCCCCTGGCCGGTGACACCGTCGATGCAAAGCGTCCATTGCCGCAGGCAAGCGGGTTGCCAGTCGACTCGAAGCCGCGCCAGCCCGACTCGGCCCCAGCGCTCGTCCCAGCTCAGATCCCGCAGGGTGATGCCCGACCACAGCGTGCCGCTTGCGACCTGAGCCTCCAGACGGGGTTCTGCCTCGGTAAGGCGATCCAGCAGCCACTGAGCCCCGGCGGTGGTGCTCAACACCCAGGCCGTGGCCCATGCCAGGGCAATCAAAGTGGCCACCAGTACGGTTCGTAGCGATGGCATCAGAAAGGCGGCCCCAGCGACAGATGCAGGCGAAAGGGCGGCTGGTCACGACTCACGCCCCAGGCAAAATCCAGTCGCAGCGGCCCCACCGGAGACTGCCAACGCACCCCCACCCCGGTGCCCACCTCGACATCCACCGCATCGAGATGATCAAAGGCGTTGCCGCCATCGACAAAAACCGCCGCCCGCCAGTCTGCAGCGACGGCATAGCTGTATTCGGCGCTGCCGGTTGCCAGATACCGGCCCCCGGTCACCTCGCCATCGGCACCGATGGGGCCCAGACTGCGGTAGGCAAAACCGCGCACGCTCTGGTCCCCCCCGGCGAAGAATCGCAGCGAGGTGGGGGTGCGGGCGAATGCATTGGTGGCAATGGCCCCCAGGTCCGCCCGCAGCTGAAAGCGGTGCCGGGTGCCGAGGCTGCGCAGCCAATTGTTGGCCAGTCGCAGCCGGGCGATATCGACATCCGAGCCCAGGTCCCGGGCACTGGCCTCGATGGCATAGCGCTGCGCATCGCCGCGATAGGGATCCACTCCGCCCCGCGAGCGGGTTCGCGAGAAACTGATCCCGGGCATCAGAAGCCGGCTGCGGCCGCGGTCCTCGCCGCTGCGGAAGCGCTCCTCGAGCAGGCGCAGCGATTGGGTGCGCACCCAGCCCGAGCGAAATGACTGCCGCCGGCTCAGCCCCAGGGTATAGCGTTCGCTGCGAGAGTCCTCGATATCCTCGTTCTCCCAGCCGGCGGTCACCGCCAGATGATCGTTGAGCGGATCACCCAGGGGGATTTCGTAGCGCGCATCCAGCCGCTGCCGCACCGGTGAGAGGCGCAGACCGCTCTCAAGCCGGTGGCCGCGGTTATTGATGTAATGCCGGGTAAAGCCCAGTTGGCCCCGGGGGCCTTCGTCGGTGGAAAAGCCGATCCCGGTGGTCACGGTGTTTCGCGGCCGGGTTGTGAGGGTGACCGCCAGCGGGATCCGGCGGCCTTGAGGCTTGTCACGCAGGACATCCACCGTGGCATCGGCAAAATAACCACTATCGAGCAAGCGACGGCTGAGCTCGGCGATGCGATCGGCGTGATAGGGCGCACCGGCTTTAAACGGGACCAGCCGCTGCAAAAACTCGTCGCGCAGGGGCGCATCCGAAAACCGCACCGCCCCCAGGCGATAACGTGGCCCGCTCTCCATCGTGATACGGGCGTCGGCCCAGCCCTGTGCGGCGTTGACCGCCAGCCGGACGGTGGTGAATCGATAATCAAAATAGCCGCGCTGCCGGGCCAGATTGCGCAATGCCCGCTTGCTGCGCTCGTAGTCGCGGTGATTGACCCCCTGGTCGGGACGGATAGGCAGCGCCTCGAGCAGTTGCCGAAATGCCGGATCATCCCGTCCGGGGCCGGTCAGCGCGACATCCACCCGTCGCCAGCTCAGCCGCGGACCGGGGGTGACCCGCACCGCCAGCGCCCAGTCACCACGCACCGGGGTGATGCGGATGTCGGCGTCGGCCTCATAATAGCCCAGCGCCTCGAGGGCCTGCCGGACCTGACTGCGGACCTGATCGCGATAAAAGCGCACCGCCAGCCGCGATGTCAGCCCGACCCGGGTGTCGATGTGGGCGCGGATATTATCGGCAAGAAAATCCGGCGCCCCTTCCACCGTCAAGCGCACCCCGGCGGTTGCCGGCGCGACGATCAGCAGCACCAGCACCCCGGCGGTCAGCCATTGCCAGCGCCCCCACCGGCGGCGGGCTGCGGTTGACCGGGTCAAAGCCGTGGCGTCGGCCCTCCGGCGCGCTCATACTCGGCCTGACAGTCGATGCATCGACTGGCGGTGGGATAGGCCTCGAGCCGGGCATAGGGGATGGGCCCGCCGCAATCGGCACAGACACCGTAGCGGCCGTCATGCCAGGCGCGCAGCGCCGCCTCAGTGGCCCGCAGTGCACCGATATGGCGGTCGATATCGGCATATTCCAGATCGGCGAGCAGATCGACCACCGCCTCATCCCCCGGATCCCGGACCCGGTCGGCGATGTCCTCCGCGCGGAGGATATCGGCGGCGAGCACCTCGCCACGCAGCGTCTCGCGCAGCGTGGCGCGCTGCGCTTCCAGCATCTGTCGCAGTCTGTCGCGCTGCGCGGCATCCAGATGGCTTTCCATGGCAATCTCCTTGTCGGTGGTCTGCGTTGCAGACTCAGACCCGTGACAGGGCCATGATATCCTCGCCGCCATGACAGAACAGGATGGCAGCGGCGAAGAACATCGGCTCCGGCTGCGGCATCTGCGCCTGGCGGATTACGCCGATGTCCGACACATCATGGATCAGGTCTATCCGGATCTGGGCGGGGCGTGGACGCGCAAACAGTTCGCTGCCCAGATCAATCGCTTTGCCGAGGGCCAGATCTGCATCGAGGACAACGGCCGGGTGGTGGCCGGCGCCATCTCGATGGTCGTTGACTATGACCGCTTCGGTGACCGGCACAAATACAACGAAATCACCGGCAACGGCTATCTGACCAACCACGACCCCAACGGCGACGTGCTCTACGGCGTGGATATCTTCGTCGATCCCGAATACCGCGGCATGCGCCTTGGCCGGCGGCTTTACGACGCCCGCAAAGAGCTCTGCCGCAGCCTCAATCTGCGGGCCATCGTCGCCGGCGGCCGCATGCCCGGCTATCGCGAGCACGCCGCCGAGATGAAGCCCGAAGAGTACATCGACCTGGTCAAGCGCCGCGAGCTCTACGACCCGATCCTCTCGTTCCAGCTGGCCAACGACTTTCATGTCCGCCGGGTGATCACCGCGTATCTGCCCGAGGATCAGCAATCCCGTGCCTACGCCACGCTGCTGCAGTGGGACAACATCTTCTACGAAAGCGAGCGCACGCCGCTGATCGGTGGGCGCAAGTCCATGGTGCGGGTCGGCACGGTGCAGTGGCAGATGCGGCGGGTCACCAACTTCGAGGACCTGATGACCAACATCGAGTTCTTCGTCGACGCCATGGCCGGCTACAACTGCGATTTCATCCTCTTCCCGGAGCTTTTCAATGCGCCACTGCTCGCGCAGTTCAACCAGGAGGATCCCGCCGAGGCCATGCGGGGGCTGGCCCAGTATACCGGCGAAATCACCGATGCCATGAGCCGCATGGCCGTGTCCTACAACATCAACATCATCGCCGGCTCGATGCCGGTCTACGATGACAACGCGCTCTACAACGTGGCCTATCTCTGCCGCCGGGACGGCACCATCGACAACCACTACAAGCTCCACGCCACCCCGGATGAGCGTTTCTACTGGGGGGTCCAGGGGGGTGACGCGCTCAAGGCCTTCGACACCGATGTGGGCAAGATCGGCATCCTGGTCTGCTATGACGTGGAATTTCCCGAGGCCTGCCGGCTGCTGGCCGACCAGGGCATGCAGATCCTGTTCGTGCCGTTCTGGACCGATACCAAAAACGCCTATCTCCGGGTCCGGCGCTGTGCCCAGGCCCGGGCCATCGAAAACGAATGCTATGTCGCCATCACCGGCAGCGTGGGCAACCTGCCACGGGTGGAGAACATCGAAATCCAGTATGCCCAGGCGGCGGTATTCTCACCCTCGGATTTCGCCTTCCCCCACGACGGCATCGTTAGCGAATCCACGCCCAACACCGAAATGACCCTGGTGGTGGATCTGGACATGGACAAGCTCAAGCAGTTGCGCGCCGAAGGGTCGGTCCAGAACGCCAAGGATCGACGCCTGGACCTCTACCGCGTCCACTGGCTGGAGGACTGACCCCACCGGCCGGCGGTATCCCCCGTGGCTAGAACTTCTGCTGCGCCAACCAGGGCTGCATTCGGGCGAACGCCGCTTCGATATTTTCCATCGAGTTGGAAAAGCTGATGCGGATGGCATTGCCACAGGTATCACCAAAGGCATCGCCCGGGATCACGCAGACACCGGTCTCGGCGAGCATGCGCAGCGACAGATCGGTGGCATCGGTGCGCGGCGGCAGCGAGGGGAAGATATAAAAGGCCCCCTGGGGGACGTAACCGGTCAGATGCGGGGTCTCGCTGACCAGCTCCACCACCCGGTCGCGGCGCCGCCGGTACTCGGCATTCATCTCATCGACACAGGCCATATCCCCCTGCAGCGCGGCCACACCGGCCCACTGCGCCGGGGTACTCGCCACCGTGGTGGTAAACATGTGATAACGCCGCAGTTTCTTGATTGCCCCCTGGCTGGAGATCATCCAGCCGATCCGGAACCCGGCCATGCTGAAGGTCTTGGAAAAGCTCGAGATAGACATCACATGGTCGAGATCCGAGGTGCAGTTGATCACGCTGGGAAATTCCATGCCCTCTTCGAGCAGGATGTGGTCATAGACCTCGTCGGCAAAGACATACACCCCGCGATAGGCCGCCTCCTGGACGATCGCCTCGATGGTCTCGCGCGGGTAGACAGCCCCGCTGGGATTGCTCGGCGAGTTGAGCACAATGGCAAAGGTGCGCATCCCGATCGCATCGATCACCTCCTGGGGGTCGATCTGGTGGCCGTGCTCGGGCCGGGTCGGGATGAGCTTGACCTCGCCGCCGTTCATGCGAATGAGCGGTGCGTAGAGCAGAAAGGTCGGATCGGTGACGATGAACTGCCGACCCGGCGCGGCCGTGGCGGTGAGCGCCAGATACATGGCCTCGGTGGCACCGGTGGTGATGAGGAAATTGTCCTCGGTGAGCTCGCGGTCATAGCGCTTGCTGTAGTAGCGGGCCAGCTCGCTGAGCAGCTCGGGCAGCCCGGCATCCATGGTGTAGCCGGTCAACCCATCGCGCAGGGCGTCGATATGGGCATCCACGATATGCGGCGGGGTCGGGAAATCCGGCTGACCGATGGACAGATGGATCACGTCGTCCATCCCCGCGGCGGTGTTGATCATCCGCCGGATACCGGGCATGGGAATGGCTTGCAGCGACGGACTGAAAAGCGGTCCCTCGGCCTGATCGCCCTGATCCATTTCCACCGGGTTGACCATGGATTTTCCTCCTGGCTGATACACAAGTCGGATGAAGACAGAAAACACGCCGACGCTAGACCGGCAGGTCAACCCGGTCAAGCCCCGCAAAGCGCATGCTGACGCAGTTGACGGCGAGCCCCGGGGGTGTTTAACGTCGCTGCAATTCCGCTCGACCCACTGGAGATCAGGCCATGTCCGCATCCCGGCCGACAATCGTCGTCTTGACGGCACCCGATGAGCCCATTCCGGAAGGGTTCGAGGCGCTGGAAGCCGAGGCCGAGTTGCGGCGCGCCGATGATGCCGCCGGACTGCGCGAGACACTCCCCGGTGCCGAGATCCTGTGTGTCACCGATTTTCGCACCGACGCCCTCGCCGATGCCTGGCCAGCGGCGGATGCGCTTGCCTGGATCCACGCCACCAGCGCCGGCGTTGATGCACTGATGATCCCCGAAATCCGTGACAGCGCCATCCCGGTAACCAATGCCCGGGGGATTTTCGATGGCTGCATCGCCGAATACGTCCTTGGCCAGATCATCAGCTTTTGCAAAGACTTTGCCGGCAACTACCGGCTGCAGCAGGACCGACAGTGGCAGCATCGCGAGACCGAACCGGTCGCGGGCCGCAGCGTGCTGGTCGTCGGCGCCGGGTCCATCGGCCGGCGGATCGCCCGCACCTGCTCGGCGATCGGCATGGAGGTCGACGGGGTCGGCCGCCGGGCCCGCGACGGGGATGAGGATTTTACCGCCATCTACGCCCAGGCCGATCTGCTCTCTTTGCTGCCGGATTATGACTTTGTCGTGATCGCCGCGCCGCTTACCGCCGACACCGAGGGGCTTTTCGGAGCCGCCGAGTTCAAGGCCATGCCGCCCGGCGCACGGCTGATCAACATCGGCCGCGGGCCGATTGTCAAAACCGATGAACTACTCGCCGCGCTGCAGGACGGCGAGATTGATGGCGCAGCACTGGATGTCTTCGAGCAAGAGCCCCTGCCGGCTGATCATCCCCTCTGGGGGCTGCCCAATGTCGCTATCTCGGCCCACATGGCGGGCGATTTCATTGGCTGGAAGCGGGCGCTTTCCGAGCAGTTCATCGACAACTTCCGGCGCTGGCAGGCCGGCGAAGCCCTGAACAACCCGGTCGACAAGCAAAGCGGCTTTTCGGCCGCCGGGCGCTAGGCCGTGCCACCGACAGAAACCACACGAGGCCCTTCATGATCGAATCTCCCCTCCTCCCCACCCTCGGCGGCTATATCAACGGTCAATGGGTGATGGCCGACAGCGGCAAGACCCTCGCGGTCACCAACCCGGTTGACAATGGCCATCTGGCAGACGTCGCCTCGATGGATGCGGTCGAGACCGAGCGGGCGATTGCCGCCGCCGAATCGGCCCAGGCCACGCCGGCGGACCGGGAGACGCGGCGCGGTTGGCTGAACGCCATCGCCGAGAGCCTCACCAACCATCGCGAAGAGATCGGGCGCATCCTCTGCGCCGAGCACGGCAAGCCACTGGCCGAGGCCCAGGGCGAGGCGGACTATGCAGCCGGGTTTTTCCGCTACGCCGCCGAGCACATCGATGCCCTCGACCCCCGGACCCTCGACGAGCAACCGCGGGGGTGCCGCTGGACCGTGTACCACCGGCCCGCCGGTGTGGTCGGGCTGGTCACGCCCTGGAACTTTCCCATCGGCATGATCGCCAAGAAGCTCTCGGCGGCCATCGCCGCGGACTGCGCCAGTGTCATTAAACCCTCGTCCAAAACGCCGCTGACGATGATCGCGCTTTTCACGCTGCTCGAGCGCGAGGTGGGGCTGCCGGCCGGCAAGGCCAACCTGGTCATGGGCAGCGCCGGCCCGATCACCCAGGCGCTTTTCGACGCACCCGCGGTGCGGGTCATCAGCTTTACCGGCTCGACCGAAGTGGGCCGCGAACTCATCCAGCAATCCGCCCCCGGCATCAAGCGCCTTGCCCTGGAGCTGGGTGGCAACGCCCCGTACATCATCTTTGCCGATGCCGATCTCGACCACGCCGCCGATCAGCTCATCGGCAACAAGTTTCGCGGCGGCGGGCAGACCTGCGTTTGCGCCAATCGCATCTTCGTCCACCAATCCGTTGCCGCGGCCTTCGCCGACAAACTGGCCGACCGGGTCCAATCGCTGACCGTCGGCGACGGCATGGACCCGGACACCAAACTGGGGCCGTTGATCGACGAAAAGGCCGTGGCCAAGGTGGCGCGGCACGTCGAAGATGCCCTCGACAAGGGCGCCGAGAAGATCTACCAGGGCGATGCCGCAGGGCTGCCCGGCACCTTCTACCCGCCCACCGTGCTGCTGGGTGTGCCATCCCACGCCGCCTGCTATCGCGAAGAGACCTTCGGCCCGCTGGTGCCCATCATCACCTTCACCGATGATGACCAGGTCGTGGCGCTGGCCAATGACACCGACTTTGGTCTGGCCTGCTATGTCTTTACCGGCGATGAGACGCGCGGCCAGCAGATCATCAGCCGCTTGCACTTTGGCCATGCCGCTTTGAATACCGGCTCGGGCCCCACCCCCGAGGCACCGTTTGGGGGCATGAAGCAGTCCGGCTACGGCCGCGAGGGCGGCCTGGAGGGGTTGTTCGAGTTCACCGAGGCACAGACCGTGCCGGTGGGTTAGCCCAAAAAAAAGGCCCGGGCTGAACCAGGCCTTTGCATGCGGGCGCTGTTGGCCGGCGGGTTAGCCGGTCCGACGCATGCCTTCCTGGCCACTGCCGTCGCCGGTCTCGACCAGCGCCGCCTCGAACTGATCCACCGCCCAGTCGATCTCTTCGGCGGTGACAATCAGCGGCGGGATCCAGCGGATGACGTTGCCGCCCCAGGGACCGCAGCGGATCATCAAAAGCCCCAACCGTTCACAGGCTTTGAGCATCTTCATGCCGCGGTCACCATCGGGCTTGCCGTGGGCATCCACCAGGTGGGTGCCGATCATCAATCCACGACCGGTGATCGCACCGATTTCCGGATGCCGGCTTTGCACATCCTCGAGCCGCGCACGCAGCTGTTCGCCACGCTCGGCGGCGTTTTCCACCAGCTTTTCGTCGCGCATGACATCCAGCGTCGCCAGGCCGGCGGCACAGGCCACCGCGTTGCCGCCATAGGTCCCGCCCTGGGAGCCGGGCAGGGCCTTGCTCATAAGCTCGGCCGGGGCGGCCATGAACGAGAGCTGAAAACCGCTTGCCACGCCCTTGGCCGAGACCACCACATCCGGCTCGACGCCGAAATGCTCGTAGCCCCACATCAGACCCGTCCGCCCGTTGCCGGACTGGACTTCGTCCATGATCAGCAGGATGCCGTGTTTGTTACACCGCTCCTGCAGGCCCTGCATGTATTTGGTGTTGGCCGGGATATAGCCCGCCTCGCCCTGGATGGGCTCGATGAGCATGGCCGCGGTCTCCATGGGGGTGCTTTGCACCTGCAGGATGTAGTCGAGCTCGCGAAGGGCAAAATCGGCCGCCTCGTCCTCGCTCATGCCATACCAGTTGGTATCCGGAAACGGCGCGGTCACGACCCCGCCCATCAACGGCTGGACCCCCTGGCGCACCGCCGCACTCGAGCTTGTCGTCGACAGCGAGCCCATGGTCCGGCCGTGGAAACAGCCCCTAAAGGCGATGATGTTGGGCTTGCCAGTGGCCTGGCGTGCCAGCCGGATGGAGGCTTCTACCGCCTCGGTACCCGCGTTCGAGAAGAACACACTGTCGATTTGATCCGGCAGCAGTTCCACCAGCCGGTCCGAGAGCTCGAGGATGGGCCGATGCTTCATAATGGCGTACTGGGCATGGACCACCTTGTCGATCTGGGCCTTGGCGGCCTCGACCACGCGGGGATGACAATGGCCGGTGCTGAGCACGCCGATCCCCGAGGCGAAATCCATGTACTTGCCGCCATCCTCGGCGTAGACATACATCCCCTGCGCGCGCTCGACCAGGATGTCGCTGGACTGGCGCAGCAGCGGCGAGAGATGGTGGACGTTGTCGTTCATGACAGCCTCCTGGCTAGAGAATTCCCGACCCAGCATACGCGAGTCGGCATGGCTTTTCCTCCCGTCTCGGCGGACCGCCTCGCGGGTGTTATTCTGTCTGACAAGTGGACGGGACGAGGGATTCACCATGGCAATGCAAAGCAACGAACCGGTGGTTTTCGAGCGCGATTGCGAGGCCGCGCTGATCCCCGCCGGTGACACGGGCATCATCCCCAAGGGCGCCGAGGGCATGATCACCCAGGCCCTCGGGGGCAGCTATACCGTCTATATCCAGGGCAATCTCTTTCGTATCGACGGCAAGGATGCCGACGCCATCGGCAAAGAACCCGAACCCACCCCGGAGCTGCCGGATGACGCCTCCACCGCCGATGTCGAACAGCTGGTCTGGGACCAGATGCGGCGCTGCTTCGACCCGGAGATCCCGGTGAACATCGTCGATCTGGGGCTGGTCTATCGCTGCGAAATCCGCGAACAGGCCAATGGTAGCCGGGCGGTCGAAGTGGACATGACCCTCACCGCACCCGGGTGCGGCATGGGCGACATCATCGCCTATGACGTACGCGAGAAGGTCCGCCAGGTGCCGACGGTAGATGAAGTCGACGTCGAGATCGTTTTCGATCCGCCGTGGAGCTTCGAGATGATGTCCGAGGCGGCCAAGCTCCAGACCGGCATGATGTAGTCCCGGCCGTAGCGACGTGGACTCACTCCGGGACGGGGTGACACTGCCCGCCGGCGGCTTCCTCGCCGCCGCGGCCGCTGAGCTCGCGAAGTGTGGGCACATCCAGCAGGTTGATCTCGCGGCCGTCGGCCTCCAGCCACCCCTGCTCCTGGAAGCGTCGGAAAAGCCGGCTCATGGTCTCGGGTGCCAGGCCCAGGTAGTTACCCAGCTCGGTGCGGGCCATGGGCAGGCGAAACCGGCTTGGCGACAGCCCGCGCCGGCCAAACCGGTCAGAAAAACTCAAAAGCAGCATCGCCAGGCGCTCCTCGGCCGAACGGCGGGCCATGGCGAAGAGCATCTCCTGATCGGCAAAGATTTCGCGTGACATCAACCGGAAAAGCTGTCGTTGCAGCCCCGGGATGTCCGCCGCCAGGTTTTCGAGCTCCTCGAAGGGCAGCTCGCAGACGCTGGTGGTCTCAAGCGCCGAGGCCCCGCAGGGGTGGACCCAGCTGTTGATGGCATCCAGCCCGACCAATTCGCCGGGCAGATGAAAACCGGTCACCTGCTCTTCACCGTTATCGGCGGTGGTATAGGTCTTGAGCGAACCGGAGCGCACCGCATAAATGGCCCGGAACGAATCGCCCGCCCGGTAGAGATGCCCCCCGCGGTCCAGGGGCTTGCGGCGCTCGACGATGGCATCGAGCTGCTCGATATCGGCCTCGCTGAGCGACATGGGCAGGCAAAGCTGATTGAGGCTGCAGTGGGTGCAGGCCTGGCGCAGGGTCGAGATACGAAAGTCCGAACGGGTCGAGCCAGTCATCGCCGGTTGTGTCGCTGGCCGTTCGAGCCAGCCCCCATTTGTTGCCCCAGACGGGCCAGAGGGTAATCCACCAGACCGCGATGATGCCAATACAAAATGCCGATGGCCGCCGCGGGATGGGTCAATGATCAGTCAAAATGCCGATAACCGCCCCTGGCCGCCGCATCGGCGTTCTGCCCGCCCCAGTCCACTCCGGCACCCCGTACAACCCGGCCAATGCAGCGGACCGGCGTCCGGGTCTGACCGGCGACCTGTCCAATGACCGGTCCCGCCTCGTCCGGGGCGGTAAAAAGCAGCTCGTAGTCGTCACCGCCGGCCAGGGTCAGATCTTGCCCTGCCGCGGCACCCGCCCAGGCCCGTAACCGCGCCGACGGCTGCAGCGCCGTCGACTCGAGCTGCAGGGCAACCTGGCTGGCCTCGGCGATATGCCCGGCGTCCGCCAGCACACCGTCCGAGACATCGATGACCGCCGAGGCAATGCCACGCAGCGCCTGCCCAAGAGCGATCCGCGGCCGGGGTTCGGCAAACGCCCGCACCAGGCCCTGCCAGCGCGGGGTCTGACGGTGCGCCGACTGCCATACCTCAAGCCCACCGGCGGCATCGCCCGGCCGCCCCGACACCCAGACCCGATCCCCTGGCCGGGCGCCGTCACGACGAAGGGGAGCGGGGCTGAATCCGGTGATCTGCAGGCTGATGGTCAAAGGCCCGCGGGTGATATCGCCGCCGACAACGGCGACGTTGTTGAGGCGGGCGAGCCGATCCAGCCCCCCGGCAAACGCCGCCACCCAGTCGGCATCGGATGCCGGCAGGGTCAGCCCCAGCAACGCCCAGGCCGGTGTCGCGCCCATCGCCGCCATATCGCTTAGGTTCACGGCGAGGGCCCGATAGCCCACCGCCGCTGCCGGCAGGTCTTGCGGAAAATGCACCCCGGCGACCAGCGTGTCCAGCGCCAGCACCGCGGGCATTGATGCCGGCGGGCAGGTGATGGCGGCGTCATCGCCCACTCCGTAAGTCACATCGCCGCGGTCGGCGCCCAACCCGGTGAGGTATTGCCGGATGAGATCGAATTCACCACAACCGGCCATGCGCGGGCTCAGCCTCGTTGGGCGTCAAGCTCGGCCCGCCGCAGCGGGACCGCCTGGCCGACGCGGTCAAGGACGCCGTTGATGTAACGATGGCTCTGCTCGGCGCCAAAGGATTTGGCAAGCTCCACGGCCTGATCGATGCACACCCGATAGGGAACATCCAGGCGCTCGCGCAGCTCGTAGCTGCCCAGTCGCAGCAGGGCCAGTTCCACCGGGTCAAGGGTTCGCGCCGGTCGGTCGAGGTAAGCATCGAAGGCCTGATCCAGCGTCTCGGCCTGGGCGGTGACCCCCCGGAAAACCTCCGAGAAGAATTCAAGATCCATGCGACCGAGTCGATGATCCCCCAGGAACTGGCGCTCGATGGCCACCGGCTCGTGGCCGGTCAACTGCCATTGATAAAGCGCCTGAAGGACCCGGCGCCGGGCTCTTGCGCGGGCCCGCTTCGCCTCGCCGGGCCTCACAGTTGGCGCAAGAGGCTGATCATCTCGAGCAGCGACATGGCCGCTTCGGCGCCTTTGTTGCCGGCCTTGGTGCCGGCCCGCTCGATGGCCTGCTCAATGGTGTCGGTGGTCAACACACCAAAGGCCACCGGCAGGCTGCGTTGCTGCATGACCTGTCCCAGGCCCTTGGCGCACTCGCCGGCGACATAGTCAAAATGCGGCGTCCCGCCACGGATCACGCAGCCCAGTGCGACGATGCCGTCGTACTGACCCGATGCCGCCGCCCGGTCGACCACCAATGGCATCTCCCAGGCGCCGGGCGCGCGGATCAGCGTCAACGCCTCGTCAGCGACGCCGTGACGACGCAGCACATCCTCGGCGCCACCCACTAAGGCGTTGACGATATAGTCATTGAATCGCGTGGCCACCACGGCAATCCGTGCATTGCTGGCGGTAAAATCACCTTCAAGGGTTTTCATGTCGGTTCCGTTGTCTGTTGATCGCCTGCGGCAAGACTAAACCGCCGGGCGGCAAGTTGAAACCTCAACCGCCGGGCTCACTCCCCGGCGGACTGGACGTAATCCACGACCTCGATCCCGAAACCGCTCAAGCCGTACATGATCTTGGGCGAGGAGAGCACCCGCATCCGGTGGATGCCAAGATCGGTGAGGATCTGGGCGCCCACACCGTAGGTCCGAAGCGCCTGGCTCTGTTCACTGGCCGAGCGCGGCTCGGGCATCATCTCGCCGCTGCGGGCGAGCGCCTGGAACTCGCGGACGCGCGCCAGTACCTCGTCCCGGTCGCTGGCCTGCCGGAGCATGATCAGGCAGGCGGGATCGGCCTCGCTGCCGCCGATTTCCTCGAGTGCCTGCTTGAGCGACCAGGTCTGATCCGGGGCGGTGGCCCCGAACAGATCCGAGAGCGTGTTCTCGACCTGCACCCGCACCAGGGCGGGATTATCCGGCGTCGGCTGACCGCGCAACAGCGCGAAATGCAGCGCCCCGTCCACCCGGTCCTGATAGGCGTAGAGGTGGAATCGGCCGTATTCGGTGGGCAGCTCGCAGTCGGCCACCCGCTCGACGGTACGCTCGTTGCGGATCCGATAGGCAATGAGATCGGCCACGGTACCGATCTTGATGTCATGCGATCGGGCGAAGGCCAGCAGATCATCGCGGCGCGCCATGGTGCCATCCTCATTGAGCACCTCGACGATCACCGCCGCCGGTTCGAACCCGGCCAGCCGGGCCAGGTCACAGCCCGCCTCGGTATGGCCGGCACGGGTCAGCACCCCGCCCGGCTGGGCCATTAACGGGAAGACATGCCCCGGCTGGATGAGATCCTCCGGCGTCGCCTGCGGCGCGACCGCGGCCTGAACGGTGCGGGCCCGGTCCGCTGCCGAGATGCCGGTGGTCACACCACTGGCCGCCTCGATGCTCAGGGTAAAGCGGGTCCCCTGGTGATCACCGCCGCTCGCCACCATCAGCGGCAGTCGCAGCTGCTCGCAACGCTCGCGGGTCAGGGTCAGACAGATGAGCCCCCGACCGTACCGGGCCATGAAGTTGATATCGTCCGGCCGCACCATCGAGGCAGCCATCAACAGATCGCCCTCGTTCTCCCGGTCCTCGTCATCGAGCATCAGCACCATGCGCCCGTCACGCAGCGCTTCGATGATCTCTTCGATGTCGTTGAATGCCATAATCAGCCCCCGAGAAAACCGCTTCGCCGCAGCAATGCCTCGCTTACGCCGTCGCTGGCGGCGCTGTGGCCGGACTCGAGCAGGCGTTCAAGATAGCGGGCGAGCAGATCGACTTCGATGTTCACTGGCTGGCCCGGGCGATACTGGCCCAGACTGGTGACCGCCGCGGTGTGCGGGACGATGTTGACCTCGAATTCCGGACCCTCGACCTGGTTGACGGTCAAGCTGATGCCCTCGATGGCAATCGAGCCTTTCTCGGCAATGTAGCGGGCAAGCGACGCCGGGGCCCGGAACCGCCAGCGCTGGGACCGCCCCGCCGGGCTCACATCGACCACTTCGCCGACGCCGTCCACATGCCCGCTGACCAGATGCCCGCCCAGGGGGGTGGCCAGGGTGAGCGCCGGCTCGAGGTTGACCGGGTCGCCGGGCTTGAGTGATCCGAGGGTGGTGCGATCGAGACTCTCCTGAGAGACATCCGCGGCAAAATGCCCGGCCCCCAGCTCGACCGCGGTGAGGCAACAGCCGTTAACGGCGATGCTGTCACCCGGTTTGACTCCGTCCAGATCAAGCCCTGCGGTGGTGAACTCGAGGCGTCGGTCTCCGCCCATCTCGCGGGTTGAGCGAAGCGCGCCGCAGGCCTGGATGATGCCGGTAAACATTCAAACGTCCTCGTCGTCGTGCAGACAAAAGGTCAAACGCAGGTCCTCGCCGACCCAGCGGCTGTCGGTGCGCCGCAGCGCAAGCCGGTCATCCATCGACGCCAGGCCGGCCAGCGCCAGCAGTGGCTGGCCTTCGTGCCCCATCAAATGGGGCGCCAGATAGATGATCAGCTCATCCACCACGCCCGCCTGGACCCAGGCGCCGGTCAGCCGTGGCCCGGCCTCGAGCCAGACCTCGTTGATCTCGGCCGCGGCCAGGGCCTCGAGGGCCGCCGCCGGTGCGACATGGCCGTCCTCGTCGGTCGCCA
Organism: Spiribacter pallidus; assembly: GCF_040838495.1. Taxonomy (NCBI): domain Bacteria; kingdom Pseudomonadati; phylum Pseudomonadota; class Gammaproteobacteria; order Chromatiales; family Ectothiorhodospiraceae; genus Spiribacter; species Spiribacter pallidus. The sequence continues at coordinate 116,634 of NZ_JBAKFM010000002.1, read as the reverse complement.
CCTGCCAGAGCTCGGCGCCGGCATGGACAAGATCGGTCTCGCGGGCCGGCATGGTGCCCCCGTGGATCAGCACCACGCCCTGCTGATCGGCCAGAAGCCCGGCATCCGGTGGTGTGCGCAGATCGGTATCGATCACCACCCGCCGGGGCGGGCGAAACTCGCCATCGACATCCCGCACCGTCAATGCCGGATCATCGGCGATGACGGTATCCACGCCGGTGACAATCGCCGAGCTGGCCGCCCGCCAGCGGTGCACATCCCGCCGGGCGGGTGGCTCGGTAATCCATCGGCTCTCGCCCGAGGCCATCGCCGTACGCCCGTCCAGGCTGGCGGCAAGCTTGGCGCGGACCCACGGCAGTCCGCCGCGCATGCGCCGGAAAAACCCCGGGTTGAGCGCCTCGCTTTGCGCGGCCATCAGCCCCGAGGCCACGGCGACGGCCGCCTCGCGCAGTCGCTCGAGACCACGGCCCGCCACCCGCGGATTGGGGTCGGTGGCACCGGCCACCACCCGGGCGATGCCCGCTTCGATCAGGGCATCGGCACAGGGTGGCGTGCGCCCGTAATGGCTGCAGGGCTCCAACGTGACGTAGGCGGTGGCCCCGGCGGTATCCCCCCCGGCCGCGGCGATGGCGCGGATCTCGGCATGATCCTCGCCGGCCCGGCGATGGCCGGCTTCGCCGATGCACACCCCATCGCGCACCAACACACAACCCACCCGCGGGTTGGGATCGCAGCTCCACCGCCCCTGCTCGGCGAGCTGCAGCGCGCGGCTCATCCAGGCGTGATCACTGGCACTGAAGCCGCTCAAGAGCGTTCACCGGAGTCGATGAAAGGCGCATCGCCATGTTCCAGCCCCTCGATCACCTCGCGAAACGCCGAGACGTCCTGAAAACTGCGATAGACCGAGGCAAAGCGCACATAGGCCACCTCGTCGAGCTGGCGCAGTTCTTCCATCACCCAGTCCCCGACGGTGCTCGCGGACACCTCGCTGTCACCCAGCGCCTGCATGCGCTGGCGGATACGACTGATGGCCGCTTCGACGTCCTCGGTGGCCACCGGCCGTTTCTCCAGAGCGCGCATCATGCCGGTGCGCAGTCGGGCCTCGTCGAACTGCACCCGCGTCCCGTCGCGTTTGACCACCCGGGGCATGACAAGCTCGGCACCCTCGTAGGTGGTAAAGCGCTCGCCACACCCAACACAGGCCCGGCGGCGGCGGACCTGATCCCCCTCGCTGGCAAGGCGGGAGTCCACCACCCGGGTGTCCTGGGTGTGGCAGAAAGGACAACGCATGGGCTAGATCCGGCTCTGCAACGCCTCGTAGACCGGAAACCGGGCACAGATCTCGGTGACCTGATCCCGCACCCGGTCACGGACCGCGGTGTTATCGATGTCATCCAGCACATCGCAGATCCAGCCGGCCAGCTGACGACTCTCGACTTCGCCAAAGCCCCGGGTGGTGATGGCCGGCGTGCCGATCCGAAGCCCCGAGGTGACGAATGGCGACTGCGGATCGTTGGGGACGGTGTTTTTGTTCACCGTGATGTGGGCGTCTTCGAGGGCCGCGTCGGCGGCCTTGCCGGTAATGCCCTTGTCCACCAGATCCATTAACAAAAGGTGGTTGTCCGTGCCGCCGGAGACCACCTTGTAGCCGCGCTCGATGACCGTCTCGGCCATGGCACGGGCGTTGGCGATGACCTGCTGTTGATAGGTGCGAAAACCCGGATCCTGGGCTTCGAGAAAGGCAACCGCCTTGGCGGCGATCGCATGCATCAGCGGCCCGCCCTGGGTGCCGGGGAAGATCAGCGACTGGAGCTTTTTGGTGACATCAGGGTTTTCCCGCGCCAGGATCAACCCGCCCCGAGGGCCGCGCAGGCTTTTATGGGTGGTGGTGGTGACCACATCAGCGTGGGGCACGGGGCTGGGATAGACCCCGGCGGCCACCAGGCCAGCGATATGGGCCATATCGGCCACCAACCAGGCCCCCACGGCGTCGGCGATGGCACGGAACCGGGCCCAGTCCACCACCCGTGAATAGGCCGAAAAGCCGGCGACGATGATCTTGGGCCGATGCTCGTGGGCCAGCGCCTCGATAGCGTCGTAGTCCATTTCGCCCTTGTCCGGGTCGATGCCGTACTGGACCGCGTTGTAGATCTTGCCCGAGAAGTTGGGCTTGGCCCCGTGGGTGAGATGCCCGCCATGGTCGAGGCTCAGGCCCATGAGGGTGTCACCGGGGTTGGCGAGCGCCATGAACACCGCCAGGTTGGCGCTTGAGCCGGAGTGGGGCTGGACGTTGGCGTAATCGGCGCCAAACAGCGCCTTGGCCCGCTCGATGGCCAGGTTTTCGGCCATATCCACGAACTCGCAGCCCCCGTAATACCGCTTGCCGGGATAACCCTCGGCGTATTTGTTAGTCAGCACACTGCCCTGCAGCTCGAGGACCCGCGGACTGGCGTAGTTCTCCGAGGCGATCAACTCGATATGAGCCTCCTGGCGCTGGCGTTCGCGGTCAATGGCGTCGGCAAGCGCCGGGTCGAATCCGGCGACGGTCATGTCGGTGGAATACATGCCTGATCCTCTTTGACGGGCGGGTTCGAAATAACCTCTCATGATAAAGGATTCGACATTCGCTTGCATGCCGCCCGGCGGCGGGTAAAAGGCCACCCGACCGGGCGGTCGGGTGGCGGTTGGCAGCCGATCAGCGCAGGGCTTACTCGGCGTTGGGGGTAAAGAGCTGCTGGCCGCGCAGACGATACGCACCGATGGCCGCCTGGCCCTGCTCGGAGACGAGCCAGTCGTGCCAGACCATGGCCAGGTCATGCTTGACGTCGTGGGCCTCGGGGTTCACCAGCACGCTGCCATACTGGTTGAACAGAATCGGATCGCCCTCGAAGAGGATTTCCAGATTCTGCCGGTTATCAAAGCTGATCCACGTCCCGCGGTCGGCCATGATGTAGGCATCCATGCCGGCGGCGGTGTTCAGCGCCGCACCCATGCCCGAGCCCAGCTCGCGATACCAGCTGCCCGAGGGGTCCACGCCGGCCTCGGACCAGATGCCCAATTCTTTTTTGTGGGTGCCGCTGTCGTCGCCGCGCGAGGCAAAGGGCGCCTCGGCATCCGCGATGATGCCGAACGCCTCGGTGGCGCTGTCGGCATCGGCCACGCCAGCGGGGTCACTGCCCGGGCCGATGACCACGAAGTCGTTGTACATGATCTCGCGCCGATCAACGCCACAGCCATCATCGATGAACTGCTGCTCGGCGGCCGGGGCATGAACCAGCACCGCATCCGCGTCGCCATTGCAGCCGATGCGCAGGGCCTGGCCGGTGCCGACGGCCACGACCCGCACCTCGATCCCGGTCTCGTCCTCGAACTGCGGGATGATGGACTCGAAAAGCCCGGAGTTCTCGGTGGAGGTGGTCGATGCAATGGTGATAAACCCGCGATCCTGCGCATGGGCCAGCGAAACGACCAGCGCCATGCCCAGTACCACGGCCCAACGAACAAGTTTGTATCTACTCATGGTGGCGATCCTCTCTTCTGGGGTGAACGGCCGGCGAGACGGTATGCTCACCGGCCAGGAACTGCTGGCCCTGACGGCTTTGCGGTCGTGTCAGGAAAGCCTCGGCCTCGGCGCGCTCAACCACGCCGCCGTCGGCCATGAAAACGATCTCATCCGCCAGGCGCCGGGCCTGACCCGGACTGTGGGTGGTCAGCACGATGCGGGTCCCCCGCTTGTGGAAGCGCTGGATGGTCGACTCCACCGCCTGGGCCGCCTGCGGATCCAGCGCCGAGGTGGGCTCGTCGAGGAACATCACCTCGGGTTGCAGCACCCAGGCTCGGGCAAGGGCAAGGCGCTGCTGCTCGCCGCCGGAGAGCACGCGCGCCGGCCGTGATTCCAGCCCCTGCAGACCCACCATGGAAAGCGCCTCATCGGCCCTCGACCGGGCATCGCGACCCTTGATGCCACGCCGGTTCAGGGCGTAGAGGACGTTGGCCTTGACCGAGCGGCGCAACATTACCGGGCGCTGAAATACCATGGCCTGCCGACGCCGGACCCGCGGGTCGGTGGGCGCGCCGGCCACGCCGCATCGCACCCGCCCGGCGGTGGGCGCGATCAGCCCGTGGCAGAGCCGCAACAAAAGGCTTTTACCCGCCCCGTTGGGCCCCATGACCGCGGTCCGCTGACTGCCCTCGAAGGTCAGATCCAGCGGCCCGAGCAGGCGCGTTGCACCGTGCTCGAAGGCGACGCCCTCGAGCCGGATGGGCAGGGTGCGAACCACCGCGCCCATCAACCGATGCGCCGCCGCGCAAACTGGCCCAACCCGTAGGCCAGGCCGTTGATGATGATGGTCAACGTTATGAGGATGACGCCCAGCGCCAGGGCCAGGGTGAGATTGCCTTTATTGGTCTCGAGCGCAATGGCAGTGGTCATCACCCGGGTGACCCCGGCGATATTGCCGCCGACGATGAGCACCGCCCCCACCTCGGCCACCGCCCGGCCGAACCCCGCCAGCAATGCGGTGATCAAGCTGTAGCGCCCGTCCCAGAGCAACGTCGGAATGGCCCGCAGCCGCCCGGCACCCAGTGAGGTGAGCTGCTCGCGGTACTCCTCCCACAGATCGCTGATGATCTGGCGGGTCAGCGCCGCGACGATGGGAAAGATCAAAAGGCTCTGGACGATCACCATGGCGGTGGGGGTGAACAGCAGCCCCAACGGTCCCAACGGGCCGACCCGCGAGAGCAGCAGATAGATCATCAGTCCGGCCACCACCGGCGGCAGCCCCATGAGCGCGTTCAAAAGCACGATGACCGCGCTGCGGCCGGGAAAGTGGAAAAGCGCCACCGCCGCGCCCACCGGCAATGCCAGCAGGCCGGCAAAAAACACCGCCGAGAGGCTCACCCGCAGTGACAGGCCGACGATACCGGCCAGTTCGGCATCCACCGTGGCGATTAACGCCAGGGCGCTGGCAAACGCATCAAGCAATGTCGCTCTCCTCCCGCATCCATCATCAGTCTAGGTATGATGCTGAAAAGCGATACCGGTCATGGAAATTGATGCAGTTACATGCATAGGAATGCACGATGGATTTGCTGACAACCGCGGAAGTTGCCGAATATCTGCGTCTTAAAGAGCGCAAGATTTACGATCTGGTCAGCCAGGGCGCCATCCCTTATGCCCGAGTGACGGGCAAGCTGGTCTTCCCCCGTCAGGCCATCGACCTCTGGGTGATGAAACACCTCGAAGGCGACCAGGCCCTCGATGCCAACACCCCGGCGGTCTATGCCGGCAGCTCGGATCCGCTGCTGGACTGGGCGCTGCGCGAAGCCGAGACCGAGCTCGCCCAGCTATGCAACGGCAGCGGTGACGGGATCACCCGGCTGCTCGACGGCCGGGCTCAACTGGTGGGCCTGCATGTCATCGATTCGACGACCGGGCGGTTCAATGACCCGGCCCATTGCGGCCTTGGCGGCATGCGGGATCTGATCATGCTGCGCTGGGCCAAGCGCACCCAGGGCCTGGTGCTGCCCCCCGGCAACCCGTTGGGGATCCGCGGCATCGAAGACCTTCGACGCACCGATCTGCGGGTGGTCCAGCGTCAACCCGGGGCCGGGGCTCAGGCGCTGCTTTTGTACCTGCTCGACCGGGCCGGTGTTCAGCCGCCGCCGCCCCCCCGACCGGGCCACGCGGCGCTGGATGAGGACGCGGTGGCCGTCGAGGTGGGCAGCGGCCGGGCCGATTGCGGCCTGGCCATCGAGGCGGCGGCCCGCCGGCACGGGCTGGATTTCATTGCACTGATCGAAGAGCCCATGGATCTGGCGATGAAACGGCGCAATTACTTTGAAACCCCTATCCAGCGGCTGCTCGCCTTCACCGCCACCGAGCGCTTTCGCGAGACCGCCGCGGCCATGGGCGGATACGACCTTAGCGAATGCACCCGGGTGCTATTTAACGCCTGAGCGCTTAGACTAAGGGGATGGCACAGTACATCTACACAATGAATCGGGTCGGCAAGGTCGTCCCGCCCAAAAAGCACATCCTCCGGGATATCTCGCTGTCCTTCTTTCCGGGGGCAAAAATCGGTGTCCTCGGACTCAATGGCGCGGGCAAGTCCACCCTGCTGCGCATCATGGCGGGCATCGACACCGAGATCGAGGGCGAGGCGCGGCCGCAACCCGGCATCCACATTGGCTATCTCTCCCAGGAGCCGGTGCTCGATCCAGACAAGGATGTCCGGGGCAATGTCGAAGAGGGTGTTGCCGAGACCAAGGCGCTGATCGATCGGTTCAACGAGGTCTCGGCACAGTTTGCCGACCCGGACGCGGATTTCGAGGCCCTGATGGCCGAGCAGGGCAAACTCCAGGACAGGATCGACGCCGCCGATGCCTGGGATCTGGAGCGCAAGCTCGACCAAGCCGCCGAGGCCCTGCGCCTGCCGCCCTGGGAGGCCGATGTCACCAGGCTCTCCGGCGGTGAGCGCCGCCGCGTGGCGCTCTGCCGGCTGCTGCTGTCGAACCCCGACATGCTGCTGCTCGACGAGCCCACCAACCACCTGGATGCCGAATCGGTGGCCTGGCTGGAGCGCTTTCTCGCCGAATTCCCGGGCACCGTGGTGGCGGTCACCCATGATCGCTACTTTCTCGACAATGTCGCCGGCTGGATCCTCGAGCTGGATCGCGGCCACGGCATTCCCTGGGAGGGCAACTACTCCTCGTGGCTGGAGCAGAAAGAAAAACGCCTCGAGCAGGAGGCCCGGGAACAGGCTGCCCATCGCAAGGCCATGCAGGCCGAGCTTGAGTGGGTGCGCGCCAACCCCAAAGGCCGCCAGTCCAAGAGCAAGGCCCGGCTCAAGCAGTTCGATGAGCTGCAGTCAAAGGAATTCCAGGCCCGCAACGAGACCAACGAAATCTACATCCCGCCGGGCCCGCGGCTGGGCAACGTGGTGGTCGAAGCCGAAGGCGTGCGCAAGGGCTTTGACGACACCCTGCTGGTTGACGATGTCTCGTTCAATCTGCCTCCCGGCGGCATCTGCGGCATCATCGGCCCCAACGGCGCCGGCAAGACCACCATGTTCCGCATGATCGTCGGCCAGGAGCAGCCGGATGCCGGCAGCCTGCGTCTGGGCGAAACCGTGGATCTCGCCTACGTCGACCAGAGCCGCGACCACCTGGATGATGGCAAGACCGTCTGGGAGGAGATCTCCGACGGGCACGACATCCTTCAGGTCGGCAAGTACGAGGTGAACTCCCGGGCCTATGTCGGGCGGTTCAACTTCAAGGGCCAGGATCAGCAAAAGCGCATTGGCGATCTCTCCGGCGGTGAACGCAACCGGGTGCATCTGGCCAAGCTCTTGCAACGCGGCGGCAATCTGCTGTTGCTCGACGAGCCCACCAATGACCTGGATGTCGAGACGCTGCGGGCGCTTGAAGAGGCGTTGCTGGTCTTCCCCGGCTCGGCCATGGTGATCTCGCATGACCGCTGGTTCCTCGACCGCATCGCCACCCATATCCTCGCCTTCGAGGGGGACAGCCGGGTGACCTTCTTCGAGGGCAACTACCAAGAGTACGAGGCGGATCGCCGCCGGCGCCTGGGCGATGAGGCCCTCAACCCGCAGCGCATCAAGTACCGGCGTCTGGCCGACTGAGCACACACCCCGGCTGCCACTGGGGACAAGGGTCATGGACAAAGACACACCGCGCACCGCTACGCTGCTCATGCACTGCCCCGACCGGCCCGGGCTGGTGGCCGGCGTGACCCGTTTTCTTGCCGAACACGGGGCCAACATCATCGACCTGGATGAGCATGTCGACCGCAGCGAGGGTCAGTTTTTCATGCGCGTGCGCTGGGAGCTGGCCGGCTTTGCCCTGACCCCCGCGGCATTCGGCGAAGCCTTCGATACCGCCATCGCCCGGCCCTATCAGGTGACCTGGCAACTCCACGACGATGGCCGGCCGCAGCGGATGGCCATTTTCGTCTCGACTATGAGCCATTGTCTCTACGATCTGCTCTCCCGCTGGCAGTCCGGCGAATGGCCCGTCGAGATCCCGCTGATCATCAGCAACCATGAAACCCTGCGTCCGGTGGCCGAACAATTCGGCCTGGCCTTTCACCACTTTCCGATTACCCCCGAGAACAAGGCCGATCAGGAGGCCCGGGAAATTGCCCTGCTTGCCGAACACCAGGTGGACTTTGTCGTGCTGGCCCGCTACATGCAGATCGTCAGCCCCCGGCTGATCGAGGCCTTTCCGCAGCGCATCATCAACATCCACCACTCGTTTCTGCCCGCCTTCGCGGGCGCCCGGCCCTATCACGCCGCCCATGAACGGGGCGTGAAGATCATCGGTGCAACCAGTCACTACGTCACCGAAGACCTGGACGCCGGGCCGATCATCGAGCAGGACGTCACCCGCATCACCCACCGGGACTCGGTGGGCGAGCTGGTGCGCAAGGGTCAGGATCTGGAAAAACTCGTCCTCGCCCGTGGTGTCTGGGCACATCTCCAGCGCCAGACGCTGGTCTACCGCAACCGCACGGTGGTGTTCAGTTAATCGGTATCGGCCCAGGCCATCGCCGGGCGTTCACAGCCCGGGACACGCCCCGCTTCGCGCGCCTGCTCGTAGAAGTACATCGCCCGCGGCATGGCCTTTTGTAGATCCTCGATACGGGTATCGCGCGATGGATGGGTCGAGAGAAACTCCGGTGGCGCAGCCCCGCCCGCCCTCGCCATGTTGCGCCACAATGCCACGCTCTCACGCGGGTCAAACCCGGCGCGCGCCATCAGGTTCAGACCAATGGCATCGGCCTCGGATTCGTGCAACCGGCTGAAGGGCAGGATGATGCCGACCTGGGCACCCAGCCCGAGGACGGCCATGAGCTCCTGGCGTTGCGGATCATCACCGGCCGCCACCTGCAACGCCCCCAGGCTCAGCGTCGTGGCAAACTGCGTACTCATCCGCTCGTTGGCGTGCTCGGCCATGACATGGGCGATCTCGTGGCCGATCACAGTGGCGAGCTGATCCGGGGTTTCGGCGACCTCGAGCAACCCGGTGTACACCCCCATCTTGCCGCCCGGCAGGGCAAAGGCATTGACCGCCTCGTCGTCGAAGATCGCCACCTCCCAGCCATTATCCCCGTAGCCCTCGGGCACATGCGGGACAATGGCACCGGCAACGCAGTCGACATACGCCACCAGGGCACCATCGTCGATGGTGGCCTGCTCGGCTTTCATCTGCTCGAAGGCATCCACCCCCATGCTGCGCATCTGCGCCTCGGGAAAGAACTGTAGCTGTGACCGGCCCGTTGGCGAGGTCGCGCAGCCGGCAACCAGTGAGCCGATCAGCAGCAGGGCAATGCCCCGTCGTATCCAGGGCGGATTAGTCCCGGCGCTCCGGGTCCGATTCGTTGTGCCGGGTCGGCTGATCGTCATGGGCATCCTCTGAATCGTCCGGAAAGTCCACCGGCGGTTCGATGGGCGGCGGCCCGGCCTTGCGCTGGGCCAGAATCTGCCAGCCAATATGCCACATCCCCATGGCCAGGCCGAAAACGGCAACAACGCCAATCCAGCCGCTTTGCACGAACGGCGTGCTGAACAAAAACCACAACCCCGCCCCCACGGCAAACCAGCGCGCGGCAAACGAGCCGCAGTGGTCCCGGCACCAGCGTGCCCGGGTGAGCGCATCGGCCTCGGCGAGCGGCGGATGATGCAGATGCCAGAGGGCAAGAAAATAGGCCATCGGCCAGCGGATCCAGTCGTTCATGAATGCAGTATGAACCGATCACCGGCCATGACCAATCCACGAAAGGCTGAACGATACGTATAATGGCCGTTTTGCCGATGGCAAGACGGAGTTCGCCTTCCATGTCCCACCGCGTTGAACGCCTACGCCAGGCCCTGGCCGAGCGCATACTGCTGCTCGACTGCGGCATGGGCACCATGATCCAGACCTACGAACTGGAGGAGGGCGACTTTCGGGGCGAGCGGCTCGCCGACCACCCCCATGACCTCAATGGCAACAACGACCTGCTGGTGCTCACGCGCCCGGATATCATCGACGAGATCCACCGGCAGAACCTTGCTGCCGGCGCGGATATCCTCGAGACCAACACCTTCTCGGCCACCACCATCGCCCAGGCCGACTACGGCCTCGAGCACCTGGCCCGCGAGATCAACGTCGAAGCGGCGCGACTGGCCCGACAGGCCTGCGATGCATTCGAAGCCGATGACCCGGACCGCCCCCGTCTGGTCGCCGGTGCCATTGGCCCCACCAACCGCACTGCCTCGATCTCGCCGGATGTCAACGACCCGGGCAAGCGCAATGTCACCTTTGACGAACTGGTTACCGCCTACCGCGAGGCCGCCGAGGGGCTGATCGAAGGCGGCGCCGATCTGCTGCTCGTCGAGACCATCTTCGACACCCTCAATGCCCGGGCCGCGATCTATGCCCTGGAGGCGTTGTTCGACGCGCGTGGCGAGCGCCTGCCGGTGATGATTTCGGGCACCATCACCGATGCCTCGGGCCGTACGCTCTCCGGCCAGACCACCGAGGCATTCTGGAATTCGGTGCGTCATGCCCGGCCCTTTACCGTCGGGCTCAACTGCGCGCTGGGGGCGGATCTGATGCGCCCCTTCGTCAAGGAGATCAGCCGGGTGGCGGAGACCTTCGTCACCATCTACCCCAACGCGGGGCTGCCCAACGAGTTTGGCGAGTATGACCACTCGGCCGAGTTCATGGCCGAGATCGTGCGGGAGTTCGCCGAGAGCGGCTTTGTCAATATTGTCGGCGGCTGCTGCGGCACCACGCCGGATCACATCCGCGCCCTGGCCGAGGTGGTCGATGGGCTGCCGCCCCGCGCCATCCCCGAGCCGGAGCCGGCCATGCGGCTGTCCGGGCTCGAGCCCTGCAATATCGGTGAGGACGCGCTATTCGTCAACATCGGCGAGCGCACCAACGTCACCGGCTCGGCCCGGTTCAAGCGGCTGATTGTCGATGAGGACTACGACACCGCCCTGGAAGTCGCCCGGGAACAGGTCGAAGGCGGTGCCCAGATCATCGATGTCAACATGGACGAGGGCATGCTGGATGCCACCGCCGCGATGGAGAGTTTTCTGCGGCTGGTGGCCGCCGAGCCGGACATCGCGCGGGTCCCGGTCATGGTGGACTCCTCCAAATGGGAGGCCATGATGGCGGGGCTGAAATGCCTTCAGGGCAAGTCCGTGGTCAACTCGATCTCGCTCAAGGAAGGTGAGGCCGATTTTCTCGACAAGGCCCGGGCGCTCAAGCGCCATGGCGCCGCGGTGGTGGTCATGGCCTTCGACGAGCAGGGCCAGGCCGATACCTACGAGCGCCGTATCGAAATCTGCCAGCGCGCCTATGGCCTGCTCACCCAGCGGGTGGATTTTCCGCCCGAAGACATCATCTTTGACCCCAACATCTTTCCGGTGGCCACGGGCATCGCCGAGCATGACCGCTACGCGGTGGATTTCATCGCCGCCACCCGCTGGATCAAGGACAACCTCCCCTACGCCAAGGTCAGTGGCGGGCTGTCAAACCTGTCGTTCTCGTTCCGGGGCAACAACGCGGTCCGCGAGGCGATGCACTCGGTATTCCTCTACCACGCCATCCGCGCGGGTCTGGACATGGCCATCGTCAACGCCGGGCAGCTCGAGGTCTACGACGATATCGACGATGAGTTGCGCGAGCATGTCGAGGACGTGGTCCTTGCCCGGCGCGAGGATGCCACCGAGCGGCTGCTGGATCTGGCCGAGCGCTACAAGGGCCAGGGCGGCCGGAAGAAAGAAGAAGATCTGGCCTGGCGCGAGCAGCCGGTGGCCAAGCGGCTGGAGCACGCACTGGTCAAGGGCATCGCCGATTACACCGACGAGGATGTCGAAGAGGCCCGGCAGCAGTTCGCCCGCCCCATCGAGGTAATCGAGGGGCCGCTCATGGATGGCATGAACGTGGTGGGGGATCTCTTTGGCGAGGGCAAGATGTTCCTGCCCCAGGTGGTCAAATCGGCGCGGGTAATGAAAAAAGCTGTCGCCTATCTGCTGCCCTACATCGAAGAGGAAAAAGCCGCCGCCGGCAACACCGATGACGCGCCCGCCGGTCGCATTCTGCTGGCCACCGTTAAGGGCGATGTCCACGACATCGGCAAGAACATCGTTGGCGTGGTGCTTCAGTGCAACAACTTCGAGGTCACCGATCTGGGGGTCATGGTCCCTGCCGAGCAGATCCTGGATACCGCCATCGAAAAAAAGGCCGATGTCATCGGCCTCTCCGGGCTGATCACGCCCTCGCTGGATGAGATGGTCAATGTGGCCAAGGAAATGGAGCGCCGCGGCATGCAACTGCCTCTGCTCATCGGCGGCGCCACCACCTCGCGGGTGCACACCGCGGTCAAGATCGACCCCCGGTATGCCGGCGATGTCATCTACGTCAAGGACGCCTCCCGGGCGGTGGGCGTGGCCAGTAATCTGGTCAGCGACACCCGCTACGAGCCCTTCGCCGCCGAACTGCGCGACGAATACGAGCGTGTCCGGCAACAGCATGCCGGTCGGCAGAAGCGCCACAAGTGGCTGGATATCGAGGCGGCTCGGGCCAACCGCACCCCGGTGGACTGGGCGGCCTGGCAGCCGGTACGGCCCAACCACCCGGGCGTCCACGACATCCAGCCAACGCTCGAAGAGCTGGTCGAGTACATCGACTGGACGCCGTTTTTCCACGCCTGGGAGCTGGCCGGCTCTTACCCCCGGATCCTGGATGACGAGGTGGTTGGCGAAGAGGCCCGCAAGCTGCTCGCCGACGCCCGCGCCATGCTCGAGCAGCTGGTCGCCGAGCGCTGGCTGCAGCCCCGTGGGGTCTACGGGCTGTTCCCGGCCAACGGGGTCGGCGACGATACCGAGATCTATACCGACGAGACGCGCAGCCACGTACTGACCACGCTGCACCACCTGCGTCAGCAAAACGAAAAGCCCGCCGGTCGGCCCAACCAGTCACTGGCCGATTTTGTCGCCCCCAAAGACACGGGCTGCCCGGACTGGATCGGGGCGTTCGCCGTATCCACCGGGACCGGCATCGATGCGCCGGTGGCGCGCTTCGAGGCGGACAACGACGACTACAGCTCGATCATGGTCAAGGCTCTGGCCGACCGGCTCGCCGAGGCCTTTGCCGAGATGCTCCACCAGCGCGTGCGACAGCAGTACTGGGGGTATGATCCGCGGGAGCAGCTCGATAACGAATCGCTCATCGACGAGCAGTACCGGGGTATTCGGCCGGCGCCGGGCTACCCGGCCTGTCCCGATCACACCGAGAAGGATCTGCTCTGGTCGTTGCTCGATGTGGAACAACGCATCGGGCTGACACTGACCGAGAGCAAGGCCATGTATCCGACAGCCGCGGTCTCGGGATGGTATTTTGGCCACCCGGAGAGCCGTTATTTCGGCATTGGTCGCATCTATCGTGACCAGGTCGAAGACTACGCCCGGCGCAAGGGCATGACCGTGCGCGAGATCGAACGCTGGTTGTCACCCAATCTGGGCTACGAACCGGCCGAGGACGGATGAACACAAAGAGGACACCATGAAACGCCAGATCAACCTGCAACCCCACCTCGCCCGCGGCGCCGCCGCGCTGATGATGGCCCTCGCACTGCCGGCAGTCGCCCAGGAAGCGGCCGAGCCAACCATCACGCCCGAGTCCGATCAGGCCCAGGCCTCGGTCACGGCGGAGTACGAGGACTGGATTGTCCGGTGCCAGGATGCACCGGATGACGCCTTTGGCGCCGACAAGCTCTGCGAGATGTATCAGCAGGTCAGCGCCCAGGAGACCGAACAGACGGTCCTCGAGGCGGTGATCGGCTACCCCCAGGGCGCCGAGCAGCCCATTGCTTTGTTCTTCCTGCCGCTTGGCATGCGTCTGCCCCCCGGTGTCGAACTGCAGGTCGACGGCAACGACCCCATCGGTTTTGCCGTGCAGATCTGCCTGAGCAGTGGCTGCCGGGCGGATATCGCACTCGACGGGCCGCTGGTCGAGCAGATGCGGGCCGGCACCGAGGCCACACTGACCATCGCCGACCCGCAGGGCCAGGGGGTTCAGCTGCCTCTCTCGTTGATGGGCTTCAGCGACGCCCTGGATGACGTCGAGGCCAACCGCTAGCGCGCGTGCTGTCATGTCACCGTCACGGCGGTGTCACAGACTGACCCGATGTTCAGGGCTACCGTCGACGCCGCCGCACTGATCTACAGCGGCCTTGCGCCCAACCGCGCCAGCCTGGTCGAGGCCGGGTGGCGGCGCCGGCTGATCACCCTGGGGCTGGCGGTGGTCCTGCCACTCGCCCTGCTCTACTACTGGATCGGGCTGGGGCTCGATGAGATCGTCTTTCGGGGTTATCGCCGCGTGGCGGTCCGCCGGCCGGTGTTCATCCTGGGCGTGCCACGGAGCGGGACGACAGCGCTGCACGAAGCGCTGGCCCAGGATGGGCAGTTCACCACCCAGCGCACCTGGGAGTGTCTGCTCGCTCCGGCCATCAGCCATCGCTACCTCTGGCGCGGCCTGGCGCGGCTGGATCGGCTGGCGGGCAACCCGCTGCGACGGACCGCGGGCTGGTTCAACCGGCGCTGGCTCGCCGGTCTGACCCATGCCCACCCGCTTGCCTTGTCAGCGCCCGAAGAGGACTACCTCAGCCTTCTGCCCCAACTCTCGGCCTTCATCCTGGTGGTGGCGTTTCCGGACTCGGCCCGGCTCTGGCGCCTGGGCCGGGGCGATGAGGCACTGAGCGAGGCCGAGAGGGCAAGGCTGATGCGCGCCTACCATCGCAGCATCCAGCGGCATCTGTACTTCTATGGCAGCCAGCGCATCTACCTGGCCAAAAACGCCAGTCATGCCGTGCTGGCGGCCAGTCTCTGCCAGACCTTCCCCGATGCCCGTTTCATCGCCTGTCTGAGGGATCCGCAACAGGTCGTCTCGTCACAGCTTGCCAGCCTGATGCCGGCCATGGCGGCCCTGCATGGCCGAATCCGGCGCCCGGCACTGACCCGGCAGATGACCCGCCAGCTGCGGTTTGCCTATACCCATCTGCTTTCGGTGTTGCCACAAAAGGCGCCCCGGCGGTCGGTGCTTGTCCCCCTCGACGCCCAGCGCCACGGGCTCCAGGCGACCCTGACCGCAATCTACCCGACCCTCGGGCTGACGCTGTCGCCGGCGTTTGCCCGGACACTGGCCGGGCTGGATGAAAAGGCCCGCCAGTGGCAGTCCGGCCACCGACACAAGGCCGCCGACTTCGGGCTCACACGCGCGGATATCGAGCAGGCATTCGGTTTTCTGCGCGCCGGTTTCGACTTCGCCGCCCGGCGGCCGATCCCGGCCACCGAGGTCGAGCGCCCGTCCCCGCCATTGAATGTCGTGGTGGTCTCGGATGCGATCCCGCAACGCAACGGGGTCGGCACCTACTACCACGACCTGCTCGCCCATCTGGCGGATCAGGTGGGGCAGATTGGCCTGATCACGCCGGCCACCCGGGGCATCCCGCACTGGTGGGAAGGCCCCATGCCGGGCGATGCCACCCAATCCATCGCCCTGCCCTCGCCCGCGGCGCTGCAGACGGCCATCGCCGATCAGACCCCCGATGTCATGGTCGCCGCCACGCCGGGGCCCTACGGGGTGATCGCCACCCATATCGCACGCCGCCTGGGGGTGCCTGTGATCGCCGGGCTGCATACCGATTTCGAGTCGATTGCCGGGCTCTATTTCGGCCCGGTTCGTGGTCGGCTCAACCGCCTGTTGATGCGCTGGATCAACCGCTACATGTTCTCGCGGGCTGCTGCGGTCGTGAGCAACGCCACCGCCATGCAAAGCCTCGCCCGGGCGCGGGGTGCACGGCGCGCGGTGCCGGTGACAACCCCGGTGCCACGGGACTTTATCGACACCCCCCCATCCCGGCTCAATACGCCGCCGCAGCGTTTGCTCTTTGTCGGGCGGCTTGCCGAGGAGAAACGCGTAGAGACGCTGATCGACACCGCCGGCGCCCATCCCGATCTGCAAATCCGCATTGCCGGCGATGGACCGCTGCGATCGATGGTCGAGTCGGCTGCCCAGCGGCTGGAGAACCTCGAGTATTTGGGATGGATGACGCGATCGTCACTGCGTGAGGCGCTGGATGCGGTGGATATGCTCGTACTGCCCTCACGGATCGAGGCCTTCGGGACGGTGGCCCTCGAGGCCATGGCCCGCGGCCGCATCACGCTGGTGACGCGGGGCTGCGGGATCACCGACTGGCCGGACCTGGCCCGGGGCCTGCACATCGCCGAAGTCGATGAGCCCATCCCCGAGGCGGTGGCCCGCGTACGGGCGCTACCCACCGACGCCCTGACCCAACAGGCAGAAACCGGGCGCGGCGCCGCCCGGGCCATGGCCCATCGTTGCACCCAGGAATGGCTCGAGCTGCTCCACGCCCCGGAGCCTGCGCGATGACCGCGGTTCACCTGAGTATTCACGATGTCATGCCCACGACCCTCGAGCCGGTCGCGGATCTGATCCGGATGAGCCAGGCCCACGGCTGGCCACCGCCCACACTGTTGGTGGTCCCCGGGCTTGAATGGGACCAGGCCGGCATCGAGCAGCTGCATGCCTGGCAGGCCGCCGGCCACGAACTGGCCGGCCACGGCTGGCGGCACCGAATCAGCGGCTACGGCGGGCTCTACCATCGCCTCCATGGGCTTTGCATCTCGCGGGATGTAGCCGAGCACCTGAGCCTCGATGCCGACGGCATCCTGGATTTGATGCGGCGCTGCCACCGCTGGTTCGGGCAACAAGGGCTGGATGCCCCTACCCTGTACGTGCCCCCGGCCTGGGCGCTGGGTCGTCTGCCCCGCTCAAGGCTGGGCGAACAGCCGTTCCGGCGCATCGAAACACTGTGCGGTATCAATGATCTGGAAAGGGGCCAGGTGGCGTTTCGCGCCCTTCTGGGCTATGAGGCCGGCAATCCGCTGCAGCATGCCGCGCTTGTCATCAACAACGCCATCAACCGAAAAAGGGCCCCGCGGGCGGGGCTGCGCATCGGGCTGCATCCACAGGATGCGCAGCTCCCCCTCGCCGGGGCCCTGCATCAGGATCTGGCGCGGTTCACGCCGCCGCCAGCAGGCGGTTGACCTCGTCCCAGTTGACCACATCCCAGAACGCCTCAACGTAATCCGGCCGACGGTTCTGGTAGCGCAGGTAGTAGGCGTGTTCCCAGACATCCAGCCCCAGGATGGGCGTGCCGTTGTCCTCGGCCACATCCATGATCGGGTTGTCCTGGTTGGGGGTCGAGGTGACCTTGAGCCCCTGCGGCGTGGCGATCAGCCAGGCCCAGCCAGAGCCGAAACGACCCAGGGCGGCGTTGGTAAAGGTCTCGCGAAAGGCATCGAACGAGCCAAAGGCCTGATCGATCCCGCTGGCCACCTCACCCGTCGGCGCGCCGCCACCATTGGGCGAGAGCATCTTCCAGAACAGCGAATGGTTGAAATGCCCGCCGCCGTTGTTGCGCACCGCCGCCGGCAGGGCCGAGACATTGGCAAGCAGCGCTTCCAGGTCCTTGCCCTCGTGCTCGGTGCCGCCGACGGCATCATTGAGCTTGGTAACGTAGGTGTTGTGATGCTTGGTGTGGTGGATCTCCATCGTCCGGGCGTCGATGGACCGATCCAGCGCGTCATAGTCGTAAGGCAAATCCGGTAGCGTAAAGGCCATGGGAATCTCCTTTGCGTTTGCGTGCATGGGTTCGGGAAAACCCCTAAACCGTACCCTTTCAGTCCCATTTTGACCACCACCGGCCCGGGCTTCCGGCCGGATGGGGCTGGCCAATCACCGGGCCAATCGGCAATACTGCATCGCAGAGATGCATTTGACTCACCGGAGCTGCCAATGACCGCCCGCCAACTGCTCATTTTATTCGTCTGCGCTTCTACCCTGACGGCCTGTGGCATGATGCCCGGCGGCGACAGCGAGCCCGAAGCGGCCGGGTCGACGGCACCGGCCGAACCCGCCGAGCCGGTGAGCAGCAACCGCTTCCCGGAACTGACCGTGGGCACCAGCACTCCGGATACCTTCTCGCGCCAGCTCGGCCGTTACACCACTTACGCACGCACCGACTGCAACAACGACCGCGACCAGCGGGCGGCCTTCGTCGAGACCCTGGACAAACTCAAGGGCAACGCCGTCGAGGATGGCGCCGATTATCTGCGCGTGCTTGGCACCGGCGAGCTCGAGAGCCGGGGGCTTTGTCATAACGACATGTTCCAGCTCACCGGCGTGGCCTTCCGCGAGGAGACCCTGCCCCAGGGCGGCAGCGCGGGGGGTGGCAGCAACACCGATTCGCTGACCAGCCGGCTCGAAGAGCTGGATACCCTGCGCGATCGCGGGCTGATCAGTGACAACGAGTACCAGCAGCTTCGCGAGCGGGTTCTCAACGAAGCCTACTAGGCCAGCAACATGCCCGCACGGGGCGAGTGGGTCTGGTCGCTGGCCCTGCCGGCGGCCTTCATCCTTTTATGGAGCACCGGCTTTATCGGCGCCAAGCTTGGCCTGCCGTGGATCGAGCCGCTGACCTTTCTGTCCATCCGCATGATCATCGCCGGCGGCCTGTTGGGGCTGGTGGCCGTGCTCACCCGTGCACCCTGGCCAGCGGATGGTCGCGCCATTGTCCATACCGCCGCTGCCGGCCTGCTGGTCCACGCCGCCTACCTGGGTGGCGTGTTCTGGGCCATCGATCGGGGCCAGGCGGCGGGTGTGACGGCGATCATCGTCGCCCTTCAGCCGCTTTTGACCGCGACACTAGCCGGCCCGCTGCTCGCCGAGCGAGTCAGCGCCCGCCAGTGGCTGGGGCTTGTTCTGGGGTTCGCCGGGGTCTCGCTGGTCATCCTCGGCCGGCTCGAGGGCGGCGCGATCTCGATCCAGACCCTGACCGCGACGCTGATCGCGCTTGTCGGGATCACCCTCGGCACGCTGTATCAAAAACGCTTCTGCCCGGTCACCGACCTGCGCAGCGGCGGCGCCATTCAGTACGCCGCCAGCGCCATTGTGCTGGGCAGTCTGGCGGTTGTCCTCGAGGAGCAGCGCATCATCTGGACCGGCGAGCTTGTCTTTGCGCTGGCCTGGCTGGTGCTGGTGCTGTCGGTGGGTGCGATCGGGCTTTTGTTTTTGCTCATCCGCCATGGTGCGGCCTCGCGGGTGGCATCGTTTTTCTACCTGGCCCCACCCATTACCGTGGTCACCGCCTGGCTGCTGTTCGACGAGATCCTCCCGCCCCTGGCACTGGTCGGCCTGGCGGTGGTGGTGATCGGCGTGGCGCTGGTGCAGCGGCCATCACCGGTTCAGTCCAATCGGGGGTAGTCACCCGCCGACAGGGTGCTTATGCTCGCGCTATGAGTGAAAGCCTTCAGGATCAACTGTTAAAGGCCGGGTTGGTCGACGAGCAGTCGGTCAAAAAGACGCGCAGCAAAAAGCGCAAGCAGCGCCGGCGTGGCGAGACCGACAGCGAGCAGGCCAGCGCCAGTCAGGCCGCGATCCAGCGCGAAGTCGACCGCAAGGCCCGGGCCCGCACCCTCAATCGCCGCCAGCAGGAGGAACGCCAGCGCGAGGCCGCCGAGAAGGCCGCCCGTCAGATGGTCATCGACCAGGAGGTCCCCCATGATGGCGATGAGCGCTTTCAATTCGAGCACAATGGCCGCATCCGCCCGGTGAATGTCAGCGCCGCACAGCGCCGTCAGCTCGCCGCCGGCGAACTGGCCATCGCCCGGACCCGTGGTCGGTATCGCCTGGTCCCCGCCGCCGTCGTGGCAACCCTGCGCCGGGACGCGCCCTTTCTGCTGGCCTGGACCGCCGACCAGGCCGGCCCCCACGAACAGTCCGAGGCGGCCTACCCGGATCACCCGGTCCCGGATGACCTCATCTGGTGATGCATTGAGGCGATCAGATCGGTAAAGCGGTCGCCCTGCACCCGGACATGGGCGCGCAGTGACTCTGCAGCGGCCTCAGCATCACCGACCTCGATAGCGGCCACCACCTCAGCATGCTCCTGCTGTGATCGCTGCAGTCGATTGCGCATCCGCAGCTGCAGCCGTCGATACGGTTTGAGCCGATCGTGCAGCCGACGGGCCTCTTCCTCGAGAAAGCCGTTCTGACTGGCACGGTAGATGATGTGGTGGAAATGCTCGTTTTCGTAGTAATAGCGATCGGCGTCGCCCTGGGCGGCCGCACTCTGACACGCCCGCAGGGCTTTGCTGAGTTCGGCCATCTCGGCAGTGCTCACCCGGCGCGCCGCAAGCCGTGCCGCCATTGCCTCGAGCTCGGCCATCACCTCGAAGCGTTCGATGAGTTCGGTCACACCCAGTTCGGCGACAAATGTCCCGCGCTTGGGCACCACCACCAGCAGCCCACTGGCGTGGAGCTGCTGGATCGCCTCGCGCACCGGCGTGCGTGAGCAGCCGTAACGCTCGGACAACGCCTCCGGATCGATCTTCTCTCCGGGGCTGAGTTCGCCGTTGATCACCGCTTCGGCCAGTTCATCGCGCAGGCGCTGCATTTGCGAGGTCCGCTCCCGCGTCATAACTCCCTCCTTGATCCGCCAAGGGTTGACACCCCCGCTTTCCTTCACTATACCGATGTATACATCAATTCGTTTGATGTATATCAAAACAAACACCTGACAATCCATCAGGAGGAGAGAACGATGATACGCAATCATCACATCATCGGTGGCGCCGTTGCCATCGCCGTCGCCATTGGCAGCACCGCCATGGCCCAGACCACGCTGCGGGCGTCACACCAGTGGCCCGGTGGCCAGGGCGATGTCCGTGACGAGATGGTTCAGATTCTCGCCCGCGAAGTCGCCGAGGCCGATGTCGGCCTCGAGGTCCAGGTCTACCCCGGGGCGTCGCTGTTCGGCCCCAAGGAGCAGTGGGGTGCCATCGCCCAGGGACGGCTCGACATCACCGCCCTGCCCCTGGACTACGCCAGTGGCCGCCACCCGGAATTCTCGGCAACGCTGATGCCCGGGCTCGTGCGTAACCACGAGCGGGCCGAGCGTCTCAACGACTCGCGCTTCATGGACATGATCAAGGATGTCATCAACGAAGGCGGAGCCCGCGTTCTGGCGGATGCCTGGCTGGCCGGCGCATTCGCTTCGAACGAGCGTTGCATCACCTCGCCGGACAGCGTCGAGGGCCAGACCATGCGCGCGGCAGGACCGGCCTTCGATGAACTGCTCGCCGCCGCCGGCGCATCGATCGCCTCGATGCCCAGCTCGGAGATCTACTCGGCCATGCAGACCGGCGTGCTGACCGGCGCCAACACCTCGTCCGGGTCGTTCGTCTCTTATCGCATCTACGAGCAGGTCACCTGCCTGACCCGCCCGGGTGAGAACGCGCTCTGGTTCATGTACGAGCCGATCCTCATCTCCGAGCGTACCTGGCAGCGGCTCAATGACGAGCAGCGTGAGGCGCTCATGGATGCCGGCCAGGTGGCCGAGGAGTACTTCGCAGCCGAGGCGGCGGGACTGGACGAGACGCTGGTCGATGTGTTCTCGGAAAACGGTGTCGAGGTCGTCGGCATGTCCAGCGAGGACTATCAGGCCTGGCTCGAGCTGGCACAGCAGAGCTCCTACCAGACCTTTGCGGACAATGTCCCCAACGGCCAGGAACTCATCGATGCAGCCCTCGAAGTCGAGTAACGGCCCCGCTACGGCCACCCCGGGCGGGGTGGCCGCGGCCTATATCCGCCTGATCGACCGCTTGTCAGTCACAACAGCGGTGATCGCCGCGGGGCTTTTGATATCGGGTGTGGTGGTCGTCTGCCAGATGATCTTCGTCCGCTATATCCTCAACCAGAGCACCGTCTGGCAGACCGAGTACACGATCTACTCGATCACCGGCGCCATGATGCTGGGCGCGCCCTATGTCCTGCTGACCAAAGGGCATGTGGCCGTCACGGCACTGCCTGATTTTCTGGGCGGCCGCGCCCGGGTGATCATGCTGACGATCGGCAGACTGGTCGGCCTGGGGTTTTGTCTCGCCCTCACCTATGCGGCCTGGTATTACGTCTACGAAGCCTGGCATCTGGGATGGGGCACCGGCACGGTCTGGAATCCGCCGCTGTGGATACCGATCTTTCCCATGGCCGTTGCGGCGACCCTTTTGTGTCTTCAATACATCGCAGAATTCCTGCGCGGAGCACCCTGATCATGGATCCATTGACCAGTGGGCTGCTCGTGGTCATCGGCCTGTTCGTGCTGATGGCCATCGGCACCCCCATCGCGTTTGCCCTGGGCGGCATCTCACTGATCGCGCTCGTGGCCAGTCGTGGGTTGCCGGAGCTGACCTACTTTGGTGAAACCTTCTACGAGAGCATCGCCCATTTTGGCTTCGTGGCGATCCCCATGTTCATCATGATGGGCGCGGCGGTGGCCTCATCCCCTACCGGCCGCGACCTCTACCGCGCGCTCGACGTCTGGCTGGGCCGAGTGCCGGCCGGGCTTGCGGTTTCCAACATCGGTGCCTGCTCGATCTTTGCCGCGCTGTCCGGCTCGTCGCCGGCCACCTGTGCGGCCATCGGCAAGATGGGCATCCCCGAGATGCGGCAACGCGGCTATCCCGACGGCGTGGCCGCCGGTTGTATCGCCGCCGGGGGCACGCTCGGCATCCTCATCCCGCCGTCGGTAACCATGATCGTCTATGGCATCGCCACCGAGACCTCCATCGGGCGGCTGTTCATGGCCGGGGTGTTTCCGGGCTTCATGCTGGCGGGGCTTTTCATTGTCTGGACCATCATCGCCTGCCGCATCAGCGGTGGATACGGCGGCTCGGTCAAGGCCGGCGTCAATCAGGTGGCCAACAATGTCCGCGCCAACCTGGATGCCATCCGGCGGGTGCTGCCCTTCCTGGCGGTGGTGCTGGGCATTCTCTTTACCCTCTACGGCGGGGTCGCCACGCCCTCCGAAGCGGCCGGCGCCGGGGCCTTTCTCTGCATCCTACTGGCGATTGTCATCTACCGGATGTGGGACCGTCAGCGCCTGCAGCTGATCTTCCGCGACACCCTGCGCGAGAGCGTCATGATCATGCTGATCATCGCCGCGGCCGAGATCTTTGCCTTTGCCCTGTCGTCGCTATTCATCACCCAGACCCTGGCCGAGGCGATCGCCACCATGGAGGTCAATCGCTGGGTGCTGATGGGCATTATCAATGTCTTTTTGCTGGTGGCCGGTTTCTTCCTGCCGCCGGTCGCTGTCATCGTGATGACCGCCCCCATCCTGATGCCGATCATCCTCAATGCCGGCTTCGATCCCTACTGGTTTGCGGTCATCCTGACCATCAACCTCGAGATCGGGTTGATCACCCCGCCGGTGGGGCTGAACCTTTTCATCATCAACGGGATCGCCCCGGAGATCTCGCTTCGCGACATCCTGCTCGGCAGCCTGCCCTACGCGCTGTGCATGGTGTTGGCGATCATCATCCTTTGCTTTTTCCCGGGCATCGCCACCTGGTTGCCGACCACCATGATGGGCTGATCGGTCATGGCCATCGTCAACGTCGGCTTCCTCCAGGATCTGCTGCATACCATCACCCAGCGTGACAGCCGGGCGATGCGGCGGGCACGCCAGCGTGGCCTGCCCGACTCGGCCGCTGATCTGATCGATGCCTGCCGCACACTCATGGACAGTGACGGCGAGGCCTCGAGCATCGCGCTGGCGCAGCGGGCGCTTGATATCTACAAAAGCCTCGCCACCGACGAGAAGAAAGCCTTCTTCCAGTCACTGGCCCGTGACTTCTCCGCCGACCGGGTTGCCATCGAGCAGGCCTACGGCGCCTGGCAGTCCCACCACGACGAGGCCACGCTGGGGCAGCTGTTTGCCGCCTGCGAGCCGGCCCGCCAGGAGCTTCTACGACGGCTCAACCTGCCCGCCGGCGGCACCCTCGAGCTGGTCCGCATGCGCCAGACCCTGCTCGAGGTCATGGGTGATGACCCCGAGCTGCGCGCGGTGGATGCGGACTTCCAGCATCTGTTCGGATCGTGGTTCAACCGGGGTTTCCTGGTCCTGCGGCGCATCGACTGGCAGACACCGGCGGCCATTCTCGAGAAGATCATCGCCTATGAGGCGGTGCATGCCATCAGCGATTGGCAGGATCTGCGGCGACGCCTCGACCAGCGCGACCGACGCTGCTTTGCCTTCTTCCATCCAGCCACCGGCGACGAGCCGTTGATTTTTGTCGAGGTGGCCCTCGAGCCGGCCATCCCCGAGCGGGTTCAGGCCATCCTCGACGAGGATACCGATGGCGCCGCCGACGACGGGCCATTGACCACCGCCGCTTTCTACGGCATCAGCAACTGTCAGCGGGGGCTGCGCGGGATATCGTTTGGCAATTTCCTGATCAAGCAGGTGGTCACCGAACTCTCGCGCGAACTCCCGGACCTGCGCCAGTTCGTCACGCTCTCTCCCATGCCCGGCTTCCGGCGCTGGCTCGACGAACTGCGCCGGGCCGAGCCGGCGCGACTCGACGCCGAGACCCTTGCCACCCTCGATCGGCTCGATGACCCGGACTGGGTGGACGATCCGTCGACACAGGAAACGCTGGCCGGACCATTGCGCTCCCTCGCCGCCCACTACCTGGGCGTGGCCAAGCGCCGCGGCAATACCCCGCTCGACCCGGTGGCCAACTTCCATCTTGGCAACGGCGCCCGGCTCGAGCGAATCAACTTCCTCGGCGACCGCTCGGCCAAGGGGCTGGAGACCGCCGCCGGCATGATGGTCAATTATTTGTATGTCCCCGACGAGATCGAGCGCAACCACGAGCGCTTTACTGCCGATGGCCACATTACCCAATCCAGCAATGTGCGTGATCTTTCAAGACGCGCCCGCAAGATGATCCAGGAGAATCCGGCGCCATGAGCGACAATCTCTACCAGCACTTTCACACCGTTATCGAGCGCCAGCCCGAGGCGACGTTCATGACCACGCCCGCCGGGCGGGTCATCCGCTACGGCGACCTCCCAGGCCTCACCGCGGGGTTGGCCGGCGCGATGCAGGCAATGGGCGTGGCGCCGGGCGACCGGGTGGCCGTGCAGGTGGAGAAAAGCCCGGAGACCATCCTGCTCTACCTTGCCTGTCTGCGCATGGGCGGTGTCTATCTGCCGCTGAACACCGCCTACACCGGCGAGGAGATCGCCTACTTTCTCGCTGACGCCGAACCGGCGCTGTTCGTCTGCCGGCCCGAGGACGAGGCCAGTGCCCGGGCGCTTTGTACCGACGCCGCGCAGACAAGCGTGGCCACCCTCGATGGCGACGGCCAGGGCAGCCTGATCGAGGCAGCCGCCCGGGCCGAGCCCATGTCGGGCATCACCCCCAGGACGGCGAATGATCTTGCCAGCATTCTCTATACCTCGGGCACCACGGGCCGCTCCAAGGGGGCGATGCTCACCCACGGCAACCTGCTCAGCAATGCCCGGGCACTGGCCGAGACATGGCGGTTCACACCGGACGACCGGCTCATCCATGCGCTGCCGATATTCCATATCCACGGGCTTTTTGTGGCCTGCAACACGGTGCTGGCAAGCGGCGCCTCGATGCTGTATCTGCCGCGCTTTGACGCCGACGAGGTCATTGATGCCATGGTCGATGGCACGGTGCTGATGGGCGTGCCGACCTTCTATACAAGGCTTTTGAAGTCACCACGCCTCACCCGCGATGCCGTCGCCGCCATGCGCCTTTTTGTCTCGGGGTCGGCGCCGCTTACCACCGAGACCCACAACGCCTTTTCCGAGCGCACTGGCGTGGCCATTCTCGAGCGGTACGGAATGACCGAGACGGGCATGAACAGCTCCAACCCCTATGACGGTGAGCGCTGCGCCGGCACCGTGGGCTTCCCCCTGCCGGGGGTGGAAATCCGCATCACCCAACCCGAGCAGGCCACCGCCCTGCCGGATGGCGAGGTCGGGATGATCGAGGTGCGCGGGCCCAACGTGTTCAGTGGCTACTGGGGCATGCCCGAGAAGACCGCCGAAGAGCTTCGCAGCGACGGGTGGTTTATCACCGGCGACCTCGGGATGATCGACGACCGCGGCTATCTGCAGATCGTCGGCCGCGGCAAGGATCTTGTCATCTCTGGCGGCTACAACGTCTATCCCCGCGAGGTCGAGCAGATCATCGACGAACACCCGGATGTAGAGGAATCGGCGGTCATTGGTGTCGCCCACCCGGATTTCGGCGAGGGGGTGACGGCGGTCGTGGTCCCGGCCGCCGGGGCCAACCCCAGCGAATCATCCATCCAGCAAGCCCTCGACGGCCGACTGGCGCGATTCAAGCAGCCCAAACGGGTGGTGTTTGTCGACGCCCTGCCCCGCAACGCCATGGGCAAGGTGCAGAAAAACCAGCTGCGCGATACCTACGCGACCCTCTACTCGGCCAGCGAGTAAGCCTTGAGCAAAAAGGCATAGCGCCGGGCCACCTCTTCGAGGTACTGAAAGCGTCCCCCCGGCCCGCCGTGGCCGGCGCTCATGTTGGTATGCAGCAGCAACATGCCCGACGGCCGGCCCTCGGCCCGCAACCGGGCCACCCATTTGGCCGGCTCCCAATAAGTCACCCGGGGGTCTGACACCCCGGCGGTAACCAGCAGATGCGGGTAGGGCGCCGGCGAAATGTTGTCGTAGGGCGAATAGGCGGCGATATCCGCATAGGCGCCGGCATCCTCGATGGGGTTGCCCCATTCCGGCCACTCCGGGGGCGTGAGAGGCAGGTCGGGATCGAGCATGGTATTGAGCACATCCACGAACGGCACATCGGCCACCGCAGCATGGAAAAGCGCCGGGCGCTGGTTGATGACCGCACCGACGAGCATGCCACCGGCACTGCCGCCGTGGACGGCAATCCGTCCGGCGCCGGTGTAGCCGGCCTCGATCAACGCCTCGGCGGCGGCGATGAAATCGGCGAAGGTGTTGTGCTTGGAACCGGCTCGCCCCTCTCGATACCAGCGATAACCCCGCTCCTTGCCGCCGCGGACATGGGCGATGGCATAGACAAAGCCACGATCCACCAGTGACAGCCGGTGAGGACTGAACCCCGGCAGTTCGCTGATGCCATAGGCACCGTAGCCGTAGAGCAGCAGTGGGGTATCGGCATCCGGGGCCCGATCGCGGCGGTGGAATAACGACACCGGCACCTGCTCGCCGTCCGGGGCGGTGGCAGTCAGGCGATGCGAGACATAATCCGCCGGATCGTGGCCCGAAGGGATCACCTGGGTCTTGCGCAACAACCGCTCCCGGCTTGCCATGTCGTAGTCATAGACCCGGGTGGGATAGGCCAACCCCGAGATCGCAAAACGCAGGGTATCGGTGCGGTACTCCAGACCGGGGATCAGCCCCACCTCGATACACGGATCGGGCTGGTCGATGACATGCTCCTCACCGCTCGTCAGCGACCGGATCACGAGTCGCGACTCGGCAGCCTCCAGCTCCTGACGGACCAGCCAGTCGGCAAAAAGCAGCATTCCCTCGATCAACCGGCCGGGCCGATGCGCGACCATTGCCTGCCAGTGCGCCTGTCCCACCGAGCCGATCGGCGCCCGGGCAATCCAGAAATCCTCGGCGCCACCGGCGTTGGTGAGAATCAGCCACTCGTCGCCATGATCGCTGATGGCGTACTCCACACCCGGTTGCCTGGCGGCGACCAGCTGCGGCTCGACGCCAGGGTTGTCGGCGGGTATCCAGCGCACCTCGCTGGTGGTGTGATCGTGGCTGTCGATGAGCAGATAGCGACCGCTTTCGGTCAGATCCACGCCCAGGAAAAACCCCGGATCGGCCTCGGTGTAGACGCACTCATCGCTGCCCGGGGGCGTCCCCAGCCGGTGGCGATAGACCCAGCGCGGCCGGTGCGCTTCATCCAGCACGGTATAGAGCAGGGTCTGGTGATCGGCGGCCCAGACCAGATCGCCCCGGGCCTGCCCGATGACTTCATCGAGATCTTCGCCGGTGGCCAGATCCCGAAACCGAATCTCAAAGGCCTCGGCGCCGGTACGATCGACCGCATAGGCCAGCCAGCGGTGATCGGCGCTGTGCGAGGCACCCCCTAGGCGAAAATACTCACTGCCCGCCGCCTCGGCATCGCCGTCAAACAGGATCTGCTCGTCCCCGCCGTCACGGGGCCGGCGGCAGAGCAGGGCATGCTGCCCACCCTCGCGAAAGCGGCTGTAATAGGCCCAGGGGCCATCCGGCGCCGGCACGCTGCTGTCATCCTCGCGGATGCGGCCGCGCAGCTCACCGACCAACTGCCGGCGCAGGGGCTCGACATCCGCCAGCATGGCCTCGGCGTAGCGGTTTTCGGCCTCGAGATAGCTGCGAATCGCCGGATCCAGCCGTTGCGGGTCGGCCATGGCATCGCGCCAGTTGGCATCCCGCAGCCAGGCATAGGGATCTTCGCGCCGCTTACCATGACGTTGATCCAGTACCACCCGGCGCGGGGCAATCGGGGGGTGGATGGAGTCGGTGGTCGTGGCGTTTGTCATAATGCAGAGGCCTCAAGACCGGCCCGGGCACGGCGCTCCGCGCGGAGCGCCAGCCAGGCGTGGGTGGCGACGGTCACCAGGATAATGCTGCCGCCCACCAGGGTCAGCGCCGGTGCCGCTTCGCCCAGCACCCACCACACCCAGATCGGCCCGAGGATGGTCTCGAGCAGCAGACAGAGGCTGACCTCCGGCGAGGGGATGTAGCGGGTGGCCACGGTGAGCATGAGGGTGGCAAGCGGCATCTGCACCAGCCCCATGGCCAGAAGCACCCCGTAGCTCTGGGCAGACAGCGCGAAAGGATCGGCAAAGGGGATGGCCATCGCCCCGGCGATGGCACCACTGACACAGACCAGCGGCAGCCGCGGCGTCGCCGGAAAGCGCCGCAGAATGGTCAACTGGCCGCCGACGGTCATGGCCAGCAGCAAAGCCAGACCATCGCCGATCCACGAGCCGCCCTGCAGGCCACCGCCAAAGACCACCACCACACCGGCCATGGCCAGCGCGATGGCCACCCAGGTGCGCAAGGGCACGGGCTCGGCGAGAAACAGCCGCGAGAAGATCGCGGCGAAAAACGGCGACGCCGCCAGCAGGACCACAGTATTGGCGGCGGTCGTGTGACTGACCGACAGGACAAAAAGCGAGGTGTTGCCCGATAACAAAACCACGGCCAACAACAGCAGGCCGCGATCCCGCCGGCGCGGGGGCAACACCGCACGGCGGCCAGTGAGCAGCATCCACCCCCCCAGCGAGGCGCAGATCAGCCAGCCCCGCCAGAAGATGATATCCCAGTGATGGGCATCGGCGAGCCGCACCATGAGCGCATCAAAGCTGATCAAAAGCACCGCCCCCACGGCGATGGCCAGGCCCCGGGCATGGGCCTGCGGGCCAGAGAAAAGGGCTTGGGCCGGTGGTGCGGACAAACAGCCTCCTGCGGTGGGTAAAAGCCCTAGAGCCTATCCCCCGGGCCGGCCGATGACCAGTGGCGATCGTTTGTTCGCCATAATCCGGGCGTTTACACTACGCGCTCAATCAATGGTTCAGAGGTTTTCATGCAGATTGCAAACAACGCGGTGGTTGCCATCGATTACACCCTGCGCGACACCGAGGGCGAGGTCATCGACGCTTCGCCGGAGGGCCAGCCACTGCAGTATCTGCATGGCGCAGGAAACATCATCCCCGGACTCGAAAAAGCCCTCGAGGGCCGCGAGGCCGGCGACGATGTGGATGTCAGCATCCCACCGGAAGAGGCCTACGGCGAGCGCGACGACCGGCTGCAGCAGGACGTCCCACGCAGCATGTTCGAAGGCGTCGACAACATCGAGGCCGGGATGCGCTTTCAGGCCCAGACCCAGTCGGGCACCCAGGTAGTGACCGTCGCGGCGGTCAGCGGTGATCAGGTGACCGTCGATGCCAACCATCCCCTCGCCGGCCAGACCCTGAACTTCAAGGTCAAGGTCTCGGACGTTCGTGAGGCCTCGGACGAGGAAATCGAGCACGGCCACGTGCACGGCGAGTAAACACCCGGGGGCGACAAGGTGATCGAGATCGAGCGGGTTTCGCGGGCATTCGGTGGTCTGCAGGCAGTCCGCGAGGTCTCATTCACCGTCGCGACCGGCAGCATCACCGGCTTGATCGGGCCCAACGGCGCGGGCAAGTCGACGCTTTTCAACATCATCGCCGGCAGCATCCCGCCCGACAGCGGCGCTATCCGGTTGCAGGGCGAGGACATCACCGGTCTGCCCACCCATCGGCTTTTCCACAAAGGCCTGGTCCGCACCTTTCAGATCCCCCACGAGTTCTCCCGCATGACGGTGCGCGAGAACCTCATGCTGGTGCCGGCCGCCCAGCGCGGCGAAAACCTGCTCAAAAGCTGGCTGAGCTGGTGGAAAGTGGTCCGCGAAGACCGGGAAATCCTGCGCCGGGCCGATGATGTCCTGGCCTTTCTCGAAATCGACCACGTCCGGGACGAGCTGGCCGGCAACCTCTCCGGCGGCCAGAAAAAGCTGCTGGATCTGGGACGGACCATGATGACCGATGCCAGGGCGGTCTTGCTTGATGAACCCGGCGCCGGCGTCAACCGGACTCTGCTCGGCAAGCTCGCCGAGGCCATCGAGCGACTCAACCGCGAGCGCGGCTATACCTTTTGTGTGATCGAGCATGATATGGATCTGATCGCCCGGCTGTGCGACCCGGTCATGGTGATGGCCAACGGCGAGCTCATCGCCGAGGGGGATATGGCCAGCCTGCGACAGAACCCCCAGGTCCGCGAGGCTTATCTGGGCACCGGCAGTAGCGGCCAGACGGGGACCGGTACATGAGCCTGCTCGATGCCCAGGGGCTGTACGCCGGCTATGGGGGCGTGGATATCCTGCGCAACACCCACCTTCGGCTGGGCGCCGATGAAATTGTGGTCATTGTCGGGCCCAACGGCGCAGGCAAATCGACGGCGATGAAAGCGGTCTTCGGCCTGGTGCCCATCCGCGAAGGCCGGGTCCATTATCAGGGCGAGGACATCACCAATCGCCCCCCCGAGCGGATGGTCACCCGGGGCATCGCCTATGTCCCGCAGGAAGCCAACGTCTTTCCGTCGTTGAGCGTGCTGGAGAATCTCGAGCTGGGGGCCTATGCCCTGCGCGGCGATCATCGCCCGCGGCTCGAGAAGGTCTTCGAGATCTTCCCTCGGCTCAAGGAGCGCCGAAACCAACAGGCCGGCGTGATGTCCGGTGGCGAGCGGCAGATGGTGGCCATGGGCCGGGCGCTGATGGTCGAGCCGCGGCTTTTGATGCTCGACGAACCCACCGCCGGGCTGTCGCCGCGGTTGATTGATGAGACCTTCGAGCGCATTCGCGAGGTCAACCACCTGGGGATTGGCGTGCTGATGGTCGAGCAGAACGCCCGTCAGGCCCTGGCCATCGCCGACCGTGGCTATGTGCTCGCCACCGGCGAGAATCGATACGAAGACACCGGCCCCGCCCTTCTGGCCAATCCCGAGGTGGCGGAAATGTTTCTGGGCGGATAAACAATCATGGTTGAGGTCATCCAGCTACTGATCAACGGCATTCTGCTGGGCAGCATCCTGGCCCTGGGCGCGGTCGGGGCGACGATGATTTTCGGGGTGCTGCGTTTTGCCCATTTTGCCCACGGCGATTTCATGGCCGTGGGCGCCTACTTTGCCCTGAGTGTCGTCACGGTGTTCAACCTGCCGGTGCTCGCGGCACTGCCCGTCGCCATGGCGGCGACCGCCGGGCTGGCGGTGGCCATCGATCAGCTGGTCTATCGGCGCATCCGCCGTGTCCAGCCGGTGATCCTGCTGATCTCCTCGTTTGCCACGGCGCTGGTGCTGCGCTCGCTGATCCAGATGATCTGGGGCAGCAGCAATCAGGTCTATGAAACCGGTATCCAGCTGCCCTGGCGGATTGGGCCTTTTACCCTCAAACCCGATCATCTGCTGATCTTTCTGGCCGCCACCGGGCTGGTGGTCACCGTGCATCTTTTCCTCACCCGCACTCGGCTCGGCAAGGCCATGCGGGCGATGAGCGACAACATGAACCTGGCGCTGATCACCGGCATCCCGGCCGACCGGGTGATCATGGCCACCTGGGCCATCGGCGGCGCACTGGCCGCGGCGGCCGGCGTGTTTCTGGGCATGGATACGCGGCTCCACCCGGTGATGGGCTGGACGCTGCTGCTGCCGATTTTCGCCGCCACCATCCTGGGCGGCATCGGCCGGCCCTACGGCGCGATCTTCGGCGGGCTGGTCATCGGCTGTGCCATGGAGCTCTCGACACTAATCATTCCGGGCTCATACAAACCCGCGGTGGCCTTTGCCATCATGGTGGCCACGCTGGTTTTCCGGCCCCAAGGCATTATCAAGGGGACGGTCTGATGGATCTGGCAGGTCTGCTCGCCTATGGGCTTTTCTTCCTCAACCTGGTGGGCATCTACGCCATCATGGCGCTGGGGCTGAACATGCAATGGGGAATGACCGGGCAGTTCAACATCGGCATTGCCGGGTTTTTTGCCGTGGGCGCCTACACCAGCGCCATCCTGACCACCGGGTCATCGCCGACCTGGTTGGGCGGCTTCGGTCTGCCGTTTCTGCTGGGGCTGGCCGCGACGGTCCTGGTCTGCCTGCCCATTGCCTGGCTGGTCGGCCGCATCACCGCCCGACTGCGTACCGACTATCTGGCCATTGCCACCATCGGGATCGCCGAGATCATCCGGCTTTTCTTTCTCAACGAGGGATGGCTGACCAACGGCGTGCGGGGCATCCCCGGCATCGAGAAACCCCTGGGCACGGGCAACGGCGGCTACCTTTTGATCGTCACCGCCTTTGTCGCGCTGATCTGGCTATTGGTCGAAATGGCCCGGCGTTCGCCCTGGGGCCGGGTTCTGCGGGCCATCCGCGACAACGAGCCGGCCACCGCCGCCGCGGGCAAGGATATCGCCCGGTTCCGGCTGCAGGCATTCGTGGTGGGCTCGTGCATCATGGCGCTGGCCGGCGGGCTCTATGCCCACTTTGTCGGCTTTGTCAGCCCCGAGGCCTTCCGCCCGCTCTACGGCACCTTTCTGGTCTGGGTCATGCTCATCGCCGGGGGCAGCGGCAACAACCTGGGCGCCATCCTCGGGGCGCTGGTGGTCTGGCTGATCTGGTCATCCACCGAGATGCTTGCCGGGGTGCTGCCCACGGATCTGATCGGCAGCGAGAGCGCCTTTCGGGTATTCCTCATCGGGGTGTTGCTGCAGATCATCCTGGTCAGCCGGCCCCAGGGCATGTTGCCGGAGCGCCGTCCGCCCATGCCCGGCGAACAACGCTAGCGACGACGGACCGCTCAGGACCCGCCAACCACGCTCAACCGCGCCCGGAGGTTGCCCGTCACTGACACGCCGGCGCGGTGGCCAGCGCCGCAACGGGCACCCCCAAACC
The DNA here is from genome assembly GCF_040838495.1 of Spiribacter pallidus. Taxonomy (NCBI): domain Bacteria; kingdom Pseudomonadati; phylum Pseudomonadota; class Gammaproteobacteria; order Chromatiales; family Ectothiorhodospiraceae; genus Spiribacter; species Spiribacter pallidus. Next base: position 83,187 of record NZ_JBAKFM010000002.1, on the reverse strand, counting down.
CGGTCGGCCGGTTACATGCTTGGCTCGAAGATCTCGAGGGTGCGGTATTCACCGTCCTCGATTACCCAGTGGGCAAAGGTGCCGCCGACATCCCCGTTGGCATCAAAGTCCACGCTGCCCGAGGCGCCCTGGTAGTTGATCGGCTCACCAGCTTCAAGCCGATCCACGGCCTCGGCAAATTCGCCCGGGCCGACGATCTCGCCATCCGGGTCGTTGATGGCCCGCAGATGATCACGGATTGCCGCCGGATCGGTGCTGTCAGCGGCCACCGCGGCCAGCGCAATGCTGTAGACGGCATCATAGGCGGTATCGATGTAAGGCACCGGCGGCACCTCGCCATAGGCCTGCTCGTAGGCGCTGCGGAAATGCTGCGCGGCATCGGTATCAGCGCGGGCTTCGGCGGCGGTGCCGAAACTGCCGTTGAGAAACTCCGCCCCCAGGTTCTCGACGATGACCGGCGACTTCATGCCATCGGTGAAGAAGAAGTCACTGAAGTACCCCCCCTCCAGCGCCTGACGCAGGATGGTCTGGCCGTTTTCGGGGTAGCCGATCAAAAGCAGTGGCGATTCACCGTCCGAGACCGCGCTGAGATCGCCGCGATACGAAGCCTGGCCCGGCTCGTAGCCGTTGCTGCCCACCACCGTGCCACCGGCGGCTTCGAAGGCATCGGCAAAGGCGTTGGCAAGCCCCTCACCGTAGTCGTTGTTAATATACAGGATCGCCGCGCTGTCGACGCCGTTTTCCACCGCCACCGAGGCCAGGGCCACACCCTGGAAGGCATCCGACGGCGTGGTGCGGAAGAGGAAGTCATTGTCGTCGAGATCGGTCATCACCGGCGAGGTCGAGGCGTTAGAGATCTGTGGTACGCCCTCCACCGACGAGACACTACTCGCCACCGGAATGGTGACGCCGCTGGACAACGCCCCGACGATAGCCGACACGCCCTGAACCGAGACCAGCCGCTGCGCGGCATCCACACCGGCCTGGGGTTCGGTCTGGGTATCGGAGACCTCGAGCACCACCGGCTCGCCCATGACCCCGCCGGCGTCGTTGATCTCGCTAATGGCAAGCTCAACGCCGTTACGCGAACTCTCGCCGTAGGCCTGTAAATCGCCGGTCATGGGCATGAGCGCGCCGACCTTGAGCTCGGCCTGGGCCGCGCCGGCGGCCATGAGCACAGACAGGGCGCCGGCGGCGCCCGCGAGTTTGCCGTTTGTCTTCATGTCCAACACTCCGCTGGATGGTTGTGGATTTTTGATCAGCTCGACCGAGAATACTCAGCCACGGACGCATTCGCAAAACACACCCAGGCATCCGCCCAAGGCATCCCCACCGTCAGGCGCGGGCCTGGTCGGCCGCTTCGGATTCCGCCGCCTCCAGCGAGGCTTCGGCCGCCATCCATTCGGCCTCGGCCGCATCCCGGGCCTGCCGCAGCTGGCCCTGTTCTTTTAAAAGCGCCTGGAGCCGGTCATTGCCCTCGTCCTGATAGAGCGCGGGGTCGGCGAGCTGGCCCTCAAGATCGGCAAGCGCCTGGTCAAGCCGCTCCAGCGCCTCGACGGCCTGATCCACCCGACGACGCGCCGGACGCAGCGCGGCCTTGGCATCGGCCACCGCCTGGCGTTGCGCCCGGCGCGCCTGACGACCGCGACCGGCCGCCGCCGGCGCCGGCGGAGGGGTCTCCACCGACGAGCCCGCCCGGGCCTGTCGGCGCTTCTGCCGCTCGTCCCGGGCCAGCCAGCGGCGATAGTCATCCAGATCCCCGTCAAACGGCGTCACTTGCCCATCCGCCACCAGCCAGTAATCGGCCACGGTGCTCTCGAGCAGGTACCGGTCGTGAGAGACCACCACCACAGCGCCCTCGAACCCCTGCAGGGCCAGGTTCAGCGCATGCCGCATTTCCAGATCCAGGTGGTTGGTGGGCTCGTCGAGCAGCAAGAGGTTGGGCGCCTGCCAGACCAGCATCGCCAGCACCAGACGCGCCTTCTCGCCGCCAGAGAACGGCGCCACCGGCGCCAGCGCCTGATCACCGTTGAAACCGAACCCGCCCAGAAAGTCGCGCAGGCGCTGCGGTTCGGCATCGGGACTGAGTCGCTGCAGATGGACCACGGGCGAGGCCTTGGCGTCCAGTTGCTCGAGCTGATGCTGGGCAAAATAGCCGACTTTGAGTTGCCTGGCCCGGCGGATCTGACCGGCAAGGGGTGCCAGGTCCCCGGACAATGCCTGGATGAGGGTCGATTTGCCCGCGCCATTGCGCCCCAGCAGCCCGACTCGATCACCGGGCGCCAACCCCAGCCGCAGTCCGGCAAGCACCGGCCGCTGTCGATAGCCCAGACCCACATCGTCGAGGTTGAGCAATGGGTTGCCTGCCCGTGGCGCCGGCGGAAACTCGAAGGTAAAGGGCGAGTCGACATGGGCCGGGGCCACCCGCTCCATGCGCTCGAGCGCCTTGATGCGGCTCTGGGCGGCACGGGCCTTGGTGGCCTTGGCCCGAAACCGGTTGATGAACGCCTCCATGTGCGCAATCTCGCGCTGCTGGCGCTCGTGCAGCGCCTGCTGCTGGGCCAGGCGCTCGCTGCGCTGACGCTCGAAGGCGGTGTAGTTGCCGCTGTAGCGGTTCAGGCGGCGATGCTCGATGTGCACGATCTCCTCGGCGACGTGATCGAGAAAATCCCGGTCGTGGGCGATCAGGATGAGGGTGCCCTGATAGGCCTGCAGCCACTGCTCAAGCCACAACACCGTCTCGAGATCCAGGTGGTTGGTGGGCTCGTCGAGTAGCAGCAGATCCGACGGCGCCATCAGTGCCCGGGCCAGGTTGAGCCGCACCCGCCAGCCGCCGGAGAACTCCCCGACCGGACGGTCGTGCTCGGTCGGCGCAAAGCCCAGACCATGCAAAAGCACACCCGCGCGGGCCCGGGCATCATAACCGCCGGCGTTTTCCAGCTCGACGTGGGCATGGGCGATCCGCTCGCCGGCGCCGCTCGCCTCGGCGGCCGCCACCTCGGCCTCGGCCCGGCGCAGCGCGGTATCGCCATCGAGCACAAAATCAATGGCCGACTCCGGCCGGGCCGGTGTCTCCTGCGCCATCCAGGCCACCCGCCAGTCGGCGGGCAACGAAACATCCCCCTCATCCACTCCCATCTCGCCGCGCAAAAGGGCGAAAAGCGTGCTCTTGCCGGTGCCATTGGCCCCTACCAGGCCCACCTTACTGCCGGCGTGGACGGTGAGCCGCGCGCCCTCGAGCAGCGGGTCGGGACCGCGACGCAGGGTGATGTTGTTCAGCTGGATCAATCCGGATACTCCCCGCAGCGCCAGCACTGCGCGAACTGCCCCTCAATCGTCTCGCCGCAGCCGCGACAGACCCAGGATTCGGCTGCCGCGCCGGTGGGCTCGAGGACTTCGTCGATAAGTCGCCGCGCTGCGGCGGCATCCTCGGCGTCCACCCAAATCTCCGGCCAGGCCTCCAGCGGCGGGATTTCGCCGGCACCACCGACCAGATGGCGATTACGGACATGGCAATGGATGCCGCGCTCGCTGAGGATGGATTCGAGATGACCGGCGATGAGCGGGTCCGCGACCGTCAAGACGCGCTCCAGATTGCCCTCTGTTTTATCCATCCCGCAAGGCTACACCTCGTCGCCGCCACGCGCGCCAGCCCAGAAAGACGGCCAGGAGCGCTGCATAGATCAATGGTTCGGTCCAGCGGTTGGCGCGAATCAGCCAGAAAAAATGCACCAGCCCCAGCACCGCCCCCGGATAGACCAGCCAGTGGAGCTGCCGCCAACGCTTACCCAGCCGCCGGATCCAGCCACGGGTCGAGGTCAGGGCAAGCGGCAGCATCAATAAAAGCCCACTCATGCCCACCAGAATGAACGGCCGTTTGGCGATATCCTCGATCATCGGCGCGAGGGCCAGTCCATGATCGAAAACGGCGAATACCGCAAAATGGCAGCTGGCGTAGAAAAACGCCCACAGCCCCACCTGCCGGCGCAGGCGCACCACCCAGACCGCGCCGGTCAACCAGCGGATCGGGGTCACAGCAAGGGTCGCCAGCAAGAATCGCAACGCCCAGATACCGGTGGTATCCAGCAGGGTCTCGACCGGATTGACGCCCAGCTCCCCCTGCACCAGGCCGACCGCCAGCATCATCGCCGGTAGCCCGGCCACGGCAAAGAGCCCGACGCGCAGCGCCCGCAGGCCGGCCGGCGAGGGCGTACGAGCCAGCGTCGCCGCGCCCATCACCGGCTGCCCGCCGCGCATCCGCCGTCAGTAATGCTTGCTGAGGTCCATGCCGGCGTAGAGATGGGCCACTTCCTCTTGATAGCCGTTGAACATGAGCGTGTCCTGTTTGAAGAACTCGCCGATGCGTCGCTCACGGGCCTGGCTCCAGCGCGGATGGTCGACGTTGGGATTGACGTTGGCATAGAAGCCGTACTCGTGGGGGGCGAGCTGGTTCCATGTCGCCTCGGGCTCGGTCTCCTGAAAATGGATGCGCACCACCGACTTGATGCTTTTGAACCCGTATTTCCAGGGCACCACCAAACGGATGGGCGCGCCGTTCTGCGACGGCATTTCCTTGCCATACAGCCCGGTGGCCAGCAGGGTGAGCGGATTCATGGCCTCGTCCATGCGCAGCCCCTCGGTGTAGGGCCAGTCGATACTGGCGAGAAAACCCATGCCCCGGGCCGCCTGAGCCGGAAACACCTGCGGGTCATAGCCGGTGTAGAACTTCACATATTTGGCCCGCGAGGTCGGGCGCGCCCGGCGGATGACCTCGGCCAGCGGGACGCCGGCCCACGGGATGACCATGGACCAGGCCTCGACACAGCGCAGTCGGTAGATCCGCTCTTCGACGGTGAGCCCACGCATAAAATCGTCAAAGCCGAACTCGCCGGTGTTCTCGGCCTCGCCACTGACGGTCACCGTCCAGGGCCGGTGCTCGAGTCGACCGGGGGCCAGGCGCATGGGGTCTTCCTTGCCCGAGCCGAACTCGTAGAAATTGTTGTAGGTGGTGATCTCTTCGTAGGTATTGGCCGGTGTGTCGGTGCTGAACTCGCTTGCCGGCAGCTCACCCAGTGGCTCTAGCGCTTCCATGGGTTTGGCGAGGCTCCAGCCCGGAGCCAGCAGGCTCCCCGCCGCGGCCAACGCCGAGGTGCGCAGAAAGCGTCGGCGGTCGCGGTAGATGGACTCCGGCGTGATCTCCGAAGGCAGCACATCGCTGGCGCGGCGTTTTTTGATCAGCATCAGACAAACCCCACTGGTGTTTCACGCTTCGAGCCCCGCACCTTCGCCGGAGTTCAGTCGCGAATCAAGCGCCGGTCATCCCAGCGCCCGTCGGGCGTTGCGAAAGAGCCGCAGCCAGGGGCCATCCTCGCCCCATTCCTCGGGGTGCCACGAATGCTGCACCGTGCGGAAGACCCGCTCGGGATGCGGCATCATGATGGTGATCCGGCCGTCGGCGTTGCAAAGCCCGGTCACCCCCAGGGGCGAGCCGTTGGGGTTGGCTGGATAGGCCTCGGCGGGTCGGTCGGCGGCATCGATATAGCGCAGGCCCACTTGCCCGGCATCGATGGCTTCCCGGGCCCCGGCATCGGTCGAAAAGACCGCCCGGCCTTCGCCGTGGGCCACCACAATGGGCAGTCTCGAGCCGGCCATGTCACCGAGCATCAGCGACTGCGAGGGGAGCACCTCGACCATCGCCAGTCGGGCCTCGTACTGCCGCGAGCGGTTGGCCTTGAAATCGGGCCATCGCTCGGTGCCGGGAATGATCCCGCGCAACGCCGACAACATCTGACAGCCATTGCAGACCCCCAGTGCCAGGGTATCCGGCCGGTCGAAGAAACCGGCAAAGGCATCGCGCAGTTGCGGGTTGAACCGGATCGTCCGCGCCCAACCCACACCGGCACCCAGGACATCTCCATACGAGAACCCGCCACAGGCCACCAGGGCCTGGCAGTCTTCGAGCCGGCCGGGGTCGGCCATCAGATCGGTGGTGTGGATATCCCGGGGCTCGAAACCGGCGCGCTCGAACGCCGCGGCCATCTCGATGTGGCTGTTCACCCCCTGTTCGCGCAGCACCGCCACCCGGGGACGGACCCTGGTATTGACCATAGCCGCCGCCGGATCCTCGCTCGGGTCAAAGCTGAGCACCGCCCGCAGCCCGGGGTCGTCGCGATCGGCCAACGCCTGGTGGGCCTCACCGGCACAGTCCGGATCATCCCGCCGCGACTGCATATGATAGCTGGTCTCGTGCCAGGCCTGTTCCAGCTCGCCCAAGGCCTTGTCGAGCACCACCGCGCCATGGTGGCGAATCACCAGATGCTCAGCGGCGATCGGCCGGCCCAGCCGGTACAACCGCTGCTCGAGCCCGGCGGCCTCAACGGCTGTCTGCACCGCCTCGAGTGCCTCATCGGCGACCTGCAGCACCACGCCCAGCTCTTCGGCAAAGGCGGCCGCCAGGGGATCGTCCGAGAGGGTGGATAAATCCACCGCTATCCCCTGACGCCCGGCAAATCCCATCTCGGCCAGCGTCACCGCCAACCCGCCGTCACTGACATCGTGCAAGGCCAGGATGCAATCATGGCCAAGCAGATGCTGGACGAGGTCAAAACCCGCCCGGAATGCCGCCGGGTCATCCAGATCCGGCGCCTTGTCACCGAGTTGCCCGTAGACCTGGGCGAGGGCCGAGCCGCCCAGACGGCGTCCCCCGCCAAGATCCAGCAACAGCAGTTGGCTGTCCGGCCGGGCCGCCAGCTGGGGCGTCACCGCCCGGCGGGCATCCGCCACCGGCGCGAAGGCCGAGACCACCAGCGTCAACGGCGCGGTGACCGTCCGTTGTTGATCGCCGGCCTGCCAGACGGTTTTCATCGAAAGCGAATCCTTGCCCACCGGGATGGCAATGCCAAGCGCCGGGCAGAGCGCCCGTCCCACCGCCTCGACGGTGTCATAAAGCCGCGCATCCTCACCGGGGTGCCCGCAGGCGGCCATCCAGTTGGCCGAGAGGTTCACCGCCGAGAGCCGGCCGACCGCCGCCCCCATCAGATTGGTCAGCGCCTCGCCAATGGCCATGCGCCCGGATGCCGGGGCATCCACCAGCGCCACCGGACTGCGCTCGCCCATGGCCATGGCCTCGCCCCGATAGCCGCTGTAGTCACCCAGGGTCAGGCCAAAATCCCCCACCGGGACCTGCCAGGGCCCCACCATCTGGTCGCGGGTGGTCAACCCGCCCACGGTGCGATCGGCAATGGTAATCAGAAAGCCTTTACTGGCCACAGTGGGCAGGCGCAGCAGCCGGTCCATGGCCTCGGCCAGGCTCACCCCGGCCAGATCCAGCGGCCGCAGGCTTGACCCGGCCCGGCGGACATCGCGCTGCATCCGCGGCGGCTTGCCCAGCAAAAGCGCCATGGGGATATCCACCGGGTTGTCCTCGTCCCGCGCATCGGCCAGTACCAGCTGCGGCGACTCGGTCGCCTCGCCGACCACGGCACAGGGGGCCCGCTCGCGCCGGCACAGGGCGCAGAACGTCTCGAGCCGGGCGCTGTCGAGGACCAGGACGTAGCGCTCCTGGGCCTCGTTGCACCAGATCTCGAGCGGTGAGAGCCCTGGCTCGGCGCAGGGGATGTCACGCAGATTCATGCGCCCGCCCCGACCGGCATCATCCAGAAGCTCCGGCAGGGCGTTGGAAAGCCCGCCGGCGCCGACATCATGGATGGCGATGATGGGGTTGTGCTCACCCAGACGCCAGCAGGCATCGATCACCTCCTGACAGCGACGCTCCATTTCGGGGTTACTGCGCTGCACCGAGGCAAAGTCCAGCGCCTCGTCACTCTGACCACTGGCCACCGACGAGGCGGCGCCACCACCCAGGCCGATCAGCATGGCCGGCCCGCCCAGGACCACCAGCGGCGAACCGGCCGGTGCCTTGCCCTTGTCGATTTGATGGCTGCGAATCGCCCCCATGCCGCCGGCGATCATCACCGGCTTGTGATAGCCGCGGATCGCCTCACCCTCGACATCGGGGACGGTCTGCTCGTAGGTGCGAAAATACCCGACCAGCTGCGGGCGGCCGAACTCGTTGCCGTAGCGGGCCGCCCCGATCGGGCCATCAAGCATGATTTCATAGGCCGAGGCCATCCGGTCGGGCCGCCCGTGGTCGACCTCCCAGGGCTGCTCGGCGCCCGGGATGCGCAGGTTCGAGACCGAAAAACCCGCCAGCCCGGCCTTGGTCCGTGCCCCGCGGCCGGTCGCGGCCTCATCGCGGATCTCGCCGCCCACGCCCGTTGCCGCGCCGGCAAAGGGCGAAATGGCCGTGGGGTGATTGTGGGTTTCGACTTTCATCACCAGGTGCGCGGGCTCATCGACGTGATGGTAGGCACCGTCGCGGTCCGGCCAGTAGCGATCGACACAGCCGGCCTCGATCACCGCCGCGTTGTCGCTGTAGGCCGAAAGCACCCCGTCGGGGCGCTCGCGATGGGTATGACGGATCATCGCGAAAAGCGAATGGGGCATGGGCTGCCCGTCGATCACCCAGTCGGCGTTAAAGATCTTGTGCCGGCAGTGCTCGGAGTTGGCCTGGGCGAACATCATCAGCTCGACATCGGTGGGATCGCGTTGCAGCGCCTGGTAGTTATCGAGCAGATAGTCGATTTCATCCGCGGACAAAGCCAGGCCCAGTTGGGCGTTGGCGCGATCGAGGGCGGCCCGGCCATCGCCGCTGAGATCGATCCGCTGCAGCGGCCGCGGCGACTGGGTGGCGAAAAGCGCCTCGGCGGCGGCCAGTTCGCCGAGTACCGATTCGGTCATCCGGTCATGCAAGGCATCGGCAAGCGCCCCGCCCGGGGCCAGGGCAAGCCCGTCGCCGGTGGCATCGCAGGCGCGATAGACCACCGCCCGCTCGACCCGCCGCACCCCATCAAGCCCGCATTGCCGGGCGATTTCGGTGGCCTTGCTGGCCCAGGGCGAGAGGGTACCAAGCCGTGGCGTGACAAAGACCTGGCCGCCGGCGGCTTCATCCAGGCCATCCGCCGGAGTCACCGGCCGGGCATCGAGCAGTGACTGGAGCTTCTGGTGGTGAGCATCATCCAGCGGTTGCGGGGCATCCACTAGATAGAGCGTGCGCACCCACAGCGTGTCGAGACGCGGTTCGGCCCCCCGGGCCCGTTCGACAAGACGCGGCTCCGCCACCGGCTGGGCGGGGGTATCGGCGAGCAGTACCCACATGACGGTCAGGGCTTGAGCTGTTCGGCCAGGACTGCCAGCACCTGGCGGGCCGCGCCGCGGGGCGCCGGATCGCCATTATCGGTCACGACCTGTACGCGCGAGCCCTTGCCGCGTTCGTCGATGCGCACCTGATAGGTCACCACCCCCGGGTCGGGTTCGCTGCGCCAGAACGCCAGGCCATCGAACAGATCGCCACTGTCGGCGGCAATTTCCGGTGCCACGCCGCTGTCATAACGGATGCGGTGGATGTGGGCCGACTCGTCCGAGTCGATCAGCGAAAACCCGCTGCGCTCCAGGGCCCGGCCGACCACGGCCCAGGCCGGCTGCCGGGGCAGCCCCAGATCCAGGGCCACGAACGACCCTGCCTCGGTCAGCCGCGAGGCGTCCGGCTGGCCATCGGCGCCGGTGGCGGTTGTCGAGAGCCGATCGATGGCCTCGGTCATATCCTCGTCCCGGGCCTCGGCGGTGGCAGTGGACAACACATCCGGCGGCGTGCGAAGCCGCTCGGCAAGACGCTCGGCCTCGGTGGGGGCACCCCCGATCCAGCTGCAGCCGCCAAGCAAGGCGACCAATCCGATCAGCGCCAGGCCCGTGGGCCAACGTCGAGACTGCAAACCGGTTGGCGTCACAGCGCATCCGCCAGTTTCAGCGCCTGACGTACCGTCTCGTGGTGCTGCTCAGAGAGCGGCGTCATGGGCAGCCGCATGCCGGGGCCGATCAGCCCCATCTCGGCCAGCGCCCACTTGACCGGGATCGGATTGGTCTCGAGAAAGAGCGCGTTGTGCAACGCCGCCAACCGGGCGTCCAGCGCCTCGGCCTCGGTGGCATCGCCCTGGAGCACGGCCAGACACATACGGTGCATGAGATCCGGGGCGACATTGGCGGTCACCGACACACAGCCCTTGGCACCAGCGTTCATCAGCGCCAGGTTGCGCGCATCCTCGCCGCAGTACACATCGATCCGGTCACCACAGCGCTCGATGACCTCTTCGGCCCGCTCCAGGCTGCCCGAGGCCTCTTTGATGCCGACGATATTGCTGATCTCGGCCAGCCGATCCACGGTCTCGGGCAGCAGATCACACCCGGTGCGCCCCGGCACGTTGTAGAGGATCTGCGGCATGGGCACCGCCTCGGCGATGTGGCTGAAATGCTGATAAAGCCCTTCCTGGGTGGGCTTGTTGTAGTACGGGGTCACCAGCAGCGCGGCGGCACAGCCGGCCTCCATCGCCACCCGGGTGAGCTGCTCGGCTTCCCAGGTCGAGTTGGCACCGCAGCCGCCCATCACGGTGATCCGGCCATCGGCGATCTCGACGGTACGGCGCATGACATGGGCATGCTCGTCATGATCCAGTGTCGCCGACTCACCGGTGGTGCCCACCGCGACAATGGCATCAGTGCCGTGGCTGACATGAAACTCGACCAGCCGCTCCAGGGCACGCTCATCCAGGGCGCCATCGTCCCGCATGGGGGTCACCATCGCGACCATACTGCCCTGAAACATCGCCTCATCCTTTCTCGGTGGATCAATGCGCGGATGGTAGCCCCGGACCCCCGGGCTGACAAGCGGATCATGGCCGCCGACATGATATCCTCACCGCCTTTGACAGGGGTGCGCAGGGACAGCATCGGGCAAAACCATGCAGACGAATCTTCTGGTTATTTCGGCCCTGGGCGATGATCGCCCGGGCATCATCGATGAGCTGGCCGGTTTGATCACCGAGTCGGGCTGCAGCATCGAGGACTCGCGCATGACCGTGCTGGGCGCCGATGTGGCCATGGTCATGATGGTGGAGGGGCGCTGGAACGAGCTGGCCAAGCTCGAAGCCGGGCTGCCCGCCGCCGGCCGGCGGCTCAATCTGCAGATCAACGCCAAGCGCACCACCACGGCGGTGCCCTCGGGCAATCGCCTGCCCTACACCGTCGAAGTGGTCTCGATCGACCACCCCGGTATCGTCCAGCACCTCGCCGGGTTTTTCTCGACGCGCGGGATCAACATCCGCGAGATGGCCACCACCACCTACACCACCGCCCATACCGGTACGCCGATGTTTCAGGTGCACATGACCGTCGATGTGGCGGCCAGCCAGCATATCGCCCGGTTGCGTGAGGAATTCATGGACCTCTGCGACCAACTCAACCTCGATGCCATCATCGAGCCGGCCAAACTCTAAGGAGCTTTGCGATGAGCGACATCCGCCTCGACGCCCCGGTCCCGGATTTTGAATGCCCCACCGACACCGCCGAGACCTGGCGGCTCGCTGACCACCGCGGGCGCTGGGTGGTGCTGTTTTTCTTCCCCAAGGCCAGTACCCCGGGCTGCACCGTCGAGGGCCAGGCGTTCCGCGACCTCGACCGGCGCTTTGCCGCACTCAACGCCCAGGTGGTGGGGATCTCGCGGGACGGCCCCAAAGCGTTGGCTAACTTCCGGGCCAAGCACGACTTCCCCTACCCGCTGCTCAGTGACAAGCAAGAGCAGGTCTGCAACCTGTTTGGCGTGATGAAGGACAAAGTCATGTTCGGCAAACCCGCCCGGGGGATCGAGCGAAGTACCTTTGTCATCGACCCGGAGGGGGTGCTGCGAGCGGAATGGCGCAAAGTGGCCGTGGACGGCCACGCCGAGGCGGTGCTTGAGGCCCTGCAGGCCAAGCAGGCCGGCTGAGCCATGCGTCGGGCCTGTCTGCTCGATACCTCGGTCCTGCTGCATGACCCGGCGGCGCTTTTCCGCTTTGCCGAGCAGGACATCTACCTGCCGCTCGCGGTGCTCCACGGCCTGGATGCCGCCCGCCACGGCAACAGCGAGGAAGCCCGTAACGCGCTGCAGGCCGCGCGCTTTCTCGACGAGCGTCTGGCCGGCGTGGACCCGGCCTCGCTCGATCGCGGACTGCCGCTCGGCGACGGCCTGGGCCGGCTGTATTTTCTCGACGAGGCGCAGACAACCCGACCACCCAGCGCCGAGGCCCGTAACACCGCGGTTCTGGCCGCCGCCCGGCAGCTGGTGCACACCCACCCCGATGTGCGGGTCACCCTGGTGGCCCGGGATATCAACCTGCGAATCCAGGCACGGGTACTCGGCCTGGCAGCCATCGACCATCAGGGCGAAGGCCCCGTGGACGACCCGGATCTGCTGCCCTCGGGCGTGGTCACGCTGCCCCCGGATACCGAGCCACAGGCCTACTGCGACAGCCAACAGCCGGCGCCACCGGTGAACAGCTTTGTCGTCGATGCGACCCGCAGCTGGCGGGTGGTCGGCGAGCGGCTGGGCGAGCACCGGCTGGTGCCGGTCGCCGACCGAAGCGCCGATGGCGAATCGGTCTGGGGCATTCATCCGCGCAACCGGCAGCAGAACCTGGCCCTGGAGTTGCTGATGGACCCGGAGGTCGACATCGTTACCCTGCTGGGCCCGGCGGGCACCGGTAAGACGCTGCTGACCCTGGCGGCCGGCCTGGCCCAGACGCTGGAGACACAGCGCTACGAAGAGATCCTCATGACCCGGGCGACGGTGGCCATCGGCGAGGACATCGGCTATCTACCCGGCACCGAGGAGGAGAAGATGACGCCCTGGATGGGCGCGCTGATGGATAACCTCGAGATCCTGGCCGCGCCGGGCGGCGGCAGCGGCTCGGCGGGCAGCAGCCGATGGGGTCAGGCGGCCAGCCAGGATCTGCTGCAAAGCCGCATCCGGGTGCGCTCGCTGAACTTCATGCGCGGCCGCACCCTGCTCAACCGCTTCATGGTGCTGGATGAGGCGCAGAATCTCACACCGCAGCAGATGCGCACCCTCATCACCCGAGCCGGGCCGGGCACCAAGATCGTCTGCCTGGGCAACCTCGGCCAGATCGACACCCCGCTACTCACCCCGAGCACCTCGGGGCTGACCTATCTGATCCGGCGCTTTGCCGACTGGCCCCATGGCGGCCACCTGACCCTCACCCGCGGCGAGCGCTCGCGTCTCGCCGCCCATGCCAGCGACGTGCTCTAGCCGGTCGGCGCCTGAGGATCGGCGCCTGCGGGCGTTTCGTCCGCCGTGGCCCGAGGCCAGGCATTCATCACCGCCTGGATGACAGTTGCCAGGGGGATGGCAAAAAATACCCCCCAGAACCCCCAGATCCCGCCAAAGACCAGGATGGCGATGATAATGGCCACCGGGTGTAGGTTGACTGCCTCGGAGAACAGCAGCGGCACCAGCACATTGGCATCAATGGCCTGGATGATGGCGTAGGCGATCAACACCCACATGAACTCACTGCTGGCGCCAAACTGAAAGTACGCCACAATGGCAATCGGCAGGGTCACCACAATGGCCCCGACATAGGGGATGATGACCGACAGCCCGACCAGCAGGGCGAGCAGCATGGCAAAGTCGAGGCCCAGAAAAAGGAAGGTCAGATAGCTGCCGAACCAGAGGATGGCCACCTCGACGAACTTGCCACGGACATAGTTGCCGATCTGCAGATCCACCTCGTGCCAGACCGATATGGCCAGGCCGTGGTGACGCGGAAGAAAGCGCCCCATCCAGCTCAAAATCTTGCCCTTGTCCCAGAGAAAGAAAAAGATCAGCACCGGCAGCAGGATGGTGTAGACCACCAGGGTGATGACGCTGACCACCGAGGCAAACGAAAACGACGCCGCAATCGAGCGGGCATAGGCGATCGCCTCGCGGCGGATGGTATCGAGCAGCGCCGCGACCTGATCGGCCGAGAAGTACTCGGGATAGAGTTCGGGCAACTGCAGCACCGCCGCCTGGCCCTGCTCGAGCATCGCCGGCAGACTCTCGACAAGCTGCACGACCTGATTGACCACCGTCGGCAGCAGCGCCAGAAACACCGCCCCGAGGACCACTAGAAAGAGCAGGAACACCCCCAGCACCGCCCAGCGCCGACCGACGCCATGACGGGTCAACACCCGCACCACCCCCTCGAGCAGATAGGCAAGCACGATCGAGGCGAACACCGGCACCAGCATGCTGCCCAGCAGGGTGACCACCGCCACGGCGGCGATGAGCAGCAACGCCAGGCTAACCACCTGGGGATCGCTCAGGTGGCGATGGATCCAGTCTCTGACGGTGTACATGGGTGTCGACACGATAACCTCCGGTTGCGGGGTATACTTTTGCACAATCCCGGCCGGCAGGGGAACGTGGGCGACCCGCTCGGGTCTGAGACGATGCCCCCGCCGCCGATCCCGACCACCACAACGGTTTGCCTGATGCCCAGACACTCGCCCGCCGCGCCGCCCCTGTCACCGCCACGACGCCCAATGGCGCCGGGGTGGATCGTGCTGGTGGCCATTCTGGCGTTTGCCCACGGCAGCGCCGCCGCCCTGGATCTGTCGCTGCCAGAGCTCGGCGACCCGGCCGCTCGGGTGCTCTCGAGCCAGGAAGAAGCCCGCATCGGCCAGCAGATGATGCGCGAAATCCGCCGCGAGGTCGCGCTTGTCGACGACCCGGCAATCAACGCCTATGTGCGCGATCTTGGCACCCGCATCGCCACCGCCACCGACATGCCGGGGGCGGCATACCGGTTTTTCGTGGTCGATGACCCGCGCATCAATGCCTTTGCCATGCCCGGCGGCTATGTAGGGGTCCACAGCGGGCTGATCACCGCCTCGCGCAATGAAAGCGAGCTGGGCGCGGTGATCGCCCACGAGCTCGCCCACGTCACCCAGCGGCATATCGCCCGGCGCGTGGCGGCCACCCAGGGGGTGAACCTGCGCACCACGGCGCTGGTGCTCGCCGGGCTGCTGATCGGCTCGCAAAACCCCCAGGCGGGCATGGCCGCCGCCACCTCGGGGATGGCGAGCGGCATCGACAGCCAGTTGGCCTACTCACGGGACCATGAGCGCGAAGCCGATCGGGTGGGGATGCGCATCCTCGCCCGGGCCGACCTCAACCCCCAGGGCATGCCGGATTTCTTTCAGGTGCTAATGGACGACAGCCGCTATCGCAGCCAGCCCCCGGCCTTTCTCAGCACCCATCCGCTGACCGAGGCCCGCATCGCCGATGCCCGGGCCATCGCCCGCTCCATTGCCCCTAGCGAGATCTTCGAAAGCCCGGATCACGCCTTCATCCGCGCCCGGGCCCGGGTGCTGTCGGCCGAGAATCCCGACGAGGCCGTCGAGGCCTTCGCCGCCCGCGTGCAATCACAACCCGATCGGGGCAACCGCTACGGGCTCGCCTATGCGCGGATCCGCGCCGGCGATGTGGACCGGGCCCGGCGTCTGCTCGACACCCTGGCCTCGGAACAACCCGAACATGCCCTGCTGGTGCTTGCCCGGGCCGAGGCGGCCATGGCAGACAACGCCCCCGAGGCGGCACTGGCCGAGTTGAACCGCGGCCTGAGCCTTTTTCCGGACCACCCGGCGTTGACCCTCACCCGGGTCGAGGTGCATCTGCAAAGCGGCCGACCGGACAAGGCCCTCGCCATTACCCGCACCCTCAGCCATCAACAGCCCAATGCCCCCGAGGTTTGGTCGTTGCACGCCCGAGCGGCAAGCGCCGCCGGCGATGATGACGAATCGGCGCTCGCCATGGCCCAGTACTACGCGGTGCAGGGGGATACCCAGGCGGGGCTCTCGCAGCTCAAGCGGCTTGATCCGGCCACCGCCACGCCCAACCAGATGGCCCGTGCCCGGGCGCTGCGCGAGCGCTGGGAGTCACGCATCGCACCCGATGGCTGAACCCGGCCCCGACGCCGGTGTAGCATGTCATCCGTCGGGGGGAGGACTGAATGGCCGGGCCAGACGATCACAGGAATGCGCACAACGGCAGCGACTGGACCGATCCGCTGGGGGTTGGCCGGCTACTGCTGCGCAGCGCCGAGGCAATGGAATCGGCCCGCAGCCCGGCCGAGGCCATCAATCGCCTGGTAGCGGCCATCGACGCCGAGCGCGCCGCGCAGGCCGAACGCGGCAACAGTCTGGATGCGTTGCTCAAACACTGGGCGGATACCCTGCGGATGATCGGCCCGGTGCTGCCGGATACCGATATCGGCGACATCCCGGCCCTGGGCCCGTATCCGCGGCGGCAGACCCTGCTGCGGTCGCTGGCCGAGCGCAGTGACATCTATCAAAAGGCCCTCGCCACGCATCTCGAGGGCCTGACCGATCTGACCGAGTCCTGCCTCGCCGCCTTTCGCGAGGCGCTGATCCAGCGCTACGGCGAGGATCTAGGGGCCAGTACCGCCGAGCCCGGGGCATTGATCCAGTGCTGGAACGAGACGGCCGAGCCGCGATACGAGGCCTGGCTCGCTCGGGCGCAGACCCAGGATCGCATCGCCGCGCTGGTGAACGCCTGGAGCCATCTGGTGGAGACCCTGAAGGCCCTCGCCGATGAGACGCTGGAGAGCCTGGGGCTGCCCTCAAGCCGCGGAATGGAGGACATCAGCGCCGAACTGCAGCGTCAGCGCCGTCGACATCGGCGGGATATCGCCGCGCTGCGTGCCGAAATCGAGGCCCTGAAAGCCGGCCAGGATCATCCATCGTGACCCGGCCGACCGACACCCCCGGTGCCGCCCCGGAGCTGCAGCGGGCCCTGGCCCGGGCCGCACGGCTGGATGGCGCCAACCAGCCGGTCACGCCTGCCGAGCCGGTCACCGAGACCGACAACGCCACGCTGTATCGCTATGGCCATGGCGACAGGCCACCGCTGCTGATCATCTACTCGCTGGTCAACCGACCCGCCATCCTCGATCTCAGTTCGCAGCGCTCGGTGGTCCGGCGTCTGGTCGACGGCGGGCTGTGCGTCTATCTGCTCGCCTGGCATCCGCCGGGGGCGGCCCGGCGTTATCTGAGGCTGGCCGACTACATCCTGGGCGATATTGCCGAGGCGGTGGCCTGGATCGGCAACGCCCATGATCAATCACCCCACCTGCTCGGGGTATGCCAGGGCGGTGTGCTGGCGCTCTGCCATGCCGCCCTTCAGCCCTGTCGCAGCCTCACCACGCTGGCGACGCCGGTGGATACCGGCACCGACGGCGATCAGCTGGCCGCACTGGCTCGGGCCATCGATTTCGATGCCCTGGTCCAGGCCACCGGCAACCCGTCGGGCCAGGGCATGGCGGCCGTTTTTGCCAGCCTCAAGCCCTTTGCCCTAGGTCCGCAGCGTTATGGCGGGCTGACCGCCCTGGCCGATGCGGACGCGGCCGCGGTGGAGGCGTTCATGCGCATGGAGCGGTGGATGTATGACGGCCCGGATCTGGCCGGCCAGGCCTTTGCCGAATTTGCCCGGGCCATCTACCAGGACAATGCCCTGGTGGAGGGCGGGCTGATGCTGGATGGGCAGCCTGTGAGGCTCGATCGGATCGGCTGTCCGGTCTTCAACGCGCTGGCCGAGGACGACCACCTGGTCCCGCCGGCCGCCGCCGCGGCACTCGAGCGGCATGTCACCGGACGGTGCACCACCACCACCCTGCCG
Organism: Spiribacter pallidus; assembly: GCF_040838495.1. Classification (NCBI taxonomy): domain Bacteria; kingdom Pseudomonadati; phylum Pseudomonadota; class Gammaproteobacteria; order Chromatiales; family Ectothiorhodospiraceae; genus Spiribacter; species Spiribacter pallidus. The sequence goes on along the minus strand of NZ_JBAKFM010000002.1, from coordinate 65,561 downwards.
GGCGGTCACCTGGGGTTGTTCATCAGTGCCGAGGCCCATCGGCGGCTCTATCCGGCGTTACTGGACTGGCTGCAGACCCTTTAAACAACCGCGCCGCCGTGTCGCAGCGCATCACAAGAAGGGCTTGCGTCCGACATAAGGTCACATTAACGTCATCTATCACAACGATAGAGCGCCAAGAGGAGGAGCGGGTCCACCGGCCGCGCCACCGGCACGTCCTGACAGGTGATGACCCACAGACAAAGCACCCCGCGCATGAGGGTGCACTTCTACGGGAGACCTGGTCTCCCCTTTTTTCGCCACGGGATGCTGCGCTGCAGCACCCCGGCGATGATCAGAAGCTGCAGAAAAGCGCGCCGTTCACCGGCAGGTTGGCGCCGTTGATGTAGCCGGCCTCATCCGCACAGAGAAAGCGCACTGCCCGGGCGATGTCGGCGGGCTCGCCCATGTCGCCGGCCGGGATCTGGCCGACAATCGCCTCACGCACCTTATCGGGCATGGCCGCGGTCATGCTGGTTTTGACATACCCCGGCGAGACCGTATTCGCCGTCACGCCCTTAGGTGCCCCCTCCTTGGCGAGCGCCATGGTAAAGCCGTGGAGTCCGGCCTTGGCGGCGGAGTAGTTGGTCTGGCCAAACTGGCCGGTCTGGCCGTTGACCGACGAGATATTCACCACGCGGCCGAAGCCCCGCTCACGCATGCCGGCCACGAACTGCCGGGTGACGTTGAACGCCCCGGAGAGGTTGATATCAATCACCGAGCGCCACTGCTCGTTTTCCATTTTGTGCAAAAACCCGTCGCGGGTGATGCCGGCGACGTTGACCAGGATATCCACCTCGCCAAAACGCTTGCGTACATCCTCGGCCATGGCCTCGCAGGCGCTGTAGTCGGCCACGTTGCAGACCACCCAGTCCGCTTCGATGCCTTCATCGCGGAGATTCTGCGCCCACTGCTCGATGTTCTCCTGCTCGGGGTCGAGGCAGGTCGTGACGATGCGACGCCCCTGGGCGGCCAGTTGTCGGCAGATCTCTGTGCCGATTCCACCCTCGCCGCCGGTTACCAGTGCCAGTCGCTGCGTCATCTTTGCCTCCCGGATTTGTGCGTCGCAACAAGTTATGTTGCGCAGCATCATAGGGAGGCGTCATGACCCCTGTCAACGCAGCGGATCAGTCCTTTTGATCGTCCGAGGCATCCTTCGATCGATCGCGGGCGCTGCCCTGATCGGGTTTGAAGCTGTCCATGGCCTGCTGCCACATGCTCAGATTCTGCTCGGCAATCTGCGAGAGCACCTGGACCGGATTACTGACATCCATGAACGAGCGGGCCCGATCGCGCAGCTCACGCTGCTGATCGGCCCACAGCTCCATGGACTTCTCCAGATAGGTGGTCAAAAGCGTCTGCATGTTGCCGCCATAGGCGCGGATGATCTGCGCGAGCAACGCGCTCGAGAAGATCGGCTCGCCGCCTTCCTCCTCTTCGCTGATGATCTGCAACAGAATGGTCCGGGTGAGGTCCTCACCGGATTTGGCATCGTTGACCTGAAACTCCACGCCGTCGAGCACCAGCGCCTTGACGTCCTCGAGCGTGACGTAGCTGCTGATGGCCGTGTCATACAGCCGCCGATTGGGATACTTTTTGATCAGTCGCATTTCGGCCATCAGTCCAGCTCCTCTCAGCGTTCCACCGCCAGCGCCACACCCTGGCCACCGCCGATGCACAGCGTGGCGAGGCCTTTGTGAGCGTCCCGGCGTTTCATCTCGTGTAACAGGGTGACAAGGATGCGCGCCCCGGAGGCCCCGATCGGATGCCCGATGGCAATGGCGCCACCGTTGACATTGACCTTCTCGGCGTCCCAGCCCAGGGTCTTGTTGACCGCCAGCGCCTGAGCCGCGAAGGCCTCGTTCGATTCCACCAGATCGAGATCGTTCACATCCCAACCGGCCCGCTCTAGACAGCGGCGGGTCGCCGGAATGGGGCCGCTGCCCATGACATGGGGCTCGACGCCGGCATTGGCATAGGCCTTGACCCGCGCCAGGGGTGTCAGTCCCAGCGACTCGGCCTTCGAGGCGGACATCATCACCACCACGGCGGCGCCGTCGTTGATGCCCGAGGCGTTGCCGGCGGTCACCGTCCCCTCTTTATCAAAGGCCGGGCGCATCTTCGCGAGCTTCTCGGCGGTGGTGCCATGACGCGGGAACTCGTCGGTGTCAAAGACAATGGGCTCGCCCTTGCGCTGCGGGATTTCCACCGGGACGATTTCCTCATCAAACCGCCCGGCTTTCTGCGCGGCCTCGGCGCGCTGCTGCGACTGAGCGGCAAAGGCGTCCTGCGCTTCACGCGTGATTTCGTATTCCTTGGCCAGATTCTCGGCGGTCACACCCATGTGGTAGTTGTTGAACACATCCCACAGACCGTCCTTGATCATGGTGTCTTCCATCTTCCACGGCCCCATACGCTGACCATTGCGCGAATTGGGCAGAGCGTGGGGTGCCTGGCTCATGGATTCCTGGCCCCCGGCGATCATCACCTCGGCATCGCCGGCGTTAATGGCCTGGGCGGCCATGTGGGTGGCCTTCAGCCCGCTGCCACAGACCTTGTTGATGGTCATCGCCGGCGTCCCCACCGGTAGGCCCGCGTTGAGTGACGACTGCCGGGCCGGGTTCATCCCGCAGGCGGCGGTCAGCACCTGTCCCAGGACCACCTCATCGATGGCCTCTGGCTGGATGCCGGCGCGGCCGAGCACCCCCTTGATCACCTGCGAGCCGATGTCCGCGGCACCCAGAGGGGCCAGGGTGCCGCCAAAACTGCCCACCGCGCTGCGTCCCGCGGCCACAATAACAATATCTTCCATCTCTCTGCCTCCCCGCGATTTCAAACCGCTATCGATCAAAACTCTGCATCATATCAGCGTCAAACGGAAATTGCTGCTCTGCAACATGCGTCTGGCCGCCTTGTTCCACCACCCCGCAGAAGGCCTCGGCCTTGGCACTGGTCTCGTCGTATTCCTCGCGGCAGGCCGAGTCCATCACCAGTCCGCCGCCGGCGTGATAATCCAGCTGCCCATCCCGCGCGGTCATGGTGCGAATGGCGATGTTGCTATCCATTGCCCCGTCGTAGCCGATATAGCCGATGGCACCACAGTAGACGCCACGCGGGCCGTCTTCCAACTCGTCGATGATCTCCATGGCCCGGTATTTGGGCGCGCCGGTAATCGAACCACCGGGCAGACAGTCCCGCAGGAGATCGGTGGCATGAAAGCGCGGATCCAGCCGGCCGGTGACGACACTGACCATGTGATGAACCGTGGCGAATGACTCCAGGGCACAGAGCCGCGGGACCGTCACCGTCCCCGTGGCACAGCAACGGCCGATGTCATTGCGCAGCAAATCCACGATCATCACATTCTCGGCGCGATCCTTGGCACTCGATAGCAGCGACTCGCGGGCCCGTGCGTCGGCCGCCGGATCGGCCTGTCGTCGGCGGGTGCCCTTGATCGGGCAGGTCTCGACACAACCATCGCGCAACCACAGAAAGCGCTCTGGCGAGCCGCTCAGGATCGGCCCACCGGGCAGCTCCAGATACGCAGCAAACGGCCCGCCCGCCCGGGTGCGGAAGTCCCGGTAGAGCCCCAGCGGATCCCCCTCGAAATCCCCACGAAAGCGCCGGGCGAGGTTGACCTGGTAGCAGTCGCCATCGCGCAGATAACCCATCACCCGATGGAAGGCCTCGGCATAGTCGCCAAAGCCGGGTGCGCACTGAACATGCCCTCCGGTTGACCATGGACCGGGCGATAGCGCCGCCGCGCCAGTCAGCGCATCGGCGAGGGCAGCCGGCGGCTCGCCGGCCAACCAGGCCCGATGCCTGCGATGGTCGAGCACCAGTGCCCAGTCATAAAGGCCCACCGCCATCTCGGGCATGCCCGCATCGGCGACGGTCTGCCCCTGCAGACGCCGACCCAGCTCGTAGCTGAAATAACCAATCGCGCCCCCGGCAAAAGGCCCCTGCCCGGGCCGCACCGGGCCCAGGCGCTCGCGCAGATGGGCCAGCGGATCGCCCTTGCCCAGCGCTCGGGCGGGCCGGTCCGACAGCGGATCCGCCACCCAGGTCTCGCCCCCGCGACTGATGAGCTGCTCGCGTGGTGCGGCGCTGATGATGCTGTGATCCCCACCGGCGTCGCCGTCCAGCCACACCACCGCGGGCCAGTCGCGGCGGATCGCCGCCACGGTTGCCACCACGTCGATGGGGTATGGAATGAAGGTCTGCGCCATGTGCCCTGCGATCCAGCGTCCTGTCGGAGCTTTTTCGGCATGGTAATCTGCCGATAGGCGAATTGATATGGGCCGATCGGACGAGGGAGACCATGGCAGGGCACAGTAAATGGGCCAATATCCAGCACCGCAAAAAGGCGCAGGATGCCAAGCGCGGCAAGGTGTTCACCAAGATGATCCGCGAGATTACCGTCGCGGCCCGCCAGGGCGGCGACGACCCCGACGCCAACCCGCGCCTGCGACTGGCAGTGGACCGGGCGCTGGCGGTCAACATGCCCAAGGACAAGATCGAGAAAGCCGCCGCCCGTGGCGCTGGCACCGATGAGGCCGCCGCCTACGAGGAAGCCCGTTTCGAAGGCTATGGCCCCGGCGGTATCGCGATCATGGCCGATTGCATGACCGACAACCGCAACCGGACGGTCAGCGAGATCCGCCATGCATTCAACAAACACGGCGGCAATCTGGGCACCGATGGCTGTGTAGCCTTTATGTTCGAACAACGCGGGGTGCTGATCTATCCGCCAGATACCGATGAGGATGGATTGATGGAGGCCGCCCTCGAGGCCGGCGCCGAGGACGTCATCAGCCACGATGACGGCGCCTTTGAGGTGCTGACCACGCCCGAGGCCTTCACCCAGGTGCGGGATGATCTGGTGGGCGCGGGCCTGGAACCGGCCGATGCCGAGGTCACCATGCGCCCGACCACCACCACGGCACTGGAAGGCGACGAGGCCAGCAAGACCCTGCGGCTCATTGAGCGTCTGGAAGACCTGGACGATGTCCAGCATGTCTACACCAACGCCGACATCCAGGCCGACGCCTACGAGGAGGCCTGACCCCGGTGGCCAGCGCCGCACCCACCACCGCCCGGCCGCCCCGCCGCGTACTTGGCATCGACCCCGGGTCGGTGAAAACCGGCTTTGGCGTAATCGAGGTAAGCGGCGCCACGGCCGGCTATATCACCAGTGGCGTGATCCAGGCCGGCACCGGGCCTTTCGCGGGGCGACTGCATACGATCTTTACCGGCATCGGCGAGGTGATCGCCGGCCATGCCATCACCGAGGCGGCCATCGAAGAGGTGTTCATCAACCGCAACCCGCAGTCCGCGCTCAAGCTCGGCCAGGGCCGCGGGGCGGCCATGTGCGCCTGCGCCAGCGCCGGACTGCCGGTGCATGAATACACCCCGCGGTCAGTCAAACAGGCCCTGGTCGGCCGCGGCGGCGCCGAAAAGGACCAGGTCGGCTACATGGTGCGGGCTATCCTCGGGCTCAAGGGCGCGCTCAAAGAGGACGCCGCCGATGCGCTGGCCGTGGCCCTGACCCATGCCCAGCAGGATCGATTCAACGCCCGGGTGGCCGGGCAACGCTGACGGGGGCACATCATGATCGGTCGTATCACGGGCACCGTGGCCGAAAAGCATCCACCCCAGGTCATCGTGGATGTCCACGGCGTGGGCTACGAGCTCGAGGTGCCCATGTCGAGCTTCTACCAGCTACCGGCAACCGGCGATGGGGTCACCCTGCGCGTCCACCAGGGAGTGCGCGACGAGGTGCCGGTGCTCTACGGGTTTCTCACCGAAAGCGAGCGCGGGCTTTTCCGCCACCTCATTCGGGTCAACGGCGTCGGCCCCAAAATGGCGCTCGCCATCCTCTCGGGGATGAGCACCGATGAGTTTCGCCGCTGTATCGAGCAAAAGGACATGGCCACACTCAACCGCCTGCCGGGCATCGGCCGCAAGATCGCCGAACGCCTGACCCTCGAGATGCAGGACCGGCTTGAGGGCATCGGCGGCGGCACGACGCTGCCCGGCGCCGGGCCGCCGGGCACGGCAGCGGTGGTGGATGACCCGGTGGCCGAGGCCAACGCCGCGCTGGTGGCACTGGGCTACAAGTCGGCGGAGGCCCAGCGGCTTTTAAAGGACGTCGATGGCGAGAGCAGCGAGACATTGATCCGCGCCGCACTGCAGAAGGCGGTACGCTAGGGGCATGATCGAAGAAGACCGTATCATCTCGAGCACCGCCGCCGCCGAGGATGAGGCCGTCGACCGCGCCATCCGGCCGCGGCGGCTAGATGAGTACATCGGCCAGTCGGCGGTGCGCGAACAACTGGAGATTTTCATCCAGGCGGCCCGGGGACGCGCCGAGTCGCTGGACCATGTCCTGGTCTTTGGCCCGCCCGGCCTTGGTAAGACCACGCTGGCGCACATCATCGCCCACGAGCTGGGCGTCAACTTGCGCCAGACGTCCGGCCCGGTCATCGACCGCCCCGGCGATCTGGCCGCGCTTTTGACCAACCTCGAACCCGGGGATGTGCTGTTCGTCGACGAAATCCATCGCCTCTCGGCGGTGGTCGAAGAGGTGCTCTACCCGGCCATGGAGGATCAGCAGATCGATATCGTGGTGGGCGAGGGGCCGGCGGCCCGATCCATCAAACTGGATCTACCCCCCTTCACTCTGGTGGGCGCCACCACCCGAGCCGGCCTTCTCACCTCGCCGCTGCGCGATCGGTTCGGCATCGTCCAGCGGCTTGAGTACTACACCGAGGCCGAGCTCACCACCATCGTCAACCGCAGCGCCGGGTTGCTGGCCCTTGCCATGGAGCCAGATGGCGCCGCCGAAGTGGCTCGCCGCGCCCGCGGCACCCCGCGGATCGCCAACCGGCTGCTGCGCCGGGTTCGGGACTACGCCGAGGTCAAAGCCGATGGGCGCATCACCGGTGCGGTGGCCGCCGCGGCCATGGACATGCTCAAGGTCGACCACAATGGCTTTGACACCCAGGACCGGCGGCTGCTGCTGGCGATTCTGGATAAATTCGACGGTGGCCCGGTGGGCGTCGAGAGCCTCGCCGCCGCCATTGGGGAAGAGCGTGGCACCATCGAGGATGTCATCGAGCCGTTTCTCATCCAGCAGGGCTTTCTGCACCGAACCCCGCGGGGTCGGATGGCGACCCGCACCGCCTATGCCCATTTCGACCGTCCCGCCCCACCACGCATCGAAGACCCCACCGGGGCGCTTTTCGACGATGAGTGAACCGCAACGATAAGGATCAGGTAACCATGGCCGTCGACCTCTCGATTACCCATCTCATCCTCGATGCCAGTCTCGTCGTCCAGCTTGTCATGCTCATCCTGCTGGCCGCTTCGGTGAGCTCATGGGCAGTGATCTTCCGCAAGATCCGCCAGCTCAAGGCCGCCCGCCACGGCGCCGAGCGCTTCGAGGACGAGTTCTGGTCGGGCGGTAACCTAAGCGAGCTCTACGCCCGCAGCGAGCACCCGGATCTGCACACCGGCGGGCTCGAGCGGATCTTTCGGGCGGGCTTTCGCGAGTTCAACCGCATGCGCCAGCAGGGCGCCGCCGCCGAACCCACCATGGAAAGCGCCCAGCGGGTCATGCGCGTGGCGCTCAACCGCGAAATGGACCAGCTCGAGCAGCAGGTGCCCTATCTGGCCACGGTGGGATCGACCAGTCCGTATATCGGGTTGTTCGGCACTGTCTGGGGCATCATGAACTCGTTCCTGGCCCTGGGGGCCATGCAGCAGGCCACCCTGGCAACCGTCGCCCCGGGGATCGCCGAAGCGCTGATCGCCACGGCACTGGGACTTTTTGCCGCGATTCCGGCGGTCATGGCCTATAATCGCTTCTCCAACCAGTCCGAGCGCATTGCCGGGCGCTACGAGATGTTCATCGAAGAGTTCACCAGTTTTCTGCAGCGTCATTTGCAGGGAGGAGCCAGCCGGTGAATGCCGCGCCACTGCGTCGCCGTCACCGCCGCCGTGCCATGGCGGAGATCAACGTCGTCCCCTACATCGACGTCATGCTGGTGCTGCTGGTGATTTTCATGGTCACCGCACCGCTGCTCTACCAGGGGGTGGAAATCCAGCTGCCCCAGTCCACCGCCGAGCCGATGCAGCCCCAGGAACAGGAGCCAGTCATCGTCGAGGTGGACCGCAACGGCCGCTATTACCTGAGTATCGGTGCACAGGACGATGATGAGCCGGTCAGCGCCGAAGAGGTCATCGTCAATGTCACCGCCGTGATGCGCGCCCGGCCCGAGACGCCGGTTTTTGTGCGCGGCGATACCGGAGTCGCCTATGGCCGGGTGGTCGAGGTCATGACCGCCCTGCAGCAGGCCGGTGTCCCGCAGGTCGGGCTGATGACCCAGCCACCCCCCGCAAGTGGTGCGGGCCAATGAAAATACCGGCCGGGCTTGGCAAGGGCTGGCTGGACCGGCTTGGCAGCGGGCTGAGTGACGGCGGGATCGCCGGGGTGAGCTGGCGGGACCTGGGCCTGTCACTGGCCGCCCACGGGCTGCTTTTCGCCGCCTTCGGGGTGGGTTTCCAGTGGGGCTCGGTCACCGATCAGGCGCCGGCCGGCACCCAACAGGCGGTCCAGGCGGTAGCCGTGGACGAAGCCGAGGTCGAAGCGGCGGTCGAGGCGCTGGAGGCGCAGGCCACCGCCGAACGCCGCGCCCGCGAGGCCGAACTGGCCGAACTCGAGGCAGCCCGCCGTGAAGAGGCCGAACGCCTTGCCGCCGAACGCGAGGCCGCCCGGGCCGCCGAGCAGGCGCGGCGCGAGGCCGAGGCGGAAGCCCGGCGTCAGCGCGAGGCCGCCGAACAGGCGGCCCAGCGCCAGCGCGAAGCCGAAGCACAAGCCCGCCGCGAGGCCGAAGCGGCCGAACAGGCGCGGCGCGAGGCCGAAGCACAGGCCCGACGCGAGGCCGAGGCCCGAGCACAACGCGAGGCCGAGGAACAGGCCCGACGCGAGGCGGAAGCCGAGGCCGAGGCCCAGGCGCGTCGAGAAGCCGAAGCCGCGGCGGCCGCCCGGCGCGAAGCCGAGGCCCGTGCCCGAGCCGAAGCCCAGGCCCGGGCTGAACAGGCGGCCGCCCAGCGGGCAGAGCGCATCGCCGAGGCCCGCGGGACCTACGACGGCGCCATCCGTCAGAAAGTCGAAGCCGTCTGGAACCGCCCCGCCGGTACACCCGAGGGGCTGAGCTGCGTGGTCGAAGTCAGGCTCGGCCCCGGCGGTGTGGTGCTCGCCGCCCAGGTGGTCCGCAGCAGCGGCAACGCCGCCTTCGACCGCTCGGCGGAGACCGCGGTCCGTCGGGCCGATCCCTTGCCCATGCCGGATGATCCGGTGCTGGCCGCCCCCTATCGCGAGGGGGTGGAGCTGGTCTTCGCGCCCGACGAATGAACCGGCGCCCCGCGGCTAACATCCAACGATCGGTTCCGTTAGCATTGGGCCCTGGCAATGGATCATTCACCTCGCGGTCGCCCTCGCGGCGGCCCGGAACCTGCGGAACGCCACTGATGAGCAGCATCCACACCCTGCGCGATCTTCTCCGGCGACCGGCAACGCGGCAACGACGCCCGCTCGCCGGGCTTTTACTGCTTGGCCTGCTGCTCGCGGCACCGATCGTCAGCCACGCCCAGGTGCGCATCGAGATCACCGGCGGCGCCGAGGCGGCCCTGCCCATTGCCGTGGTGCCCTTCGCCACCGATGGCGCCCGGGTGAATGTCGATGTCGATCAGATCATCCGCGACAATCTCTACCGCAGCGGATTGTTTGATCCACTGGACCCGGCCAATTTCATCAGCACGCCCAGCCGATTTGACGATGTCCGCTTTCGTAACTGGCGGGCGCTGGGGGCCGACACACTGGTCGTCGGCCGTATCCGCCCCGGGACCAACGGCAACTTTCAGGTCCGCTACGAGCTGCTAGATGTCTATGCCGGCGAGCGGCTGGCCGGGCAGCGCTTCAACGTCACCCCGGCGGGGCTGCGCAACCTCGCCCACACCATCAGCGATCAGATATTCGAGGCGCTGATCGGCCGGCCCGGTGGCTTTAACAGCCGCATCGCCTACGTCGAAGAACGCGGACCGGTGGATGACCGCCAATACCACCTGGTGGTGGCCGAAGCGGATGGCCACCGCCCGCAGCGCATCCTCCAATCCGCCGAGCCGCTAATGTCGCCGGACTGGTCACCGGATGGCGAGCGGCTGGCCTATGTGTCGTTTGAATCCGGGCGCAGCTCGCAGATCTTTGTCCAGGAAGTCGCCACCAGCGAGCGGCAGATCGTGGCGAGCTTTGCGGGCATCAATGGCGCACCGGCCTGGTCACCGGATGGCGAACAGCTCGCCATCACCCTGTCACGCGGCGGCAACCCGGATATCTATCTGCTGGATCTGGCAAGCGGCGAGCCGCGGCAGCTCACCCGGCATTTTGGCATCGACACCGAACCGACCTGGTCGCCGGACGGCCAGACCATCTATTTTACCTCCAACCGGGGGGGCAGCCCGCAAATCTACTCGGTTGATGTGGCAAGCGGCGATGTCGAGCGCGTGACCTTTCAGGGCAACTACAACGCAAGCCCGAGCATCTCCGGCGATGGGCGGTTTCTCGCATTCGCCCACGAGGTGGATGGCGGTTTTCGCATCGCCGTCCAGGATCTCGAAGAGGAATTCATGCGTGTCCTCACCGAGGGGCCGCTTGACGAGTCACCAAGCTTTTCGGCGAGCGGCAGCATGATCGCCTATACCCGCTCGGCCAATGGCACCACCGAACTGGCGACGGTATCGGTCTTCGGTCGGGTGCAGGGCGAACTCACCGAGTTCAATCACACCGTTCGCGAGCCGGACTGGGGACCGCTTTAGGGGGATGCCGGAGCGGTGTCACGTCCCGAGGCTTTCCCCCGAGCGCGATTTCGGCGTTTAATAGGGGGCCATTGACGGTCAACGCGCATTACACTAGGAGAGCATCCATGAACCGCACCAAACATTGGCTTTTAATGCTGACCGCTTCGGTCCTGCTGGCCGGCTGCGCGACCACCGACGATGACATCGACGACGCCGAGATGGCCGAAATCGATCAGGCTGCCGCGGCCGAGGCCACCACCGGCGCCACCGCATCCGGTGCCACCACAGGCACAGGCTTTGAGGGCGAACCCCTCGAAGACCCCTCAAGCCCGCTCTCCGAGCGGGTGGTCTATTTTGACTACGACAGCGCCACGCTGAGCAGCGAGGCGATGAACCTGATCGAAGCCCACGCCGCCTACCTGGCGGATCATCCCGACAGCCGCATGCTGGTCGAGGGCCATACCGACGAGCGCGGATCCCGCGAATACAACCTCGCCCTCGGCGAGCGGCGGGCCGAATCGGTCAAACAGGCCCTGCTGCTGGCCGGTGCCCGGGACGGACAGGTGGATACGGTGAGCTATGGCGAAGAAAGCCCAGCGGTCAGCGGCAGCACCGAGTCGGCCTGGTCCCAAAACCGCCGGGCGGAGCTGGTCTACGAACGGTGATCAAGCGATGATCGACTGGCACCCCGCTATCGCGCTCACCCTCGCAGCCGGCGTCGTGGTGGCCCTTGGCACCGGCCCGGTTGCCGCCCAGAGCGACCTAGAAGACCGCGTTAATCGGCTCGAACAGCGCCTTGAAGGCAGCGCCCTGATGGGGCTGATGAACCAGGCGGCGTCTCTGCGCCAAGAAGTCACCACCCTGCGCGGCGAGATCGAGGTGCTCCAGCGCCAGATCGATGATCTGCGCGATCAGCAAAGACAGCTCTATCTGGATGTGGATGGGCGGCTACAAGCCCTGGAACAGGCCGAGACGGGCGCGGCGCCGGGTGACACCACCGCGGCACCCGGCGATACCGCCGCCACCAGCGAGCGTCCGGCAACCGGTGGGAACGAACCCGGCGCCGGCGATGGCGCCAGCGACGGACTTGGCGCATCCAATACGCCGGTCACAGGGGAAGCCACCGGTGATGCCGATCAGGCGGGCGCCCCAGACGCGCACCCCGATGCGGATGCGCCAAGCGACCCCGCCGCTGCCGAGGCCGCTTATGAGGCCGCCTTCGAGACATTGCGTGCCGGGCGCTATGCCGAGGCCGCCGAGGCATTCAAGCAGTTTCTGGCCGACTATCCGCAGGCGGCGCTCGCCGCGAATGCCCGCTACTGGCTGGGCGAATCGCACTATGTGGTGCGCGAGTTCGAAACGGCCCTGGGGCACTTTCAGCAGGTGATCGACAACCACCCGGACAGCAACAAGCGGCCCGACGCGCTGCTTAAAATCGGGTTTGTGCACTTCGAACAGGGCCGCATGGCCGAGGCACGCACCGCGCTCGAGCGCGTGATCGAGACCTTCCCGGACAGCACCGCGGCCAACCTGGCCCGGCAACGGCTCGATCGCATCTAACCGCACTCCGGACTCTACGCGCGATCGGTGGTGCGGGTCGCCCGCCAGGGATCGAACACCGGCACCGCCACATCGTCGAAATGCCGGGTGTTGCCGGTTACAAGGGTTGCCCCGTTGGCCATGGCAATCCCGGCGATGAAGGTATCGCGCATATCCACTGGCCGTCCCGCCGCCTTCTGCTCGGCCGCCAGTGTGGCGGCTTTTGCTGCCGCTGACTGGCCGAAACCCAGCACGCGATTGCCCAGATCCTCGCGAACAAGCGCCATGAAAGCGGCCTCTAATCGCCGCCTTCGTTTGCCATCCGCCATGCTCTCGAAGCCGTAGTGGGCCTCGAAGATCGTAATACCCGAAATCCAGAGCTCGTCGGCCCGCTGCTGGTTGAGCCAGTCCACCACCGTAGGATCCGGCCGTCTTTGAATCAGCGCCGAGAGGATATTGGTGTCAAGCAGAATCATCCGGCTTTTCATCTCCGATATCCATCGGCCCAATCAATTCATCGCGCCATTCCGGAATGGGTGCATCCAACGGGTCAGACGCGAAGCGCTCGGCCATGCGGGTGCCAAGCGCGCTTTGCACCGGGATTTCCTCGGCAATCGACAGTCGGAGTATCTGTCGGATCTCCTCTTCCATGCTCCGGCCATGAGCCGCCGCGCGGGACTTTAATGCCTGCTTCAGTCCCTCGTCCAAATGACGAACAACCACTTGTGCCATACTCAAGCTCTACTCGTCTGCCACGCCCTGATGATATCACGATATCATTTGTGGCTGAGGCACCAGTAGTCGACTTATTGTCCAGCGCGTCGCAGCGCCGTATCATTACGGGCTGGCATCGGGTCGTTAGCTCAGTTGGTAGAGCATCGGACTTTTAATCCGCTGGTCGCAGGTTCGAATCCTGCACGACCCACCAAATCCCGCTTTTTACCTCTCCAACGGTGACCGACTTCCATGGGCGATCGCCTCAATCGCGGATTTCCCTGCCCGACCACCCTGGCCGACTATCATCCGGTGATCGTCGAGGGCATGGGCGGCGCCGATCGGCGGGAACCCGGCGCGGTGAGCGAGGCGCTGCTCGCTCGTCTGGACCGCCACTGGCAGGACCGCCCCATTCACCGGCCACCGATTGTCGTCATCCAGGGCGACCCGCTGGCGCCCCGGGGCATATCCGCCATCACCCGCCGGGTGGCCGAGGGGCTAGAGACCAGCCGGGCGCTGGTTTGCCTGGACGAGGCGATCGCCGACTACCACGCCCGCGATGCCGATCGACACAACGTCAGCCTGGAGTTTCGCTACTCACAGATGGCCGGCCTCTTGGGGGATTGCCGACGCAATCCCCGGCTGCTCGAAGAACTCGAAGCCGCCATCCAAACCCGGATCGAGGCCAAAAACGCCAAACGCCATCGACTGGGCAAGCCGCCACTGAGGTCATGGGTTCGAGAGTTCGCGCTGTTGCAGGAGGTAACTAAAGCCGCCTGCCGCGCCATTTGTGGCGATATCACCATCGCCCATACCAGCCCGGCGTCCAGCGAGTTTTCGGTCACTGGCTTCTACGAAGTGGGCTGGGCCCTCGGATCAGTCAAGCCCGAGGACCATATTGCGGTTGATTGATCGATAGAGCCGAGGACCGGCTCAGCCGACGCAAGTCGGCATCGACCGACCGAGACCGCGGTCAGCCGGCCAGGGTCGATGTGCGCCGCTCGTGCCACGATCAGCCGGCGGGGGCAGACGGCGAGCGCCGCCCCCGATCAACCGGCGGGGGCCGACGGCAACCGCTGCCCCCGATCAACCGGCCGCGGCAAGTGCCTGATCGATATCCGCCAGGATGTCATCGATATGTTCGATCCCCACCGATAGCCGGACCATGTCCCGGCTGACACCCGCGCTCTCGAGCTCTTCGTCATTGAGCTGGCGGTGGGTGGTCGTCGCCGGGTGACAGGCAAGGGATTTGGCATCACCGATGTTGACCAGGCGGGTGATAAGCCCAAGCGCATCGATAAACCGGGCACCGGCTTCCTCGCCGCCCTTGATGCCAAAGCTCAAAATGCCGCCTGCATTGCCGCCCATGTATTTCTGCACCAGCGAATAGTAGGGACTACCCGAGAGGCCTGCGTATTTCACCCAAGTCACCCCGGGGTGGTTCTGCAGGTGCTCGGCAACCGCCAGCGCATTCTCGCCGTGGCGCTCCATGCGAAGCGGCACCGTCTCGATGCCCTGCATGAGCAAAAACGCATTCATCGGCGATAACGCCGCACCCATGTTGCGCAGCGGGGCCACCCGGCAGCGGCCGATGAACGCCGCCGGTCCCAGGGCGTTGGTGTAGACCACACCGTGGTAGGACGGATCGGGCTCGGTAAGCATCGGGTATTTGGCGGCATACTCGGCCCAGGGAAAGTTGCCCGAGTCGACGATCACCCCACCCACGGTGGTGCCGTGCCCGCCCATGGCCTTGGTCAGCGAGTGGACCACGATGTCGGCGCCATGCTCAATGGGCCGCCAGAGCACCGGTGTGGGAACGGTATTGTCGACGATCAGCGGCACGCCGTGGCGGTGCGCGATCGCGGCAAACGCCTCAATGTCGACCACGTTGCCGTTGGGGTTGCCCACGGTCTCGGCGTAGACCGCCTTGGTGTTGTCATCGATGAGCGCCTCGATGGCCGCCGGGTCGTCGCCGCTGCCAAAGCGCACCTCGATGCCCATGTTGGGCATGGCGTGGGCGAAAAGGTTATAGGTCCCGCCATAGAGCTGGCTGGTGGTGACGATGTTATCCCCCACCCGGGTAATGCACTGAATGGCATAGGTGATCGCCGCCATGCCCGAGGCGAGCGCCAGCCCGGCGATACCGCCCTCCATCTCGGCCACCCGCTGCTCCAGTGCGGCATTGGTCGGGTTCATGATGCGGCTGTAGATATTGCCCTCGACCTTAAGGTCAAAAAGATCCGCCCCGTGCTGGGTGTCATCGAAGGCATAAGAGGTGGTCTGGTAGACCGGCACCGCCACCGCTTTGGTCGTGGGGTCCGGCGAATAGCCGCTGTGAATCGCCTTGGTCTCGAGTTTCATAGGGTCCTCTCGCTTGCTGACGGGCTAGATCGACGGCCGAGGCGCCGAACGCCGTTGGAACCGGTATCTCGTGCACGAACTGTAACGTGTTTCGGCAGTGCCGTCTGGAATATGCGGTGATATGGAAATCGCCGCAAGGCATATAGGGCGCCGGTCGGTGGCGCTGGCCAGTGGCGTTGGTCGGTGGGGTCGCGGGTGAACCGACGGGTATGGTGCCGATGCCTTTGGCTTTGGCTCTGCCAGTGCCTTGTGCCTGTGCCTGTGCAGCCGCTGGTCAGCCCGGTGCGACCGGTCGGTGATGCAGGCGGTGGCCGCTGGACCGGATTGTGTTATCCCTCTTGCCGCAGATGCCGCACACGGGTTTTACACACGGATTATGCACATCGTCAGTAGGCATTGAACCTATGCAAGTGCCGCGGGAGGAGGAAGCGACCGATGCAAGCGCCGCGGGAGGGGGAAGCGATGGTCTTAGGCACCCACGAATGCCGTATTCCGCAACCCAAAAAACGGATCAACATCAGTATCGACGCGGATTTGCTCGCCGAAGCCAAGCATTGGGAGCTCAACCTCTCAAGGGTGTTCGAGGATTATCTCCGCCAATCGATGCATGAATTGCGCTGTCGGCAATGGGTCGAGCGCAACCGACGGGCGTTGATCGACCACAGTCGCGAGCCATTCGCATACCGACCGGATCCGATCAACGGCGGCCAGGCGTACACCGAAAATGACGCCTTCCTGGATGAGGAAAACTTCCAGTCAATGGTTAATCGACTGCCGGTTCTCAACGAATCGACGCAACGGCGCCTCGGCGACATTTTTCCGGCGTCGATGTATCCGGTCTTCCGCACCCGAATTGTGCGACTCGACCGTCGCGCGCCATTCCTTGTCGGATTCCAGAGCGCCCTGCTCGAGCCCCTTGGCACCGAGATCGTCGCGCCGCTCATCCCGACCCGGCACTACGAAACACCGCTGGATGATGTCCACCCCATCGTCGAGCTCGACTGCTCCCCCGGCAGCCGCTTTGTGTTGGTCACCCATCATCTGATGACGGTCACGCAACGCAGCCTCGGCGAGCCCGTCGAATACCTCGCAAAAGCGAACCGCAAAATCACCCGTGCCATCGACTTCCTCTTGGGCGGGATCTAATCCATCCGGTTGACGGTGATCCAGAGCGTCATGCGCAGCGTCACACGGCGGTTGATTCAATGACCGGAAGCCGGCGCGCGGGTGATGATGTGCATAAACGATGTGTATCGATCGTGTGCAGGATTTTGGAAAAACCTGTAACACCACGCGCGGCCCGACATCGCCCAGGCACCGTCCGACCTGGCCCTCACACGGCTCTAAGCCACGCCGGAGCAAGCCGTCGTCTTCCCCGCGCGGCTCGACACCCACCGCTCGAGCCGGATCACGCCCCGGCCATACCAACTTGATCCGTTCGCCGCGCTAGCCGGCCAACCGCGCCAGCCCCGCATTACGCGCGGCCGCGGCAGCCCAGCGTAACGGGACGCCGCGGCGTCCCACGTTACGCGAGCATGCTTCGCAGCATCCAGGCGGTTTTCTCATGCAGCTGCATGCGCTGGGTGAGCAGATCCGCCGTTGGCTCGTCATCGGCCTCGTCCGCCAGCGCGAACACCTCGCGGGCCGTTCGGGCCACGGTCTCGTGATCCGAGACCAGCTGACGGATCATTTCGGTCGCCTCGGGGCTGCCGGTCTCCTCAGGGATCGCCGTGAGTTTCTGGTACTCGCTGTAACTACCGGGCGCCCGTTCGCCGAGGGCACGGATACGCTCGGCGATCTCATCCACCGCCGTGGCGAGCTCGGTGTACTGCTCTTCAAACATCATGTGCAGCGAGTTGAACATCGGCCCGGTCACATTCCAGTGGAAATTGTGCGTCTTGAGATACAGCGAGTAGCTGTCCGCCAAGACGCGCGAAACGCCCGCGGCGATCTCCGCCCGTGTCCCCTCATCGATGCCGATATTGATCTGCGGTGCCGGATTGGTTGCTGTGGCCATCATGACCTCCTTTTCGATCCAAACGAAACCTACATAGTTTGAAACCTTTCCAAACTAAAGGTTCCACTTCAGTCGCCGACCTCGGCAACCCGCCCTTGGCAGCGCTGCCCGAAAGTCCACCCGGCCAGTATGCCGCCTAGCCGCCGCTCGCGAGGTTGAGGCCGATCAAGCCGGTCACGATCAACAGCAGGCTCGCCGCTTTTACCCAGGTCATCGCCTCGCCAAAGAAGAAAACCCCCACCAGCGCCACCAGCGCCGTCCCCAGGCCAGCCCAGACGGCATAGGCAACGCTCACCTCCATGCGCTTGAGCACCAGCCCCAGCGCAATAAAGGCAAGCAGATAACCGGCGACGACGGTGAGGCTGGGCCACAGGCGCGTGAAACCTTCAGAAAGCTTGAGGGCGGTCGTTCCAATGACCTCAAGGATGACCGCCGCGATCAACAGTAACCATGGATTCATGGCCGACAGTCTAACCCAGCATCCCCGGTGTATCCGCCGTCGCCAGCACCTGTGCCATCATAACCCGATGAAACGCTGGATCCTTCGCATCGTTGCCGGGCTCACACTCGCCGCCGGCATCCTGGCGGCGCAGATTGCGCTGCTGTCCCCGGACGCCGACACCACCGAGCGAACCGGCGCGACGATACCGGCCGCCTGGCAGTCGATGACCGAGGGTGAGGTTGTCATTGAAGCACCCGGTGGCAGGCGTCAGGACGTGCTCGCCGTGCGGATCGCCGATGAGACAGCCGAGCGCGCCCAGGGCATGCAGCACCTGCCCGCCCGGGTGGTGCGCGACAACCCCATCTGGTTTGTCTTTCCCGAGCCCCGACGCACGGGATGGCATATGCGCGATGTGCGCATCCCGCTGGATATCGTCTATGTAGACGATGCCGGCATGGTCATCGCCATCGAACGGATGGCGCCCGGGCAGACCGGTTACGGTATCAACGAGCCCATCGCCGCGGCGCTGGAAGTCGCCGCCGGGGATGCCAGGCGACTGGGGATCGCGCCCGGGGCCCGCCTGTCACTCGCCCGCTAACGGCTCGGAGCAATCGCGTCGGCGGTGGCGCCCAGCGACCAATCGGGGCCGACGGCCAGGCGATCCGGCCAACGCCGCGCCCGTTACCGCCCTATCGCCGCCCTACCCCTTCTGCGGCTTTCTCACCCGCACATGCAGATCGCGCAGGGCGCTCTCCTCGACCTCGGCCGGAGCGTTGGTCAACAGGCAGGCGCCGGTCTGGGTCTTGGGGAAGGCCATAACATCGCGGATCGAACCGGCCCCGGCGATCATCATCACGATGCGATCGAGACCAAAGGCAATGCCGCCGTGGGGCGGCGTGCCGTAATCCAGCGCATCCAGCAGAAAGCCGAACTTCTCCCGCGCCTCCTCGGCGCCGATGCCCAACCGCTCGAACACCGCCGACTGCATGTCCGGGCGATGGATACGGATCGAGCCGCCGCCCAGTTCGGTGCCATTGAGCACCAGATCGTAGGCCCGCGAGAGCAGCGCCTCGGGATCGGCGGTCTGAAGCTCGTCCACCGACTCGGTCTGCGGCGCGGTGAACGGATGATGCAGCGCGTAATAACGCCCGTCATCTTCGTCGTACTCGAACATCGGAAAGTCCACCACCCAGAGCGGCGCCCAATCGCCCTCGAGCAGGTCCAGATCGTGGCCGACGCGCACCCGCAGCGCGGCCAGTGACTCATTCACCACCTTGGCCTTGTCAGCGCCAAAGAAGATCAGATCCCCCGCCCGGGCCCCGGTCCGCGAGAGGATTTCGGTTATGGCCGACTCGGGCAGGAATTTAAGGATGGGCGATTGCAGCCCTTCGGCCCCCGCCGCCGGGTCGTTGACCTTGATGTAGGCTAGCCCCTTGGCGCCGTAGCGGCCGACGAACTCGGTGTATTCATCGATCTGCTTGCGGGTCAGGGCGTTGCCCCCTGGCACGCGCATCGCCGCCACCCGGCCCCGGGGGTCCGCCGCCGGCGCAGCGAAAACCTTGAAATCCACATCGGCGAGGAGATCCCCCACCGTGACCAGCTCCATGGGGATGCGCAGGTCCGGCCGGTCGATGCCATAGCGCTCCACCGCCTCGGCATAGGTCATGCGCGGGAAGGGCTCCGGCAACTCGACACCCGCCACCTCGCGCATGAGATTGCGGAACATCTGCTCCATCAATGTGGTGATCTGGTCCTCGTCCATGAACGAGGTCTCCACATCGAGCTGGGTGAACTCCGGCTGCCGGTCGGCGCGCAGGTCCTCATCGCGAAAGCAACGCACGATCTGGTAGTAGCGATCGAGCCCGGACATCATCAAAAGCTGCTTGAATAGCTGCGGCGACTGCGGCAGCGCATAGAAGCTGCCAGCATGCAGGCGGCTTGGCACCAGAAAATCCCGCGCCCCTTCCGGCGTCGCCCGGGTGAGCATCGGGGTTTCGATATCGAGAAAACCATGCTGGTCCAGAAACCGATGCATGAACCCGGTCACCCGCGCCCGGGTGATGAGGTTTTGCTGCATCTCCGGCCGGCGCAGATCCACGTAGCGGTGCCGCAGCCGCACATCCTCGCCCACGTCGTCCTCGTCCAGCTGGAAGGGCGGCGTCTTGGCCTGGTTGAGCACCTCAATCTCATGGCCGAGCACTTCGACCTTGCCAGAGTTGAGGTTGGCGTTTTCCGTGCCTTCGGGCCGGTAGCGGACCCGGCCGCGGATTTTGAGCACCCACTCGGGCCGGGCCCGGTCGGCGGTGGCAAAGGCGGTGTCCCGATCGGGGTCAAAAACCACCTGAAGCAAGCCCTCGCGATCTCGCAGATCGATAAATATGACCCCGCCGTGATCACGGCGGCGGTGCACCCAGCCGCAAATCTCTACGTCCTGATCGAGCAGGGCCTCGGTGACTTCGCCGCAGTAATGGGTGCGCA
This sequence comes from Spiribacter pallidus, assembly GCF_040838495.1. Classification (NCBI taxonomy): domain Bacteria; kingdom Pseudomonadati; phylum Pseudomonadota; class Gammaproteobacteria; order Chromatiales; family Ectothiorhodospiraceae; genus Spiribacter; species Spiribacter pallidus. The sequence continues at coordinate 45,111 of NZ_JBAKFM010000002.1, read as the reverse complement.
TGGATGCCTGACCGCCTTTCGCAAAAGCCGGAATGGTAAGCGGTGGGGGGTTGGCAGGCAAGCGAGCCGGGGCTTACTGCGCCTTGCCTGCCTTGTTCTCCGACTTGCCGGACGCGCCCTTGGCCTCGCCGGTTTTGCCCCCGCTCGCCGCGCCCTTCTGACCGGACGAACCACCGCTATCGGTCTTGCCGGATGCGCCGCTGTCGGCGTTGCCTGCGTTGCCCTTCTCGGCTTTGCCCTCGCCGGCGAGATTGCGCTTGTTGTCTTTTTTGAAATCGGTCTCGTACCAGCCGCCGCCCTTCAACCGAAACGCCGCCGCCGAGATCTTCCGCCGCAACCGGGCGTTTTCGCACTGCGGGCAGTCGGTGAGCGGATCGTCGCTCAGGCCCTGCAGCGCCTCGAGCTCGTGGCCGCAGTCATCGCAAATGTACTCGTAGATGGGCATGGTGTTTTGTCCTCGTTGTAATCAATCACCGCTGCAACTTATCTAGGGTCGCCGGTGCCTCAATACAAGCCATGATACCGGGTTTTGGCATCAATCTGCGGAGACGGAACTTGCCCTTTCAGATCATCGCCGCCATTTTTCTTCTCGCCACGATCTTTGTGTTCATACAGATCGGCGTGGTCACCGTCGCCTTCGACAAGCTGGGGTTGTCGCAGGGCTCAGCGATGCTGCTTTTGATCGCCTCACTCTTTGGCAGCGGCATCAACCTGCCCCTTTTTACCGTCGACGCCACCCGCGAGCCCGACCCGCGGTGGCAGGAGCGGCTGCGCTGGATGGCGCGCTTACACCGTAATCTTGACCCGGCCAAGGTGCTGATCGCGCTAAACGTCGGCGGCGGCCTGATTCCGCTGGCCTTCTCGGTCTATCTGCTGCGCCACCACCCGCTGGGTGGCGGCGTGGTGCTGCTGGCCATCGCCATCCAGTCGGCGATCTGCTATGGATTCAGCCGCCCGGTGCCGGGGCTTGGCGTGGGTATGCCCATCTTTGTCGCCCCCATTGCGGCGGCGGTGATCGCCGTGACACTGGCGCCCGATAACAGCGCCCCACTTGCCTACATCTGCGGCACCCTGGGCGTGCTGGTCGGCGCCGATCTGCTGCGGCTGCGGGATGTTCGCGGCCTCGGCGCACCGCTTGCCTCGATCGGTGGCGCAGGCACCTTTGACGGGGTCTTTATCACCGGCCTGGTGGCGGTGCTGCTAGCCTAAGCCAACGTTAATGTCTCACCAGGAGCCGGGCCATGGATTTTCATACCTATCGCGATGCCCTTGCCGAGCGGATCGGCCGCCTGCCGCTGCCATTCGAGGACGCCGAATATGCCCGCCGTCGATCCGCGGTGGCAGCGGCGATGGCCGCGCGGGGCCTGGACGGGCTGCTGGTCACCGATGCGGCCGATATCTGCTATCTCACCGGCTACAACACCTTCGAGGTCTCGGTTCATACAGCGCTTTTCTTGACTGGTGGAGGTGGTAGCGATGCCGGTGATGGTGGTGATGGCGATGGTGGCGCCGGTGCCGAAGGTAGCGCCGATAACGCTAGAGCCAACAACTCTGCCGACAAGGGCGAGGGTCGCGCGATACTGCAGGTCCCGTCTATCGAGACCGGGCCGGCGGTCACCACCGCACGGGTGGATGATGTCTTTGGCTATCGATGGGAAGAGGCGGACGGCGCCGTAGGACAGATGCAGGCGATCATCCGCGATTTGGGGTTGGGTGGCTCGTCGGGACCGGGAGCGGGCGTGTCGGGGTCGGGTGCTGGAGCGTCCCCACGCATCGGCACCGACAACTGGGGGCCGGCGCTTCGCAGTGGCTTTCGTGACGGCCTGGCGGCGGTCATGCCCGGCGTGACGCTGGTTGACGCCTCCGGCCTGGTGGATGGCGCCAAGATCGTCAAGAGCGAGGCAGAAATCGCCATGCTGCGGCAAAGCGCCCGCATTACCGAGGCCGGCATCGCCGCTGCCGAGGCCCTGATTGCACCGGGCGTCGGCGACCAGCAACTGGCCGCCAGCGGTTCGGCGGCCATGCTCGCCGCCGGCGGCGAATTCATGAGCCTGCAGCCCATTGTCACCACCGGATGGCGCTCAAGCGTCATTCACTGCAACCACCAGCGCCACGAGGTGGCCGAAGACGAACTGGTTTTCCTCGAGTTCGGCGCGGCCTATCACCGCTATACCGCACCGGTGATGCGCAGCCGGGTCGCCGGTCAGCCAACGGACGAAATGCGCCGGGTCGCCGGTGTGATCCGCGATATCTACGAGGCACTGATCGAGCATATGCGCCCCGGAGTCACAATGGACGCCGCGGCCGCGGCCGCCGACCAGGCACTGGCCCCGGTGGCGGACCGAGCATTTTTCTCGGGGGTCTATGGTTACACCGTCGGCATCCAGTTCCCGCCATCCTGGGTGGAAGGCTCGGGCTTTATCGCCCGCGGCATCGAGCGCGAGTTCGTCGAGAACATGGTCTTCCATCTGCCGTTGATGCTGCGCATCCCCGGCGTTTGGGGCATCGGCATGAGCAATACCGTGCGGGTCACCGCCGACGGCGGCGAGGCCATTACCAATAACGACCTGGCACTGGCAGGGGCCGCTGGATAGCGTTCGCTTGCTGGGCGCACGGACCCGGGCGGTCGGATAACACCCTTTTACTAAGCGCAGTGAACACGGCCGCTACACATCGTTTACGCACATCGTAAAAACACACCTAGGCGTGACGATATTCCGAAGACGCAGGCGGCCCGCTGCGGGGCAGGCGCTGCCGCGAGGCCGGGGTATTACGATGTGCATCAATCGCGTGTTTCAAGCGTGTGCAGACGACGCGGCAAAGGCGTGACAACGCAGCCGCACCACAAGCTACATATCGCGTAGGGGCCCTTTGAGGCGAGTCCGAGTGCCACCGCCTTAGACCCTGGCAGCTGCTAGCGTCGAGCCCTCGGTCGCCCGCTACTGGGTCGCTCGAGCCGCGCGCAGCCGCTACCATCGGGTCTCCGGGCATCCCACACCACCTAGGCGCCGGAACCCGACACGGTAGCGTCCCGCGAGCCGCCAACCGCCAGCCCGCCCCAATCGCCACCAGGTCCAGACCGTTAGGCCACCGCCGGCTCGCTGATGCGCTCGAAGCGCAACTCCCGCGCGTCGCCTTCGCCCACGGCGTCGACCCGAACACGATCACCGGCGCTGAACTCGCCGCTGAGAATCCGCTGAGCCAGCACATTCTCGACCCGCTGCTGCAACACTCGCTTGAGCGGGCGCGCCCCGTAGATCGGATCAAAGCCCGCCTCACCAATGGCATCCAGCGCCGCGTCGCTAAGCTCAAGGGCCATCTCCCGCTCCCGCAGCCGCTCGGAGAGGTAGCGCACCTGGATCTCGGTGATCCGGCGAATCTCTGCCTGCTCCAGAGGATGGAACACCACCACATCATCCACCCGGTTGATGAACTCGGGCCGGAAGTGCTGGCTGACCACGCCCATCACCTCTTGCTTCATCTCTTGGTACTGCGCCTCGCCGGCATGCTCCTGGATGAGATGCGAGCCCAGATTCGAGGTCATCACGATCACCGTGTTGCGAAAATCCACGGTACGGCCGTGGCTGTCGGTCAAGCGGCCGTCATCGAGCACCTGCAACAGGATGTTGAACACATCCGCATGAGCCTTTTCCACCTCGTCGAGCAACAGCACCGAGTAGGGTTTGCGTCGGACGGCTTCGGTCAGATAACCGCCCTCTTCATAACCCACATACCCCGGTGGGGCACCGATCAGCCGGGCGACGGCGTGCTTTTCCATGAACTCCGACATATCGATGCGCACCATCGCCTCTTCGGTGTCGAAGAGGAAGGTGGCAAGGGCCTTGCACAGCTCTGTCTTGCCCACGCCCGTGGGGCCGAGGAACAAAAATGAGCCGTTCGGGCGATTAGGATCCGACAACCCGGCCCGCGAGCGGCGGATGGCGTTGGATACCGCCTCGACCGCCTCGGTCTGGCCAATCACCCGATCCCCTAGCGCCGCTTCCATGCGCAGCAGCTTGTCGCGCTCGCCCTCGAGCATCTTCGACACCGGAATCCCGGTCCACTTGGACACCACCTCAGCCACCTCCTCGTCGGTGACCGAGTTGCGCAAAAGCTGCATTTCCTGCTTGTCCTCGGCCTGGGTGGCGGCGTCGAGCTGCTGCTCAAGCTCAGGGATTCGCCCGTACTGCAACTCGGACATCCGGGTCAGGTCCCCGGCACGACGGGCCGTCTCGAGCTCCTGTCGGGCCTGCTCCAGCGCCTCCTTGAGACCGGTCGCCCCCTGCACCGCCGATTTCTCGGCATTCCACACCGACTCCATCTCGTTGTACTCGCGCTCGATCTCGGCGATCTCGCCCTCTAGCGTGGCGAGCCGCTTTTTCGAGGCCTCATCCTCTTCCTTGTTGAGCGCCTCGCGCTCGATCTTGAGCTGAATCAGCCGGCGCTCGAGCCGATCCATCGCCTCGGGCTTGGAGTCGATCTCGATGCGAATCCGACTAGCGGCCTCGTCGATCAGATCGATGGCCTTGTCCGGCAGCTTCCGATCGGTGATATAGCGCTGCGAGAGCGTCGCCGCCGAGACGATCGCCGGGTCGGTGATCTCCACACCATGATGGACCTCATAGCGCTCCTTGAGCCCGCGCAGGATCGCCACCGTGTCTTCCACACTGGGCTCATCCACCAGCACCTTTTGAAACCGCCGCTCAAGGGCGGCGTCCTTTTCAATGTTGGTGCGGTACTCATCCAGGGTGGTCGCGCCGATACAATGCAACTCACCGCGCGCCAGCGCAGGCTTTAACATATTGCCGGCATCCATCGAGCCCTCGGCCTTACCGGCGCCGACGATGGTGTGGATCTCGTCGATGAAAAGGATGATCTCGCCTTCCTGCTTGGCCAGATCCTTGAGCACGCCCTTCATGCGCTCTTCGAACTCGCCGCGGTATTTGGCCCCGGCGACCATGGCCCCCATGTCGAGCGAGAGCACACGTTTTTCCTTGAGCGCCTCGGGCACCTCGTGGTTGACGATGCGAAGGGCCAGGCCCTCGACAATGGCGGTCTTGCCCACCCCCGGCTCGCCAATGAGCACCGGGTTGTTCTTGGTGCGGCGCTGCAGGACCTGGATCGTGCGCCGGATCTCTTCATCGCGGCCGATCACCGGGTCAAGCTTGCCCTGCTCGGCCCGCTCGGTCAGATCGATGGTGTATTTCTCGAGCGCCTGGCGCTGATCCTCGGCGTTGGGATCATCGATGTTCTCGCCGCCCCGGGTGGCCTCGATGGCCTTCTCCAGCGCCTCCTTGGTGGCGCCGGCATGCTTGAGCGCCTCACCGGCCTTGCTTTTGCCCTCATCCACCGCCGCGAGCAGGAAAAGCTCGCTGGAGACGTAGCTGTCGCCGCGCTTTTGGGCGAGCTTGTCGGTGAGATTGAGCAAGCGGTTGAGGTCATTACTGACATGTACCTCGCCGGCGGTGCCCTGCACCGTGGGCAGACGATCCACCGCGTCGCCCAGCTGCGAGCGCAGCAGATTGACGTTGACGCCGGCCTGCTGCAACAGATGACGGACACCGCCACCTTCCTGATCAAGCATGGCCAGCACCAGATGCTCGGGTTCGATCATTTGATGGTCACGGCCAAGCGCCAGTGACTGGGCCTCAGCGAGTGCCATCTGGAACTTGGTGGTTAACTTGTCCATTCGCATGGGACGGACTCCTTCGGTAATCGATACGTTCGCTTACCAAGGGATATGGGGGCGATTGCGGGGTTTGCAATCCCCCTAGCGGTTGGACTCGGCCTCGGTCAGAAACCCCAGCTGCGCCACACCCGCCACCTGGGCGTCGACCATGAGTGTGGCGATGCGCTCATAGGTGACGTTCTTATCCGCTTCCAGAAGGACCCGAGCCCCTTCCTCATCGGCGATCGACTCAAAGCGTTCCAGGAGGGCGTCTTCGCTGATTTCCTCGTCATCCAGCTCGATGACCCCATCAGCGCGGATGGCCAGGCGATAGGGCTCATCGTCGGCCTCGGCGGCATTGTGGGGCTGGGTGTCCGGCAGATCCACCCCCATGGTCTGAGGCACCATCAGGGGAATCGAGACCAGAAAGAGGACCAGCAGCACGAACATCACATCGATCATGGGCGTGACATTCATATCCGCGATGGATTGGTTCTGAGAATCGCCGTAGTTCATCGGTCGATCTCCTGCCAGTGCGGGCGATGGTGCAGCACGTAGCGCAGGAGCCCCTCGGAAAAGTTCTCAAGACGGCCGACGTGCTGACGAACCATGCGATTGATAACGTTGTAGAAGACCACCGCCGGAATCGCGGTGACAATGCCCACGGCCGTTGTCACCAGGGCGCCGCCGATGGGGGCGGCCACCACGGTGATGTTAGCCGCGCCGGTCTCGCCAATGGTCTCAAGCGCTTTCATGATGCCCCAGACCGTGCCGAACAGGCCAAGGAATGGCGCCGTGGCGCTGATGCTCGCGAGCGCATTGAGCCAGCTTTCCTTGTGTCGGGCGACGGTGCCGAGCTTGCGCTGGGTCTCGGCTGCGAGCATGGCACGGAGCTGCTCAAAGCTGTAACTGGCATGGTCCGGGCCGGCATAGTCGCTGCAGACCTGCTTGATGCGATCGGTGAGATAGACCGCATCGCCGGCATCCCGCCCACGGCCGATTTCCTTGAACGCCGACCAGTCCATGGACGCGTCAAACGAGCGCTCGAGCATCCGCGCCCGGCTACGCGCCAGACGCAACTGCAACACCTTCGCGATGGCGATGGTCCAGGTGAGTGCCGACATGGCCAGCAAAGTATAAGATGTCAGGTTAAAAACCAGATCCGATTCCATTCTTGCCCCCGCTACTCCAGTTCAAAAGTGATGGGCACCTCGACCCACTGCGCCACCGCCGTCCCATTTTCGAGCGCAGGCTTGAACTCCCAGTCTATGACGGTGGTGGTCGCTGAGTCATCGAGGATGTCATGACCGCTTGATTGCTTGACTTCGACGGCGTCCACACCGCCTTCGGCGTTCACCCGCACCCGCAGCAGCACCGTGCCGGTCAACTGATCAAAATAGGCCTCAGGCGGATACGGTGGTACGGGATTATCCAAGCCCTCTGCCGATTCGGTCGCTCCCTCGGTGGGCAGCGAAAAACTCTCGGAAGGCGCGGCCTCCGGGACCGTCTCGGGCACCGGTTCCGGCTTTGGCTCCGGGGCCGGTTCCGGCTGTGGTTCGCGCTCGGGTTCCGGTACAGGTTCGGGTTCCGGCTCGGGCTCGGGCTCGGGGATCGGCTCGGGCTCGGGCTCGGGCTCAGGTTCCGGCTCAGGGACGGGCTCGGGTTCGGGGATCGGCTCGGGCTCGGGCTCAGGTTCCGGCTCGGGTTCGGGTTCCGGTACGGGCTCGGGTTCGGGTTCCGGTACGGGCTCAGGCTCCGGTACCGGCTCCGGCTCCGGCTCCTCAACCGGTTCCTCCACCGGCTCTTCGATCACCTCTTCCACCGGCTCTTCGACCGGCGCATCCGTTGGCACCGCCAGGCTTTGGCTGGCAACCAGCTCCACGGTCACTTCCGCAGGCTCGAAATCCTCCGGATCTGCCAGACCGAGCCGGCTGAACCAGACGACACCGACGACATGGACGGAAACCACCATAACGGCCACCACACCGATCACCCAGCGCGGTAGTGAGGCCAGTGAGGGCCGTCTGTCCGTGAGACGCTCTTGCTGCACCCGGTGCCCGCTCGGTTATCCGTCAGGTGACCGCCCTCCCACGGCGGTCACCTGAGACAGCGCCTTACGCCGTCTCTTCGTCCTTGCCCATCAACCGGGCGAGCTCAGGGAAGAGGTCCATGGAGATCAAATGCGCGTAGATCCAGCCCAGATACCCGGCGCGGAAAAGCTCGTCGGCGGCGGCCGCCGGCAGCTTCATCAGCGCATCTTCGTTGACGCTCAGGAACTGCCCGAGCACCACCGATGAGTCATCATCCCGGGTCACCCGTGCATTCATCTCCTGGAAAAGCCCCAGCTCGTCGAGCTTTCTGCCAAATTCCACCGTCCGCAGGAAGCTCTGGTGATATTCCTGCATGAAACGCGTGGCGTTCTCCAGATACTCGGTCTCCTCGCCGTCCTTGGTAAAAAGCGCCTCGCCGCCGCGCTTGCGCAGCGCGGAGTTTTCCACGCAGATCAGGAACTGATCCTGATCCTCGCCCCGGTTCGCGAGGACAAACGGGTAGCGGCGGATGTAGGCGGGGATGTAATTCGCCTGCCACTGCCCTTCACTGTCGACGAAGAGGTTCTCGTTATCCCGCATACCGAGCACCGCCACCGGGATAACCTGGTCGGCGTTACGCGTGAAAACGATCGGGAAATGCCGACAAGCTTTCGCAAACTCTATACCGGTGAGAACCACCGAGTTGGTCTCACGCGTAAAGCCGAAATCCTTCGGCGCGCTGACCTTCATGGTCTTGTGTTCTTCGCGGTTCAGTGCAACCGGCTCGTTGTAGAAAAGCAGTTCAGCCATTCCCGTTTTTTCCTTTCATCGTGTTCATTGTTAATTAACGCTGGACTCTGTCGATCCTGGCAGCATTGTCAGTTTACCGTTCTTCGCAGTCCTCGTCGTCCTCTTCGACGCACTCATCCACATCAGCACCGCCGCTGCCACCACCCTCGGTGGCGATCTCCCCGACCTGCACGCTAGCGGTCAGCAAGCCGGTCGGACCGCTGCCTGGTGGCTGCAGCGGGCTGTCGTTGGGCGTCGCCCCCTGGATGCGCTCCAGCGCCTCACGCAGCAGCTCCATCTCAAAGTCGACACCTGCCGGGGTATCTTCGGCGCCAAACGACGGCGGTGCGAAGCCGATGTCACCTGTCACCACCGGCGGGGCACTCACAACTGGCGGAATAGGTGCGGTCGGCACCGTCAAGTCACCCGGCGGGGGCGGCGTTCCCTCACCGCCGAGGCCGCGCGGGATCAGTTCACCATCCTCGTTGAGCGTCTGGCCCATGCGATATTCGGTCTCGCCATCGGCAAGTCGGGTGGTGTTGGCATCAAAAACAATATCCCAGCCATAGACAACCTGATCGCCACCGGTGTTAATCACCCCGACATTCTCACCGAAGCTGACCTCGCCTGGGAACCGATCGCGGTCAGCGCGGGTGTCACGCTCGACGATGCTCGCCACCTGACGCTTCGTACTCTGCATCCCGGTCTCGGCCGTGAAATGCAGCAGCGGATTGGTCTCGCCGATGCTGCCCTCGAATTCGATTTCCGGTCGGACAAAGCCTTCAGAGCCCCGCTCCACCGTCGAGAGGGCGTAGCTTGCAAGACTGTGGACACGACCGCCGGCCACAGCGTCATCAATGGTGCCGGTGAAGCGCACCGCCGGATCCACAGAGACCAGCAGACGCATGGGGTTGCGATCGGTGCCCGAGCCCACCTGCATCGCGCCGCGGTAGATCTGCTCCTCAAAGGTCGTGACATCGCCATTGAGGTTGATCTGCTCGCCGACCACCTCGAGGCGATACACGCTCGTGTCCTGCTGATCGAAGGCGCTCCAGGCGATCCGGCTGCTCCCCTCGCGCAGATCGGCATCCATGGCCTTCTCAGCGCGGACGTCCTGACCGACCTGACCGTCGATGGTGACCGTGCCGGTCCCCGCATCAATAAGAACGGAGCGTTTCGTGGACTTGGCGTTTGTGCCGCCGGAGATGCCGCCATTGAAGGCGAGCTCGGCATCCGCGGTCTCCGCCGTGAACTCGATCGGCTCAAGCCTGAGGTACTTATCCTGCGTGTCATCAAACACGTAACGCCGCAGCGTCTGCCCCAGATCCTCGAGCTCAGCGAGATTCTGCGCAAGTGACTGCGCCGGCTCCTGCGCTTCGCCACCTTCGCCATTTTCCTCGGCATCCGTCGCCGGCTCCTGTGTTTGGGGCTCACGCACGGCTACAACCCGCTCAGCCTCACCAGCCGTGTCGGCGACGATTTCGCCACTTTCTGAAAGCGTGTAGAGCGGCCGCAGAATCTCCGTCTGCGTCCCCGCCTCCGGCTCCGTCTCCGGCTGCGGCTGCGGTGAATCGCCATCGCCCTCAGCCGCGTCCTCGTCGGTCACCGGTTCGGCGACAATCACCTCGTGGACAAAAAGCTTCTCGCCAGCAACACCGCGAACGTGGCGATAGACCTTGTCATTGCCTTCAGCATCCTGCTGGACGATGAACGTCTCCCCATCGCTGGTGATGGGGTCATAACCAGTCCCGCCGACCTCACCGGTCGCGAGGATCAGCTTCGCATCATGGGTCTGATCCCCGATCGTATGCACATCGCTTGCGATGTTCAGCGTCCCGCGGGTGATCAGGCTCGCGAGTTTCGGTGCGGGCTCGCCGTTCTGCCCACTGATCGCGAACTCAAGGGTGCCGCCATTGCCCTCAACCACCGGTGCGGTGCCCAGGGCGTTGGCGTCGGTGACCTTGACGGTGCCACTTCCGGCATCGACGGTACCGCTGAAGCCCTCATTGGCCACCGACAGCGTCAACGTCTGATCACTGACCTGCTCCAGGCGCCCGCCACCGGTGAGGCTGTTATCGAAGTCTAGATCCGCCACATCCGAGTCGAGCTTGAGCGTACCGTCGATCTGAAGACCGGAGTGGGTGTCGCCAAAGTTGCCGCGGTCATAGCGGCTCACGGAGCCTTCCGGCAGGATCACCTGGGCGACGTTGGGCATCGCCTCACCCGTGGCCGGGTCGATCATCTCCGGGCTGTTATCGGGCGTCGCGCCATCCGCCCAGTTCAATGAGTTGGACCACAGGCCCTCATCGGCGCCGACCCACTCCACCGATGCCCGCTGGGTGATCTTGCCCTGATTGTTACTGAACTGCTGAGCCCCGAGGGTGTAGTTACCCGCATCAGGCCCGCTCAGCCCCAGCGTGAGATCCACCCGCTTGTTATCACCCACGTGGCGCGTGGCGTAGCTGCCCAGCCCACTGAGCGCGGCATCGTCATCGGCAATAATCTCGGTGGGCTGATTCTCCACCGCCAGGTCATTGATGGTCGTGTTGCCGTCGTAGACTTTTTCGGTGACTCCGAAATCAAAGTCAGCGGGCACGTTGAGCTGGATTGGCGTTACCGTCAGCGCACCCTTTACGCGAATGTCGTCAAAGATCTCCAGGTCATCCACCGCCTGGAAGTCGCGCGCGGCGATGTTGTAGCCGCCCACCGCCAGGTTGCCCGAGCTGCTGAACTTCGCCGTCTGCTCGGAGGCGCCCAGCGTGAAGGCGACACCCGTGCCTGCGGAGTTGTCTCGCAGGGTGACCGCGTTGTTGTTTAGAACGAACTCGCCCGCCTCGATGGTCTGCACATTGCCGGCATCGTCGAGATACTGCGCCGACTGGTAGTCATAAACCGCCTGGCCGCCGTATTCCTGCTGCGCGGAGATTTCGGTGCGCAGCAAAAGAACGTCCGGGCCGAGGATCTCGTAGTCACCCGTCTCGTATTCGATCCGGTAGTTATCTGCCGCCGCGCCGGAGACCTGCAGCACATCTTCGTAGACGCCGACGGCTTCCTCAGGGGTGTTACTGCCGTCAGCGGCTACACGGGTGATGGTGGGCAAGGTGCTCAGATCACCTTCGCCTTCACCGGTCACAAAGCCGTTGTAGAACACCCCACCGTAGGTCGCCGGATCCAGCTGACCTTCGAGTTTGGCGTCATCCGCGGCGCGGATCGTGAGCAGGCGCTGGTCGATGGTCACCGGGTTGACCGGGTTGCCACCGTCCATCTGCAGCGAGCCAAAGCTCAGCGTCACCGACTGGCTCCCCGAGTTCACGGTCTTGTTGCCCGGGAGGCTGTAGTTGCTCAGCAGACCGCCCTTGCCATCCTTCAAGGTGATCGTTTCGATGTAGTTATTCGCAGCGGTGACATTGGCGAACGCCGCTTCTCCGCGCGAGGAGTCGAAAGACTCACCCTCAACAATGTTATTAAAGGCAAGCTCCTTGGTCTCGAACAGCAGCGTGGAGCCGTCATAGGTCTTGGTGACCTCAATCGACTGGATCGGCCGTGGATCAACGGAGACCGTCACGTTGCCACTGTCTGCACCATCGGTGAGCGTGAGCGTGTCGGTGTTGAGCTGATAGTCGGTGACCATCGAGCCGTTATCGCTGTCGATTTCAGAAAGCGTCAGGCCCTCGACCGTGAGCGTGTCGGCCTGAAGCACGTTCTTGCTGTTGAAAAACGCCTGGCCGCTGTCAACGGTGAAGCCGAGCGAGGCCAGTGCATCGTTAGTCAGGCTGTCACCAGTCAGTAAGCCATCGGTGATCGTGAGCGATGGCGCAAACCCGGTGGGTGCGGCATCACTGCCGTCATAAACCTTGGTGACATTGGTGTCATTGAGCGCCACCGTCAGAGTCTTCGGCGTAATCGTCACCGGAGCGCTATCGGCATCAAAAGTCCCGTTCTCGTCGGCTGGTAGGCGGTAGTTGTTCAACGCTGCCGCGACTTCACCATCACCCAGCGCACCGGCATCCACCGCCTTGAGATCGATGTTGAGGAGAAAGTTAGGCTGCACCTCACCATTCACCTCGGTGATCACATTGGCGAACGAAGCCTCGGCGTTTTCGTAGTCGATGACCTCGCCGGCAACACCGGTGCGCAGGGTCACGTAGCCATCAAGGTCGGTGTTGCCGTCGTAGACCTTCTCGGCCGACACCTCGAGGGTGCGCGGGGTGATCTCGGCCTCGGCATCGAAGACGTTGTAAGTGTAGTTAGCGGCATCATCGCCCTGCAGCAGGTTGCCAAAGTCAACCCGATTGTCTTCGTCTACATCCTTGCTTGAAAAGGCACCGGTGATATCCGCCGGGGGGGTAGCGGTCACCTCATCCAGCGCCAGGATCAGGCCATCACCGCTGTTGGCCTCGGCCAGTTCCACGGTACCCGGGATCTCGACCTTGCCAGTAAAGAGTGCCTTGGTGGTGCCGTCGTACTCGCGACTCGTGGCCTTAAGGGTGCTGGTGAGCGTCACGGTTTTGGGGTTGATGGTCAGTTCACCGCCCACTTCCGTGGCGTAACCGAGCTTGTTGGCAATCGCTTCGGCGACGTCCAGCTCATAGGTGCCGGCGGCTTCAAAGCCCGCGCTGGAGACCGGGATGACGCCCTCGGGGTTGTCCTCGGTGATCAGCGACGGCGTGGTCCACTCGATGTCATCAAAGCCTTCAATATCGTCCGTGGTATCGCCGTTCTGCAGGCCGATCACGGTCGAGCCGTAGTCGTTGCTATCCCCGGCGTCCGGCAGCGCGTCGCTGTAGGTGATGATGTTGCCATTGGCAGTCACCTCAAGCAGCGGCTGCTCGCGGTACACCGCGTTCAGACCGGTGGCCTCGAGCGCCGTCCAGGTCGTCGCGTCGGTGAAGTCGGCCGTCTCATCGGCGTTGTAGCGGAAGCGGCCAGTGCCCTGCGCCATCACGCCGTCAGCGGCGCCGGCTTGCGTTTCAACCAGACCGCTGCTGCCGGCAATGCTGCCGGTGTAGATGACACCGCGACCGGCAGTGACGTTGATGCCGCCGCCCTCAGCGATCATCACATTGTCATTGCTACCGAGGGTGTTGGTGCCATCGACGAAGGCCGTCTCATGAACATGATCGCTGCCGGCATTGAGGACCAAGGCATTCGCCGTCGTGCTCGAGGTGTCGATGACCTGCGAGACAGTGATGTTGCCCGTCTGCGTCTGGATGTTCAGATCGCCGGCCGCGTTAATACCATCGCGTGTACCGACACTGCCAATCTCGATGGCCTGGCTGTTATCGAGCGTGAGCGCGCCGATGCGGTTGCCCGCGCTTCCGGCTGCGATCAGGTCAATCGCATTGCCCGCCTGATCCAAAGTGAAATCGCCGCTGCCGGCGAGGGCCAGCCGGTCCAGGGTCATGGCAGCGCTCTGGGTGACAGTCCCGTCACTGCTAAGCGTCAGGGCCTGATTGCCCGTGGTCGCGTTCTCGACCGTGCCATTGAGCGCCATCGCGCCACCGGCCTCAAGCGTGCGATTGATGACATCATCAGCGCTTTGACCCTCGCCGGAGACGGTCATGTTGCCTTTGATCGTCAGATCGTCATCGACCGTGACGTCATTGCTCAGCACCACATTGCCGGTGCCCACATCGACGCCGAGTGAACGGGTCTGCGCATCACTGCCGCTGGCGAGCCCGACCGTGACCCCACTGTCGATGGTGAGATCCGCATCCGCGAGGGTCAGGCTGACATCGCCGCTGGCGTTGACGCCGCTGAGGGCATCTACCGAGCCGATGGTCAGCGTGCCGTCATTGGCCAAGGTGATTGAACCGGTCCGCCCGTTAACACCGCCGCCGGCCGCCAGCAGATCGATCTGGTTGGCCGTGTTGTCAAAGGTGAAGTCGGCTCCACCGTCCAGCCCGAGCGACTCGATCTGCATCGACCCACCGTGGTCCACCGCCCCATCGGCAACCAGCATCAACACCTGGCTGCTGCTATCACTGGCGGTATTGCCGGTGAACGTGATGTCGCTATCGGTCGTGCCAGTGCCGGTGGCCTCGAGGGTGACGTAGTCATCCAGCGTCGTGACGTTATTCTCGGTGCTCCGGGTGGTTCCGGTGATAACGACATCGCTGTCACCAGCCTGGTCACCGCTGTAGGTCTGACTCCCCACGGTGGTGATATCGGCATTGAGCGTGATCACGCCGCTGCTGCCGGTCTCGGTCAGCGTGAGGGCGGTGGCCGTAGCGCTCTGCGTGTCGATTGCCTGGTTGACCAGAAGATCCGCGCCAGCGGAGGCGATGCTGACATCTCCAGTGGCAAGTATGCCGCTCTGCTCGTCCGCGCCCCCCGCATCCGTGGTGCCCACTTCAAGTGCTGTCGCTTTGTTGGCCACGCTCAGGTCGCCAATACGCTGCGAACTCGTGCCGGCCGCGAGCAGGCTGATCTGATTGTCGGCATTGGCAAAGCTGTAGTCGGCCGTGCCCTGGAGCGCCAGCTCGTCGATGACCATGGCACCGGTGGCCAAGACCGTGCCATCACTCACCAGCGTCAGGCGCTCGGTGCCAGACGCATTGGACATGTCCCCACCAGCAAAGCCGATGTCGCCTGCGGCGGTGCCGGCACCGGTGGCCGTCAACGTGACGTTGTTCAGAAGCTTGGTGTCACCGCTGTAGCTCTGATCCCCAACGCTGGTGATATCCGCATCCAGCTCGATCACTCCACCAGTGTTGCTCGTCGTCAGGGCAAGCGCACCCGTTGTGTCGTCGGTGGTGTCGATGATCTGGCTGACCGTCAGCGCCGCCCCATCGGTCTGCAGATTCACCGCGCCGGCCGCCACGATGCCACTTTGCTCGTCAGCGCTGCCTGAAGCGGTGGTCCCCACCTCAAGGGCGCCGGTGTTGTTCACCGTCAGCTTGCCAATGCGCTGGGCGGGCAGCGTAACCGTGGTGCCTCCAGTGGTTTCCTGGCTCTCCGGCGTTCCGGCGGAGAGCTTGGTGATCTGGTTACCGGCCTGATCAAAGATGAAATCGCCGGTGCCGAACAGCGCGAGCTCGTCCACGTCCAGCGTGCCCGACTGGGTCACCTGGCCGTTGGAGGTCAGGCTCAGCGTCTCGATGCCACCCGCGGCATTGGTCATGTCACCGGCGAAGGTGATGTCCGCATCATCGGCGTTCAGCGCCACATCGGCCATGAGCTTGCTGGCACCGGTGTACGTCTGCGTGCCGTCCGAGTCGATATCCGCCGCCAACTGGATCACGCCGCTGCCCGAAGCGCTCAGGCTGAGCGTACTCGGTGAGCCGCCGGTGTTGGGCGTCTGCGTGTCGATCGCCTGCTCGATGGCGAGCACGCCGTTGGTCGTCCCCAAGGCCACCGGCCCCTCGGCGAGGATCCCGTCCTGGCTGCCGATACTGCCGATCGTGATATTACCGGTGTTGTTGACGGTAATGGCACTTGTGCGCTCTTCGAGAACTTCCGGACTCGCGCTCGTATCGCTGGCAATGCCAGCCGCCAGCAAGCCGATCTGGTTGCCGGCATTGGCCAAGGTGAAGCTGGCCGTGCCCTGCAGCGCGAGCTCGTCCACCTCAATCGCGCCAGTGTGCGTCATGGCACCATCGGTCACCAGCGTGAGGGTCTGCACACCGGTCGCACTGGCGGTGTTGCCAGTGAAATCAATATCCCGGTCCGTCCCCGTGGTCTCGAGCGTGACGTCGCCGGCGATGACCACATCACTGCTGCCGCTCTGATCACCGCTGTAGGTCTGATCCCCCACGGTGGTGATATTGGCGTTGAGCGTAATCGCACCGCTGCTGCCCGTCTCAGCCAGCGTCAGTGCTGTCGTTGAGGCGCTCTGGGTGTCAATGGCCTTGTTGACCGTCAGATCACCCCCCGCCGAGCTGATACTCACATCGCCCACCGCGAAAATGCCGTTTTGCTCATCGGCCGTGGTCGCAGCAGTGGTTTCCACTTCGAGGGCGCCGCTGTTATTGACCGTCAAAGCGGCAACGCGCTCGGTGCTGCTACCTGCGGTCAGGAGGCTGATCTGGTTGTCCGCATCATCCAGCGTGAACGTACCGGGCCCTTGCAAAGCAAGCGCATCGACATCGATGCCGGTGGTATCCGTCTGGGTGACGGCATTGTCGGTGATCAGCGTCAGGGTCTCGGTGCCGCCCGTGGCGTTGGTCACCGCCCCGTTCATGGCAATGGCCCCGCTGGTCGCCTCCAGCGCACCATCGCCGGTCATGTTGAGCGATCCGGTGAGGGTGATACCGCCGCTGGCCGTCGTCACCTTGCCGCCGTCAAGCCCGATGCCACTGCCGGAGAGGATGACATTGCCATCGGTGGTCTGCACGGCGGACTCGATCGAGCCATTATCACCGGCGATCGTGATGTCACTGCTGGTGGTCTGCAGCGTTGCGCCGCTGTCGAGCGTTGCATTGTCACCGTTGATGCTGACCGCCCCCGACGAAGACTGAACGGTTGCGTTGTTTTCAAGCGTGAAGCCATCACCCGAGACCGTGATGGGGCCATCGGTGGTCTCGACAGCCGTGGTGGCGCCAGAGATGGTGATGTTGTCACCGCTGAATACGATCTTGTCGGCGTCGTTCGAAGGCGTATCGGTCTTGAGCTTGGCGCCGCCCGAGAGCGTGCCACCACTGCCGCTAATGGTGATGCCCGCCTCTGCCGACTCGACCGTGGCACCAGTGATGTTGGTCTTACCGGCGAATTCGATGTCGCCCGGCGCGGTGATGCCGGCGTTGATATCGCTCACACCACTGCCACCGGTATTCGCGATGGTGATGGCGTTGGCACTGTCGTTGGCCTGGGTGCTAGTGCTGGTGGTGTCGATGGCCTTGCTGACAGTCAGCCCGGCGTTGTTCACGGTCAGACTGATGTCACCGCTTGCCAGAATACCGCTCTGAGCCCCGATGGTTCCCACTTCCAGCGCCGCGCTGTTGACAAGTGTGAGCTCAGGAATCCGCTCACCCGCCGCCCCTGCGGCCAGCAGGCCAATCTGGTTGCCCGTATCGGCAAGGGTGTAGCTGGCGGTGCCCTGCAGCGCGAGCCTGTCCACCTCAAGGGCACCGGCGTGCGTCATAGCACCGTCGGTCACCAGCGTGAGGGTCTGCGTACCGGTCGCACTGGCGGTGTTGCCCGTGAAATCAATATCCCGGTCCGTCCCCGTGGTCTCAAGGGTGATATCACCGGCGATGACCACATCATGGCTGCCACTCTGATCACCGCTGTAGGTCTGATCGCCCACCGTGGTGATATCGGCATTGAGCGTAATCGCACCGCTGCTGCCCGTCTCGGCCAGCGTCAGTGCCGTCGTCGAGGCGCTCTGGGTGTCAATGGCCTTGTTAACCTTCAGATCCCCACCCGCTGCAGTCAGACTGACATCACCCAAGGCCAGAATGCCGTTTTGCTCATCGCCCGTGCCCGCGGCGGTGGTGCCCACTTCAAGGGCGCCGGTGTTGTTGACCGTCAGCTGGCCGATACGCTCGGCAGGCACTGTAACGGTCACTGTGTTGCCGTTTTCGTCCGTAGTTTCGGCGGTTGATTCAGGAACACCCGCGGCTAGCCGGCTGATCTGGTTGCCAGCCTGGTCAAAGATGAAATCACCGCTGCCGCGTAGCGCCAGCGCATCCACATCGATCGTGCCGGACTGGGTCACCTGGCTATCCGTTACCAGGCTGAGCAGTTCGGTGCCACCGGCGTTGGTCATGTTGCCGGCGAACTCGATGTCCGCGGCGCCCGCATCCATCGTGATATTGCTCATCAGCTTCATGGCGCCGGTGTAGGTCTGCTTGGCGTTGGATTCAATATCCGCATCAAACTGGATTTCGCCGCTACCACCGACCGACAGATCCACCGTTGACGTCGACAGGATGCCGGTCTGATTGCCGATGGTGCCTACCTTGAGGATGCCGGCATTCGCCACGCTCAAGGCTCCGATAGGCGCATCATTACCCGGAATACCTGCCGCCAACCGGCTGATCTGGTTATCCGCATCATCCAGGGTGAACGTGCCGGTGCCCTGCAGGGCGAGCTGATCCACGTTAATGCCGGCGGTATTCGCCTGCGTGACCGCGTTGCTGGTGATCAGTGTCAGAGTCTCGGTGCCACCGGCGTTGGTCACCGCCGCATCCATCGCGATCGTGCCGCTGGTGGCCTCAAGCGTGCCATCGCCGGTCATGTTCAGCGGACCAGTGACATTGATATCGCCACTGGCCGTCGTGACCGTGCCGCCATTCAGTGCCGTGTTGCTGCCAGAGAGGATCACGTCACCGCTGTTGGTCTCAACGCCGGACTTAATCGCCGCGTTATCTCCGGCGAAGGTGATGTTGCTGCTGGTGGTCTTGACCGTCGCGCCGCCTTCCACGGTGGCGCCGGTGCCGGTGAAGCTGATGGCGCTGCTGTCCGTTTCCACCTTGGCGCTGCCGGCTACCGTTGTATTGGCACCACTGAAGGTCACCGCACCGGTGTCAGACTTGAGCTCGGCGCTGTTGTTCAGGGTTAGACCATCACCGGAGACAGTGATAGCGCCGCTAGTGGTCTCAACCGCTGAGCCACTGTCGGTGACCGTGATGCTGTCGCCGGCCAGCGCAATGGTGCCCTCGTCAGTCTCGAGCTTGGCACCCGATTCCAACGTGCCGCCATCGCCACTGATGGTGATGTTGGCGTTGTTAACACCGGCCTCATTGGCCTGCGTGGCCACCGTTGCACCGGTGATGTTGGTGGTGCCGGTGAATGCGATATCACCCGGTGCGGTGATGCCCGCGTTAATGTTGCTGGCGCCACCGGTATTGGCGATGGTGATGGCGTTGGCGCTGTCGTTGGCCTGCGTGGTCTCGCTGGTGGTGTTCATGGCCTGGCTAACCGTGAGGTCCGCGCCATTCACTGTCAGGCTGATGTCACCGCTGGCGAGAACGCCATTCTGGCTGCCAATGCTTGCGACTTCCATCGCCGCACCGTTAACCAGCGTCAGCTCGCCGATGCGCTCTTCCGCAATAACCGGATCGGCTGTGGTGTCGCCGGCGACACCCGCCGCCAACTTGCTGATGGCGTTGCCGCTGTCGGTCAGGGTGAAGTCACCGGCGCCCTTCAGGGCAAGCGCATCCACGCCCAGCCCATAGCTCGATGCATCGACCGAACCGCCGGTCACCAGTGTGAGACGCTCATCCGTGGCATCGTCTCTGTTGGTCATGTCACCACCGGTGAAGGTGATGATGCGATTGTTATTCGCCGTCAGCACGCTGTTCTCGATGAGATGCGTGTCTCCGGTCAGGGTCAGATCCGTACCCGATGTGAGGTCGCCGCCCAGTCTGATCGTGCCACCACCCGTGGCCTCCAGATCGATCGCCTCGGAGTATGTGGGATCACCGTTGTTATCGATGGTTGTTACGCCATCCGCAACGATGGCCTCCGTGACGGTGAGATCGGCGCCAAGGGTCTTGAGACTGACATCATCGTCAACGTAGATGCCCTTCTGGCCGTTGATATCCCCGACTTCCATGGCGCCGGTGCTGACGACGCTCAGGCTCTTCAGACGTTCGGTGGATGTGCCGGCGGCGATGCGGCCGATCTCATTACTGCTGTTATCCAGCGTGACCGCCGCGGTGCCCTGCAGCGCCAGCGCATCAACCACCATGCTGCCACCCACGGTGATGCCGCCGTCACTGATCAGCGTCAGGATCTGCTCACCACTGTCATTGAGCATGCCACCGGTGAACTCGATGCTCGCGTCCAGGCTGTTCGTGCCAGCCGCGGTCAGCGTGGCATCGCCCACCATCCGGGCGGTGCCGGTGTAGAGTTGATCACCCACCGAGGTGATATCGGCGCCGAGCTGGACTTCACCGCTGCTGGTGGCCTCCAAGCTAATGGCCGGGCCGCTGCCGCTAACCTCGGCATCGCTCGGTGTGTCGATGGCCTTGCTCACCGTCAGGTTGGCGCCGGTGGTCTTCAGATCGATCATGCCACTGCTCTGAATGCCGGTAAGCCCATCCACAGCACCGATCGTCATATCGCCGGTGCTCACCACCGTGAGTGCACCCACGCGGCTGCCCGCCGTGCCAGCGGCAAGGGTGCCGATCTCATTACCGGCATTCGTCAGGGTGAAGTCCGTCTCACCCTTCAACGCCAGCGCGTCTACCTTAATCGACCCACTGGGCCCCTGGGTCACGCCCTGTGGCGTGATGAGCGTCAGGCGATCATCCATGCCATCGGAACTGACCACCCCGTCAAAGGTGATACCGGCCGTAGCTGAATCAATGGTGGCGTCGTGCTTGAGTGTCACGGTGTCATCAAACTGGGCGGCGCCTTCGAGATGGACGCCCACCGCACCCTGGCTGGCGCCAAGCTGCGCGGGACCTTCGAAGGTCAGTGCATCCAGGCGCTTGTTACTGCCCACGTCACCAGCCAGCGTTACCGTACCGCCGCCGCTGTTTTTGAAGGTTAGCTCGGAGGTCGGCTCCGGGCCAATCTGGGTAGCCGGGTCAATGACAAACTCATCGATCGTGCCGTTAAAGACCAGATCACCGGCGCCGTTGTTGAAAATTGTGTTGCGTGGCAGCTCGATATTGCCATTGACGAAAACGCCACCGGTGCCCTGCAGCGTAAAGGTCTGATCCGTTGCCGAGCGCGTGGGCATTTCCGGGGACTCACCTCCGAGATCTTCTTCGCCCTCTGGCGCATTCGGGTCATTGTTTGGCTCCGGAAGGGACGCAACATCGGGCTCGCCCAATGCCAGGTCGCCGTCGATCACGATGCCGCCATTGGCCTGGATCACCGCATCCGGCTCCAGGGACACATTACCCGTCACCGTCGCCGTGCCTGTGCTGTTTCTTAACGCCCCGGCATTATCGACTGTCCCATCATCGTTAGTATCAACACCAGCGCCGGCAAGATCGAGATTGTTAGCGATCACCTTGCCATTCAAGTCCAGCTGGGCGCCCGATAGAACCGTGACATTACCGGAGCCGAGGGCGCCGTCTGTGCCCGGCTTGAGCACGCCCGCAAGAACACTGGACCCATCCGCATAGGTGTTTGCCCCGGAAAGCGTTAGCGTGCCGGAACCCTGTTTCACCAAGGCGCCGCCCGCGAGGGCGCCATCCGGATCTGTACCCGTGGCCAGCAGATCCGAGGCGATGGTGACGTTATCGCTGCGGTTGACCGTGAAAGAAGTCGCGCCGGCCAAGTTAATCGTACCGGTGCCAAACGAGCCGGTCGTGCCGCCATCACCCAATTGAATGCCGCCTTTCAGGACATCTACGGTCGTCGTACCGCTATTATCAGCAGTGAAAGTGAGGCTGCCCAAGCCCGCTTTGGTCAACCCATTAGCCAGTGTGAGCGCGCCACTGACCGTCGAGCTGCTGCCGCCGATATCGGCGGTCATGGCGTCCGCATCGGCATTGCCGGCCATGGTGAGATCGCCACTGGCGGTCACATTCAGCGTCTGCGCGGTGACATTGCCATCAAGCTGGATATCACCGTCCTGGGCGGTGATGTTCACCACGGAACCCGCGCTATCCGCCGGGCCGGCATTAATGGCGTCAGAGAAGGTGATGTTTCCGGCGGTTGCCAGGAAGCTGGCAGTGGCCGGATTGATCGTGACGGCGCCACCGTAGCTCTGGTTGCCCGCGGTAGTGATGTCGGCATCGATTGTCGCGGTATGTTTGATATCCAGCGCACTCAGCGCGGTCGTGCCGCCGACTGTGCCGTTCAGCGTCAAGCCGCCGTCGTTATCCAGCGTCAGAACACTGCTGCTTGCACCCCCAGCGGCATCGATGGCGCCGTCAAACGTGAGACTTCCGCCGGTGTTGTTGATGGTGGTGTCGGCTTCGATCAACTGAGCACCGTCGACGACCACATCACCGGCGCCATCAAAGGTCAGCGCCATCGCCGTGCCCGCGTTTTTCGCCTGCAACGTACCATTGAGCTTGAGGTTGCTGGCGGCGTTAATCGTGGTGATGGCACCCAGGCCGATATTGCCATCCAGAGTGACCGCCGAGCCGCCAATCACCAGCGCGCCGCCATTGCTAATGCCGCTGCCGGTCAGGGCAAGATCATTGGCGATCGAATTACCATCAAGGTTGAGCGCGGCACCGTCGTTGATCGTGACGGTGCTAGTACCAAACGGCCCGTCGGTAATGCTGCCCGCGCTACGCGTGGTGGGGCTGCCGGCCTCGAGCACACCGGCATTTACTGTGGTGCCGCCCGTGTAGGTGTTGGTGCCGCTCATCGTGAGTGTGCCGGCGCCGGCTTTCACGACATCGCCCGCGCCGGTGATGTCACCGGCGAGCACACCGTTGCTGCCACTCGAGACGATGTCGAGGCTCAGCGTGTTACCAATATCGAGCGTGGTGCCGCTGGCGGTTTGCAGGCCGCCCAGCGTGGCGGCACCCGAAACAGTCAGGGCACCGTTAGTCATATTCAGGCGGCTGGCATTCAGATCAGTGCCGCCATCGCTATCCGTGTAGGTGAGCGAGTCGATCTGGACCGTACCGGCCTCAGCAAGTCCGAAAATCGACGTGTCGTCAAACGTGACCGTCTCACCCTCACCAATCGTCACGCTGGCGACGTTGGCCTTATCCGGCGTGACACCATCGACCCAATTATCCGGGTCGAACCAGTTGTTTCCATCGCCACCGCCGGACCAAGTCGTGGACTCAGCGCGGGTGATGTCAGCCGTGGATGCGGTGTTGAAGTAGACGTTGTCCGTATCTGGAGAGCCAGTCGTAGTGTCTTCGTGGTGCAGTGCATTGCTGCTGTCAAAGGAAATTCGGTAGTTGCCCGCGTCATTACCCGCCAAGCTGACGCCGCTAATGGTGGCGTTCTTACCGGTCCCGACGTTCTTATCGTCAAAGGTGACCGTGCGATTGATCTGCAGGTCATCGCCTTGGACCATGCCGTAATCAAGATTGGCGTTATCGAAAGAAACCGCCACGGTGCCATCGGCATTGCCGTCATAGACCTTGTCGTCGGCGGTGAAGGTGATGTCCAGCGCACGCTGGTAAATGACACCGTCTGAGCCCGAGATGGCACCGATGCTGCCCGGGATATCGTAGTTATCGATATCGGTCCCGTTGCTGCCGGTGATGTCCAGCGGGTTATCCGCGGTGCCTGCCAGGGTATAGCTTACGTTGATACCGGCATCCGGCGCGTCAAAGGCCCCAACACCGCCGGTCACACTAATGCTCTCGTCACTGAGTAGACCGGACTCGATTTTTCCAGAGACCGCATCCAGCGAGACCGAAATGTCGCCGGTCATGGCTGTCGTGCCGTCATAGACCTTGGTTACACCTGCACCTTCGACAGAAACCGGACGCGGTGTAATCCGCGCATCCACTGAAGCCGAGGTGTTGATGGTGTAGTCGCTGAGCTGAGAGCCGCTGGTGGTGGCATCCACGGCGATATTGCTGAAGTCCACCATCAGCTCACTGGCGGCATTCACACTGGAGGCCGCATTACCGCTGCCATCCTCGTAGCGCATGGACTCGGTGAAGGTGAAGCTATCCCCGCTGAGCACATTCGAGAACAGGTACTGCGGCACAAAATCGGCGTTGGCATTCGTACCATCACCCACCTTGGCCGCCGACGTGCCGTCGTAGACCTTGCTGACATCGCTATTGGTCAGGCTGATGACCAACTCGCGCTTATTGATCTTGAGGTTGTTCTCATCGGCATCGTGGGTGAGCGTCTCGGCCGTCCCTGATGCCAGATCCTGCCCCTGGATTGTGTAGTTACTCACCAACCCGGTGCCATCGGAGAAGGTGATATCGCTAATATGGTGGGCGTCACCCGCGCGGGCGCTACTGCCCGTCGCCGAGTCAATGACCAGCGTCTCGCCGGCGGCAAGGCCGGTGCTGCTCTCGCTGCCGCTAACGGTCGTCAGATCAATCGCGGTGGCGTTGACCATGACAGAGCCGTCGTAAGTCTTCTCGGCCTGAATGGCGAGCGCCCGGCGAGCGATATCCACCTTGTTGACCGAACCGCCGTTCGTGATGTCACCGTCCGCCCGCCCCGTAAGCGCGGGCAACTTATAGTTGCTAGCCTTTCCGCCGCGCTCTCCATCCTGAAGCGTGAGGGCAGTCACATAACGATTGCTGCCGGCATTGGGACTTGAGAGCGTCACGTCGGTCTGGCCGAGCCCCTCCTTTCCACCGGCCGGTTCGTCAGTATCCGCGAGATTACCCAAGGTAATCGTGGCGGTATTCAGTCCATCGTAAACCTTGCTGGCGCTAAGGGTGAGTTCCCGCGGGGTAACCTTGACGTTACCGATGACGTTAACGGCGCTGACGACATCTGGCCCGCCACCGGTGAGATTATTGGACATCAGGCTGTAAATGCCGACGTCGAGGTTATCGCCTGGCGAAGCTGGCTTCCCAGCACCATCAGCATTCGCCGCAATCTCGAATTCGACGGTCTCACCCCCGTCTTCGACGTTGAAGCTGAACCGGTTCGGGGTGCCCGCGACCTCGGAAAGCGTCCTCGTGCCCACAATCGAGGTATTGACCTGATTAATCGTAAGGCTGTCTGTCGAATCCTTGATTGTTGTTGTCGTAGCGGTCGTACCGTCTTCCGCCGTGAATTCACGCTGACCGGAGACGTCACTGAGGGTGACCGTGTTGTTGCCGGTATCGATCTCGACGACAAGGCCTTTTGCGGTCTTGGTGCCGTCCGTTTGCTCAATAACATCGCCGGACTGAATCCCCGCAACACTTGCCAATTTGAGCGACTGCGAGACGAACTCAGCGGTTGCGTCATCATCACGATAGGTGCGCTCGTCACCATAGGTGCTGTCCAGCGTACCCGTGCGCACCAGCAGTTCGTTGGCTGCGACCACGGTGAAAGTGCCGTCCTCTGAGGTCTCGTTATAGTTATCGAGCGTGATGCTTCCAGCATCAAGCTCAAGATCGTACTTGCCTACCGCATTACCGGTGACAGGGTTGTTGTTATTGATGCCATCGTTATTACGCGTTATCGACATCGTGCCGATGTGATGATGCGTGGCGTTCGTTTGCAGATTGATACTCGCGGGATCGTCACCCTCCGGGATGATGAATGACTCGCCGCCGGCTGCGGTGATCTCAACACCGCTGCCATCGAAATATTTCTCGCCTTTTTTGAGGGTGATGATCTGCTCACCGTCCGCCATGCCGGAGACCGCGACGCCGTTGTAGGTGTAGCCCGTGCCCTCGGGCATCTCAACCTTGAACTTCGCGTCGTCATTGGCCTTGAGCAGCAGATCACGCGGGCTCACCGTGAGCACCCGCGGGTTGCCTTCCTCATCTGTGGCCTGACTGTTGATCTTGTAGCCGAGTGCCGAGGAATCGATGGCCTGCTCTGCCACAACCAGGTCATAGGTACCGACATCGAAGTACGCGGTGCCATTATCCTCAGCCACAACCTGGTTACCGTTGGCATCTTCGACAGTGATTTCGCTACCCATGCCCGGAATGGCCTGGGTCAGGGTATCGCCATGTTCTGTATCGCCATCCCGCAGCACGGAGAGCGCGGGCTGCTGCCCGTAAACAATCGCTTGGTCACTAGCCGAGATATCAATCTCGGGGCGCTCACGGAAAACGGCATAGACACCGCCACCAAGGCCGGCTCCGAAGCGTTTAGTGGTCTCATCACTGCCATACCGGACGCGTCCGGCGCCCCACTCGACAAGGCCATCGCCAGCATTGTCGCCTGACTCTACGACATCTCGACTATCGGCATCCGCAATACTGACCGATCCCGTGTAGACCGTCGCTCGGCCGCCCTGTCCGATGCTGATGGCCTGATCAGGGTTGGCCATAGTGATCTGAACGTTGCCACCGGTATCGCCACCAACCCCCGGAACATCATCGTTGGTGGTGGCCGTTGATCCATCTCCGTCAGAGATATCCACATCACTGCCGGCATTCAGCACCACGGCGTTGGCGCTGTCGCTGTCGGTGGTAATGGCCTCGGCAATAATCAGATCACCGGTCTTGGTGCTGATGTCGATCTCGCCGGTAGCGGTAATGCCCGTGGGGTTGATCGCGCCGATGGTCAGCGCGCCGTTGTTCACAAAGGTCAGGCTGCCGAGCTTGTTCTCAGCTGAGCCGCCGGCAAGCGTATCAACCACGTTGCTGGCGTTATCCAGCGTGAAGTCACCAATGCCATAGAGCGCGAGCGTGGAGGCATTGATGGCCGCCGACTGATCCGCGCTAGTGCGGGCATGCAGGTGCAGCTCGTGGGCCGGGCCAGACGTCGCGTCGTTAATGGTCAGCACGCCATTGATATCCAGATCACCAGCGTACACGGCGAGCGTGTTATCCAGGGTCAGCGCACTGTCAATCTCAATGGTCGCGGCCTTGCCATCTTGGCCAAGCACCAACCCGCCCTTGATCTCGCCGAAGGTGAACAGGCTGGTCTCAAGCGCATTACTGCTGCCGGAGCTGCTGTTGAAGTCAGCGCCCGCTGGCTGAATGCGCAGCTCGCCGTTGCCGGAGAACCCGGAACTGGCGGTCATCGCGACCGGGTCATCGTTGGACAGAATCAGTGTGCCGCCATCGATTGCCGTGGCCCCGGTGTAGCCGTTGTCACCCGAGAGCGTCAGCGTGCCGCTGCCCTGCTGGGTGAAGGTATTGCCCGCGCTGGCCGACTCGGTGATGTTGCCGGCAATTTCGCTGTTGTTGCCGGTCAGATCCACCGTGAGGTCATAATCGGTCAGGGCGATGCCCTCGGCGGTCAAATTGGCCGCTGTCAGTGTTGTACCCGCGCCCAGCGTGATGTCACCGCCGTATGTCTGATCGCCGCTGGTGGTGTCGATGCTGCCGCCGTTAATGGCCACCGTAGCGCTGCCCTGGCTGCGCAGGGAGGCGGCCGTCACCGCCCCATCAAAGGTCACGGCACCCGTGCTGTCCAGGATGATGTTGTTGAGCGCCTGAGTGCCGCCAATGGCCTGATCAAAATTGATATCACCACTGCCCGTTTGCACGGTCAGGGAATGGCTTTTGTCATTACCGTCAGAATCTTGGCCAGCAGAATCCACCGTCTGGTTGATATCAACGGTGCTGTCAGTGGTCTTGAGGACCACATCCCGCATCAACTCAACCTGATCGTAGGTCTGGGTACCAGTGGTCGTGACACTAGCGCCCAAAGTGGTCTTGGATGCCGCCGTGGTGTCGAGCTTGCCGCTAATCTGAGCGTTCTGCCCGTAATCCCCACCACCGATCTGCACCGTGCCGGTGTTATTCAGCGTGGTGTCAGTACCGATGTTGACGCTGCCGCCTTTGGTGGCATCGCTGGCAAGTGCGAGATCGAAGTCCGTGTCACTGGTCTTGAGCTCAGTGGCATTCACGCCACCGTCGATGGTGATGTTGCCGGTTTGGTTGCCAGAGGCGGAGCCGCCCAAATCGGAAATATCGAGCGCCACCGTGCTACCGACCCCACCGGTCACGTCGATCGTCTGATCACCACTGAGCAGCACCAGGTCATTGGCATTGGCCTGGGCACCGTCGATGTTACCGGTGAAGGTCATGGCACCGCCGGTGCTGCCGCTACCCATGCTCGAGAGCATTACGGCAGAGCCGGCGATGGTGACATCACCGTTGTAGTCCTGTGTGCCCGAGGTGGTGATGGAATCACCCAGGGTCAGGGGGCCATAGGCGGTGAAGGTGCCATCGGTGGTGAGCTCAGCATTGCTGGTGAGCTCGCCGGTGTTACCGCTCTTGCCCAGCGTGATGCTGGTGAAGTTATCCCCCGTGGCATCGATGTTGATGGTGCTGGTCTCACCCAGGAAGTCGTCGCCCACCGACTCCACCACCAGGTCACCGCTGCTCACCGCCGAGACGGTGTGGTCATTGGCCTGGAGCGTGTCAGCCTGGAGGGTGATGTCGCCCGTTGCCATACTCACATCAGAGCCATCGGCACCAAGGACGATGCTGCCGTCGCTATCCGGCGCCAGCCACAGGCCTTTATATTCAGAATTGCCATTGGTGCCGCCGCCAGTGGCATCGGTATCAACGAGCGTGATATCGCCGCTATCCGATAGCAGCTTGAGATCGGTGTTCTGGGCGACGATGCCACGGGAGTCGCGGGAATCCTTGCCACCAGTACCGGTCAGCGTAATGTTGCCGCTATCGGTCTGCAGCTCGCTGCCATAGATCTGGATGCCCCAGGCGTTGCTGCTGGTGATCCCGCTCTCGGTGGCATCACCGGTCACGTCGATTTCGCCGCTGCCGGTAGTCGAGAGATCCGCATTGACCAGCTGAATGGCGCGGCGGACGTTCTGGCCCGACTTGGCCGTGGAGCTCAGTGTGATGTCACCGCCGGCGGCGTTAATGGTGGTCGTCGCGCCGCTGGTGCTCTCACCAATACGCATCGCGTAGGTGTCGTTACTGGCGTGGACGGTGTAGTTCACATCCGCGCCCTGCGTCGAGACGCTAAGCCCCGCGGCCTGCACGATCTCATTGGCCTGCAGGTCAATGCCCGTGCTCGTGGTGGCATCACTGCCCAGATTGGCATTGAGGTCGATGCTGCCGCCAAAGATTTCGATGGGACCGGCAGCGATGTCGATCGCCTCATCAATCCTGATCGTCGAAGTCCGGCCGGAAATGGCGTTATCCGATGGCTTTTTGCCGATGCGCACGCCCGTTAATTCAGACCCGAAACCGGCCATGTCTGTATCAAGCAAGCTGGTGAAGTCGTTGCTACCATCAGTCGGCTGAATGACCACGCGACCGCCGTTGCCGTTGCCGTCTCCGACGAAGTCACCGGTCTTAAGATCGGGATTATCGTCTTTGATGACCAGGGTGCCATCGGTCACGGTGGTCGATTTGTACTCGCCCGCGTCGGTCTTACCGCTGATCAGTTCACCAGTGACATTGAGTGTGCCCGACCCCTGTTTAACAAGGCCTTCATCAACCGTGCTCGTCCCCATGAGCTCTGAGGCACCGCCGTCGTTGGCGATGGTGACCTCGTTACCCTTCAAGTCACCCTGGACGACGACATCACCGCCTACATCCACACCAAAACTGGCATCCGGCCGGGTGTATTCAAAGAGGACAACACCATTGCCGCCACGACCACCCCATTTGCCGTAGCCGTCCCAGTCCCCTGCACCGTGGTACACACCCACGCCGGAACCGCCACCACCCCCACCACCGTAGGCGCCGCGGCCACCGCTACCACCCCAACGATGTGCCCCACCACCGCCGTGACCGAATCCGTCTGCCCTCTCACCATTCCAATATTGATATAGCGTGTCGGAATATGAACTGCCACCACGCCCGAATGAGCGATCGTTGCCCTTGGCATAATCGTCATCCACGCGTGCGCTCACATTGGTTAGTGCCAACGCGGCATTGAGCTTGTCTTTGTGAGTCGAATAAGAACTGTTATCCGGGTCGCCACCATCGCCACCAACATCACCCCCAGTGGCCTCGCCCCAGGCATTGAAGATCGAGCCACCACCGGACCCACCGCCTCTTTGACCATTGTCATCCGAGGTGCCGCCAGAAACAAAGAAGTCGAAGTTTTTCGAGATAGAGCTACCTCCGTACCCACGAGTCCAGCTGTCGTGGTAACCGCGGTAACCGCCATCAGCCCAAAACTTTTCTCCGTCCACATAAATGAACGAGTCTTCTCCGTTTTGACCGGCACTTGTGCTCCAGCCCCCGTTTCCGCCGCGCCCGACCGTCCAAGCGATCGTCGTGAGGCCCGAAACATCAATATCTTCCGCGTACCCCAATCCGCCTGCGCCACCGCCGCCGCCGGCATCGCCCCAATAGCCGCCTGCACCGCCACCGCCGGCGCCAATAACCCAGGCAGAGACGGCCGTCACACCATTGGGGATAGTCCAGTCACCGGACCCAGGACTGGTGAGAATTTCCGCGGCAGGGCCCGCGATCGGGGCCATGAGATTGCCCTCGAAGGTAATATCGCCCGGTGTCTCAAAGCTGACATCATCCGCACCGCCAGCCGGGTTGATGGCCGGGCTGATGAAGACATTATCTTCATAGGTCTGATTGCCGCTGGTCTTGACCAGCGTGGCCGAATCACCACCGCCCAAGGTAAGCACACCTATGGTGGTTAGTGAGTCGATCGGTTTGCTGTCGCCAATACTGCCCTTAAGGCTTAACGGTCCCTGGTTATTGAAGGTGAGATCGGTGCTGTCGCTCGATGTCACCGAACTGGCCTCGTTAATCGTGCCAGTGATGATCATCGAACCATCGGCGCTGCCGATGGTGGCAATCTCGGTGGGGACCGTCAGCGTCAGATCGCTGTTGAGCTTGATGCTGCTGTCGTTGCCCAGGTCAAACGTGAGCTTGAGATCACCGCTGCCCTGCGAGACCAGGTTGCCGTTAATGACCATATCGCCTTCACTGGCGATGACGGTATCGGTATCGGTGAGTGTGATGGTGCCGTTGATATTGGCCGTGCTGCTGCCGCTATGGGTGAGCGCACCGCCATCGCCGGTGCCATCATCATCGGTGTCCACGCCTTTGCCCGTGAGCTCGAGATCGTTCTCGACGGTGTAGCCGTTGAGATTGAGCTCGGCGCCGATCCCAGTCAGGTCTCCATTGCCATCCACCCCCGGATCAACCGCAACCGTCCCGGTGCCAAAGGCGCCGCTGACGATCGTCGTGCCGCTCAGCGTGTTGTCAATGCCTGCCTTGAGCGTGCCTTCCTTGACCGTCGTGCCACCGCTGTAGGTGCTGTCACCCGCGAGCGTGAGGCTGCCGGTGCCGGCCTTGACCACTTCACCCGCGCCATCGATCACGGTATCCAGCGTCAGGTTATCGGAGCGATTGGCCTGCAGCGTCCCTCCGCTTGCAACGGTGATCAGCGAGCTGGCGAGCGAGCCGCTATCGCTACCCGCACCGATTGACAGCACGCCCCCGGTTACGGTTGTTGTTCCGGCATAGTCGCTGTCACCGGTAAGGCTGATCGTGCCAGTCCCCACCTTGTTGAAACTGCCGCTACCCTCAATGGAGCCGCCAAAGGTACTCGTCTGATCACCACCACCAACCGACAGGGTGGTGTTGGTGCCATAAACTTCAACCGAGCCGGTGCCGGTGACCTTACCGATGGTATCGGTGGCCGATGCCTTATAAGTACCCCCGCTCTCCACCGCGACTTCGCCGGTATCCGGCAACGACCCCGTCACATCAACGGTGGTATTTGTAGCCACGGTGACCTTACCGGTCACGTCATTGGCTGCGGTCAACTCAATGGTGCCATCAGTGTCACCCACGGTGACATTACCGCTACCGGTGATCTTGCCGTCCACCCAGGCGGTCTTCACGTTGGACTCATCAACCTCGAGGCTGTGAGTGCCGCTGGTGTTGGTAAAGCTGTGGACGGTGTAGGTACGGCCGTCGAGCGTGACCTGATTGGTGCTGCCACCGGTGAGCATTTCGTCCTCACCGGCATAGCGCACCAGGACGATACCCGAGCCACCCGAGCCGCCTTGTCCGTTGTTCGCACCGGCGCCACCGCCACCGGTGCCGTCCATACCGGATTCAGCCGGATTTGCGGCCTCATCAGAACTACCGCCACCGCCTTTGCCGCCATCGGCATTGGGCGCATCGCCACCTTCTCCACCACCGGCGCCACCGCCGGCAAACCAGCCATCCTCACCGTAGCCCGTGCCGAAGACATCGCTGTAATCTTTACCGGGACCGCCATCACCTGGACTGGAAGGGTTTCCTGTTCCACCAGGACCACCAGCGCCGCCGCCGCCGCCGGCGTCGCCATCTTCTCCACCACCCGCGTGCCCATAGCCATCGGCACCGGTCTGATTGGTCGCACCCGGATTCGAGTCAATTCCGCTAACGGCCCCTGCTCCGCCACCTGACCCGCCAGATCCAGCATGGCCATCGGTATCGTCTCTCTGCGAGCCGCCGCCAGCACCGCCACCAAGCGCGGTGAGCGTTGAGAAAATGGAATCTTCACCATTTTCTTCGTAGGCGCCACCATCACCAATGGCGATGTTGGCCACCGCATCGCCCAGATTGTAACCAGCTTTAAAAATGAGGCCACCGGCACCGCCGCCACCGCCGTCGGTTGAGGTGGTGCCTTCACCACCACCGCCGCCACCGCCGCCACCGCCGGCGACGACGAGGACATCAGTCGATAGATTGCTGTAGATATCCGTGGCACCGGCGAAGATATCGACCATGCCGATGTCACCGCCACCGGCACCGATATTGATGTCGTTGGTCAGGCGCAGGCCGCGGGCCAGCGACAGGGTGGCCGGCGTACTGGCATCCGGGCCGAGATCGATGGTGCCCGTGCCCACCACGCCGCTACCGGCAAGGACCAGCTCACCGTTGCGAACGCTCGTGCCGCCGGTGTAGGTGTTCGTGCCGGAGAGGGTGAGCGTGCTCGTGCCCGATTTCTCGAGCGATCCATCACCGCTGATGGTCCCCTCGATGGTGATGTCTTCGCTGGTGTCCCGGTTGGTACGCAGCACCGCGCCGGATTCGACAATGATGGTTTCACTGGTGATCGAACCGGCATCCCCGCCATCACCGATCTGCAGCGTGCCAGAACTCACAGTGGTCTTGGAGGTGAGGGAATCCGCGTCCAGCGGCACCTCGTGGGCGACTTCGCCCTCCAGAATCAGCGTGCCGGCACCTTTCTTGGTGAAGCCGCCCTTGGTGCCATCCTCATGCGTTGTCAGTTTGCCGGAGACCCGCGAATCCGTGCCGGTGTCACCCACATCAATGGTGACCGCATCCCCCGCGACATCACCGGCCACATCCACCGAGCCGCTCGGGGCCTCGATGGTGACGGTCTGACCGGGCGCGTCATAGGCGATGACAGCGGCACTGTAGCCACCCCAGCCGCCATATCCACTATTGTTGTATCCGCTGGCGCCACCACCGCCGCCACCAATGACTGCACTACCGCCATTGCCACCGTAGTAAGAGGCCCCGCCGCCACCAGCGCCGAACGCACTGGTACCGCCACCGTGCGCGCGGTTATTGCTGGAACTTTGCGAGCCTTGTCCTGCTGGTTTGCCGTACTGGTAATTACTGATCAACTCAACAGTGACTGCAAGACCCTTAAAATCGGCAGCCTCTGCACCATGGGCTCCATACCAGTAGTAATGTCTTTCTGGTGCGTCAACGCCGCCAATCGCGCCGCCGCCACCGGCGCCCCAACTCCACTCGCCACGGCCACGGCCACCTGGCGCGGTCTCGCCGACCGGATTGGTGTCCAGACCGGAGCCGCCGCCGCCGGCAACCTCGTCCGTATCCTCGTTTTTCCCGCCCTTACCACCGTCAGCCCTGATCGTGACGCCGTTGTATGTAGCTTTCGCTTCACCGCCGTCTCCGCCGTCCGTTTCGACGCCACCGCTGTGACCACGATGGTAAAGGACGAGGGTCAGATCATCATCGCCGGCTTTCCTCGCGAATTCTTTGTAGGTGACACCACCGGCGCCGCCACCGCCGCCGACGTTTTGACTGTTATCATTGGTGCCCGCACCGCCGCCACCAGCACCGACCACCCAGACACGGACACCGTCGACGCCCGATGGGATAGCCCAGGTATGTGTCTCGTCACCATATTGCGGGCCACGGATCACCTCGCCCTTAATCGTCGTCAACGGCGCTTTCACCGAGCCATGGAAGGTGACATCGCCCGCGTTGGAGCGGAAGGTGACATCCTGCGACTGCGTGGTGACATTTTTGCCGTAGTCGTCTGCGCTGACGCCTGAGGCATGGGCTGCACCAAAGGTCATGGCGTTTTCGGTAGTGACATGCCCACCCACGGTGGCCGAGCCCATCACCGTCAGCTCGCTGACGGCATTCAGGCCATCGCTGCCATTATTCTGTGAGCCCACACCGCCCAGCAGTTTGGCCTGGCCCAGGTTGTCGATGGTCAGCGAGCGCAGCGTGCTGGAATTAGAAGCGATCGTGCCTTCAAGAATCAGCGCACCGGTGTCGTCGCCCGCCTCGGTGGTCGCCGTCTGGATGACGGTGTCTTGGGTCAGTGACAGGGCATCGGCAATGGTGATGTCGCCGGAATTATCAAATGTCAGGGTAAGCGAATTGCCCGAAGCCGTGGGCATGTTGAACGCACCGGTCAGCTCCATGTCGCCCAGGCTCTTGATGACCGTGCCTTCGCCGGAGAGCGTGACATCACCGGTGATCGTGGCCTTGCCACTGCCTGTGTGGTTCAGGGCGCCGCCGTTAATACCGGTACCGGTCAGATCCAGGTCGTTGCCAATGGAGTAGCCGTTAAGATCAAGCTCCGCACCATCGCTGACGGTAATCAGCCCAGTGCCAAAGGCACCGCCAGTGAGGTTATTCGACCCATTGGTGGTCATGTCGCTACCGGCTTTGAGGATGCCGGTATTGACGTTGGTATCACCACTATAGGTGCTGCTACCGCTGAGCGTGAGCGTGCTGCCACCTGCCTTGATCAAATCACCAGCGCCATCGATATCGGCGCTGATGGTGAATTCACCGGTCCGCTCGGTGCGCAGCGTGGCACCACCGGCGATGGTGATCCTGTCACTGGCAATGCTACCCGCATCAACGCCAGTGCCGATCTGCAGTGTGCCGGCATCGATCTGCGTGGTGGAGACCTCGTTGTCCGCGTCGCCATTCGTCTGGTGCGCCAGGTCGGTCTCGATGGTGAGCTTGCCGCTGCCCTGCTTGGTAAAGCCGCCGCCGATCACCGCCGAGGTGTCATCAACACGCTGGGCATTGTCTTCATGGACCGTCACGGCGTTGACGACGGAATCCTGCTCGGCGCCGATCGTTACCGAATCACCCGTTACCTCACCGCTGACATTGACCGCGCCATCCGCGTTAACCGCAACCGCATCGCCTGGCCGTTCGTACTGGAAGACGACAACGCCATCGCCGCCGCGTCGGCCAGTGCCGGGATCGTCGTATTGACGATAGTTGTAGTAATAGTACCAACCGGTACCGCCACCGCCGCCGCCGCCATGAAGGCCACGCCCTCCATTGCCTCCGTTGTCGCTGGCACCACCGCCACCGCCACCGAACACCTTGTAAGTCGACGCCCATCCACCATGTGAAGAGCCGTCGTTGAATACCTTCGAGCCTGGTGTCTGCTGCTTGCCCAGCTCATCTGTCTCACCGGCGCGCTCCAGGGCAGCGGCCAGGCCATGGAAATCGTCAATACTATTGCCGCCATCACCGCCATAGCTCGATTGAGCTTCGCCATCCTGATCGCCGATACCGCCGCCGCCACCACCACCGTCGTAGGTGCTCGCGCGACCACCCCGGCCACCTTCTATGCCATGGTCATAAGTACCGCTGAAACTACCGCCGGATTTAAACCATCCGTTCGTACTGCCAGCGGTTCCCCCGAGTGCTTTCATCCATGTTCCATCGGGGTAGGTGATTTCAGTATCACCGCCATCGGTGCCGGTCGAAGTCGAACCTAAACCGCCCTTCGCGATCGAGTAACCGATGGTCGTATCGCCAGCAGCGAGTTCATAGGCCCGATACACTAATCCGCCCGCACCGCCGCCGGACCCGGCGTCGTACACGTCCGGCCCACCGCCGCCGCCACCGCCACCGCCGATAGCCCAGACTTCGACTTCTGAAACCTCGTTTGGTATCACCCAGTCACCGGTCTCACCACCGGTGACAAAGATCTCTGCCTGCGGAGCCGTCAGCCGGCCATACAGATTGCCATCGAACGTGATATCGCCACCATTGCCTGAGGTGGTCTCAAACGCCACATCCCCAATCGTGGCCACATCCGCTTTGTAGTGCTGGTCGCCATCGGTGCGGATGGTCATGCCGCTGAGGGCACCGACGTAGAGATCACCGGACGCGGTGACCAGATTACCGCTCCCGTCGTATTTACCACCGGCAGTGAGGCTGTCGATGGCGCGGGTGACGCCGATGTCACCCAGCAACTGCAGGTCGCCTGTGTGCTGGAAGGTCAGCGCTGTGCCAGCAGGATCAACACCGCTGGCCGCCTCATCGATCGAACCGGTGAGGATGAGGTCGCCGTCGCCACTGATGACGGTGGTGGGGACGGTCAGCTCGAGGGCGCTGTTGAGGGTAACGCTATCATCCGAGCCAATGAGGAATTCCAGCGTGAGATCGCTGATATTCGATGGCGGAGTGAGGTTGCCCTCGAGCACCATATCGCCTTGACTCTCGATCACGGTATCCGCGTCGGCGATGGTGATATCTCCGGTGAGCGTGGCGGTATCGGTACCGCTGTGGGTAAGCGCGCCGCCATTGCCGGTGCCACTGTTATCGGTGTCGACACCGCGACCAGAGAGCTTGAGGTCATTCCCTACTGTGAAGCCATTAAGATCCAGCTCAGCGCCGGTTTCAACGGTCACCAGTCCGGTACCGAACGCGCCATCGGCAAGCGCACCCAAGCTGATGGTGCTGTCCACCCCGGCTTTCAGACGCCCGCCTGCCTTAACCGTGGTACCACCGGAATAGGTGCTGGCACCGGATAGCGTGATATTGGCCCCATCGGAGTCGATGAGAACGGAGCCGCCAGCGCCCCCGCTGTCGGCATCCTGGATGAGATTATCGAGCTCGTGGTCGTCGCTCCGGCTGATCTTTAGCGTGGCATTATCCGAGATGTTGATGTGGTCGCTGGCGAGCGCGCCGGTGGTGCCGCCATCGCCGATCTGCAGCGTGCCGGCCTCGATGTTCGTATCACCGGTGAAAGTGTTATCCGCCGTGAGCTTGAGCGTGCCGCCGCCCTGCTTGGTCAGGCCAGCGCCGCTGTCTGCCACATCAACCTTGCCGGCCACATTGGAGCCGTCGCTGGTGTCCGAACCGCCCGTGGTGCCATCACCGGTATTGATGGTCACCGTCTCGCCGGTGAGATCACCCCCAACCCGGACATCATCCCCCGCATCAATGGTGACCGACTGCGGCGCCAGGGTGTACTTGGCCACCACCGCGCCATGACCGCCGTCACCGCCTCTGACTGAGTAGGTGTTCGTGCCGGCGCCACCACCGCCGCCACCATAAAAACCATCACCACCGTACGCATAGTTATAGGCGTCATCACCACCAGCACCACCGCCGCCAAAGCTCTCGGCGTCCTCACCAGGCCCATGGGTGCTGTTGGTGCTGTAGCCATAATCAGCGCGCTCGGCGCCAATACCCTTGGGTTTGCTGCTGTTGTCCGCGAACTTTGGATCCGCCAGTTCCAGTGCGGCCTGCAGGCCGGAGACATCCGAGCTCTCTCCCCCGTAGCCGCCCCTCCAATAAATACCATCGTAGCCGACACCACCACCGATGGCGCCGCCGCCGCTGCCGCCGTCGCCTTGATTAGTTTTTCCGCCATCACCACCAGCAACGGTATCGGTACCGCCACTACCGCTGCCACCGGCTGCGGCGTAATTTTCATAGTCCTGACCGTCCTGACCATCATATCGAGCCCAGTAGCCACCTTCGCCACCCTCCGCGACGAGCTGCTCGCCACCGACAGTAACCGTCGTCGTACCACCATCTGCTCCATTGCTCCGACCGTAGCCGCTTTCACCGCCTTCACCGATGACATAGCTGAACGCACTGAGCCCGCTCGCATCCAAGGTGTAGTAGGTAACGCCACCCGCGCCGCCGCCACCACCAGGGACGTAATCAGTCCCGTCTGTATCGTCGTCGGCACCGGCACCGCCACCACCGGCACCAATCGCCCAGACCTTAAGACCTGTCGTGCCAAGCGGCAGCGTCCAGCTGCCCGCGCTGTTTTGGTCGTAGGTCAGCAGCGTTGCGCCATCGCTGGCGGTCACGTCGGCCAGCAGATCGCCCTCGAACACCACATCGGCATCGCTGGCCGTGGCCGTGAAGGTGACATCCGCTCCGCGGACATTGACTGCACCTGCGTTGCTCACCCCGTAGCGCTGACCACCCACCGTGGTGATATCCGCCGCCACCATCGCCGCGCCATCAACCGTGAGACTGTCAATCGCCTTGCTAACACCCACCGCGCCAAGCAGCTCCAGCGAACCGGTGTTCGCAAAGGTCAGGTTAGAAGCTGTGTTCGTAACCGCATCATCATCGATGCTGCCCGCCAGGCGCAGCGTGCCCGCCCCACTGATGATCTTGGTATCTGTCGTAAGCGTCAGGTCACTGGCCAGATCCACCCGCCCGGCATTATCAAACTCAAGCGTGAGCGCACTACCCGGCGCCGGGGAGAAGCCCG
Organism: Spiribacter pallidus; assembly: GCF_040838495.1. NCBI lineage: Bacteria > Pseudomonadati > Pseudomonadota > Gammaproteobacteria > Chromatiales > Ectothiorhodospiraceae > Spiribacter > Spiribacter pallidus. The sequence continues at coordinate 6,486 of NZ_JBAKFM010000002.1, read as the reverse complement.
TGATCAGATCACCGCCAAGCGTGAGATCACCCGTGCTCTTGATTACCGTGCCCGCCGCTGCAAGCGTGATATCACCGGTGACCTTGGCCTTGTCACTGCCGCTGTGGTTCAGCGCACCGCCATTAACACCACCGCCGGAGAGGTTGAGATCGTTGCTGATGGTGTAGCTGTTGAGATCAAGCTCCGCGCCAGCCGCCACCGTAATCAGGCCATCGCCGCCCGCGGTCTTGTCAAGACCAAACGCACCGCCGGTGACATCGCCCGAGCTATCCTCGGTGAGATCACTGCCGGCCTTGAGAACACCCGCCGTCACCGTGGTGCCGCCGCTGTAGCTGTTATTGCCCGAGAGCGTGATCGTGCCACCACTGGAGTCGATCGCCACCGAACCGCCCGTGCTCGTCGTGCCCGCCGCATCGGTGATATCCCCGGACAGCGTGTAGCTATCCGAGCGGCGGATATCCAGCGTCGCCCCATCACCGATCTTGATGCTCTCACTGCCAAGCGCACCGGTGGCGCCGCCGTCACCGATCTGCAGCGTGCCCGCCTCGATGTTCGTATCACCGGTGAAAGTGTTATCCGCCGTGAGCTTGAGCGTGCCGCCGCCCTGCTTGGTCAGGCCAGCGCCGCTGTCTGCCACATCAATGGCACCGGCAACGTTCGAGCCATCAGTACCGCCGGATTCGCCCGTGGTGCCATCACCGGTGTTGATGGTCACCGTCTTGCCGGTGAGATCACCCCCAACCCGGACATCATCACCGGCATCAATGGTGACCGACTGCGGCGCCAGGCTGTAGCGGATGACCACCGCGCCATCACCACCGGTGCCACCTCTGCCATTGGTGTCCTGCGTGCCGGCGCCGCCGCCACCACCGCCATAAAGGCCATCACCACCGTGGCTGGAATCGTAGTAGTCATCACCACCACCGCCGCCACCGCCAAAGCTCTGGGCGTCGTCGCCTTCTCTATTAGAGTTGCCATTGCCGTAATCAGCCCGCTCAGCGCCGATAGCCTCGGGGTTGTCCGCAAACTTTGGATCCGCCAGCTCCAGTGCGGCCTGCAGGCCGGAGACATCCGAGCTCTCTCCCCCGTAGCCGCCCCTGCCGCCGCCGCCATATTCCCCGCTGTTACCACCGATGGCACCACCACCACCGCCGCCATAGCCGGTGTACCAGGACTCGCCACCAGGTCCACCCGTACGACCGCCATCACCACCGCTGTGACCACCGCCACTCGCCTCAAAGCCCTGGCTCAGCCTGGTCCAGCGTCCTGCTTCACCGCCCTCAGCGGTGAGCACCTCGTCTTCAGAGGACATAGTGAGGGTGACCGTGGTGTCGCGGCCATCGGCGCCGTTGGCTCCACCGTAGCCGCCTCTACCACCTGCACCGATGGCATAACTGAGCGCACTGAGCCCGCTGACATCGTCAAGTGTGTAATAGACAACACCGCCGGCGGCGCCGCCGCCGCCCGGGTTATAGTTCTGCCAGGAGCCGCCGTCGTAGTACTGATCGGCACCACCACCGCCACCACCGGCACCAATCGCCCAGACCTTCAGGCTCTTGGTGCCGAACGGCAGACTCCAGTTACCCGCGCTCTTATCGTCATAATCCAGCAGCGTAGCCTGGTCATAGGCCGTTGCACCGGCCAGCAGATCGCCCTCGAACACCACATCGGCATCGCTGGCCGTGGCCGTGAAGGTGACATCCGCTCCGCGGACATTGACTGCACCTGCGTTGCTCACCCCGTAGCGCTGACCACCCACCGTGGT
>NZ_JBAKFM010000002.1:0-4621 GCF_040838495.1 Spiribacter pallidus | reverse complement strand
CGGTGATATCCCCGGACAGCGTGTAGCTATCCGAGCGGCGGATATCCAGCGTCGCCCCATCACCGATCTTGATGCTCTCACTGCCAAGCGCACCGGTGGCGCCGCCGTCACCGATCTGCAGCGTGCCGGCGTTGATGCGAGTATCCGAGGTAAATGTGTTATCGGCGGTGAGCTTAAGGTTGCCGGTACCTTGCTTGGTCAAGCCGCTGCCACTGTCTGACAGATCGACCTTGCCGGTGACCTGAGAGCTGTTACTCCCCGTCTCAATCGTGACATCGCGCGCGCTGAGATCACCATCGACCTGGACATCACCGCTGGGGGCGTTGATGACCACTCCGTGCGCGGTGACCCGATAGCTGAGCACGACCGCGCCGCGGCCGCCCAGCCCGCCCGGTCGCTGCCGGGTATAGTTTGGCCCGGTGGCAGCGCCGCCGCCGCCACCGCCGTAGGCACCATCCCCTCCATCCCCACCGTAATAGGTATCCCGCCCGGCGCCACCACCGCCGCTACCAAATCCTACGGCACTGTCACCAGAGCGATTGCCGTGATAACTGCCGCCATCGCCGCCATCGCCGCCGATCGCAGGCAGGTTTTCGTTGACTTGATCCAGGATATCCGCGAGCCCGTAGACATCGGCACTCGCGGCACCATCATCACCATTACTGGCGCTCTGGTTGGTGGCATTCACGCCACCGATGGCACCACCGCCACCGCCAGGCGCATTGCTGCTGGGACTGCCGCTGCCCCCCTGCGTGGTTTGCCCCCCTTCACCTTCGCCACCGGCACCGCCGGAGCTACTGTTGTGAGGACCGCCACTGCCGCCGCCACCCACGATGGTATGCGCCCCATAACTGACGGTGGAATCTTCGCCGTCATACCCCGCGTAGTAGCCGCTCCGGGCACCACCGCCTTCACCAGCGTAGTAACTGATCTCGCCGCCATCGGTCTGGAAAGTGAAAAATGTCACGCCACCGGCGCCGCCGCCGGCACCACCGCGACCGTGGTAGGTGCCACCACCGGCACCACCACCGCCGATGGCCCAAGCGTCGACTTCAGCTACGCCGACGGGAATGCTCAGGGTTCCGCTGGCAGAGCGCTGATTATCGCTGCCCGCGAAAAAATGGACGAAGTCTTGCGTTTCAACGGGCGCGGTTACGTCGCCCTTGAAGATCACATCACCGCTATTAGCGGTAAAGCTGACATCCACGCCACCAACGTTAACGTCATCATGATAGGTCTGAGTACCTCCGCTGGTTACGTCGGTCCTCAGGGAGACGTCACCATGGAGGGTCAGCGAACCGCCCACAGCCAGGTCCACCCCAGGCGCGTCCGAGCTCACGTTGATCTTGGCGGTGTTGCTGGCCTTGCCAATGGTAAGCGCGGAGAGGTTGTCGTACTTGCCGCCCTCGAGCATGAACGTCGAGTCAAAGCTGTCTGCCTTGGACTCAATGGTGAGCTCGCCGGTGCCCTGGAAGTCACCGGTGGTAACCGTGCCGCTGTCCTGCAGGATCTTCACCGAGCCGTCATCGATGGTCATCGTGCCGGTGTGCGTGATGGCACCGCTAAGAGTAACCGCCTCGTCACCGTATTTGGCGAAACCACCGCCGCCAGCCATGTTCGCTGTGATTTCATAAGGCGTGCCGGCCGTCTGAGCGTCCCGATGCAACTCCAGCGTCGCGCCGGCATCAACCGTGATTTTCTCACTCGCAATGGCACCGTCGTTATTCGTGGCGCCGATATCGAGGGTACCGGCCTCAACGTTAACCGCTTCGATATCGGTGTTTGAACCGGCCGCCTCGATCGCGTTGACACTGAGGCTGCCGTCACCCTGTTTGGTCAAGCTGCCGGTGAGGCTGACATCACCGGTCACCGCGGAGCTGCTCCCGCCAGTGCTGACCGTCACCTCGTCGGCGGTCACATCGCCACCAACCGTGACATCGCCGTTGGCCGCGTTGAGAACGGCTGATCCACCCCTGATTTCATAATTAATGACAGCAACGCCGACGCCGCCCTGTCCGCCGCGCTGGGGCTCCGTTACGCCCCCACTGGCACCGCCACCGCCGCCGCCATAGAGGCCTTTGCCACCGTAGCCGCCAAAGCCATAACCGCCACCACCGCCACCGCCAAATCCGGTGGCGTCGTCACCATGGCCATAGCCTCTACTGTTGTAAGCGCCGTCCTCTGAGCCCGGTCCGCCCGAGCCAGCGCCGATTGCGTTCACCTCGGGGAGATCTTGGTAGAAGCCAGCGACCGTCAGTGCCGCGTTGAGTCCAAGCACATCCTGACTATCGGCACCGTCGCCGCCGTTGGTTGTCCAAACGCCTCTGCCGCCTTCGCTGCCGCCAACGGCGCCGCCGCCACCGCCGCCAAAGTAGCTGTCGCCCCAATGCCCCTCTCCGCCCTTGGCGAAGTCATCGGCGCCAGAGGCACCGCCCCCGGGGGCGTTGTCCCGGTCATTGTGGGTACCGCCAGCGCCGCCTTCGGCGACGACCACTGCCCCTTGGTAGGTTGCTGTCGTGTCTGCGCCGTCGTTACCGTCGCTGAACTGCGGCTTTACCACACCACCCGAGCCCAATACCAGAGCGATGGTTTCACCCGTGTTGGCATTGAAGACCTTGTAGGCCAATCCGCCGGCACCGCCACCGCCGCCGGAGCTGGAGCGGTTATCATTGAGCGTAGCACCGCTGCCACCGCCACCGACGAGCCAAAGCTCGACCTCATCGACGGAATCCGGCACCTGCCAGGTCTGGGTTATTTCTTTACCACTTTCTCCGGCAAACCATGCACCTTTCGGCAGCGGCAGCGGCGCGGTCAAATCGCCATTGATGACGATGTCGCCGGCGGTGGATGTGAATGTCCGCTTGGCGCGATCGAGGACCACCGTGTCGTTGTAGGTCTGCGTACCGGCGGTGGTGATATCCGCCGCTACGTTAATGTTCTGACTGTTGCCGGTATCGACCGTGAGCGTGCCCTGAGTGTCAACATCCGCGTTAATAGCGACGGCACCACTGGTGCTGTTGAACGCAAAGGATTTGTCATCGCCCTGACCGGTGAGCGCCGCGTCAACGGTGATATCCCCCACACTAGTCAGCGTCAGCGCGCCGGCAATGTCAATATTGGCATTGACGAGGATATCGCCATCGGCATCCAGCGTGAAGTTGCCGGGAGTGACAGGCGTTGTTGGCTCGCCGCCTTCGACGGGGCCATCACTCTCAGCTTCTTCCGTGGCCATAACAATGGCCGACGCAACCGTTATATCCCCGTTGCCATTAACACCCGTCAGCCCAAGCCCTTCCTGGGGCTGTGCCGTTGTGGTGTCCAGCGTGACGTCGGTGCCGCCTTCCAGCAGGGTCACGATGTCGGTCGCTGCCGCGGCATCAATGGTGAAGTCGTACGGGTCGAACAACCACTCACCCGCTTCGCCACCCCGGGAGGCAGCCGAGCCGCGCACGCCCTCGGTATGGAGCGTGGCGCCCGAGGTCTCGATCTGGCCGCCGTCGCCGCCGTTGATACCGCCCTTGGCGTAGATCTCGCCGTGCACGGCGGTGATGGAGTCGGGGTTGGAGACCGCCGACCAGAGCACAACCGTGCCGCCGTCGCCGTTGTCGGTGGCGCTGGCATTAATGGTAGCGCCAGACTGCATGGTGACCGTGGTGGCCTCGGTCATAGCATTGGGGCTATCCAGCACGCGGCGCTCGTCGTTAGCGCCGCCCTGCCAGTCACCGCCCACCAATACATCACCACCACCGGTGGCACCGCTGGCATCCACCTCGGCGGTGGCCTCAAGCTCAATGTCCTCGCCCTCGAGCTTCACCCGGCCACCCTTGCCACCGCCCGAGGAGACATTGATCCGGCCAGCCGCCTGAATCCGGCTCACGGTCTCCGTCGGAGCGTCGGAATCCTCCGGGCGCAGCGCCTCCCCCGCGCTCGCATCCAGGTGCACCTGGCCTCCGCCAGTGCCGCCACGGGCATCAATGGACGAGCCGGCCTCAAGCTGAATGTGCTCAGCGCGAAGCGTTACCTCACCGCCCAGGGTCTCAGAGGTCACATCCACCTCGCCGGCGAGACGGATGTCCGGCCGCATGACCACAAACGCCTCCGGCTCCGGCAGCGCGTCAGTGCCGCCACTATCGGATACGCCCGAGTCGTTGGCTCCGGCCTGGGCCCCCTCGTTCACCGCGGCGGCGGGCCGCGACTCGGCGATCATCTCCACCGATCCCGCTGCCTTGGCGTCGGCATCGAGATTGGCATCCTCACCACTGGCCGAGGCAACATCCGCTGCCACCTGCGAGCGAACGCTGGTGTCAATGCGAACCGACGACGCGATGTTGATCAGCGGCCGCTCGTCACCACGATCGGCCGGCTTGTCTGACCCACTGATGGACGACTCGCCACCGTCGTCACTCTGGGTGTCGCTCTCCGTGTTGTCCTCAGGCGACGAACCACCACTGTCGGTGCTCGACGTCTCGCCACCGTCGTCGCCCTCGGTATCGCCCTCGCTGCTGTCTTTCGAGCCGCTGTCGGACTCCTCCTTGGTATCGCCTTCGGATTTCTCCTCGGTGTCTTTCTCTTCGGAGGCTTCCTCCTCGCTATCGTCCTCGGCGTCGTTGCCCGCCGCGCG